>JBFXFL010000023.1:9436-44056 GCA_050179115.1 Porticoccaceae bacterium | reverse complement strand
TGATCGGCGTCTACGACCCGGCGCTGTGCCTGCCCGTCGCCGAGGTGTTGGGGCGGCTGGGCAGCGAACGGGTGCTGGTGGTCCACAGTGAAGATGGTCTCGATGAAATAAGTCTCGCGGCACCGACCGTGGTGGCCGAACTGAATGAGGGAAGAGTGCGTGAGTACCGCATCGCGCCGGAAGATTTTGGCCTCGCGCGGCAAGCCCTCGACGATCTGCGCGTGGCGGATGTCGCGGCGTCGCTGGCGTTGATTCGCGATGCCCTCGGCAAGCGTCGCACAGTTGCCGGCGTCAAGGCGGCGGACCTGATTGCGCTGAATGCGGGGGCGGCGGTTTATGCAGCGGGTCTCGCCACCGACATTGCCGAGGGCGTGGCGCTGGCCGCGGATGCCATCGCCAGCGAGCTGGCCGGCGTGCGCCTGGAGGAGCTTGCCGCCTTTACCGATTGTCTCGGAGATAGCTGATGGCACATTTGGCAGCGGACACGCCGACCATCCTGAAAAAAATTCTGGCCCGCAAGGTCGAGGAGATCGCCGAACGGCGGCTGCGTTGTGATCTGGATGAACTCCGACGCCGCGCGGCGGATGCCGCACCGGCGCGGGGGTTTTATCGGGCGCTCCAGACGCGGGTCGCGCGCGGCGAATCCGCCGTGATCGCCGAGATCAAGAAAGCCTCGCCCAGCAAGGGTGTGATCCGGCCGGATTTCGACCCGGTCGCCATTGCGCGGAGTTACGAGCGCGGCGGCGCGGCCTGTCTTTCGGTGCTGACCGATGTGGATTTTTTCCAGGGCGCGGATGCTTATTTGGTCGATGCGCGGGCGGCGACCGTGTTGCCGGTGTTGCGCAAGGATTTCACCATCGATCCTTACCAGATCCATGAGGCGCGGGCGCTGGGCGCGGACTGCGTGCTGCTGATCGTGGCGGCGCTGGCACGGGCGCAGCTCGCAGAGCTTCACGGCACCGCGCGCGAAATCGGCCTGGATGTGCTGGTGGAAGTGCACAACGCCCGCGAACTTGAGGTCGCGCTAACCCTTGATAATCCCATGGTGGGGATCAACAACCGGGATCTCCACAGTTTTCATACCAGCCTGGAGACTACCTTCAGTCTGCTGCCGCGCGTAGGCACTGATCGCCTGGTGGTGACCGAGAGCGGCATCAACCGGGTCGATGATGTGCTCGCCATGCGCGGTCACGGCGTGCACGCCTTTCTGGTCGGCGAAGCCTTTATGCGGGCGCCGGATCCGGGCCGCCGGCTGCGCGAACTCTTTGACTAACGCGCGCCGAACACCACCATGGTTTTGCCGTGCGCGGAAATCAGCTCCTGGTCTTCCAGGATTTTCAGCACCCGTCCGACCATTTCCCGCGAGCAGCCGACAATACGGCCGATTTCCTGCCGGGTGATCTTGATCTGCATGCCGTCCGGGTGGGTCATGGCGTCCGGTTCCTTGCACAGGTCGAGCAGGGTGCGGGCGACGCGGCCGGTGACATCGAGAAACGCCAGGTCGCCCACCTTGCGGGTGGTGTCGCGCAAGCGCTTGGCCAGTTGCTTGCTGAGGGAGAACAGAAAGTCCGGTTGACGTTGCACGAGCTGACGAAACGCCGCATAGCTGATTTCGGCTACTTCGCATTCGGTGCGGGCACGGATCGCGGCGCTGCGATCCTGCTGGTCGAACAGCCCCAACTCGCCGAAGAAATCGCCCGTGTTGAGGTACGCAACGATGATTTCGCGGCCATCGTCGTCCTCGATCAGTACACTCACCGAACCCTTGATGATGTAGTAAAGCGTGTCGCAGGCGTCGCCCGCGTGAATCAGCGTGCTTTTGGCGGGGTAGCGGCGGCGGTTGCAGTGGTTGAGAAATTCCTCGAACTTCGGGATATGGGGGGTGATGGGTTGGAGTGCCAAGGGTTCCTCCCTGGGGGTTATTTAGAGGGACCGGTCGCGCGACGCATATGCGAGTGTCAAGGGTTCGCGCGACGGGCGTGCGGAAAGTCGCACTTTGGGCGGGAAATTGCAACTGGGGCCCAGCCGGAAACGGCCCTTAGGGCTGTGCTAGTCTGGCCCATTGCGCGCGGAGGAGGAAACCATGAAGGCAGTAGTGAAGTGGGTGGACCATGCCATGTTCCTGGGCGAGTCGGGCAGCGGCCATGCGGTGGTTATGGATGGGCCGGAGGATCATGGCGGTCGCAATCTGGGCATCCGGCCCATGGAGATGCTCCTGATCGGCATGGGCGGTTGTGCCAGTTTTGATGTCATGAGCATCCTGCAGAAGGCCCGCCAGCAGGTGCATCATTGCCGCGCCGAGCTGGAGGCCGAACGCGCCGACGCTGTGCCGGCGGTATTCACCCGGATCAATATCCATTTCGTGGTGGAAGGGGTGGACCTCAAGGAGGCTCAGGTCAAGCGCGCCGTCGAGTTGTCGGCCCAGAAGTATTGCTCTGCCTCCATCATGTTCGCGCAGGCCGGAGTCGTGGTCACCCACAGTTATGCCGTAGAGCAGGTCTGAAGCCGATGGCTGGCTGATTCCGGCGTGCCAGCGAAACAGCCACCGCAGCAAAAAAAAGCCGGGGAGCGCGAGGCTCCCCGGCAAATAACTTACAGGGGGGTTAGGAAGGAGAGTGATCAGCGGGCTCCTAGGGCCCATCGAGGCCGATCACAGTGGCAATGTTAAAGAAACCGCGGCATGATTCAAATCGTTTGTTTTTATTTAAACCATAATCAATGGGAATTATTAAAGGCAAGTCACACGGGAAGTCAGCTTGTATAATCAATCAAGGGCATAATGCTCACAACCATGCGCGGTGCTTATCTGATATGACCATCAACACGCTTGCCCGGGTGGACCTCAATCTCCTGGTGGCATTGCAGGTGCTGCTGGAAGAACTCAACGTAACGCGATCGGCGGAGCGTCTGCACGTCTCCCAGCCGGCGATGAGTAAAACTCTCCTGCGCCTGCGCACCGTCTTCGAGGACGCCCTTTTTACCCGTAGTGGCCGCGGCCTGGTGCCCACGCCGCGGGCGCTGGAACTCAAGCGGGCGTTGCCGCAATTGCTGGAAGGCATCGGTGGTCTGCTGGTGCGTACGGAATTCGATCCCGCCACCTTCGCGGGGCATGTGCGCATTGCGGCGCCCGAATTCATGGCAGTGCAGGTAATCCCGCGGTTGGTCGGCATCCTGGAAGAAGAGGCGCCGGGTCTGTGTCTGGCGGTAGCCAACGCCGAGGAGTCCTATATCAGCGAACTTGAATCCGGCGCCACCGATTTTGTGCTGGAGGTGGAGAAGCCGGTCCCGCGCGGGTGTCTGGTGACCTCGCTGGGAAATTTCACGCCGGCGGTGTGGATGCGAAGCGGCCACCCGTTGGCGGAGCGGGATTTCGATCTGGAAGAAATGCTCGAATACCCGTTTGTCCAGTATTACCTGCTGATCGCGGGTCGCGTGGATGCCTCGACCGAAAGTCGCTTCGACAAACTGGTTGGACGCATGGGCTATCGGCGCCGCAAGGCGATAGTGACCAACCAATTGATGACGGCCCTGGACGCCCTGCAATCCAGCAACTGTCTTCTGCTCGCCACCATGGACGACCTCAAGCAGGAGAGCGAGTTTTACCACATCGTGCGCAAACCCTATCCCAGATCCCTGGAGCACGAACCCTTTATCCCCGCGGCGCTGTTGCAGCACGAACGCACTGCCAATTCACCGATGCACAACTGGGTTAAGGAAAAGATCCTGACGATCGTGCAGGGAATTCGAGTGGAACGCGACCTCGAGCGAGGCTTGGCGCCCGTGAGTCTGCGCGCTCAGCCGCGATAGCTGAGGACGGTCATCAGACGGGAGGCGAGCGTCATCGCAGCCTTCACCGGTCCCGGAAAAATCAGGGCGCCGGCGCGCCTGGCACGATGGGCGTGCGCTGCCTCGTCGGCCAGCATCCGGCTCACCAGCGCGCGGCTGCGGCCATCCTGGTCCGGCAGCCGATCGAGATGGTCGCGCAGGTGCTCGCACACCTGATCCTCGGTGGCGGCGACGAAGCCGAGGCCAAGGCGGTCGCCGACCAGCCCAGCGCCCGCCCCCAGTGCAAAAGAGGCGGCGTACCAGACCGGATTGAGCCGGCTGGGATGAGCGTCCAGTTCGTCGAGCCGCTGCTGGCACCAGTCCAGATGATCTTCCTCTTCGCGTGCCGCGGCCTTCATGTCGGCGCGTGTCGCGGCACTTTTGGCGGTCAACGCCTGGCCACGATAGAGCGCCTGTGCGCAGACCTCACCACTGTGATTGATCCGCATCAGCCCTGCGGCGTGGCGTTGTTCGGCTGCGTTCAGCTCGGCTTCCGGGACGGCATCGGCCGGCGATGGCGCGCTCCCGCCGGGGCTTCCGGCGCTGACCGTGCGCAGGGCGTGGTCGATTTCGGCCAGCACGAGATCGATGGTCGAGAGTGTGCGCGCTGACGACCTGCTGGTTGACATGAGCGACTCCGGTGCTACCCGATGGAGTCCGATTCTAGACGGCTCGTGGCCGTCTTGTCGGAGTTGAAAAATGTGGCGGTGATCGGTCAGCCACCGGGCGAATCCTCGCGGGCGATGGCCCGGTAGCCGATATCGCTGCGGTAAAAACCGCCTTCCCAATGGATCCCCCGAATACAGTCGTAGGCGCGGGTCTGGGCCGCGCGCACAGTGGCGCCGAGCGCAGTGACGCACAGCACCCGCCCGCCGCTGGTGACCACCGCGCCGGCCTGCAGTCGGGTACCGGCGTGGAATACCTTGAGGGTCGGATCGGAGGTTTCCGGCAGACCCAGGATCGGGTCGCCGGTGCGGTAATCCCCGGGATAGCCGCCCGCGGCCATCACCACGCCGAGCGCCGGGCGCGGATCCCAGTCGGCCGCGACACCATCGAGCCCGCCGCTGAGCGCGGCTTGCACCAGACCCACCAGATCGGAGCGCAGCCGCAGCATGATCGGCTGGGTTTCCGGGTCGCCGAAGCGGCAGTTGTACTCGATCACCCGGGGCGCGCCATCGGCCGTGATCATCAGCCCGGCGTAGAGGAAACCGCGATAGCGGTTACCCTCGGCCGCCATGCCGCGCACGGTCGGCAGAATCACCTCGGCCATGACACGGCGGTGCACAGCGTCCGTCACCACGGGGGCTGGCGAATAGGCGCCCATGCCGCCGGTGTTGGGGCCGATGTCGCCGTCCCCGACCCGCTTGTGGTCCTGGCTGGTGGCCATCGGCAGCACCTGCTCGCCGTCCACCATGACGATGAAGCTCGCTTCCTCGCCGTCGAGAAACTCCTCGATCACCACCCGGTGGCCGGCGCTGCCGAAGGCATTGCCCGCGAGCATGTCGCGCACCGCGGATTCGGCTGCGGCGAGCGTGGTGGCGACGATCACGCCCTTACCGGCGGCCAGGCCATCGGCCTTGACCACTATGGGCGCGCCCCGCTCGCGCAGGTAGGCGAGCGCGGGTTCCAGCTCGGTGAAGGCCGCGTAGGCGGCGGTGGGAATGCCATGGCGCGCCATGAACGCCTTGGCGAAGTGCTTGGAGCCTTCCAGTTGCGCCGCGCCCCGGCGCGGACCGAAGACGGGCAGGCCCAGTGCTTCGAAGCGGTCCACCAGCCCGGCGACCAGCGGGCCTTCCGGGCCGACCAGGGTGAACGCCACCGTCCGCTCCGCCGCGAAGCGTGCCAGCGCCTCGATATCCTCCGCCGCGATGGCGACGTTCTCCACCTTGGGCTCCAGCGCGGTGCCAGCGTTGCCGGGCGCGACATAGACGGTCTGCACCGCCGGGCTTTGCGCCAGCTTCCAGGCGAGGGCGTGTTCGCGCCCGCCGCTGCCGATGACCAGAAGATTCATGGTTACCGGGTTCCCTTGCCCTGATTCATACCAGTGTATCCAGGTCGCTTTTGTCGTAGGCGCGCAGTTCGCTCTCGCGGCCGGCGGCGATCAGCTTGGGCCAGTCGGGGTTCGGGATCAGGGAGCGGCCCACCGCCACCAAGTCGAAGTCGCCGCGCGCCAGCAGATCCTCGAGATTGCGCAGGCTGGCGGGTTTGGCATGGGTGCCGATGTTGCGCTTCTCCTCGTCGATGAAATCCTGATCCAGGCTGATGCTGCCGACCGCAATGCAGGGTTTGCCGGTAATCTTTTTGGTCCAGCCGGCGAGATTCAGGTCCGAGCCCGGAAATTCCGGCTCCCAGAAGCGCCGCGTGCTGCAATGGAAGACATCGACACCGGCCTTTGCCAGGGGCGTCAGGAAAGTTTCCAGCTCCGCGGGCGAGGTGACCAGGCGGGCCTGATAATTTTGCAGCTTCCACTGGGAAAACCGCAGGATGATGGGAAAGTCCGGGCCCACGCGGGCGCGGCTGGCGGCGACAATCTCGGCGGCAAAGCGGGTGCGGTTGGCGATGGAACCGCCGTAGCCGTCGCTGCGGCGGTTGGTGCCGTCCCAGAAAAACTGGTCGATCAGGTAACCATGGGCACCGTGGATCTCGACCGCATCGAAGCCCAGCCGCTGGGCGTCGGCGGCACCCTGGGCAAAGGCCTCGACCACGGCATCGATATCCGCCTGGGTCATCGCGTGGCCGTGTTCGCGACCCGGCATCAGCAGTCCGGACGGAGTGAACGCCGGCACGTCCGGGAACGGATCGATCGCCACGCCGGGCGCGCCGATGCCGCGCATCGCGCCCACATGCCAGAGCTGCGGGGCGATCTTGCCGCCCGCCGCATGCACGGCTTCCGCGACGCGCCGCCAGCCGGCCAGCGCCGCGTCGCCGTAGAAGAACGGGACGTTCTCATAGGCGCTCGCCGCCGGATGGTTGACGCAGGTGCCCTCGGTGATGATGAGCCCGGTACCGCCCTCGGCCCGGCGCCGGTAATAGGCCGCGACCTGCTCCCCGGGCACGTTGCCGGGGGAAAAATTGCGTGTCATGGGCGCCATCACCACCCGGTTGGGCAGTTCGAGGCCGTTCACGCGGAAGGGTTCGAACAATGCGTTGCTGGTACTGCTTTGCATGGGCACTCCTTAACGGGCAAAAAAACGGGCAAAAAATCCGGGTCTATGGATCGGCGGGGATCCGGGCGCAGCGCAGCACCGGAGGCCCGATGCGCTACTCGGAGGCCGCTGGCGCTGCCGTACACTTGGTGAGCTTCTGTTTCAGTTGCGCGATCCGGGTCTCGGCGTCCTGGAGTTTCCAGGAAAGATCCATGGACTGCTGAAACAGCTGGCCCTGCTCGCGATGCTGGTACACCACGAAGGCGAGCAGACCGAAGGCGAGCAGCGCCAGGACCACGACGGCGTCCAGATGGATGGTGAAAGTTTTCATGATCGCTCCGCGGCTTTGGCGTGAGGAAGCTGCGCCGGTTCAGGGCAGCTCGCTGTGGTGATCGGGGTGGCTGGGCCCCAATGGCGAACTCAGCGGCGAACTCAGTGGCGAAAATGCCGGATGCCGGTAAACACCATGGCCAGGCCGTGCTCGTCCGCGGCGGCGATCACCTCGGCGTCGCGGATCGAGCCGCCGGGCTGGATCACGGCGGCAACGCCCGCCTGGGCGGCATTGTCGATGCCATCGCGAAACGGGAAAAAGGCGTCGGAGGCCATCACCGATCCGGCTACCGCGAGCCCCGCCTGCTCGGCCTTGATGATGGCGATGCGGGCGGAGTTGACCCGGCTCATCTGCCCCGCGCCGATGCCGATGGTGCGGCCGTCCCGGGCATAGACGATGGCATTGGACTTCACGAACTTCGCCACCCGCCAGGCGAACAGCAGATCCGCCAGCTCCGCCGGCGTGGGCTGCCGCCGCGAGACTACCTGCAGATCCGCCGCCTCGACCCAACCCGTGTCGCGGTCCTGAATCAGCAGCCCGCCGGTGACCCGTTTGCAATCCCAGCCGCCCGCCTGTCGGCCCTGCCAGGCCCCGCACGCAAGCAGGCGGACATTCTGTTTTGCGGCCGCCGCCGCGACCGCATCGGGCGTGAACTCGGGTGCGATGACCACCTCGACAAACTGACGGTCCAGAATGGCTTGGAGCGTTGCGGCATCCACACAGCCGTTAAACGCGATGATGCCGCCAAAGGCCGATTCGGAATCCGTGGCGAAGGCGATATCGTAGGCCGTCGCCAAGGTGTCGGCCAGGGCCACGCCGCAGGGATTGGCGTGCTTGACGATGACGCAGGCCGGTCGGTCGAACTGGCGCACGCATTCGAGCGCGGCATCGCCGTCGGCGATGTTGTTGTAGGACAGCTCCCGGCCCTGCAACTGCCGGGCGCCGGCGATACTGCCGGGCGCCGGCGTCGATTCGCGATAGAACGCTGCCTGCTGGTGCGGGTTCTCGCCGTAGCGCAGTTCCTGGGCCTTGTGGAACTGTCGATTCCAGGTGCGCGGGAAAACCGCGATCGGCGTACCCAGACGCGCACCCAGATAGTTGGCGATGGCGCCGTCGTAGGCGGCGGTATGTTCAAACGCCTTGACGGCGAGGTCGAAGCGCGTGGCCTGGCTGAGTGCGCCGCCGCTGGCTTGCAATTCCGCCAGCAATCCCGGGTAGTCGGCGCTGTTCACCACCACCGCGACATCGCGATGATTCTTGGCCGCGGCGCGCAACAGGGTGGGGCCGCCGATATCGATGTTCTCCATCGCGGTGGCCAGATCGCAGTCCGGCGCCGCCACCCTGGCCTCGAACGGATACAGATTCACCACCACCAGGTCGATGGGCGGAATGCCGTGCGCGGCCATCACCGCGTCATCGGTACCGCGGCGCGCGAGGATGCCGCCGTGAATCTTCGGGTGCAGGGTCTTGACCCGGCCGTCCATCATTTCGGGAAATCCGGTGTAATCCGCGACTTCCCGCACCGGTACGCCGTGGTCGGCCAGCAGGCGCCAGGTGCCGCCGGTGGACAGCAACTCCACGCCGGCCTGGGCGAGGGCGCGGGCGAAATCGAGGATGCCGGTCTTGTCGGAGACACTCAGCAGCGCGCGCGCGATGGTGACAGGCCGATCAGTCATGGGTACTCCGTAATGGGGGCGGCCGGCTACAGCAGGTCGTATTGCTTCATTTTCTTGCGCAGGGTGCCGCGATTGAGGCCAAGCATTTCGGCGGCCCGGCACTGATTGCCGCCGGTGTGCGTCAGTACGGCGCGGAACAGCGGCGCTTCCACCTCCCGCAACACCAGCGCGTAGAGGTCGGTGGTGTGCTGGCCGTCGAGCAGGGCAAAGTAACGCGCCAGGGCACCGCTCACGCACTCGGCGAGCGAGGCGCCGCCGGATTCGATGTCCAGCAGGGCTCGTGTCGCTAAGACCAACTCGTTATCGGAATGGCGGTCGTCGGCCAAGGTAGTGCCTCGGGGCTGGGCGACTGTGGCGCAAGGCGAAGCATGATAGCTGGCCGCTTGCCACTCCGGAAGACGGGTATGCCGGTTTCGTGCGACTGCTTTGACGGCGGATCAATCAACCGGCGCGAGCGCGTAGGAAACGGCCTCTGGACCGGGATCGACGAGTTCCAACACCAGATGCAGGGATTGGCCGACCGCAAGCACGCCCACCGTGGGCTGATCCAGATACTCGGCGGGCGCAAAGCGCCGTTCCGCGACCACCCTGCCCTGAAGATTTTCGAACCATAGCCGCACCCTCGGCAGGGGCTGGGCTGCGCGGCCGCGATTGGTGAGCATGGCGTCGAGACGCAAGGCGCCAGGCGCCTGGTTGCGGACCATGAGCTGGTCGACCGCAATGGCGGCGAGATCCCGATAGGCGGGTCGCCGGCACGGCACGACCCGGCAAAGGATTCCATAGAAACCGCGCAGTTCGGGGCGCTGATCGAGCCGGTCGGCGTGAAAATACAACCCCTGTAACAGCAGGGTGACGAGCGCGCCGATCACAATGGCCGCCGCGGCGCCTGTGCGGGCGGGCGCGGCTCTGGGTTCCAGCCAAGGGGGAGCCGCGGGGGATGGCACGACAACCACCGATGCCGGCGCGGCATCCGTTCCGGTATCGGGCAGGAGGTCGGTCCGGTGTTCAGGCACAGCCGCGTCGGGCGGGAGTGCTGGTGAACAGGAGGCATCATCGCTTGGTGGGGCGATTTCGCTGGCTTCGATCTCCCACTCAGGCGCGCCGGGCGCGACGGACTGCGCTGGCGGCGCATCAATCGACGCGACGGCGCCATACGGGGATTCCGCAGCCACGGTCGAGCGCGCCTGGGGGTCGGAATCAATCCGGTGTTCGCGTTGCCCGTCCGGGTCTGGGCGGAGCCAGGGCGGCGCAACCGGCACCGGCTCGGGTGTCAGCGCCACGCCGTGGGCATTGGCGTCAAAGGGCAGCAGGCAGAAGCCGCAGCGCACCAGTCCGCCGGCCGCGCGCCGTTGGGCGCCGGTGATGCGAAAGCTGATGTTGCAACCGGGACAGCGCGCGCCGTATTCGGTCACGGCAGGGCTCCAGAGCGTGGCGTTCCGCGCCCGCAGGTCGTGGCGGGTTCGATCCGTCCGCTCAGCGGGTTTTGCTGCCCGTCAGTCGCGCCCAGGATTCGCGGATGGCGGGGGGCGCAAAATCGAACCAGGGCGCGTAGGCGTCGCGAACGGCCGCGCACTGGGATTCCAGAATGCCCGACAAGCATAAACGGCCTCCTGGCGCAGTGAGCGCGGCGATCCGGGGTGCGAGCTCGATGAGCGGATTGGCGAGGATGTTGGCCAGGACGACCGCGTAGTTGCCGGCGTCCAGTGCCTCGGGTTCGGCGGCCATCAGTTGTTCCGGCGCGATGCCGTTGCGCTGCGCGTTGGCGCGGGTGGCGGTGAGCGCCTGGGGATCGATATCCACCGCCATGGCCTGGGCGGCGCCCAGCAGGCAGGCGGCGATGGCCAGAATCCCCGAGCCGCAGCCGAAATCGAGTACGCGCGCGCCGGCCGGCGGTTCGGCGGCCAGCCACTCCAGGCAGAGGGCTGTGGTGGGGTGATCGCCGCTGCCGAACGCCAGACCCGGGTCGAGCAGCAGGTTGACGGCGGCGGGCTCCGGCGGGGCGCACCAGCTCGGGCAGATCCACAGGCGTCCGCCGCAGTGGCGGGGCCGGAAGTGCTCGCGCCAGAGATCGTTCCAGGGGCGCTCCCCCAGCTCACTCCAGCGCGCCGCGGGCACCGGTTCCGGGAGCAGCGCAGCCGCGAGGTGCAGCCAGGCTTGGGCGCGGTCGCAATCGCCGGCAAACAACCCGGTCAGGCAGACCTGCTCCCACAGCGGGGTTTCCCCCGGCGGCGGCTCGAGCACCGGGTTGTCGCCGGCATCGCTGAGTGTGACGGCCAGGGCGCCGGCCGCGAGCAGGGCGTCACTGTGGCGCTCGGCGATCGCGCCGGGTACCAGCAGGCTCAGTTGTTGCCAGCCTTGTCGGGAGTCGCTCACAGGCCCAGCTTCTTCTCCAGGTAGTGAATGTTCACGCCGCCGCGCCGGAAATCGCCATCCCGCACCAGGGTGCGGTGCAGGTCGGTGTTGGTTTTGATGCCTTCAATCACCAGCTCGTCGAGCGCGGTGCGCATGCGCGCCAGCGCGCTGGTGCGGTCGCGGCCATGGGTGATGATCTTGGCGATCAGGGAGTCGTAGAACGGCGGCACCCGGTACCCATTGTAGAGATGCGAGTCCACCCGCACGCCGTTGCCGCCCGGCGGGTGATAGGCCGTCACGGTGCCGGGGCTGGGCAGAAACGTGGTCGCGTCTTCGGCATTGATGCGGCACTCGAACGCGTGACCGCGAAATACCACGTCTTCCTGGGCGAAGCTCAGGGGCTCACCCCCCGCAATCAGCAGTTGTTCGCGGACGATGTCGATGCCGGTGATCATCTCGGTGACGGGATGCTCGACCTGGACCCGGGTGTTCATTTCGATGAAATAAAAGTTGCCGTTTTCGTACAGAAATTCGAAGGTGCCGGCGCCCCGGTAGCCGATATCGATACAGGCCTTGACGCAGGCATCTAGGACGCGCTGGCGGGCGGCCTCGGGGATGTCCGGCGCCGGTGCTTCCTCGAGAACTTTCTGGTGGCGGCGCTGCAGCGAGCAGTCGCGGTCGCCCAGATGCACCGCGTGGCCCTGGCCATCGGCGAGCACCTGGACTTCCACATGGCGCGGTTTTTCGAGGAATTTCTCGATGTAGACACGGCTGTCGCCGAACGCGGACTGGGCTTCGCTGCGCGTCAGCGTCACCGCGTTCAGCAGATGGGGCTCGGCGTGGACCACGCGCATGCCGCGACCACCCCCGCCGGCAGCGGCCTTGATGATGACCGGATAGCCCACGTCGCGTGCCACCGCGATGATCTCGGCGGGGTCTTCGCTGAGGGTGCCGTCCGAACCCGGCACCGTGGGTACGCCAGCGGCCTTCATGGCGGCGATGGCGGATACCTTGTCGCCCATCAACCGGATCACGGCGGGCGAGGGTCCGATGAAGGTGAACCCGCTGCGCTCCACCTGCTCGGCGAAGTTGGCGTTCTCCGCCAGGAAACCGTAGCCGGGATGGACCGCGACCGCGCCGGTCACTTCCATGGCGCTGATGATGGAGGGGATGTTGAGGTAGCTGTCGGCCGACGGATTCGGGCCGATACAGACGGATTCGTCGGCGAGGCGGACATGCTTCAGGTCGGCGTCCACCTTGGAATGCACCGCGACGGTCTTGATGTCGAGTTCCTTGCAGGCGCGCAGAATGCGCAGCGCAATCTCGCCCCGGTTGGCGATCAGGACTTTGCTCAGCATGAAGAGTAGGTTCCGCGGGCTAGAGAATGGTGATCAGGGGCTGGTCGTATTCCACCGGCGCGCCGTCCTCGGCGAGGATGGCGCCGATGATGCCGGCTTTGTCGGCTTCGATCTGGTTCATCATTTTCATCGCCTCGACGATGCAGAGCACATCGCCGACCTTGACGCTCTGGCCCACTTCCACGAAGGCCTTGGTGCCGGGCGCGGGCGACCGGTAGAAAGTGCCGACCATGGGTGAGGCCACCACATGGCCCGCCAGCGCCGGCGCTGCCGGTGCGGCAACGGCCGGCGCTGCGGGTGTGGCCGCCGCGGGTGACGGGGCAAAGGCCATCTGGGGTGCGGCATAGGTCGGCGGGCGATGGCGGCAGATGCGGACCGACTCCTCGCCCTCGCGGATCTCCAGTTCGTCGATATTGGATTCTTCGAGCAATTCGATGAGCTTCTTGACCTTGCGTATATCCATGAACCCTCCGTTTACAGGTGATGGCGGTTTATCGGGCATTGACCGTGACTTTCAGGCCGGGGCGCTGAGGCTGGCCAGCGCGGCTTGCAGCGCCAGTTCGTAGCCCAGCGCGCCGAACCCACAGACGACGCCGCTGGCAATGTCCGAGAAATAGGAGTGGTGGCGGAAGGCCTCGCGCCGGTACACATTGGACAGATGGACTTCGATAAAGGGTATGGCTACGGCGAGCAGGGCATCTCTCAGCGCCACGCTGGTGTGGGTGAAGGCCGCCGGATTGATCAGGATGCGGTCGACGCCCTCGCGGCCCGCGGCCTGTACCCGGTCGATCAGCTCGGCTTCGGAGTTACTTTGCAGGTGCGCGAAGTCGTGACCCGCCGCCGCGCACAGTTGCGCCAGGCGGGCATTGATGTCCGCCAGCGTGGTCGCGCCGTACACGCCGGGCTCCCGGGTGCCGAGCAGATTGAGGTTGGGGCCGTGCAGCGCCAGTATGGTGGCCATGAGTTGGCTTCTGATGGAGGTCGTGACGCGGTGGAGCGGGAGTTTGCCTCAAGCCGGTTTTATTGTCCAGATGGCCGGCAAATTGGCAGACGTTAAACGCATATTCGCGACATGTTGCCGGCAGTTAACGGCTTCCTTGGGTAGCAGCCGCAACCTCTGGCGGCGCGCTCAGCGCGCTCAGTACGATGGTTTCGGTAAGCAGCTGGGGCAGTATGCGCGCCGGTTCGCCGGGCGGAAAATAGAGGTACAGCGGGACGCCGCTGCGGCCGTGGGCATTGAGCAGCGCGGTGATTTCGGGATCGTAGCGGGTCCAGTCGCCCTTCAGATAATGGATGCCGCGCTGCTTCAGGGTGGCGCGAAAGCGGTCCGACGCCAGCGCCATGCGCTCATTGGCCAGGCAGGTGATGCACCAGTCCGCCGTGAGGTTGACGAACACCGGGGCTCCGGCGTTGCGCAGGGCCTCGAGGCGCGCCGCGCTATAGGGCTCCGCCAGGCGTTGCGCCGGAGCGCCGGCCGGCAGGGCCAGCGGCAGTGCCAGCCCCGCGATCAGCACCACGGCCGCGCCGACCCGCCCCCGGGCATGCTGACTGCGGCCGGCGAGCCAGACCGCCAGCGCCGCCAGGAGCATGCCGAAGGCAGCGATCAGGACGTGATCGATATCGGTCTGCCGCCCGAGCACCCAGAGCAGCCAGAGCACGGTCGCATACAGGGGAAACGCCAGCAGTTGGCGAAAGGTCTCCATCCAGGGGCCGGGACGCGGCAGACGATCCAGCAGCCGTGGCATCCAGGAAAGCAGCAGAAACGGCAGTGCCATGCCGAATCCCAAGGCGGCGAAAACCCCTACCGCCATCATGGCGGGCTGGGTCAGGGCGACGCCGAGCGCCGTGCCCATGAACGGAGCACTGCACGGACTGGCAACGACGGTGGCGAGTACGCCGGTCAGAAACGACGATTTCAGGCTGTGTCCGCGGGGCATTGCCCGCGCGGCGCCACCGAGCCCGAAATTGAAGGCGAGCTGGCCGCCAAACCCCATCGCCATGAGGAAAAACAGGTACGCCAGCGCCGTCACGAAGCCGGGAGACTGCAGCTGAAAGCCCCAGCCGACGGCCTCCCCCGCGCGGCGCAGGACCAGGAGCAGGATCGCGATGACGACAAAACTGAGCACCACGCCGGCGGTGTAGGCGAGACCGTGCCCCGCGACGCGGTGGCGGTGGGCGTGCGCCGAGGTGAGGCTCAGCACCTTGATCGAAAGCACCGGAAACACGCAGGGCATGAGGTTGAGGATCAGGCCGCCAAGGATGGCGAAACCCAGCAGCGTCAACAATCCAGGCGCAAGTGCCGGCGCACTGGTGGGGATGACGGCGGGGACGGCAGGCGCCGGCGCGCTGGTCGCGGTGACGGCGCCGGTCGCGAAATCGACCGTGAAATACTGGGTGTTGGGTGGATAACACAGGCCGGCATCGGCGCAGCCCTGAGACGTCACGCTCAGGTTGATCCCGGGTGGCGGCGGCCGGAGAAAATCGACGCTGACCAGCGCGCGATCGTAGAACACCTCGAGATTCTTGCCGTAGTAATCATCGTAGATCTCGCGGCCCTTGCCGGTGCGGATCGCGGTCGGCATCACACCGCCCGCAGTGTCCCGGGCCTGCACCGCAAAATTGTCCTTGTAGAGGTAGTACCCTGGCGCGATGACCCACTCGAGCTGAACCTTGCCTTCACCGAGGCTGATCGAAAGTTGATAGGCCTGTTCGACCGGGAGAAATTGCTGATGGGCCTGGAGCAGGTTCGAGCGGTTGCCCGCAGACGCAAAGGGGTCGGTGGCCATGACGGGAGCCGAACCCAGGAGGAGGAGCAGCCAGTACAGAGCAAAGCTACGGTATCGCGGCATGGACTGGTCTGCGGTTGAGGGCGGCCCGGTTTCGACCAAGGCGCGGGGGCTTGGTTTCAAGGCCGGTTATTGTGTCGTATTCTGGGCCCTGCCGCAGCCGAACCTGCGGGACCGATTCTCATCACGGCCAACGCTCATAACGGCCCGCTCTGCTAACGGATAGTACGACCATGGCGATCAAAGACTGGGTGCGCAATTCGCGCGGGAACACCGGCGGGGCGACCACCACGCCGCGCCATCGTGGTGCCGGCGCCTGGATGGTGGTGGCGGCCGTGCTGGTCACGATCGCGCTGGCGCTGTCCTGGCACTGGTCGCGGCAACCGCAACTGGCCCCGCTGCTCGCGGGGGCCGACCGGACCAGCGTCAGTGGCGCGCGGACCACGGCGACGCTCATCGCCCTGGTGGATACGCTGCTCGACAAGCGGGGCGGCTATCTGACCAACGACATGCTGCCGCCGGGGCTCTGGCTCGACAATATGCCGAACTGGGAGTTTGGCGTTGTCGTGCAGGTGCGCGACGCCGCGAAAGCGTTTCGCGAGGCTTTCAGCCGCTCGCAATCCCAGTCGACGGAAGATCCGGATCTCGCCGTTGCCGAGCCCTTGCTGAATTACGATACCGATCGCTGGATTTTCCCGGCGACGGAGGACGAGTACCGCAAAGGTCGTGATCATCTGGCGCGCTATTACGCGCGTCTGCTCGATGGCGATGAGAACAACGCACTCTTTTATGCCCGCGCCGACAATCTCCGCTACTGGCTGGGAACCGTGCAAAGCCGGCTCGGCAGCCTGTCCCAACGCCTGGGGACCAGCGTAGGGCAGCCCCGGCTCAGCATCAGATTGGGTGAAGGCGCGGATGCCGCCGCCGCGCAACCGGCACCCGCACTGGTCAAACCATCCTGGTGGAAAATCGACGATACGTTTTTCGAGGCGCGTGGCACGGCCTGGGCGCTGATCCAGCTGCTCAAGGCGGCGGAAGTGGACTTCGCGGATGTGCTGCAAAAGAAAAATGCCCAGGTCAGCCTGCGGCAGATCATCCGCGAGCTGGAAGCGACGCAAAAGCCGCTGCATTCGCCCGTTATTTTGAACGGTAGCGGTTTTGGCTTCCTCGCCAATCACTCGATCACCATGGCGTCCTACATCGGCCGCGCGAACGCGGCATTGATCGATTTGCGGGAACTGCTCGCGCAGGGATGAAACCGAGGTCACATCTGCGACTGCTGGCCGGACGCTTTGTGACGCACTGTGGGTTTATGGCCGGGTGCGTGGAGACGGTGTCCGCAGGCGCATACTGCTCGACCAGGACGTGGATTCAAGGCGGAACCGACCAACGATGACAGTCTTCGGCCCTTCAGCCGTCACCGGGACTTCGACGGACGGGTTTTGGGGCGGCGAGGGATTTGATCTTCCCACGCTGGTGCTCAACCAACAGCAGACCGGGATCGCGGTACTGGACTCCCGGAGCAGGATCATTTGCTGGAATCACTGGATGGCCGACTGGACCGGCGTCCCGGCGACCCAGGCCCTGCACGCCACGCTCGACGCGCTGTTTCCTGACCTGACTGCGAGCGAATTGCTCGACGCCCTGGCACGGGTGGCCGACAACGGGGTCGGGATCCACTGGTCGCAGCACCTCGATCCGGAGCGGCTCGACCGTGTCGAGACCGCCATGACGCCCGGCGATCGGGCGCTGCCGCCCTTTCGGCTCTCGATATCCCCCCTATCCCTGCCCGCCGGCAGGGGCACCCTGCTGGAGATGGTGGAAGCGCCATTTCAGCCCGCGGTCGAAGGGTTGCGCAGCGCTGACTCCGACTTGGATGGGACCTCCCGCCGCGCGGTCTATCTGGACGAGCAACGCGCGGGCGTTATCTCGGTGGACGCGCGCGGATGCATTCAGTCCGTCAATGGTGCCTTCGGCGCGATCACCGGCTTCCCTCCACAGCTTCTGGTCGGCGCGCCGGCGCGGCTCGTGTTTCCCGCGCTTGGCCGCCGCGCCGGCGCCGACGTGCGTGCGCGGTTGCTGGGTGAGGTCAATCCCAGGGGCCGCTTGCAGGCGGTCACCGCAACCGGTGATCTCCGCTGGCTGGACGTATCCCCCTGCACGCCGCTCGACTCGCCGGCCGGCTTGGTGTTGCTGTGTCGTGACGATACCGGGCGTCTGGCGGAGCGCCGGGAGCTGCAACTCAAGGCCGAGCTGGTCGCGGCACTGTTCGGCCAGGTCGCCGACGGAGCGCTGCTGCTGGATCGGCACGGGTGCGTCGAACGGGTGAACGCGCCCGGACTCGAATTGTTGGGCCTTGATTTCGCCCGGACCGTCGGTCGCAGTATCGACGACCTTGTCGGGTTCGTTGACCCGGCGACCGGCGCACCGGTGCTGGTGTTGCGGACCGCCCTGGCGCGCGGGACGGTGCTGGCGATACCCGCGGGCACGGCGCTGCAGCGCAGCGATGGCAGCAGTATCCAGGTGGCGGCAACACTCACGCCCCTGCGGGATCAGGACAACGAACTGGTCGGCGGATTGCTGATATTCCGGGCCTGCACGGAAGTACCCCAGATTTCCCAGCGTCTCGCGTGGCAGGCGGAGCATGATGCGCTCACCGGACTGAGCAACAGGTCCGCACTGGCCAGGGCGATTGGACAGCGGTTGGGGCAAATCAGTGACGGCGATCCGGTGGCCGTGTTGCTTTATATCGATGTCACGAATTTTTCGCTGGTCAACGATACCTGCGGCCATGCGGCGGGCGATCTCCTGCTGCAACGGGTGGCCCGGCTGCTGGAGCCGCATGCCGGGCCTGGAGAAATGCTGGCGCGGATCGGCAATGACGAGTTCGCAATGTTGCTGCAACGGGCGGATGCTGCCGCCGGCTGCGCGGTCGCCGAAGCCGTGCTGGCCGACTTCCAGACGTTTTCCTTTCCGTGGGGGGAGCGACGCATCAAGATGGGGGTCAATATCGGCGTCGAGGTGATCGACGGTCGGTCCGATTCCGATATCGACGTTCTGGTGGCGGCAGCGGCAAGCTGTGCCAAGGCCAAGGAAATGGGCCGCAACCGGATGCATTTCGCGGTAGCTGGCGGCCGCGCCGGGCGTGGCGACGGCCTGGATGCCTGGGTACCCAGGATCAGCGCGGCACTGGACGAAAGCCGCCTCCGATTGTTGTTCCAGCCGATTATTGACCTGCGTTCCGATGCTGAACCCGGCGTGCGGCATTGCGAAGCCCTGGTCCGGATGATCGGTCCCAACGGTGAGCTGATCTCTCCCCAGGGCTTCATTCCGGCGGCGGAACGCTACGGCCTCATCGAGGACATCGACCGCTGGGTGGTTGCAGAAGCGGTACGGGTGCTGCAGGGATTGCCCCGCGCCCAGCGTGATGGTTTCAATCTCTCGGTCAATCTGTCGGGCGCCACCATCAGCGACGAATCCAGCGCCGCTTACATTCTGGAGCTGCTGAATCGTTCCGGCGTCGATCCGCGCCGCCTGCAGTTCGAGATCACGGAAACTGCGGCCATCCGTCAGTTCGATCGCGCCCTGAACCTGATTCACCGGCTGCGCGCCCACGGCTGTTACTTTGCCCTCGACGACTTCGGCAGCGGCCTGTCGTCATTGCGCTATCTTCAGGAAATCCCGGTGGATTACCTCAAGATCGACGGTGCCTTCATCCGCAAAATGGAATTGAGCGAAGTGGACTTCACCATGGTGAGCACCATCAATCATCTGGCGCACATCATGGGTATCGCGACCATCGCCGAAAGCGTCGAGAACGCCCTGCAGCTGTCGATGCTGCGCGATCTGGGTGTCGACTACGCCCAGGGGTTCTTCATCGCCATGCCGCAGCCGCTGGAAAGTGTTCTGGCGTGACCCTCAGCCAGGGGTTGTCGCGAGGAACTGCGCCACCAGCTCGGCGTGCTGTGCCGGCGCCAGTCGCGGTCCGTACTGGGCTACCACGGCGGCAGCGGCGAGGTTGGCAAAGCGCCCCGCCGCGACATGATCGAAACCCTGGGTCAGCCCGTAAAGAAACGCCCCGGCGAACATGTCCCCCGCGCCATTGGTATCGACCGCGGTCGCCGGTGTGGCGGGAATCCGGTGCAGCTGGTGGCCGTCGAACACCAGGGCACCGCGCGCGCCCTGGGTGATGGCAAAGGATTCGGCGTCGGCGCGCAGGCGTTCGGCGGCGGTTTCCACATCGTGGGCGCCGGTCCAGGAGCGCGCTTCATCGCTGTTGCAGAACAGCAGGTCCACGCGTCCACCTGCCATGGCGCGAAGTTCCTCCCGAAAGTGGGCCACGATGCCCGGATCGGACAGGCTCAGTGCCACCCGGGTGCCGTGCTGCCGGGCCAGCTCGCGGGCACGGATCGCCGCCGCGCGACCACTCGGCGAAGCGGCCAGGTAACCTTCGATGTAGAGGTAGGTGGCGGCGGCGAGCGCCTCCGGGTGGAGATTTTCCGGCGCCAGTGACGCGCTGATGCCGAGGAAGGTGTTCATGGTGCGTTCGGCATCCGGCGTGATCAGCACCAGGCATTTGCCGGTGGTGCCGGGCGGGAGCCCGGTGGTGCCGTTGTGGGAGACCCCCGCCGCTGCCAGGTCGCGCAGGTAAAAATGACCGTTATCGTCGTCGGCGACCCGGCACGAATAGTAACCGCGGCCGCCGAAACAACTCACCGCGATCACGGTGTTGGCGCCCGAGCCGCCGCTCGCCCGGCGCGCCAGGGTCAGGTGATCGCCGAATACCTCCAGCAGCTGGTTTTGGCGCGGCTCGTCGACCAGGGTCATGACACCTTTCTCGATCCCGTGGATGCGGAGTTCGGCGTCGGTCACCCGCAGTTCGGTATCCACCAGAGCCGCCCCCAGGCCGTAAACATCGAAACGCTGCATGATCGTGGAGCCCCGTCGGTCAAAGCGGCTATTATCCACGCCCGTGCCTGCGGACCAAGTGACCGGCGGGCTTGAGACAGCGTCTGTCTCCACACAAACTGTATTCGGGAGACACCAGTGGCACGCAGGCGGCAACGCAAATCGCGCACCCGGAATCCGCCGCGCCGCAGTCCATGGGCGGTGGTCCGGGTTGTGCTCGGCGCGTTGCTGTTGCCCGTGGTGATCGCGGCCGGGCTCGGCGTCATTGCGCTCGATACCATGGTGAAGGCAAAGTTTTCCGGCGCCAAATGGGCGTTGCCGGCGCACGTCTACGGCCGTCCGCTGGAGCTGTACGCGGGCCAGCCCCTGGCGCGCGCGGCGCTGCTGCGTGAGCTGGATGGACTCGGCTATCGCAAGGCGGCACAAGCGGAGCACCCGGGGCAGTTCAGGATCAGTGGCAATAGCCTCGATATCCATGTGCGTGCGTTTCGTTTTCCGGATGGCGAGCAACCGGCGCAGCGCGCGCGTGTGAGTCTCGACGCAACCGGAATCGCCGCCATCACCAGCAGCAGCGGCGCCGCGTTGCCGCTGCTGCGCCTGGAGCCGGTACGCATCGGCGGCATCTATCCGGAACATGCGGAGGATCGCGTGCTGTTGCGGCTCGCGGAGTTGCCCCCCTATCTGGACGACGCGCTGATTGCGACCGAGGATCGCGATTTCTACCGCCACCACGGCGTCTCCGCGCGCGCCATCCTGCGCGCGTTCTGGGCCAATCTGCGCGCCGGCGGCATCGCCCAGGGTGGCAGCACCCTTACCCAGCAGCTGGTGAAAAACCTGTACCTGTCACAGAACCGTACCCTGGCCCGCAAGGTCATGGAGGCGGTGATGGCGGTGCTCCTCGAACTGCATTACAGCAAACAGGAGATCCTCGAGGCGTATCTCAACGAGATCCATCTGGGTCAGGCCGGGGATCGGGCCATTCACGGTTTCGGCCTGGCCAGCGAGTTTTATTTCCGCCAGCCGCTGGCGGAGCTCGATCTGCATCAGGTGGCGTTGCTGGTGGGGCTTGCCAAGGGCGCGTCCCACTACAACCCGCGCCGGCACCCGGAGCGGGCCCTGGCGCGGCGCAATCTGGTGCTGGCGCAACTGGCTGAAGAGGGTGTCATCGATGCGGAACGCGCGCGCGTCGCCGCCCGACAGCCGCTGGATGTCACGGAAGCCCCCGGCGGTGTCAATCAGTACCCGGATTACATGGACCTGATCCGGCGCAGCTTGCAGGCGGATTACAAAGCCACCGATCTCACCGCGAATGGCCTGCGCATCTTCACCCATTTCAATCCCCAGGCACAGCGTCAGGTAGAGGTCGCCATCGCCGACACGCTCCGTCACATCGAGGCAGAGCGCAAGCTGAAACCCGGACGGATCCAGGCAGCGGCTGTCGTGGTGGGCGTGGGTACGGGCGAAGTACTGGCTCTCGCCGGCAGTCGCTCGGGCCAGGTGTCGGGCTTCAATCGCGCTCTCGATGCCCGCCGTACCATTGGCTCGACCGCGAAGCCGGCAGTCTATCTGGCGGCGCTGGAACAGCCCGAACGCTACACGCTGGGCACCTTGGTGGACGACGCGCCGGTCTCGATTGTCTCCGGGGGCAAACCGTGGGCCCCGGAGAATTTTGACCGCACCAGCCATGGTCCCGTACCGCTCTACGTCGCACTGAGCCGCTCCTACAACCAGGCCACGGCGCGACTGGGTCTCGAAGTGGGTGTGGAGCGCGTCGCCGATGTGGTGCGGCGGCTGGGTTACGATGGTCCGCTGCTCAAAGTGCCGGCGCTGCTGCTGGGCGGAGTTTCCATGACACCCTTCGAGGTCGCGGAGATGTACCACACGATTGCCGCGGACGGCTTTCACACGGACCTGCGGGCCATCGTCTCCGTCAGCGGCGCGGACCGGGAGATCCTGAGAAGGTATCCGTTTGCTGTCACACAGCGTTTTGCGGCGGCGCCGATGCATCTGCTGCATTACGCCTTGCGCAAGGTGATGACCGAAGGCACCGGAGCCAACGCCTACCGGCAGTTGCCGGCTGGCCTGACGGTGGCGGGGAAGACGGGCACCTCAAACGATCAGCGCGACAGCTGGTTCGCGGGGTTCAGCGGCAACTACCTGGTGGTGGTGTGGCTGGGACACGACGACAACAGTCCGATGGCCGTGTCCGGCGCTTCGGGAGCGCTACGGGCGTGGAGCGCAATCATGGCGGGGCTCGATAACCGCTCGTTGCCCGACGTGCATCCCGAGGGGGTGACCTATGCCTGGTACGATCCCGTCACCGGAGCAGGGAGCGGCGCGGGTTGTGCCAACGCGCGCCAACTGCCCTATATCAACGGCTCCGAACCCGAAGGTCGCAGTTGCCTGAGCGGGGTTCCCGGGCAGATGCTGGACCGGGTGCGCGGCTGGCTGGGGATCGACTGATGAGTCGTGGCACAAAGTCCCCGTGTGACGGGAGCACAACAGGACCCGCGGCGCTGACATCCCTGCGCGGCGCGGCGCGGAACCTGAAACTACTGTGCGGCCTGGGCGCCTTGCTGGTGCTGGCAGCCTGCGCGCCCATGCAATCCCAACCGCCGGCGCCAGTCGTTGTCCCGTCGCCCCCCACAACCGGCCCTGGGGCGCCGCCCGCTCCCACCACGCCCGTGCCCGCCCCGGAAGTGCGGCCGGTGCCCAAGCCAGCGCCTCCATTGCCGCCCCGGGTGGTCCCGCCGCCGGTGGCGCCGGATGCGGTTTCCGCGCTGCTTCAGCAGGCAAGTAGCGAAGCACAGGCCGGCCACCACGACGCCGCCATCGCCCTGGGCGAACGGGCGCAACGGCTGGATCCGCGGGCACCGGAAGTTTATCTGGTGCTCGGTCGCGCGCGTCTGGCACGTGGGCAGCCCGCAGAGGCACGTCAGCTCGCCCTGAAGGGTCTCGCCCTGAGCGTTACCGGCACCGAGGTACGGCGGGAACTGGAGGCACTGCTGCGGGATACGGGTTCCTGAGCCGGGGCGTTCGGAGGCGGCGCCCGATAGGCGACGCCAGCGCGGTGGCGCCCCGCGGCCTGCGCCCGGCGTCGAAGTCCCGACGCGGCCGCCGCGCCTGGACGGCAGCAGCTTGCCGCAGCCCGGTCACAGCGCCGGCAGCGCCGCCCCCAGCCAGCGCCCGATGCGCTCCGCCCAGACCATCTGACCGGCGGTGTCCGCGATCAGATCCTGACGGATCTCCAGTTCGACATGGGCGATGCCGCGCCGCTCGCCGTGCACGGGAATGCCATAGTCGGTGGCATCGGAAACCGCATAGGGCTGGTTGTCGCCTACCACCAGACCGGGTTCGCGCCGGGCGCTGGCCAACAGCAGATGCCCGAGACGGGCATCGCGCTGATAGAGAACCCCGCAGTGCCAGGGCCGCGCTACACCGAGAAACACCGGTGTGAAGCTGTGCAGTGCCACCAGCACCGCCGGTCGTCCGGACGCCGCGCGCGCATCCAGCTCGGCGTGGATGCGGTCGTGGTAGGGATGGAAAATGGCAGCCGCGCGGGCTTCCGCCTCCGCGGCGGAAAGCCCGGCATTGCCCGGGATGGGTGTGCGTTCACTCTCGACAACAATGGACTGCGGCGTGCCCGGCGCACGGTTGCAGTCGATCACCAGCCGCGAGTACTGCTGCACAATGGCAAAGGCATCGAGCCGCGCGGCGAGTTGCTCCGCGAGCCCCGCGACGCCGATATCCCAGGCGATATGCCGGTCGAGGTCGGCGGCAGCAAGGCCGAGGGATGCCAGCGCGCGGGGAATCGCACGGCCCGCGTGGTCGGCGGTGATGACATAAGGCGCCGCACCCTCGGGGCGACACAAGCGGTAAACCGCCGGATCGGCGGCGCCGAGGAGCGGGGCGCGAAGGTTCACGGCGATGCGCAGATCAGCTTTTCTGAACCGGCGGCTGGCCATTTTCTCCAGCATAGAGTCCGGCAAATTCCTGCCGCAACACATGCTTCTTCACCTTGCCGGTGGCGGTCATCGGCAGTTCGTCCAGCACCACTACTTTTTTCGGCACCTCGAAGCCACCCAGCTCGTGCTTGCAGTGCTCGATCACGGTCCGCTCATCGATGCGCGCGCCAGGCTTGGCCGCAACCACCGCGGTAACCGCCTCGCCCCAGTAGTCGTGGGGCAGGCCGATGACGCCGACATTGGCGACGCCCTCGCAGGCGAGCACCGTGCGCTCCACCTTCACCGAGGAGACGTTTTCGCCGCCGGACTTGACGATATCCTTTTTGCGATCCACGAAGCAGAACTGGTTGTCGTCGTCGCGATAGCCGATATCGCCGGAGTGATGCCAGCCGTGGGCGCGCGCCTCGGCGGTGGCCTCCTCGTTGCGGAAGTAGCCCAGCATGACCTGGGGACTGCGCCAGACGATCTCGCCGATCTCACCCGGCGGCAGCAGGTTGCCCTGGTCGTCCATCACCGCCTGGTCGGTGAGCAGCGAGCCATCGCCCCAGATATTGCCTTCCTTGACCTCCGCCCAGCCGGCATCAACGATGGTCGCAACGGCGGCAATCTCGGTTTGCCCGGAGCCTGTGGTGAACGCGCAGCCGAACGCCGTCTTGAGCCGCTCCAGCGTCGGCGAGTCCATGGGCGCCATGCCGTACATGCCGAGTTTGAGGCTGGAATAATCGTGGCTCGCGAGTTCCGGCGACGCCAGCATGGCGCGCCACATGAGCGGCAGCAGGATGGCGAATTCCAGCTTTTCGGATTCAATCAGGCGCAGCAGGGCATCGGGATCAAAGCCGTTCTGCAACACCGTCTTGCCGCCCACGTGGGTGGCCGTCAGGGAGAACATTTCCGCGGTGATATGAAACAGCGGCAGCACCGCCGCATGGCTGGTGCTGTCCTTGTTGGAGCCGATGCTCAGCACCACGTTCAGGCTCGACAGAAACAGGTTCTTGTGGGACAGCATCACGCCCTTGGGACGCGCCGTGGTACCGCTGGTGTACATGATCTGGGCGAGATCGTCGTCCTGGATGATGATGTCCGCCACCTCGGTCACCGGCTGCCCGGCCAGAAACTCCGCAAAAGCCGGGTGTTTCGCCGTGCCGGGGCCGGCGAGTGTGCCCAGCACCAGATCGTCAAGACCGGCGGTGACGCTGTCCACCAGGGCATGGAGACGGGCATCGGCGAACACGGCGCGAGCGCCCGAATGCTGGATGTTGTAGGCGACATCGTCCGGGTTTTGCAGGAAGTTGACCGGCACCGCGACAAAGCCGCCCTTGAAGCAACCCCACAGGCAGATCAGGAATTCGCTGGTATTGCCGCCCAGAATGGCGACCCGGTCGCCCTGGCGGATACCCCGCGCGCGCAGCCCGTGGACCAGGCGGTTCACGCGATCATTGAGCTCGCGAAAACTCAGCGCCATGCGCCGGCCCTCGACGAATTCGACCACCGCCTCGCGGGTGCCGCGATCCGTGGCGCGACGGCGCAGGCAGTCGCCCATGGCGATGCGGCGGATCAGGTTGAGTTCGAGTTCGCTTGCCATCTGCAGTTTCCCCTGCATGTCGTTACTTGATCGGGTGTGGCGAAAGCATATCGATCGACGCTTGGCTCACCGCGCCGCCGTGTTCCAGCCATTGCGCGCACTCGGGCGTCAGGGTGCGCGCAATGGCGGCGTCGCATTCCTTCAGCTCGGCAGCGCTGAGCACACCCCTCCAGCGGTCATTGGTGCCCTTGTGGATAAAGGACTGGGCACCGCCGGCAAAGATTTTGTTGACCCCCGGGAGCAACTCTTCGGCATTGGCTTTCATGGTCTCGAAACTTGCCTGCTCGACCAGGCTTGGCCACAGCGCCTCCGGCACGCTGATGTCCAGGAAAGCAGCCACCTTGCGCATCTCGCCTTCCAGATCCCGGCTCAGGTCGTTGAAGTGGACCAGGTAGATATTCGGCAGGTGACGGTAGTCCCACCAGCTCTGGATGAAATGCAGGTGCGACCAGAACGGATAGCCGTCGCTCTCCCAGGGAAAATTGCCCTTGTTGATCCAGTCGTGCCACAGCGCATGAAGATCGGGATACAGCGGCGGAAAAGGCTCGCCGACACGCCCGGGCGTGTTGTTGAGCGCATCGATGAACGGCTGGGTGTAGTTCGAGGTGTGATTCCACAGCGACATGAAGACATCGCGCACGTCGCGGCCGACCACGATGTACTTCATCTGGGGATGGTAGGTCAGGCCATCGAGGGCGGTATGGGTTTTCATGAAGCGCCGGTGCGTCTGCGCCTCCAGATCGGCGACCACTTTTTCCAGCGGCACGATGCGCATGTCGACCCAGGCGGAAATGTCGTGAAAGGACTGCGCGGGTGGCTGATCCTGAAAGATCAGCAGGGCGACGATGCGCTGCATCCAGGTGGTGCCGCTCTTCATCGAGGTGCAGACGAGGATATCGTCGTCGCGAATCTTGATGCTGTCCCAGCGGGTGCTGTCGAAGTGATGAAACCGATAGGTGTGCGTGCGCTGGGGTAAGGCTGTGGTCATGGTCTCCCGCCTGTAGCAGATGCTTGTTGTCGTCCCGGCGTGCCAGGGCAAGTTATTGACGGAATTAGACCAGTATTATCCATGGCCGACAAATGGCCGCCTCACGCTCGAACAGATCCCTGCCGAAACAATAGAGGTGAAGATCCGGCGCCGATCTGTTAAAGTGCGCGCGGCTCAGACGCACTTCGGTCGGCGTTGTCCTCGCGGTACCCCTTCTGGTTATCCTCGACTTCATATTTACGAGACTGTCTCGCGACCGACACCGGGCACCAGGCCCGGGACGCACAGTTTCCGGAACTCTACATGTCATTTGATTCTCTCGGCCTCTCGGCCGAATTGCTCCGTGCTGTCGCCGAACAGGGCTACAGCGATCCTACCCCGGTTCAGCGCCAGGCGATTCCGGTCATTCTCGAAGGCCGCGACATTCTCGCCGGCGCCCAGACCGGTACCGGCAAGACCGCCGGCTTTACCCTGCCGCTGCTGCAGCGCCTGAGCGCGGAAAAGCCCGCCGGCAGTGGCCGCCCGGTGCGGGCCCTGATTCTCACCCCCACGCGGGAACTGGCGGCCCAGGTCGGCGCCAGTGTGAAAGACTACGGTCGCCACCTGCCGCTGCGCTCGACGGTCGTCTTCGGCGGCGTCGGCATCAATCCGCAGATTTCCGAGCTGCGCCGCGGCGTGGACATCCTCATCGCCACCCCGGGCCGGCTGCTGGATCACATGGGCCAGCGCACCGTCGATCTCTCCCGGGTGGAAATCCTGGTGCTGGACGAAGCCGATCGCATGCTCGACATGGGCTTCATCCACGATATCCGCAAGGTGCTGGCAGTGCTGCCGGCCAAGCGCCAGACCCTGCTGTTCTCCGCGACCTTCTCGGATGAAATCCGGACCCTGGCCGACAAATTGCTGAATTCGCCGGTGCCGATCGACGTCGCGCGCCGCAATACGGCGGTCGAATCGGTAACGCAGATGGTCTACCCGGTGGATCGGGTGCGCAAGCGCGAACTGCTGTCCCACCTGATCAAGATCGAGGAGTGGAGCCAGGTACTGGTATTCACCCGCACCAAGCACGGTGCCAATCGTTTGGCGCAACAACTGGAAGACGACGGTATCCAGTCCGCCGCGATTCACGGCAACAAAAGCCAGACCGCGCGCACCAAGGCGCTCGCCGATTTCAAACAGGGCAAGGTACGGGTGCTGGTCGCGACCGACATCGCCGCGCGCGGCATCGACATCGATCAGTTGCCCCATGTGGTCAACTACGAGCTGCCCAATGTGGCGGAAGACTATGTCCACCGCATCGGCCGCACGGGCCGCGCGGGCAATAGCGGCGAAGCGGTGTCCCTGGTGTGTATCGACGAGACCGGCCTGTTGCAGGGCATCGAACGCCTGCTCAAGCGCCGCCTGCCGACACTGGTCATCCCGGAGTTCACGCCCGACCCCCGCATCGCGGCGGAGCCAATCATCAACGGGCGCAGCGCGAATGGACGCAGCCAGCGGCCGCCCAGCCAGGCGCGGCCCAAGCCGGGCGCACCGCGCCAGGAAGGACGCCGCAAACCCGGCGCGCGCACCCAGAGCAGCGGCCGCGCGCAGGGATCTCACGGCAACCGCTAGGGTTGGTTCGGACAGGATGTGAAGCGCGTTCCCGCCAGTGAACCGGCGGGAACGCGTTCAAAGACTCGATATAAAGTATTCAGCCCGCGTTCGACGACTGCGCGCAACGCTCGACATTCAACACTCGACCATCAACGCGGCCGTCAACGTTCGACAAAGGCGCGCTCGATCACATAGTGGCCGAGATCGCCGTGGCGATATTCACTGAAACCCTTGCTGTCCAGCAGATTGCACAGATCCGTGAGCATGGCCGGACTGCCGCACAGCATGAAGCGATCATCTGCCACGCTCAGCGCCGGCAACCCCAGATCGGCGGACAGTTTGCCGCTGCCCAGCAACTCCGTGATCCGGCCCTGATGCTTGAACGGCTCCCGGGTCACGCAGGGGTAATAGAGCAATTTGTCGCGGGTCACCTCGCCGAAGAACTCATGCCTGGGCAGCTCTTCGGTAATCAGCTCCCGGTAGGCGAGATCCGCCACATGGCGGCAGCCGTGAACCATGATCACTTTCTCGAAATTGTCGTAGATCTCCAGATCCCGGATGATGCTGAGAAAAGGCGCCAGCCCGGTACCCGTCGCCAGCAGGTACAGATGGCGCCCCGGCAACAGGTGATCGAGCACCAGCGTCCCGGTCGGCTTGCGCCCCACCAGCACTTCGTCACCCACCTGGATATTCTGCAGGCGCGAGGTCAGCGGGCCATCCGGCACCTTGATGCTGAAAAACTCCAGCTCTTCCTCGTAATTGGCGCTCGCCATGCTGTAGGCGCGCAACAGCGGTTTCTGGTCTACTTCCAGCCCGATCATGGTGAAGTAGCCGTTCTTGAAGCGGAAACTTGCATCCCGAGTGGTGCGAAAACTGAACAGGCGATCGGTCCAGTGATGGACGCTCAGCACGGTCTCCCGATTCAAATTGGACATGACCTGACTCCGGCCCGGGGGTACAAATAGCGGCCAATGCCGCTTGCCGGCACCATAACGCTGGGGCATGCTATCGGTAAAATAGATTATTTGCATATGGTTAATCGGTTGCGACGATAATGCACTACACCTTGCGCCAACTCGAAGTCTTTCTCGCCACCGCCCGTTTCGAGAACATCAGCCGCGCGGCGGAGAGTCTTTCCATGTCCCAGTCCGCTGCCAGCGGCGCGCTCCAGGATCTGGAGCGGCAGTTCGACATTCGCCTCTTCGACCGCGCCGGCAAGCGTCTGCAACTCAACGATCTGGGCCGGGCACTGCAACCCCAGGCGCTGGCCCTGCTGGATCAGGCACAGGCGCTGGAGGCGGGTTTCGCCGGTCGCGCGGATACCGGCGCGCTCAAAATCGGCGCCACCCTGACCATCGGCAACTATCTGGCGGTCGGCCTGATGGCCAATTTCATGAACGAGCACCCCGGCGTTCGCGTGGCGCTGACGGTGGACAACACCGCCCATATCGCAGCCGGCGTCGCCGGCTTCAATCTCGACCTGGGCCTGGTCGAGGGCGAACTGAGTCATCCGGAACTGGTCATCACCCCGTGGCGGGAGGACGAATTGATCGCCTTTTGTGCGCCCGATCATGTGCTCGCCAAGCGCTATCGTCTGAACGACGACGACCTGCTCGCGGCGACCTGGATTTTGCGCGAACCGGGCTCGGGAACCCGCCAGACCTTCGACCGCGCCCTGCACGGGCTGCTGCCGCGCCTCAACATCCTGCTGGAACTTCAACATACCGAGGCCATCAAACGCGCGGTGGAAGCGGGACTTGGCATTGGCTGCCTGTCACGCATCACGCTGCGCGATGCCTTCCAGCGCGGCAGTCTGGTGGCGCTCGATATGCCGCATCGCGATCTGCGCCGGCATTTCTATTTTGTGCTGCACCGGCGCAAGTTCATCAGTCCGGGGATCGCACGCTGGCTGGAGCTCTGTCGCGCTTCGTCAAACGACGCGCCGACCTGATGCAGGTATCAAAACCAACACCACCAGCCGGTCCTGCTCGCCAGCGTCCGGGCGATGGTGGAAACTACGCGCCAATCCATCCCGCGTCGCAGCGAGCTCGCGGGGATTCATCACTGCCGACGGCAACAAGGGGGCTTCTTGTCCAATCTGTACATCGTGGTGGACAGCCCGGAGGTCTGGGCGCCCTATCACAGCGCGGAAGAAGTGGTGCCCAGCAAGGACTACCTGAGCCGCCCGGAATATCGCGCGCCCGGGGTACAGGTCTACAATTTCTGCGGCGATTGCAGCTACCGCAGCCGGGGCTACTACTGTTCCCTGCTCGCCGAGGCGCGCGGACAGAAGGTGCTGCCCTCGGTGCGCACCCTGAACGAACTGTCGGCTGGCGCCACCATCAAGCTGAGCCATGAGCTGCTGCGTCGCACGCGGCAGTTTCTGGCCGCCAACGTGGCCGCGAGCGAAGCCAATTTCCGGCTCCGGATCTATTTCGGCCACACCCCCATCGCGGCGCTGGAAAAGCTCGCCAAGAAAATCTTCGAGCTGTACCCGGCGCCCCTCCTCGAAGTCGAGTTCGAGCGCGGCACCGAATGGGCCATCGCCAGTCTACGTCTGATGGCACTCGGCGAACTGGATGACGCCGGCCAGGACGAATTCGGCGCCGCACTCGAAGGTTTCAGCAAAAAGATCTGGCGCCAACCGCGCCGCGAACGCGCGGCACGCTACGACCTTGCCATCCTGGTCGACCCCCAGGAGCGTTTCCCACCCAGCAACAAGGGCGCGCTGCAAATGTTCATCAAGCATGCCCGCCTGCTGGGCATCGACGCCGACCTGATCACCATCGACGACGAAGCGCGGCTGCTGGAATACGACGCGCTGTTCATCCGCCAGACCACATCCATCAGCCATCCCACCCTGCGCTTCGCGCAGCGGGCCGCGCGCGCCAACATGCCGGTGATAGACGACCCCGACTCCATCATCCGCTGCACCAACAAGGTGTTCCTGCACGAACTCCTGACCGCCAACAAGATCCGCGTGCCGGCCGCCCGCATGCTGTTCGGCGACGAAATGCCGGAGTTCGCCGAACTGCGCGAGCAACTGGGCACGCCGCTGGTTCTGAAAATCCCGGACGGTTCGTTTTCGGTCGGCGTCGAGAAAGCCGAGACCGAAGCCCAGTATCAGGCCGCGGCCGCGTGCCTCCTGAAGCAGTCCGCCGTGGTGATCGTGCAGGAATTCATCGCGACCGATTTCGACTGGCGCGTGGGGGTACTCGCCGGCCGCGCGATCTTTGCCTGCAAATATTTCATGGCCAAGGGCCACTGGCAGATTTACAACCACGACGCTGCGGGAACGCGCGCCGGAGCATTCGAAACCATCGCGGTCCACCGCGTGCCGGCGCCGGTGATTCGCGCCGCGCTGCGTGCCACCGCCCTGATCGGCAACGGGCTCTATGGCGTCGACATCAAGGAGACCGCCATGGGTCCGGTGGTGATCGAAGTCAACGACAACCCCAACATCGACCGCGGCGTCGAGGACACCCTGCTGGGCGAAGAGCTGTATCGCACTGTGATGGCCGAATTCGAGCGCCGCCTGGAGGCTCGCGCCCAACAGCGCGCCGCCTCGTGACCTGGGCAATCCGGCAGGCCGCGCCGGCCGATGTGCCGGGCATCGCGGCGCTGGAACAGCGCGCGTTCACCACCGACCGCTTCAGTGCGCGCCAGTTGCGCTACCTGATCACCCGCGCGCAAGCGACTGCACTCGTCGCCGGCGACGCGGGGGCACCCCTGGGCTATGCGGTCACACTGTACCGGCGCGGATCGGCCTGCGCCCGCCTCTACACCATCGCGGTGGCGGCGGCGGCGCGCGGCCAGGGCGTGGCGACGGCGCTGATCGAGGCTCTCGCCGTCGCCGCGCGCACCCGGGGCTGCACGGCGCTCACGCTGGAAGTGCGCGCCGACAACGGCGCCGCGCTCGAGCTCTACCGCAAACTCGGGTTTGTCGAAGCCGGCCGCCTGCGCGGCTATTACGAGGACGGCGCCGAGGCGCTGCGGATGCGCCTCGAACTCGTCAACGCTCCTGCCCCAGCGCGGGTTCAGCCCACCTGACGCCAAATCTCCGCTAGCGGACGGCGCGGCGACGGCCGCTCCATGGCGCGGGCGGATTCCGGCAGTCCATCCGGGGTGTCCAGCGCACCGATGGCAAAGCCTGCGCACAGCGCGTACTGCTCAGGGTCCATTCCCAGCGCGGCATGCGCCCGGTCCCAGGCAATGCCCGCCATGCCGTGGGTGTAGAGGCCGAGCTTGCGCGCCTGCAGGGTCATCGCCATCCAGGCAGCGCCGCTATCGAATACCGCCAGCGCATTGTCGTCGCCATTGCGGGAGAACTTTTTGTCGGCAAACACGAAGCCGAGTACCGCCGCATTGCGCGCCCAGCCCTGGTTGGCCTCGACCAGCAGATCGAGAAAGGTGGCGAAGGACCCCGACGTCGAAGTCACGAAGCGCCAGGGCTGCTCGTTGTAGCAGGACGGCGACCAGCGTGCGGCATCGAAGATCGTGCGCAGCTCGGCCTCAGGGATTTCGACCTTGCGGAGAGCGCGTGGCGACCAGCGCTCGACAAACAGCGAATCGACGCCGGGCGCAGGGTCACGCTGGCCAAAATCCGCAGCATAGGGGATCGGATAGTTCATAACCGTACTCCAGGGAACCGATCGCCCACCCTGCGACCGCCGACCGGCCCCGTCAAGCCCCGTTCGGGACGCTCATCCTCATGTGGACCAGATCCAGGGCGTCGCCAAACGCCGGCTGGAACACCGTGCGCGCCTCGCCCGCGAGGCGATCGGCAAACGCACTGAGGGAATGTTCCTCGCCATGCACCAGCGCCACCGGCGGCCGGCCCGTGAACTGACCATACCAGTGGTGCAGCCCGCTCTGATCGGCGTGTGCGGAAAGACCGCCCACGGTGTGAATGGTGGCAGCCACCTTGATGCGCTCGCCCCACAGGCGGATTTCCCGCGCGCCGCTGATCAGCGCATGGCCGAGGCTGCCTTCCGCCTGATAACCCACCATCACCACCTGGCAATTGCGCCGCCAGATATTGTGCTTGAAATGATGGAGGATGCGCCCGCCGGTACACATGCCGCTGCCGGCGATGATCAGGGCACCGCTGGCGATGCGGTTCAGCCGCATCGATTGCTGGGGAGTCTGGCTCAGCAACAGCCCCGGCGGGCTGAAGTCGGCCTCGGTCAAGGCCTTGCCTTGCGGCGCCAGCAGCGCGGCATAACGCGCGTAGAGCTTCGTGGTAGCGATCGCCATGGGGCTGTCGAGCGCCAGCAGCCAGCGCTCCAGATGCCAGGCCTGATATTTCTGCGCCAGCACATAGAGCAGCTGCTGGGTGCGACCGACCGCAAACGCGGGAATCAGGATATTGCCGCGCAGTTGGTTGCCGATGGTGAAGATCTCTTCGAGTTCCTCCCAGGTGGACTCCCAGGAACGGTGATCGCGATCCCCGTAGGTCGTCTCCATCACCACCAGATCGGCTTCCGCTATCGGGGTGGGATCCGGCGAAATCAGCGACCCCCGGTGACCGAGATCGCCGCTGAATACCAGCTTGCGTTCGAGCTCGCCTTCGCGGAGCCACAATTCGAGAATGCTCGCTCCCAGGATATGTCCGGCATCCCGCAGTCGCAGCCGTACACCCGGCAGAATCTCACCCTCCTGATCGTAGGACAGGCCGCGCATCTGCTTCAGGGTTTGCTCGACATCGGCCAGCACGTACAAGGGTTCCACGGGCGGCAGGTGTTGGCGGGCGCGCTTGCGGTTTTGCAGCTCCGCATCCTTGATGGCCAGAGAAGCCGCGTCCTTGAGCAGAATCCGCGCCAGCTCCTTGCCCGCGCTGTGGGTATAAATGGGTCCGCGAAACCCCCGCTGCACCAGTTGCGGCAAGCGCCCGCCATGGTCGATATGGGCGTGGGTCAGCACCACGGCGTCGATGTCCCCGGGCGCGAACGGAAACGGCTCGGCATTGCGCGCCTCGCCCTTGCGACCGCCCTGATACATGCCGCAATCCACCAGCAGACGCTGGCCGCCGACCTCGATGAGAAAGCACGAACCCGTGACTTCGCGGGTGGCTCCCAGAAACTGCAATTTCATCACACCTCCGAATCCAG
>JBFXFL010000023.1:0-9336 GCA_050179115.1 Porticoccaceae bacterium | reverse complement strand
CACATCCTCGCGCAATATGGTGGGCGGGATCGTCCAGGTGGGATTGAAGGTCAGGTGGGTGATCGCCGAGCGCAGGGTCGGTGTCGGCCGCCCGGGCCGCCCCACCACGATGCGCGCGCGCCAGATGTCACCACCGGGCCGGAAATAGCTGAGCTGATAACCGGCGATATCCACCAGCACGAAGGACTCGGGCAGGCCAGGCAGCAGCCAGCGGGCGCGTTCCAGATTGATCCGGATCTGGTTGATGCGCTCGGCCACCGGCACGTTGAGCGCCGCCCGGGTGTTGGCACCGACGACGCCGTCCGCCTTCAGCAAATGACTGCGCTGAAAACTGCGCACCGCCGCAGCGAGCCCGTCGTCATAACAATCTGGATCCGCCATCGGCGTTGCGGGATCCGGGTCAGCGCAGCTATCAGGTGCAGGCTCCGCGAGATCCGCCACCAGCGCCAGGCGCGCGCGCAACAGCGGCACGTCGTCATGGTGATCGCCGGGATGCAGCGCGCTACGCCGCGCGGGCAACGCCGGCCAGCCGCCGCGCCGTTCGAGATCGCGATACTGCGCGAGGCCCGCGCGCAAGCCGGCGTAGAGTCCGTGGGCTGGGCGTGCAGCCGCGAAAGCCGCCTCGAACTGCCGGGTATCGACGGCCTGCGCCACGGCCACGAAATCCAGTTGCTGCACGGCGCGCGGCAAATCCCAGTCCGGATCAATCGCGGTCGGATCGACCTTGCCGGACGCCAAGTCGTGCAGCACCGTCATCAGCAACCCGCTGACCTCGATGTCGAACCGCGCCAGTGCCTCCGCGCGGGGCACGGCCGCATGGGCTTGACGATAGGCGGCCGGCAGCGTCTCCGGACCATAGTCCGATGGCACCAGGCCATCCTCGGCGAGGGTCGCAATGGCCGCCGCCAACGCCGCCACCGTCTGCTCGTCCCGCCACGCCGGACGCATCGCGCGCGCCGCGTAGAAAGCCTGCAAATCGGCATCGCCGATGCTCACTACCCGAGTGATCAGGTTCTCGACGGCGGCGTCGCTGTCGGCCGCGACCGGCCCGCTCCCGGCGGCGTTCACCGCCCAGGGCCACCACAGTAACAGGACGATCAGGAGACTCGCCCGAGCAGGAACAGACATCGCAGTGCTCACTCGGTGGAGAATCCAGGTTGAAAATGAAGATTTGGTCATCCCGGTCGGGATGTTCATAATGGCGCACAGCCTGGGGCCGCTCCGCCACCGGGTGTCACGATTGCCAGGGCCGGCACAAAAAATGCCAGCTATTGAGCTGGCGCTCCGGACACCAGCGTTGAGCGATGACAAACACGGGCTCCCAATGATACTCCCCCGATCGCTGCGATCAGCTTCACTCGCGACACTTTCACTCGTGGCACTTTCACTCGTGGCACTGACCGCCACTTTGCTGCTCGCCGCTTTCTCCGCTCAGGCCATGACCAGCACGCCGCGCGGGCAATCCCTGGACCGTACGCTCACTCGCCTGGCCCCGAATGCGGACCCGGCGGTACTGCGCCTGGCCGCCCATGCGCTGGCCTGCGCCAGCGCGAACGCCCGTCGCCTGGCCGTGATCGACTACTCGCTGCCCTCCACCGCGCGCCGCCTGTGGGTGTTCGACCTGGCCCGGCCGCGGCTGTTGTTCGAGGAACTGGTCTCTCACGGCCGCGGCTCCGGCGACGCCCGGGCCCGCGCTTTCTCCAACAAACCGGAGAGCTATCAGTCCAGCCTGGGACTGTTCCGCACGCTCGACAGCTACCAGGGCCGCAACGGCTACTCGCTGCGCCTCGAAGGACTGGAGCCCGGCATCAACGACCTGGCCTACCAGCGCGCCATCGTCATCCATGGCGCCGACTACGTCAGCGAGTCCTTCATTGAGCGCACCGGCCGCCTGGGGCGCAGTCAGGGCTGTCCCGCGGTGCGCAAGGAAGTCACCCGCCCGCTGATCGACAGCATCAAGGGCGACCAGTACCTGTTTGCCTATTACCCCGATCAGAAATGGCTGGCGAATTCGCCTTTGCTCAGCTGCCAGGGCGGCCCTCGGCTGGCACTGCGCTGACGCGCACGGAGCGCTGCTCCGACACGGCACGGGCGACGCGCCACCCCCGCGTATAATCGCCGCCGTTCTTTCCGCCCGGAGTGCGCGTGGATTTCCTCCTGATTCTCAAAGCCGTGATTCTGGGGCTGGTGGAAGGCTTCACTGAATTTCTGCCGATCTCGTCCACGGGGCACCTCATCCTGGCCAGCGAGCTGCTGCACTTCAATGACGACCGCGGCAAACTGTTCGGGATCGTGATTCAGTCCGGCGCCATTCTTGCGGTGTGCTGGGAGTACCGCGCCCGTATCGCGGCCGTAGTGTGCGGCCTGCCCCGGGAGCGGGCGGCACAGCATTTCACCCTCAACCTGGCGATCGCGTTCCTGCCGCTCGCAGTGCTCGGGCTGTTGTTCGGCAGCGCCATCAAGGCGCAGCTGTTCAACGCCACCACGGTAGCAATGGCGTTTATCGTCGGCGGGATCGTGATGCTCTGGGCCGAGCGGCGCGAGCATCGCATCCGGATCGAAACCGTCGATGCACTCGGCCCGCTGGATGCGCTCAAGCTCGGTCTCGCTCAGGCGCTCGCACTGATTCCGGGCACCTCCCGCTCCGGCGCCACCATCATCGGTGGGTTGCTGTTCGGTCTCTCGCGCCGCGCGGCCACCGAGTTTTCGTTCTTTCTCGCTATCCCCACCCTGATACTCGCGACGCTCTACCAGCTCTACAAGGAACGGGAATTGCTTTCCTTTAACGACTGGGGCATGTGGGTCGCGGGCTTCGTCGCTGCCTTCGTGTCGGCATTTCTGTGCGTGCGCTGGCTGCTGCGCTATATCGCCAGCCACGACTTCACCCTGTTTGCCTGGTACCGGATCGGGTTCGGGCTACTGGTGCTGACGACTGCCCAGTTCGGCTGGGTGGACTGGACCGCGGCACCCTGAATCCCGCCCGCGCGGAAATGCACAACGGATCCGCGGCAAACCTCCGTGCGGGATGCGCGGAACCGGGCTGCACAGGAAATTTCAGCGGCAAAGCTTGCAGTTACCGGCTGGATTAGGAAAAATCCCCCCCCCGGGTTGGGGGCTAGCCCTCAAACCGGTCCAATCAGCGTGTGAATTCGAGCGAATTGATGAAGAAAATCGAGAAAGCAGTGCGGAATGGCTCGCATGTTCTCACGCGACCCCCGGGCGGACAAGGTCTTTACGACCCCGCATTCGAGCACGACGCCTGTGGCGTAGGCTTTCTGGCCAATATCAAGGGCCGGAAGTCGCACGCCATCGTCAGGAGCGGGCTGGAGATTCTCGTCAATCTCGATCATCGCGGCGCCACCGGCGCGGAGGCCAACTCCGGCGACGGCGCCGGCATCCTGCTGCAGGTACCGCACAAATTTCTGCAGCTCGTCACCCAAGACGCCGGCATTGCGCTGCCCGGCGCGGGTGAGTACGGCGTCGGCATGTTCTATCTGCCGCGGGATGCCGCCGAACGCAGCGCCTGCGAGCAGCTGGTCGAGCAACTCGTCGCCGAGGAAGGCCAGACCGTGCTGGGCTGGCGCGACCTGCCCACCGACAACTCATCCCTGGGCGAAACCGCCCGCGCCAGTGAGCCGTTCATGCGCCAACTGTTTGTGGGCCGCGATCCGCGGCTTGCCGACGAGATGGCGTTCGAACGCAAACTCTATGTGATCCGCAAGCGCGCCGAGAACGCCATTCGCTATTCGGGCAATTTCGCCAGCGGGCATTTTTTCTATGTGAGCTCGCTTTCCTGCAAGACCTGCATCTACAAAGGCATGCTGATGCCGGCGCAGGTCGATCAGTATTTCCTGGACCTCACCCATCCGGCGATGGAAACCGCCCTGGCACTGGTGCACTCGCGGTTTTCCACCAACACGTTTCCAAGCTGGGATCGCTCCCACCCGTATCGGTATCTGGCCCACAACGGCGAGATCAATACGCTGCGCGGCAACATGAACTGGATGCGCGCACGCCAGTCGATGATGGCCAGCGACCTGTTCGGCGACGATGTCAAAAAGATTTTTCCCATCATCAATACCGACGGTTCCGACTCGGCAATGTTCGACAACTGCCTGGAGCTGCTGGTGTTGTCCGGGCGCTCGCTGCCCCACGCCATGATGATGATGGTCCCCGAGCCCTGGAGCGCCCATGAATCCATGAGCGATGCCAAAAAGGCCTTCTACGAGTTCCATTCCTGCCTGATGGAACCCTGGGACGGCCCGGCCTCGATGGTATTCACCGACGGCACCCACATCGGCGCGTCGCTGGACCGCAACGGCCTGCGGCCGTCGCGCTACTACGTGACCTCGGACGATCTGGTCATCATGGCCAGCGAAGCCGGCGTACTCGATATCCCGCCGGAAAAAGTCGTACAGAAAGGCCGCCTGCAGCCGGGTCGCATGTTCATCATCGACACCGAGGAAGGCCGCATTGTCGCTGACGAAGAGATCAAGAACCGGATCGCCGGCGAGCAGCCCTATCGGCAGTGGCTCGACCAGCACCTGATCCGCATGGCGGAGCTGCCCGAACCGCCGCACCTGCCGGAGCCGGACCACGAAACCGTCCTGCAACGCCAGCAGGCGTTCGGCTACAGCTTCGAGGATCTGCGCCTGCTGATGGTGCCGATGGCGCGCGACGGCGTCGAGGCCACCGGTTCCATGGGCACCGATACGCCGCTGGCGATACTCTCGGACAAGCCGCAATCGCTGTTCAATTATTTCAAGCAATTGTTCGCCCAGGTCACCAACCCGCCCATCGACTGTATCCGCGAAGAGATCGTCACTTCGACGGAGACCACGATCGGCTCGGAAAAAAACCTGCTCCAGCCGCAGCCGGAAAGCTGCCACCTGATCGAGCTGAAGTCCCCGATCCTGACCAACGAGGAGATGGCCAAGCTGCGCCATCTCGACCAGCCCGGCTACAAATCCATCACCCTGCCGATCCTGTATCCGGTCGCCGCCGGCGCAGCGGGACTGGAGCAGGCGCTGGATGCGCTGTTCGCCGCCGCCGACCGTGCGATCGAAGACGGCATCAACATCCTGATCCTGTCCGACCGCGGCATCGACCATGATCGGGCCGCCATTCCGGCCCTGCTCGCGGTCAGCGGCCTGCACCACCACCTGATCCGCCAGGGCACCCGCACCCGCATCGGCCTGGTGCTGGAATCCGGCGAGCCGCGCGAGGTACACCACTTTGCGCTGCTGATCGGCTACGGCGTGGGCGCGGTCAACCCCTACCTCGCGTTTGAAACCCTCGACGACATGATTCGCGAAGGGATGCTGGTCGGCCTCGATCACGAGACCGCCTGTAAAAACTTCGCCAAGGCGGCGATCAAGGGTGTGGTCAAGGTCATTTCGAAGATGGGCATCAGCACCATCCAGAGCTATCGCGGCGCGCAGATTTTCGAAGCCGTGGGGCTCGATCCGCGCCTGGTCGAAAAATACTTCACCTGGACGCCGAGCCGCATCGGCGGCGCGGACCTGGCGACCCTGGCGCGGGAAACCGAGCTGCGCCACCGCCACGGCTTCCCCGACCGTCCGGTCGACGGCCACACGCTGACCGTGGGCGGCCAGTACCAGTGGCGCGCCGACGGCGAACTGCACCTGTTCAGCCCGCAGACGGTCCACAAGCTCCAGCGCGCGGTGCGCGACGGCAACTACGCCGTCTTCAAGGAATACTCGGCGCTGGTCAACAACCAGCTCGAGCAGCACTGCACGCTGCGCGGTCTGCTCGATTTCAAGGTCGCCACACCGATTCCCATCGACGAGGTCGAGTCGATCGAAAGCATCCTGACGCGCTTCAAATCCGGCGCCATGAGCTACGGCTCCATCAGCAAGGAAGCCCACGAAGCGCTGGCGATCGCCATGAACCGCATCGGCGGCAAGAGCAACACCGGCGAAGGCGGGGAGGATCCCGAGCGCTATGTGCTGGAAGCCAACGGCGATTCCAAGAACTCGGCGATCAAGCAGGTGGCGAGCGGGCGCTTTGGCGTCACCAGTCATTACCTGGTCAACGCCCGTGAGCTGCAAATCAAGATGGCCCAGGGTGCCAAACCCGGCGAGGGCGGCCAATTGCCCGGCGCCAAGGTGTATCCCTGGATCGCCAGGACCCGGCATTCGACTCCCGGTGTGGGCCTGATCTCGCCGCCGCCGCACCACGACATCTATTCGATCGAGGATCTGGCGGAGCTGATCCACGATCTCAAGAACGCCAACCATCACGCCCGCATCAGCGTCAAGCTGGTGTCCGAAGTGGGTGTGGGCACCATCGCGGCGGGCGTCGCCAAGGCCCATGCCGACGTGGTGCTGATCTCCGGCTACGACGGCGGCACCGGCGCCTCGCCCCAGACCTCGATCAAGCATGCCGGCATTCCCTGGGAACTGGGACTTGCCGAGACGCACCAGACGCTGGTTCTGAACAACCTCCGCTCCCGTATCGCGGTCGAGGCGGACGGCCAGCTCAAGACCGGCCGCGACGTGGTCATCGCGGCGTTGCTCGGTGCCGAAGAGTTCGGTTTCGCCACCGCCCCACTGGTGTCGCTCGGCTGCATCATGATGCGCGTCTGCCATCTCAACACCTGCCCGGTCGGCGTCGCCACCCAGGATCCGCAGCTGCGCGCCCGCTTTACCGGCGATCCCGCCCATGTGGTCAACTTCATGCGCTTCATCGCGGCGGAAGTGCGCGAAATCATGGCGGAACTGGGCTTCCGCTCCATCCCCGAGATGGTCGGTCGCACCGAGCGGCTGGAAGCGCGCACGGCGGTCGAGCACTGGAAAGCCAAGGGCCTCGACTTCAGCAAGATTCTGTATCAGCCCGATACCGGTCCGGAAGTCGGCCGCTACTGCCAGATGACGCAGGATCACGGCCTCGACAAGGCGCTCGACAACACCGTGCTGCTCGATCTCTGCAAGCCGGCGCTGGAGCGGGGCGAACCCGTCCGCGCGACGCTGCCGATCCGCAACGTCAACCGCGTGGTGGGCACCATCCTGGGCAGCGAGGTCACCCGCCGCTACGGTCCGGCGGGACTGCCGGAAGACACCATTCAGATCCAGTTCCAGGGCAGCGCCGGCCAGAGCTTCGGCGCCTTCATGCCGAGCGGACTGACCTGGCGTATCGAGGGCGACGTCAACGACTACCTGGGCAAGGGCCTCAGCGGCGGCAAGATCATCGTCTATCCGCCGGCGGCCTCACCCTTCAACGCGGCGGAAAACATCATCGCCGGCAACGTGGCCCTGTACGGCGCGACCGCCGGCGAGGTCTACATCTGCGGCATGGCGGGCGAGCGCTTCGGCGTGCGCAACTCCGGCGTGCAGGCGGTCGTCGAAGCCGTGGGCGACCATGGCTGCGAATACATGACCGGCGGTACCGTGGTCATCCTCGGCCCCACCGGGCGCAATTTCGCGGCGGGAATGAGCGGCGGCGTGGCCTACATCCTCGATGAGGCCGGTGACTTTGCAACCCGCTGCAACCGGCAGATGGTCGATCTGGACGCCTTCGACGACGCGGCGGAAGCCGCCCGGGTCCGCGCACTGATCGAGCGCCACGCCGAGCTCACCGGCAGCCAGCGCGCGCGCGCCATCCTGGCGAACTGGGCGGCGCACGTCGGCCAGTTCGTGAAGGTGATGCCGAAGGACTACAAGCGGGTTCTGCTGTCCCTGGAGAAAGCCCGGCAACAGGGTCTCAGCGGAGAGGCGGCCATCAACGCCGCGTTCGAGGAAAACGCCCGCGATCTGGCCCGCGTTGGCGGCGGCTGACGCCGCCGCACGACACCGTCCTAGCCACCAACCCTTTACACGTCTGGGAACTCCATGGGAAAGCCGACCGGTTTCATCGATTATGTACGGGTACTGCCGGCTGACCGCAGTCCGACCGAGCGCGTCAAGGACTGGCGGGAATTCCACGACCACCTGCCCGAAGCCAGGCTGCGCGAGCAGGGCGCCCGCTGCATGGATTGCGGGGTGCCCTTCTGCCACACCGGCACCCTGCTGTCGGGCATGGCCAGCGGCTGCCCGATCAACAACCTGATTCCCGAGTGGAACGATCTGGTCTACCGCGGCCTGTGGAAAGACGCCCTGACGCGACTCCACAAGACCAACAATTTCCCCGAATTCACCGGCCGCGTCTGCCCGGCGCCCTGCGAAGGCTCCTGCGTACTGGGCATCAACAATCCGCCGGTGACCATCAAGAACATCGAGTGCGAGATCATCGACCACGCCTGGGAGCAGGGTTGGGTCGTGGCCGAACCGCCGACCAGCCGCACCGGCAAGAAAGTCGCCGTGATTGGCTCCGGCCCGTCCGGTCTCAGCGCGGCCGCGCAGCTCAACAAGGTCGGCCACAGCGTCACCGTCTTCGAGCGCGCCGACCGCGCCGGCGGCCTGCTGATGTACGGCATCCCCAACATGAAGCTCGACAAGGAAGAAGTCGTGCTGCGCCGGCTGCGTGTGCTGGAACAGGAAGGCATCGTCTTTCAGTGCAACACCGAAATCGGCAAGGATATTTCCGCGCAGCAACTGCTGAGCGATTTCGACGCCGTCGTGGTATGCACCGGCGCCACCGCGCCGCGCGATCTGCCCCTCGAAGGCCGCAATCTCAAGGGCGTTCACTTCGCGATGGATTTCCTGCGCGCCAACACCCAGGCCGTGCTCGACAAAAAGCCGGGGCCTAATTTCATCTCGGCGGCGGGCAAGGACGTGGTGGTGATCGGCGGTGGCGACACCGGCACCGACTGCGTCGGCACCTCGCTGCGCCACGGCTGCAACAGCCTGGTGCAGGTCGAGATCATGCCGCGCTCCCCCGACACCCGCGCCGCCGACAACCCCTGGCCGGAATGGCCCAAGATCTATCGGGTCGATTATGGCCAGGAAGAAGCCGCCGCCCGCTTTGGCGCCGATCCGCGCGTCTACCTGACCACCGCCACCAAACTGGAAGGCGATGCCGATGGCCAGCTCAAGGCCGTGCACCTGGTGGATGTCGAGTGGACCAGAACCGAGCAGGGCCAGATGATACCCAAGCCCGTGCCCGACACCGAACGCGTGGTGCCGGCCCAGCTCGTACTGCTCGCCATGGGCTTTCTGGGGCCGGAGCAGCCGCTGCTGGAAGCCCTCGGCGTCGAGCGCGACCCGCGCTCCAACGTCAAGGCGGAGCACGGCAGCTTCCAGACCAGCATCCCCAAGGTATTCGCCGCCGGCGACTGCCGCCGCGGCCAGAGTCTGGTGGTGTGGGCCTTCAACGAAGGGCGCGGTGCGGCGCGGGAATGCGACCGCTTTTTGATGGGTGCCACCGACCTGCCGTGAT
>JBFXFL010000022.1:0-46051 GCA_050179115.1 Porticoccaceae bacterium | reverse complement strand
CACTTTGCTGCCGGTCTGCTGTCTGGGCGCCTGCGACCGCGGACCGACACTGATGATCGACGACGACCTCCACGGCAATGTCGCGCCGGGTACCGTCGCCGAGCTGCTGGCGGCCTATCCATGACGCTCGAACAGCAATTGCTGATCAAACCCCTGACGGCGCGCGTCAATACCGCGCAGCCGATGGATCTCGCCGCCTTTGAAGCGAGCGGCGGCTACCGTGCGCTGCGCCTGGCGATCAGGGAGCTGTCGCCCCAGGATGTGCAGGCGCGGGTCAAGGACGCGAATCTGCGCGGCCGCGGCGGCGCCGGGTTCCCCGCCGGGGTCAAATGGAGCCTGATCCCCATGGGACCGGACGCGGGGATCAAATACCTCGTCTGCAACGCCGATGAAATGGAGCCCGGCACCTTCAAGGATCGCCTGCTGATGGAAGGCGCGCCCCATCAACTGATCGAAGGCATGCTGGTTGCGGCCTACGCGACCCGGGTCACCACCGGCTACATTTTTCTGCGCGGCGAATATGTGCTGGCGGCCGCGCGCCTGAATCAGGCACTCGCCGAAGCGCGCGCCGCCGGCCTGCTGGGGCGCAACATTCTCGGCAGCGGCTGGGATTTCGACTGTTTCGTGCACACCGGCGCCGGCCGCTACATCTGCGGCGAAGAGACGGCGCTGATCAATTCCCTCGAAGGCCGCCGCGCCAATCCGCGCGCCAAGCCGCCCTTTCCCCAGATCGCCGGTGCCTGGGGGCGTCCGACGGTCATCAACAACGTCGAGACCCTCAATAACGTCGCGCCCATCGTGCTCAACGGCGCCGATTGGTTCCGCGGCCTGTCCCAGGGCAAGTCCCCGGACAGCGGTACCAAGCTCTATGGCGTGTCCGGCCGCGTCAAGCGACCCGGGGTGTTCGAGCTGCCGATCGGTACCACGGCGCGCGAGATTCTCGAAGAGCACGCCGGCGGCATGAAGGATGGCTATCAATTGAAGTGCTGGCTGCCCGGCGGTGCTTCCACGGATTTCCTGCTTCCCGAGCATCTGGATCTGGCGATGGACTACGACACCATCGGCAAGGCCGGGTCGCGCATGGGCACCGGTCTGCTCGCCGTGGTCGATCAGACCCACAACATGGTGTCGGTGGTGCGCAATCTGGAGGAGTTCTTCGCACGCGAATCCTGCGGCTGGTGCACGCCCTGCCGCGATGGCCTGCCCTGGACCGTGAAGATTCTGCAGGCGCTCGAAGCCGGGCAAGGCAGGAGCGGCGATATCGAGCAACTGCTGCTGATGACGCGGGCGCTGGGCCCCGGCCGCACCTTCTGCGCCCACGCGCCGGGCGCCATGGAGCCACTCCAGTCGGCGCTCAAATTTTTCCGCGCCGAGTTCGAGGCCGGCATCCGGGCGGATGACGCCCCCGCCGCCGGCTCCCCGGTCAGTTCCGCAGCAGGTTGAGCGATGGCCATCCTTCACGTCGACGGCAAACAGTACGAGGTCACGGGCGGCGACAACCTGCTCCACGCCTGTCTCTCGCTGGGCCTGGATATTCCCTATTTCTGCTGGCATCCGGCGCTCGGCAGCGTCGGCGCCTGCCGCCAGTGCGCGGTCAAGCAATACAGCGGTCCGGACGACAAGAAGGGCCGCATCGTGATGTCCTGCATGACGCCGGCCACCGACGGCAGCTGGATTTCCATCGACGACGCCGAGGCCCGGGAATTCCGCGAGACCATCATCAGTTTTCTGATGACCAACCACCCGCACGACTGCCCGGTGTGCGAGGAGGGCGGCCACTGTCATTTGCAGGACATGACGGTGATGACCGGCCACCACAACCGCAACTACCACTTCACCAAGCGTACCCACCGCAATCAGGAGCTGGGGCCGTTCATCAAGCACGAGATGAACCGCTGCATCGCCTGTTACCGCTGTGTGCGCTACTACAACGACTATGCCGGCGGCACCGATCTGGGCGTGTACGGCGCCGCGTCCAATCTCTATTTCGGCCGCGCCCAGGACGGTGTGCTGGAGAGCGAATTTTCCGGCAACCTCACCGAGGTCTGCCCCACCGGCGTGTTCACCGACAAGACCCACGCCCAACGCTACAACCGGCGCTGGGACATGCAGTTTGCACCGAGCATCTGCACCGGCTGCGCGGTGGGCTGCAACATCTCGCCGGGCGAGCGCTACGGCGAATTGCGCCGCATCGAAAACCGCTACCACGGCGAAGTGAACGGTTATTTTCTCTGCGACCGCGGCCGTTTCGGTTACGGGTATGTGAACCGCAAGGATCGGCCGCGCCGTCCGCACCTGGCCGGCTCCGAAGGCCTGGTCCCTGTTGAAGAGACGGCGGCACTGGATTTTATTCGCGGGCAACTTGCCGCCGGTCGGCCGGTGTTCGGCATCGGCTCGCCGCGTGCTTCTCTCGAAGCGAATTACGCCCTGCTGGAACTTGTCGGGCGCGACCATTTCAGCAGCGGGCAGACCGCGCTGGATGCCGCGCTGGTCGGCCGCTGTCTCGACGTACTGCGCAGCGGCCCGGCGCGCTCCGCCACCCTGCATGCCATGGAACGCGCGGACGCCGTGCTGGTGCTGGGCGAAGACGTCTTGGCCACCGCGCCGCGCATCGCGCTGGCGCTGCGCCAGGCCGCGCGCGGTCGCGCCACCGAGATGTGCGCCGAACGCAAAGTCCCCGCATGGCAGGCCGCGTCTGCCGCCGATATCGCGCAGGGTGAATCGCACCCGGTATTCATCGTTACCCCCGCGGCCACAGGCTGCGACGACTTTGCCCGCGAGACGCTGCGCGCCGCCACGCCCGACATCGCCCGCCTCGGTTTCGCCGTCGCCCATGCCCTCGATGCCGCCGCGCCCGCGGCGGTTGATCTGGATGCCGATACCGCCGCGCTCGCGGACCGTATCGCCGCCGCGCTGCGCGGCGCGCAGCGGCCGCTGATCGTCTCCGGCGCCGGTTGTCGCGACCTTGCGGTGATCGAAGCCGCCGCCAACATCACCAAGGCGCTGCACGCGCTCAACCCGGCGACCGCGATCTGCCTCGCGCCGCCCGAAGCCAACAGTCTCGGACTCGCCCTGTTCGAGGCGCAGGATCTGGAAACCCTGCTGGAGCGCGTCGCGCGTGAACCCAGTGTGGTGGTCGTCGTCGAAAACGATCTCTACACCCGGCTGAGCGCGGCGCGGATCGATCCTGCGCTCGCCGACGCCACCCTGATCGTGCTCGATCATCAGCTGACCGCGACCGTCAGTCGCGCCCAGGCGGTGTTGCCGGCGGCGAGCTTCGCCGAGGGTGACGGCACGCTGGTCAACTACGAAGGCCGCGCCCAACGCTTGTTTCAGGTCTATGACCCGGCCTATTACGATCCCGAGGTGGCGGTCGCGGAATCCTGGCGGTGGCTGGATCGGATCCAGCACGGCGCCGCTGCCGCCGAGAACTTCGACGAAGTACTGGCGCAATGCGAAGCCGCCGTGCCGGCGTTGCGCGGCATCGCCGCCGCTGCTCCGGACGCGAGCTTCCGCCTGCGCGGCATGAAGATCGCCCGGGCTCCCCAGCGCCAGTCCGGCCGCACTGCGGCGCGCGCGCAAATACGGGTGCATGAAATACGCGCGACCCAGGATCCGGATTCCTCGCTGGCGTTCTCGATGGAAGGTGTCAACGGTGCCTCCGGGGTCGACAGGCCGTCGGCGCTGCTCGCCTTTGCCTGGGCGCCGGGCTGGAATTCACCGCAGGCCTGGAACAAGTTGCAGGTGGAAGTCGGCGGCGCCTTGCGCGGCGGCGATCCCGGCGCGCAGTTGCTTGCCGGCGGCGCGGGGCGCGACTATTTCCAAGCGGTGCCCGCGGCGAGGGTGCAAGACGGCGCCCTGCGCGTTGAACCCCTGTACGCGCATTTCGGCAGCGAGGAGCTGTCGGCGCGCGCCGCGCCGATCCAGGCGCGCATCCCGGTGTCGTGCGCCGTGCTCAATCCCGTGGATGCGGCGCGCTTCGGCATTGCCGCCGGCGAGCGCATCGCCATCGGTGTCGCCGGTCAGACCCTGAGGCTGCCGGTGGAATTGCGCCCTGATCTGGCGCTCGGCGTGGTCGGACTGCCGGTCGGTCTGGCCGGCGTGCCGCCAGTGGCGGCGGGCGCGATTGCCACCCTGGCGCGGGAGCCCTGACCGATGTTCGCAGCGCTGCTCGCCTGGTTGATGTCGCCCGCCGTGCTCGCGGCGCTGTGGGCGGTGGTGCAGGCCGTGGTCATTCTCCTTGGCCTGGTGATTTCCGCCGCCTGGATGATCTGGCTGGAACGGCGCCTGCTGGCGCTGTGGCAGGATCGCCTCGGTCCCAATCGGGTCGGCCCGTTCGGGCTCGGTCAGGTGATCGCCGACATGATCAAGATCTTCTTCAAGGAGGACTGGACGCCGCCCTTCGTCGACAAGTTCACCTTCATTCTGGCGCCGCTGCTGGCGATGAGCCTGATGATGCTGGGCTACGCGCTGGTGCCCATCACGCCGACCTGGGGTGTGGCGGCACCGGATCTGGGCCTGCTGTTTTTCTTCGCGATCGCCGGGCTCGCGGTGTACGCGGTGATGCTGGGCGGCTGGTCGTCGAACAGCAAATACTCCCTGCTCGGCGGCTTGCGTTCCACGGCGCAAACCATCTCCTACGAAGTTTTCATGGGCCTGTCGCTGATGGGTATCGTGATGCAGACCGGCAGCTTCAATGTGCGCGACATCGTGCTCGCCCAACAGGCCGGCTGGTGGAACGTGGTCCCGCAATTTTTCGGCTTCTGCGTGTGGTCGCTGGCGGCGATCGCGGTCACTCACCGCACCCCCTTCGATCTGCCCGAGGCCGAATCCGAACTGGCGGCGGGTTATCACACCGAATATTCCGGCATGAAGTTCGGCATGTTTTTCGTCGGCGAGTACGTCGGCATCGTGATGGTGTCCGGACTGACCGCCGCGCTGTTCTTCGGCGGCTGGGAAGGACCGTTCTGGAGCGACCGGATTCCGTTCGTCTGGTTTGCCATCAAGTCGCTGCTGTTCATGTCGGCTTTCATCCTGCTGCGCGCCGCGCTGCCGCGCCCCCGTTACGACCAGATGATGGCGGCGGCGTGGAAAGTCTGCCTGCCGCTGTCGCTCGCGAATCTCCTGATCACGGGCGCCGTCATTCTCTGGCAGGGGTCGGGAGCCTGATATGACCAAGATCCGCGCCGTGCTCTACGGCATTTACACCGTGTTGCGCAGTATCGCGATGGTATTCATGCACAGCTTCCGGCCCCGCGACACCGTCGCTTACCCGGAAGTGCGGCCCTATGTTCCGCCGCGTTACCGGGGCCGCATCGTGCTGACCCGGGATCCGGACGGCGAGGAGCGCTGTGTCGCCTGCAATCTGTGTGCGGTGGCCTGTCCGGTCGGTTGCATTGCGCTGCAGAAAGCCGAGCGCGACGACGGCCGCTGGTACCCGGAGTTTTTCCGCATCAATTTTTCGCGTTGCATTTTTTGCGGTCTGTGCGAGGAGGCCTGTCCCACCAACGCCATCCAGCTCACGCCGGATTACGAGATGGGCGAATACAAGCGCCAGAACCTCGTTTACGAGAAGGAGCATCTGTTGATCGACGGCCCCGGCAAGTATCCGGACTACAACTTCTATCGGGTTTCCGGTCTCGCCATCGCGGGCAAGGACAAGGGCGAGGCGCAGGACGAAGCGCGGCCGATCGATGTCAAGAGCCTGCTGCCCTGAGGACGGGAGGATGATTGAACTGACTTTTTACGCCGCCGCCGCCATTGCCGTGTTCGCCACGGCCATGGTGGTGACCTGCCCGCATCCGGTGCATGCGCTGCTGTACCTGGTGCTGTCGCTGCTCGCGGTCGCGACGGTGTTCTTCACCCTGGGCGCGCCCTTTGCCGGCGTGCTCGAAGTCATCGTCTACGCGGGCGCCATCATGGTGCTGTTCGTGTTCGTGGTGATGATGCTGAATCTGGGAAAGAGCACGGTGGAGCAGGAGCTGCGCTGGCTGTCGCCGCGCGCGGCGCTGGGCCCGGCCCTGCTGGCCGGCGTCCTGCTGTACCTGCTGCTGCGCAACCTGTGGGGTCTGGACGCCGCGCCGGTCGGATTGCAAGTGATCGACGCAAAGAGCATTGGCGTCGCCCTGTACGGGCCTTATCTGCTGGCGGTTGAACTCGCTTCCATGCTGTTGCTGGCCGGCCTCGTGGCCGCCTATCACCTGGGCAAGCCGGACGCATCATGACCATGACCCTCCCGATTCCGATGGAACACGGTCTGCTGCTCGCGGCGGTGCTGTTCGTGCTGGGCCTCGGCGGCCTGGTCCTGCGCCGCAATATCATTTTCATGCTGATGGCGATCGAGGTGATGATGAACGCGGCGGGGCTGGCATTCGTCACCGCCGGCAGCCGCTGGCAGCAGGCCGATGGCCAGATCATGTTCATCCTGGTGCTGACCCTCGCGGCGGCCGAAGCCAGCGTCGGTCTGGCGGTGGTGATCCAGCTTTATAAACGCTTCAAGACGCTGGATATCGATGCCGCCAGCACGATGCGGGGCTAAACACCATGGACATGCTGATACTGGCTTGCGTCGCTCCCCTCGTCGGTTTCGTGCTGCTCGGCCTGGCCCGTGGCCGCATTCCGGAAAATCTCGCGGCGCTGCTCGGTGTCGGCAGTATCGGCGTCGCCGCCCTGGCCACACTGAATGTGGGCTGGCAGTTCTTCACTCAGCCGCCGGCGGATGGTTTCGTCGCGGTCAAACTCTGGACCTGGATGCAGGTGGGCAATTTCGCGCCCGCGTTCACCCTGCGCCTGGATGCGCTGTCGCTGGTCATGATGGGTGTCATCACCGGCGTCGGCTTTTTCATCCATCTGTTCGCCTCCTGGTACATGCGCGGCGATCCGGGCTACACGCGCTTTTTCGCCTACATGAATCTGTTCGTCGCCAGCATGCTGTTGCTGGTGCTGGGCGACGACCTGCTGTTTCTGTACCTGGGCTGGGAAGGCGTGGGTCTCGCCTCCTACCTGCTGATCGGGTTCTGGTACCAGGATCCGGCCAACGGCCGCGCCGCGCGCAAGGCGTTTATCGTCACCCGCGTCGGCGACACAATGCTCGCCATCGGACTGTTCCTGCTGTACCGCGAATTCGGTACCCTCAATATCCAGGAACTGGCGGCCAACGCGACCCTGCACTGGGCCGTGGGTTCGCCACTGGCGACCATCGCCGCGCTGCTGATACTGGGCGGCGCGGTGGGCAAGTCGGCGCAGTTGCCGTTGCAGACCTGGCTGGCGGACGCGATGGCGGGTCCGACACCGGTGTCGGCGCTGATCCACGCCGCCACCATGGTCACGGCCGGGGTTTATCTGATCGCCCGCACCCACGCCCTGTTCGCGCTGGCGCCCATCGCGCAGCACCTGGTCGCCGTCATCGGTGCGCTGACGCTGCTGCTCGCCGGCTTCACCGCGCTAGTCCAGACCGACATCAAGAAAATTCTGGCCTACTCGACCATGAGCCAGATCGGCTACATGTTCCTGGCCGAAGGCGTGGGTGCGTACGGTTCGGCGGTGTTCCACCTCATGACCCATGCTTTTTTCAAGGCGCTGCTGTTCCTTGCGGCAGGTTCGGTGATTCTCGCGTTGCATCACGAGCAGGACATCTTCCGGATGGGCGGCTTGCGCAAGCGGCTGCCGTTCGTGTTCGCCTGCATGCTGGTCGGCACCCTGGCGCTGACCGCATTCCCGTTCACCGCCGGCTACTACTCGAAAGACGAAATCCTGCACCAGGTCTATCTGAGCGGACACCACGAGCTCTGGGTGGCGGGCCTGGTGGGTGCCTTCCTGACCGCGCTCTACAGCTTCCGTTTGATCTTCATCGTGTTTTTCGGCGCCGAGCGTTTCAACACCGGGCACGGCACGCCCCAGGGCGCGCGTTCGTTTGATCATCATCTCCCGCTTGCGGTGTTGCTGTTGCTGGCGCTGGGCGGCGGCCTGTTGCAGCTGCCGCTGGAAACCATGTTGGCGACCGTGCTGCCGGCAGTACAGGGTGCGGCGGTGGAGCCGAGCGACGCCTTTGCGGAGCACCTGCCGCTGCTGGTGTCCCTCGCCGGCATCGCCCTGGCCTGGCTGCTCTTTGTGCAGTGCCCGCGGATTCCCGCGGCGCTCGCGCAGAACAGTATCGGCGCCGCCGTCGCACGCCTGTGGCGCAGCGCCTGGGGTTTCGACTGGCTCTATGACCGGCTGCTGACCCGACCTTTTGTGCGCGCCGCGACCCTCGGCCGCAACGATGTCGCCGACCGCCTGATCGGCGTGATTCCGGCGACCCTGCGCGGCGCCAATGCCGTGCTGGCGTGGACCCAGACCGGCAATCTGCGCTGGTATGCGGCGGTCGCGGGCTTTGGAACCTGTTTGCTGCTCGCGCTCGTGGCGCTGCGCTGAACCGCTGATTAGGGATTGCGACAATGGTGTTGGTCTGGCTGATCCTGATTCCCCTGCTCGGCGCCCTGCTGGCCTGGCTCGGCGGCCGCTGGTCGAGCGTCTGCGCGCAGGGGATCGCGCTGATCGCGATGCTGACCTCGCTCGCGCTTTCGCTGTGGCTGTGGCGCAACGGCGACTACAGCCTCACTGGTGCCGGCTTCACCGCCAGTCTCGGGGTGCTGCCGCAGTGGGCCTTCGAGTTTCGCGCGGACTGGATCCCGAGCCTCGGTATCAGCTTTCACCTGGGACTCGACGGCCTGTCGCTGCTGATGGTGGTGCTCACCAACCTGCTCGGCGCGGTGGCGGTGTGCTGCGGTACCCGCGATGCCGGTACCCGGCCCGGTCTGTTCTACTTCAACCTGCTGTGGAATCTGGGCAGCGTGATCGGCGTGTTTCTCGCGCTGGACATGTTCCTGTTCTTTTTCTGCTGGGAAATGATGCTGGTGCCCATGTACTTCCTGATCGCACGCTGGGGTCAGGATGCACCCGGCGGTCGCCGCCGGGAAGCGGCGGCGCTCAAGTTCGCGGTCTACACCCAAGCCTCCGGATTGCTGCTGTTGCTCGCCATTCTGGCGCTGGTATTTTTCCATCGGCAGGCCACCGGTGTGCTCAGTTTCGACTACCACGACCTGCTCACCACGCCGCTGCGCCGCGATGTCGCCTGGCTGGTGATGCTGGGTTTCTGGATCGCGTTTGCGGTGAAGATGCCGGTGGTGCCATTCCACACCTGGCTGGCGGATGCGCACTGCTGCGCCCCCGCCGCGGGCTCGGTGGATCTGGCGGGGCTGCTGCTCAAGACCGGCGCCTATGGCCTGCTGCGCTTCGGGATCCCGTATTTTCCGGAAGTTGCCCACGAGCTGGCGCCCGTCGCCATGTGGCTGGGTGTGCTGGGCGTGGTGTACGGCGCCGTGCTGGCGTTCGCCCAGACCGACCTCAAACGGCTGATCGCCTACAGCGGTATTTCCCACATGGGCTTCGTCCTCATCGGGCTTTACGCGGGCACCGAGCAGGCGTTGCAGGGCGTGGTGGTACAGATGATTGCCCACGGCCTCTCGGCGGGGGCGCTGTTCATGCTCTGCGGCGAAATCCAGGCGCGCCTGCAAACCCGGGAGCTCGGCGCCATGGGAGGGCTCTGGGGGACTCTGCCGGCGCTGCCGCCGTTATTGTTGTTCTTCGCCCTCGCCACGCTCGGTCTGCCGGGGCTCGGCAACTTCGTGGGTGAGTTCCTGATTCTGCTCGGCACCTTCGGCGTCGCGCCCCTGGTCACCCTGGTCGCCGCATCGGGATTGGTGCTGGCGGTGGCCTATGCGCTGATCATGATCCAGAAAGCGTTGCACGGTGCACCCCACCGGGTGGGTACCCTGGCGGCCCTCGACGGCCGGACCCTGGGTGTGATGGCGGCACTGGGGCTGCTGCTGCTGGGGCTCGGACTCTATCCGCAGCCGGTGATCGATCTGGCGCGGCCTTCCGTGCAGGCGGTCCAGCATCTGTACGCCGCGGGAGACGCAGCCGCCGTTACCACGGACGCTGTCCTTACCACCGGAGCCGTTACCACGGGAGCGCCGCAATGAACGCGATCCAGTTCAATGCGACCCAGTTCGGCGCACTGCTGCCCGGCGTCGTCCTGTCCGCGACCATCGTCACGGTCATGCTCGGCATTGCCGTGCGCCGCTGCCATCGCGTCACCGCCACTCTTTCCCTGCTGGGTGCCGCGCTGGCGCTGGTGTGCGCAATCCCCATCTGGCTCGGTGGCGCCGCGCCCGTCGTCGTCACGCCACTGCTGACCATCGACGCGGCGGCCGGCTTTTACATGCTGCTGGTGCTCGCCGCCGTGCTGGGTGTGCTCGCCCTTTGCCCTGCCTATTTTGCGGGCTATGCCGGTGATCGCGAGGAGATCTACCTGCTGGTGCTGCTGGGTGGCCTCGGTGGCCTCACGCTGACGGGCGCCAGCCACGCGGCGACCCTGTTCATCGGTATCGAGTTGCTCAGTCTGCCGATGGTGGCCGGCGTGGCCTACGCCAGCCATGATCGTCGCGCGCTCGAAGGCGGCGTGAAGTATCTGGCGCTGTCAGCGGGGGCATCCGCGACCTTGCTGTTCGGGCTGGCGCTGATCTACGCCGACATCGGCCGCCTCGACCTGAACGCGCTGGCCGCGGCGCTGGCCGGCGCGGACGCCGACACGCCGCTGGTGCTGACGGGTGGCGCCATGCTGCTCGCCGGCCTCGCCTTCAAGCTGTCGCTGGTGCCCTTTCACCAGTGGACGCCCGACGTTTACGAAGCCGCCCCGGCGCCCGTCGCCGCCTATCTCGCCACCGTGGTCAAGGTCGGTGTGTTCGCGGTCGTGTTGCGCCTGCTCCACGCCGGCGGCGGCACTGCCGCACACCAGTTTGCCAACGTCCTGGTGGTGCTGGCACTGGCCTCGATCCTGGTCGGCAGCGTGCTGGCGCTGCGCCAGGACAATCTCAAGCGCCTGCTGGCCTATTCCTCGATTGCGCATTTCGGTTTCCTGTTGATCGTCCTGGCCGCGCCCGGCGCGGGTACACCCGCGGTTGCGGCCATCTATTTGCTCACCTATGTGATCACCGCGCTGGGTGTGTTCGGTGCCGTTGCGCTGGCTTCCAGCCCCGCCGGCGAACGGGATCGCGAGCTGTTGCAGGATTATCGCGGCCTGTTCCAGCAGCGCCCCTGGGTAGTCGCCGCCCTGACCCTGATGCTGCTGTCGCTCGCCGGGATTCCCGTCACCGCCGGTTTCATCGGGAAATTCAGCGTGCTCGCGCTCGGCGTCGCGTCCGGTCAGTGGTTGCTGGTGGGTGGCCTGCTGCTCGGCAGCGCGATCGGGCTTTTCTATTACCTGCGGGTGATCGGCGCGCTGTACGCGGCGCCGCCCGCCGGCACCCCGGCCCCCGTGGCCATGGGTAACACCGCCGCGGCGCGCTGGTCCGCGGGTGCCGTCATGGTGCTGCTCGCCGTCCTGCTGACGCTGGCGATCGGCGTCTATCCGGAACCCTTGCTCCAGCTGCTCCGTCCCTGATCGCGCGAGGGAGAGGGCTCCCCATTCGGGTAATAGTGGACTGGCCAGGGTTTTCGCTTGTGGTAATTCCGGCAGGCCGCGCCGAGGCGGGGACCACTACCGCGACAACCGGCCCAGCGCCGCGGCGAGCGCGACTTCCACGGTCAGTACCCGGGGGCCGAGGGTTACGGGGGTAAAGCCACCGGCGACCAGGGCGTCGATCTCGTAGGGAATGAAGCCGCCCTCGGGTCCCAGCGCCAGCAGCACGGGTTTGCCCAGCGGTGCGCTGGTGAGCGGCTCGGCGCCGCGCGGATGCGCAACTAGGCGCCGGCGCGCGCCGGCAATGGCATCGAGTTCGTCCTCGACAAAGGGTTTGAAGCGCCGGTGGATGTGCACGCCGGGTAGCGCGGTGTCGAGTGCCTGCTCCAGGCCGAGCAGCAGTTCGGCGCGCAAGCGCTCCGGGGTCAGCAGCGGCGTCTGCCAATAGCTCTTGTCGACCCGCCAGCTGTTGAGCAGATGGATCTCCTTGACGCCGAGCATGGTGGCCGCGCGCAGCACGCGCCGCAAAACCTTGGGACGGGGCAGCGCGAGAATCAGGCCCACCGCCAGCGGGGGCGGCGGCGGTGCATCCAGCGCCACGGTGAATTCCGCCACGCCGGCGTCGACGTGCAGCAGCGTAGCGGTTCCCAACGGGCCATCGAGCACGCCGGCGCGCAGTTCGCCGCCGGGTGCAACCCCGAGTACCTCGCGCACATGGGCGAGGCGGCGATCGCGAATCCGCACCCGGTCCGGGGCGACAAAATCCTCGGGGTACAACAGCAGCAGATTCATCGCGCCGTCACCGCCGCTCCGGCACCAGCCGAATCTCGAACAGGCGCGGCCACAGCTTGCCGGTCACGAACAGCCGCTTGCCGGTAGCGTCCCAGGCGATGCCGTTCAGCACATCGATGGGGTGTCCCGGCGCGGGGGCGGGTGTCAGTCCCGCGAGCTCGATCCAGCCGGTCACACGTCCGCTCGCGGGATCGATGCGGGCGATACGCGAGCTACCCCAGATATTGGCCCAGATTTCATTGCCCACCATCTCCAGTTCGTTGAGCTGCGTGACCGGCGCGCCGGCATCGGTGACGGCGATCCGCCCCTGTATGACGAAGGTCTCCGGGTCGCGGAAATACAGGGTGGCCGAGCCGTCGCTCATGATCAGCCGGCGGCCATCCCAGGTCAGGCCCCAGCCTTCACCCCGATAGGCGAGGGTAGTGCGCAGTTCAAAGGTATCGCGGTCGCGGACGAAGGCCTGCTGTTCGTGCCAGGTGAGCTGGAGGATGCGGTCACCCACCCCCGCGATGCCTTCGCCGAACAGCCAGGGGGCGAGCGCGGCCCGTCGCAGTACCCGGCCGGTTGCCAGCTCGACTTCGCGCAGGCTGGAGTGTCCCAGTTGTCCCGTGCTCTCGAACAGGCGGCCGTCCGCCCAGGCGAGGCCCTGGGTGAACGCGCCCGGGTCGTGGGGATAGCTGTGAACGATCTCGTAGCCGTAGCGCGGGGCAGCCGGCATGACGGGCGCCGCCATTGCCGCCGCGCATCCGGCGGCGCACAAGGCGACCAGCAGCCGGATGGCGAGCGTGCGCCTCGCATTGACCGTGTTGGCGCGGGCACCGCCGGGAGGGGTCACGGATTTCGCGCGCCGGACGGGCGCCGCCGGTGGCGATGCGAAGCAGGGTTGGCAGGCCTCATGAGGTGTGATTCCGTGAGCGGCGATCGGTGCATGAGGGTCCGCCGGGTGTCGGTGTCCGGGATTGTAGCCCGGCGGTCGGCGGCAACGGGACGCCGGCGCGTTCAGCACCCGGGCCTGGCGTCACGGTGCCCGCTGTTTTTGCCGGCCGCAGCGCTACCGGGAGATGGCGGCCGGGTGACCGGCGCTATTCCCGATGGCAGCGGCGCGGCCTATGATCGGCGCAAGCGACACGCCTGGATCCGGCAATGATGGCAAAACCGACAGCCGGGATCACGGACTTGGGTCTGCGCTTCGGGTTGCCCATCACGCTGCTGACGGCGGCCACCGCCGGCTGGTGGTGGTCGGTACGGATGGCGGCCGACATGGCCGCCGAGAACCCCGCCATGGCCGGCATGACCATGGGCCAGATGCTGTCATTCAGCGGCTTCGTGCTGGCCTGGCTGGCGATGATGGCGGCGATGATGCTGCCGGCCATCACGCCGGTGCTCCGACTCTATGCGCTCGCCGCCGCCCAGGGCCGGGTGGCGCCGCTGCCGTTCTTCGTGGCGGCCTATCTGGTGGTGTGGACCCTGCCCGCCATCCCGGCCTACTCGGCCTGGCGCTGGCTCGAAACACCGCTGTTGCAAGGTGCGCCCTGGGCCGCCCGTCTCGCGGGTGCGGTGCTGGTCGTTGCCGCAGTCTGGCAACTGACCCCGCTGAAGGCGGTGTGTCTGCGCCATTGCCGCGCGCCGCTGTCCTTCTTCATGCAGTACGGCGGCGGCGCCGCGCGACCGCTCGGCGCATTCCGCATGGGCGCCGCGCACGGCCTGTTCTGTCTCGGCTGCTGCTGGGCCATGATGGTGGTGCTGGTCGCCCTGGGCACCATGAATCTGGCCTGGATGCTGGCGTTGAGCGTGCTGATCTTTCTGGAAAAAAATGCCCCGGGAGGCGCGCGCATCGCCGTGCTCGGGGCGGTGGTTTTCGCGCTCGCCGGGATGGCGCTGCTGTTCGATCCCGGATTGCTCACCCACCTGGACTGATCGTCCTACCGGAGCGAGGACCTGACACCATGACTACCGTGACCCCCTGGCAACTGAAGGGCAAGGGCTTTGAATTCTGCAATTGCCAGCCCGGCTGTACCTGCAATTTTTCCGGTTTTCCCACGTCGGCGGACGGCAGCTGCAAGGCGGCGGTGGCGACCCGGATCACCTCCGGCCGCTGCGGCAATGTGGACTTGTCGGGCATCGATGCAGTCGCCCTCCTCGACTGGCCGAAGGCCATTCACGATGGCAACGGCAAGGCGGTGTTCGTCGTTCCCCCTGCGGTCAGCGATGCCCAGTTGGGCGCCCTGGCGCAGATTTTCACCGGCCAGCTCGGCGGCATGCCCTGGGCGATTCTGGGCACCACCTATCAGGTCGCGGGCGTGGTGCGCGCGCCGGTGACCATCACCGAGAACGGAATCCACAGCGGATTTTCGATTCCCGGCGTGGGCCGGGCGCAAGGCACCAGCCTCAAGAACCCGGTGACGGGAGCGGAGCACCGGGTCGCCATCGACCTCGACCAGGGCTTTATCTGGAAGCGGGGCGACTGCGGTCAGGGCAGCTTCGATGTCGCCGCCGAGGGCATCCATTTGAAGTTCGACGACAGCAACTGGATCCTCTACGACTTCGACTGGAGCAACCAGGTCTGAACGGCGGGGCCGGGGTGGAGTACCTGTGAGCCGGCTCGCGGCCATTCCCGTTTCGGTGCTGGATCTGGCGCCCATCCGCGCCGACGGCGATGCCACCCGCGCCTTGCGCGACTCCCTCGATCTGGCGCGCTGTGCCGAGGAACTGGGCTACACCCGTTTCTGGGTCGCCGAGCACCACAACATGGACGGCATCGCCAGCTCCGCGCCGGCGGTGCTGATCGCCCACCTCGCCGCCGGCACCACGCGGCTGCGCCTCGGCGCGGGCGGGGTGATGCTCCCCAACCATCCGCCACTGGTGGTGGCCGAACAGTTCGGCACCCTGGATGCGCTGTATCCGGGCCGCATCGATCTGGGACTCGGGCGCGCACCCGGCACCGATCCGCTCACCGCACGCGCCTTGCGCCGGGACCGTCCCGGCGGGGTGGAGGACTTCCCGGCCGAAGTCGCGCAAGTGCGGCGCCTGCTGGGGCCTGCGCAGGCAGGGCAGCCGTTGCAGGCGATACCGGGAACCAACAGCGGCGTCGCCATCTGGCTGCTGGGTTCGAGTCTGTACAGCGCCCAGCTTGCCGCCGCGCTCGGCCTTCCCTACGCCTTTGCTTCGCATTTCGCGCCGCACTATCTGGAAGAAGCGCTCGCGCTTTACCGGCGCAATTTTCAACCGTCGCCCGCGCTGGCACAGCCCTATGCGATGGCGGGCGTGCCGCTGATCGCGGCGCCGACCGACGCGGAGGCCGAATACCTCGCCACCAGCCTGCGGCAGCGCGCGCTGGCACTGCTGCGTGGCCAGAGTCTGCGCCTGCAACCGCCGGTGGCGGCGCTCGACGCGCTCTGGTCCGCGGGCGAACGGGCCGCGGTGCAGGGGTTGCTGGGTCTCGCCGCCATCGGCGGGCGCGAGCGGGTGTGCGCCCAGCTCGACAAGCTGCTCGCGCGGATCGAGGTAGACGAACTGATGTTCACCTGTGACATCCATGACCAGAGTCTGCGGCGGCGCGCGTTGGCACTGTTGATGCAGTGGCGCAGTCTGAGCGGGCCTGGAACGGGCTCTGCTACTATCGCGGATTCCTGATTTGCGGGCTCATCATCGTGATGCCGGAACTGACCGCACCCGTGATCAGCCTGCTGGTCGCGGTGGCGTTCTGCGCCGGCCTTGTCTCGTCCATGGCCGGCGCGGGTGGGCTCATCACGCTGCCGGCCCTGCTCTGGGCCGGCCTGCCGCCGCTGGTCGCGCTCGGGAGCAACAAGGTGCAGAGTGCGCTGGGCACCCTCGTCTCGACGGTCAAGTTCGTGCGCTCGGGGCACCTGGAGCTGCGCGTGGCCCGCACCGGCCTGCTGATGGCCGGTGGCGGAGCGGTCCTCGGCACCTGGGTTGTGCAGCGCCTGTCGAATGCCGTACTGGAACCGCTGCTGCCGGTGGTGATGATTGCCATCGCGCTGTATTTTCTGGTCTCGCCCCGGATTGGCGACGACGACGCGCCCCGCCGGGTATCCCCGCGGGTTTTCGACTACGCTGGTGCGCCGGTCATGGGCTTTTACGGCGGCTTCTTCGGCCCCGGGATGGGATCGATTTTTCCGTTTCTACTGGTCAGTCTGCGCGGCTATAACCTGCGCAAGGCCACTGCCCACACCAAGGCGTTGGTGCTGACCGTCAACGGCACCTCGGCGCTGCTGTTCACGGCGGCCGGCCAGGTGGTCTGGAAACTGGCACTGACGATGGCGGTCGCCCAGATGGCGGGTGCCTGGTTCGGAACAGGGCTGGTGATCCGGCGCGGCACCCGGCTGGTGCAGCCGGTGATCGTGGTGATCACGGTCGCGGTTGCACTGCGCCTGCTGTGGGCGCGGTGATGGCCTGGCAGGGTAAACAACACAAGGAGATGGAGATGGGTTTCAGATTGTCGGTAGCCGCGCGGTTTCTGCTCTACACCGCCGCCTTCATCGTGGTGGTGGCCGGGATGAAGGCGGCGGCGTCGCTGTTGGTGCCTTTCCTGTTGTCCATTTTCATTGCGCTGATCTGTGTGCCGCCGGTCGCCTGGCTCAAGGGACGTGGCTTGCCGGGCTGGGCCGCCATTGCGGTGATAGTGTTGGCGATCATCACGGCCGCTGCCCTGGTCGGCACCCTGGTCGGCAGCTCGATCCGGGATTTCCGCACGGATCTGCCGTTCTACGAGACGCGGCTCCTCGAGATGACGGCGGGCTTGCAGCAATGGCTCGCCGGGCATGGGATGGCTTTCGATATCGGCGACTGGCGCGACAGCGTCAATCCCGGCGCGGTCATGCAGCTCGCCGGCAATACGCTCGCGTCGCTGGGCGGCGTCACCACCAACGGCTTCATGATCCTGATCACGGTGGTGTTCATCCTCGCGGAGCAGGTTGGGTTTCGCGACAAGCTGGCCCAGGCGCGCAATGTCCCGCGCGATTCGCTCCCGGCGATCAGCCGCTTTACCGACAGCGTCAATCACTATGTCGGACTCAAAACCCTCACCAGTCTGCTCACCGGCGTATTGGTGGGGCTGGCGCTGTGGCTGCTCGGTGTCGGCTATCCGCTGATGTGGGGGCTGCTCACCTTCCTGCTCAATTTCGTGCCCACCATCGGGTCGTTTCTTGCGGCAGCGCCGCCGGTGCTGCTGGCCCTGGTGCAGGCCGGGCCGGTGACGGCTGGGCTCGCCGCCGGCGTGCAGATCATCATCAATGTGGTGATCGGCAATGTGCTGGAGCCGCGCTGGATGGGGCGCGGGCTCAATCTGTCGCCCCTGGTGGTGTTCCTGTCCCTGGTGTTCTGGGGCTGGGTGCTGGGGCCCATCGGCATGCTGCTCTCGGTGCCTCTCACCATCCTGGTCAAGATCGCGCTGGAGAGCGATCCCGGCACCCGCTGGATCGGAGTGATGCTGGGTCAGGGCGTGGCGGTGGTGCCGGTGACACAGGAGGTCGCGGCGACCGGGCCACAGTCGCAACCGCCGGAGAACACGCCCGACGCCGGGCCATGAACCGGCGCTCAGCGCCGTCGTAACCCTGCGCGGTTAACGTGCGGCGGCGCTGAGGATCGGCGCGATGATCGCGTCTTCCTCCATCTTCGCTACCGTCGACCCGAGTCGCTCGGCACCGCGATACAGGATCAGCGTCCCGGCGAGGGACGCATTCAGATACCTGAGTACGCGCTTCTGGTGATCGTAGTCGACCCACAGGATTTTCAGGTCGACTTCGGGATGCTGTTTCTGGAAGCGGTCCAGCACGACGCGCTGCGCCCGGCAGGCGGGGCAGCCGGGTCCGGTGACGGCCACCAGAATCAGGGCGTTCTCGTCCTGCAACGCGTAGAACCGCTTGTTGGTATAGGGTCCGCTGGAAGGTGCGGCGGTCGCGGCCGTTGTCACCAGGGCGAGCAGGGCGGCGAGCCAGAAGCGACGGGAGGGATGTGCGGACATCGGCTGGTCTCCTGCTGTGTGTGGTCGTGAGTGGCCGGGACGCCGGGCGCTGATTCGCTTATTGGCTGATTGTAGCGCCGCGCCGGCGCTTTGCCTGCGCCCGGATTCTTTACCGCGCGTCAGCGCCGCCGCCAAGCGTGAAAGCGCGCGACCCAGCGCAGCAGGGCTTCAGGCTGGTGGGCCTGTTTCCAGCGCCCGGCAGCGTATTTGTTGGCCTCCGCCAGGGTGGGATAGATGTGGATGGTGGCGAGGATCCTGTTGAGCCCGATGCGCTGGCGCATCGCCAGCACGAATTCGGCGATCAGTTCGCCGGCCTGGGAACCGACGATGGTGGCGCCCAGAATGCGGTCGCGGCCGGGCACGGTGAGCACCTTGACGAAGCCAGCGGTGGTGCCTTCGGCGATGGCGCGATCCAGATCCGCCAGGGGATACCGCGTGACTTCGTGGGGGATGCCGCGCTCCTTCGCCTCGGTCTCGTTGAGGCCCACCCGCGCCACTTCGGGCGCGGTGAAGGTGGCCCAGGGAATCACTGAATAATCGACCCGGAACTTGCCGCCGCGCAGGGTCAACAAGGGCGCGAACAGCGCATTCACCGCGCAGTACCAGGCCATGTGGGCGGCGGTGTGGGTGAACTGATAGGGCCCGGCGACATCGCCACAGGCGTAGATGTTGGGGAAGCTGGTTTGCAGGAATTCGTTCACCTCGATGGTCTTGCCGGTTTTCACGCCGAGTTCCTCCAGACCGTAACCTTCGAGGCGGGCCGCGCGACCCACCGCGACCAGGATATGGTCGCAGGGAACCCGGAATTCCTGTCCGTCACCACGGGCGCAGATCAGAATTTTTTCAGCGGCGCTCCGCTCGACGCGGAGCGCCCGGGTATCCAGCAGCACGGCGATGCCTTCGGCGGCAAACTGCGCCTGGACGGTGTCCGATACCTCGGGGTCTTCGCGGATCAGCAGGCGCGGCAGCATTTCCACCTGGGTCACCTTGCTGCCCAGGCGGGCGAAGGCCTGCGCCAGTTCGCAGCCGATGGGGCCTCCGCCCAGCACCACCAGCCGCGGCGGCAGTTCGCGCAGGTCCCAGAGATTGTCGGACGTGAGATAGCCGGCTTCCGCCAGCCCCGGCAGTGGCGGCACGAAGGGCCGTGCGCCGGTGGCGAGCACGATATTGAGTGCGCTCAAGCGCCGGCCATCGACTTCGACTGTCCAGGGGTCTACCAGACGGGCATGGCCCTGCAAGCACTCGACCCCGAGTGCTTCGTAGCGCGCCACCGAATCATGGGGTTCGATGGCCCGGATCACCTCCCGTACCCGCTCCATGACGCGCGCGAAATCCGGCACGGCCGGCACGGCGGCGAAACCGAACTCCCCGGCACGGCCCAGTTCGTGGGCAAACCTCGCGGCGCGCAGCAGCGCTTTCGATGGCACGCAGCCGGTGTTGAGGCAGTCGCCGCCCATGCGGTGCGCTTCGATCAGGGTGACCTTGGCTTTCACCGCAGCGGCAATATAGGCGCTCACCAGCCCGGCGCTGCCGGCGCCGATCACGATCAGGTTGCGGTCGAAGCGTGCGGGTTTGGTGAAGCCCGCGTACGGGCGTCGTGCCCGAAGGCGTGCCAGGAGCTTGCGGGCGAGCAGCGGAAACAGGCCCAGCAGCGCGAACGCCCCGAGCAACTGCGGTGAGAGAATGCCGGCGGGCGAGGACAGCTGGCCGAGCTGGGTGCCGGCGTTCACATAGACGAGCGTTGCCGGAAACATCCCGAGCTGGCTCACCCAGTAGAAGGTCCGGGTGCGCATCGCGGTCAGGCCGAGCAGCAGATTGATCACAAAGAAGGGAAACAGCGGCACCAGCCGCAGCGTGAACAGATAAAACGCGCCGTCGCGGGCGATGCCGGCATCGATGGCCTGGAGACGGCTTCCGTAGCGGGACCGGATGGAATCGCGAACGAGGTAACGCGCGGTGAGAAACGCCAGGGTGGCGCCCAGGCTTGATGCAAAGGAGACCAGCAGCGTTGCCCACACCAGTCCGAAGATGGCGCCGGCGGCGAGGGTCAGGATGGCGGCGCCGGGCAGCGACAGACCGGTGGCCACCACATACAGGGCAAAGAAGAGGGCGGTGGCCAGCAGCGGGTGTGCGTCCCGGTATCCCACCAGGGCCGCGCGCTGGCTCTGGAGATTCTCGAACGTCAGCCAGTGGCCGAGATCGAGCGCAAGGAAGGCGACGACGGCCACGCCGACAAGTATCCAGAGGGCAACACGTTGGATCATGGTCGTCGTCGGGTCCGGTAATGTCGGTGCGGAAAAATCGGGCATGCCCGCGCCACGCGCGCGCTGCCCAGACCCTGGTCGCGGCCCGGACCGCATTCATTACGCGCGGCTACCGGGAGTGCTAGAGTGCCAACCCATCCGGTCGGGAACGCGTCATGTCGAATCAGAGCATCCAACTGACCCCCGAACTTTACACCTATCTGCTCGAGGTCTCGCTGCGCGAGTCGGATCTGTTGCAGGAGTTGCGCGAGCGCACCCGTCAGATGCCCGAAGCCCGCATGCAGATCGCGCCCGAACAGGGTCAGTTCATGACCCTGCTGGCGCGTCTGCTGGGGGTGTGCAAGGCGCTGGAGATCGGCGTCTTCACCGGCTACAGCGCGCTCTGTGTGGCGGCAGCATTGCCTGCCGACGGGCGTTTGATCGCCTGCGACATCAGCGCCGAATACACCCGTATTGCGCAGGAATACTGGGCCCGCGCCGGCGTTGCCGATCGCATCGACCTGCGCCTTGCGCCGGCGTCCGAAACCCTGGCGACGCTGCTCGCCGAGGGCGCCGCGGACAGCTTCGATCTCGCCTTTATCGACGCCGACAAGACCGGCTACGCGGGCTATTACGAACAGTGCCTGGCGCTGCTGCGGCCGGGCGGGTTGATCGTGGTCGACAACGTGCTGTGGAACGGCCGGGTGCTGGATACGGCGACTGCCGACGCGGACACGCGCGCGATCCGGGCGTTCAATCGCCGCGTCCACAGGGACGTGCGGGTGGACCTGAGTCTGGTGCCCATCGGGGATGGGCTCAGTCTGCTGCGCAAGCGCTGACGAACCGCAAGGCCGCGCCATGCACTGGTGGTATCTCGCCCTGGCCATTGCCGCCGAGGTGGTCGCCACCTCGGCGCTCAAGACCGCCGCGGGCTTTACCCGACCGCTGCCGTCGTTGCTGGTGGTGCTGGGTTACGGCATTGCGTTTTACTGTCTCTCGCTCAGTCTGAAGGTGGTGCCGGTCGGCGTCGCCTACGCCATCTGGTCGGGGGTCGGGACCGCGTTGATCGCGGTGATCGGCTGGCTGTTGTTCGGGCAGACACTGGATCTTGCGGCGCTGATCGGGCTCGCCCTGATCGTGGCCGGGGTCGCCGTGTTGCAGATCTTTTCCCGCTCCCTGGGAGGCTGAAGGCCGCTCCGGGAACTCCGCTGAAGTCAGCTGACTTCAGGATAACAACTGGTTACGTCCGGCCAGCCTTTCGTCTTCATCTGTTGGTAGTGATCCCAAAAGGCATTGTCGATGGCGCGCTGCCACTGCGGCGTGTCGGTGCGCCGGTACCGGGAGAGCTGTCCGGGGCCGCCGTTATAGGCGGCATAGGTCGCGCGAATGAGGTTGTCGTCGCCGCCGGGCCGCCGATTCTCGCCGCGCCGCAGCGCGTAATCCACCAGGTAGTGGTCGAGAATCTCGGCGCCCACGGCGATGTTGTAGTCGGCCTCTTCGGTCAGGCGCTTGAGGTCGTAGATCCCGCGCCACACGCGGCCGTTGATCTGCATCACGCCCACGGCGCCGATGCTGGATTTCAGCACCTGGGGCTTGGCGGCGGTGCCGACGAACTGGCGCCAGCAGGACTCCTTCCAGGCGGTGGTGCGCACCAGGACGGGGAAGGCTTTCGTCAAGCGTTGGGGGAGGCGGGACTTGCCGTCCAGGCGCGCGTTGGCCTTGGCGTCCAGGATCGCGGCCACCTGCTTGAGGTAGGCCTGAAGTTCGCCCCGGCGCGGCACCTTGGTCGTCAGCCTGGGCGCCGGTTCCTCGGCGCGTGCCGCCGGTATCAGCCATTGCACCAGATCATGCAGAACCGGATTGGTATTGCTGGTCTCTGGATCCAGGGTGAACAGGCTGCGCAACTGCTGATCCACCTCCAGCGGCAATGGGGTGAAGGAGGCCGGCGCGGCGTCGGCGAGCAGCAGGCGGGCGAGTCGGCGCAGGCCATCGCGGGTGATCTCGATCCCGTATTCGGGACCCAGGCCATCGAGCGCCCGCAGCGCGTCGCCGCCCGCGATGAAGCCGGCCAGATGCAGGTCGCCGCCGAGCTCGGGCAGGTCGGCGCGCGCGAGTGTCGCCAGGTGGGGGCGCAGTCGATCCCAGGTATCGGCGAACAGTTTTCGTACCGGATCGCCATCGGGATGGTTCTCGGTAAGCGCCTGGGCGATGGCGTAACGCGCGTCCAGCAATACGCCCAGTAACTCGAAGCGCAGATCGCGGGAGTCGGCGGCTTGCGCCAGCAGGGTGATGATGGTGGTCAGAAAGCCGTCGAGTTCATCCTCGATCCGCGCCCATTCGGCGAGTTCTTCCGGACTGAGAACCGGCTCGGGGCCGGCGGCGACCGGCTGCGGCGCCAGCGCGAAACTCAGCGTGGCGCGCAAGCCGTCGGGGAGTACCGCAAGCGACTCAACGTGGCAGCGTTTCACCAGCGGTGGTGGCGCTTCGGCGCCGGGTTTTTGCAACTCCACCAGCAGATCGTCGATGGCCCGCAGCGGTTCCGCCAGGTCCACCCGCGCCTTGCCCAGTTCCGGCAGGATCAGCTTTTCGGCAAGCATTCGTACCGGCTGGCTCAACAGACCTTCCATGCCGTCGCTGCGCAGCAATTCCGCCCTGACGGGCGTAAACACCACCGCGAGACCGGAAGGGTCGGTCCTGGGACTGAGTTCGACGATCATCTGGCCGCGCCAGGGCGCGGGGCCGCGGCATTCGCCCATGACCTCGATGGCGGTGTTAACCAGCAGCAGCAGTTCGACTTCGAGCGGTCCCCGGTCGGTGTGAACCTTGGGATCGGTGATTTCGACCCGGTTGCAGTCGTTTTCCGCGAGCGTCGTGCGGCGGTCCGCGCCCATGCGCAAGGCGACCGCGACGGCGCTGCCCAGATGGCGGGCGTCGATGGTCAGAGGTATGGCGACGTCGGCACCGTAGGCGCTCGGTGCCAGCCCGGCGCACAGCAACAGCAACCCGCGGGCCAGCACCGTGCCGAAGCGGTGCACGCGGACGCGGGGCAAGGGCGCGCCCTTCATGACGAACAACTGACCGCGATGCCCCGACCCCAGTCCGGGGGTGGCGCCGCGTAGCGGGCGAATTCGGGTGGCGGCTCGAAGGGCTGCGCCAGGGCTTGGCGCAACTGCTCGATTTCACGGTAATCACCCCGGTCGACCGCCGCGCGGATCGCCGTTTCGGCCAGATAGTTGCGCAGCACATGGGCCGGGTTCACCTGCCGCATGGCGGCGCGACGCGCCGCGGCAGCGCGGGTTTCGGCGCCGAGCCGCGTGCTGTAGCGCGCGGCCCAGGCCGCGAAGGCGGCGCGATCCGGGCAGAGATCGCGCAGCGGCGTGTTGGCCTCGTCGGGCACGAAGTCGCAGAGCTGGCGGAAAAACAGCGTGTAGTCGACGCCGCCCTTGGCCAGGAGTGCGAGCAGGTCGTCGATCAGGGCGGTGTCGCCCTCCAGTTCCAGCGCCAAACCCAGCTTGTCGCGCTGGCGGCGGCGCAGTTGCGCGAGCAGCAGCGGCTCGTATTCCAGCAGTACGGTGCGCAGGTCGTCGGCCGCGATCAGGGAACTCAGGCCGTGCGCCAGGGCGTTGCAGTTCCACAGACCTATCGCCGGTTGGCGGTGGTAGGCGTAGCGGCCCTCGTGGTCGGAGTGATTGCAGATATGTCCGGGATCATAGGCGTCCAGGAAGCCGTAAGGTCCGAAGTCGAGGGTCTCGCCCAGAATCGACATGTTGTCGGTGTTCATCACCCCGTGACAGAAGCCCACGGTTTGCCACTGCGCTATCAGGCGCGCGGTGGCATGCACAGCGTGGCGGAACAGCTCCAGATAGGGATTGGCGGCAACGGCGAGTTCGGGAAGGTAGGTGGCGATCACATGGTCGGCCAGGGCGCGCACGTCGTCGGGACGCTGGCGGTGATGAAAATACTCGAAGGAACCGAAGCGGATGTGGGTGCGGGCCACCCGGATCAACATGGCGCCGGCTTCGATCTGCTCGCGCATCACCGGTTCGTCGCTGCCGACGATGGCGAGCGCGCGCGTGCTGGGAATGCCCAGGCCGTGGAGCGCTTCGCCGGCGAGGTATTCGCGGATGGTCGAGCGCAGTACCGCGCGGCCGTCGGCAAAACGCGAGTAGGGTGTCTTCCCGGCGCCCTTGAGATGGAGGTCGAGCAGGCCGGCGCGGGTCCGTACCTGTCCGAGCAGCAGGCCACGACCGTCGCCCAGTTGCGGGCTGTAACCGCCGAACTGGTGGCCGGCGTAGACCATGGCGAGCGGCGCGCTGCCCGGGGCGTCGCTGTTGCCGCTGGCCCAGGCGAGGAATTCCGGAGTGTCGAGCGCGGCGGGCGTCAGTCCCAACAACCCGGCCACCGCGGGGTTGGTTGCTACCAGATGCGGATTGGCAAAGCCGCTGGGCGCGAGTGCCGTGTAGAAGGCATCGCCCAGGGCGTGAAAGCGGTTATCGAAATGAAGCCCGTGCATGGCCGCATTGTAGCAGTGGGCTACCGGTTACCAGGGGCATCCCGTTATAAGGACGCGGGCGGAACCGGCAGCAATCGATAGCCCGCGCTGCGGGTATGCCACGACAGGTAGAACGCATTTTCGCGGGTCAGCAGTTCGGGACGGTCGGCAGTCCCTGTGGTGACGGCCAGCTCCCGCGCCGGACCCCAGCTTGCACCGCGATCCGCCGAACGCTGGGTCAGTACGCGGATGCGGCCGCCGCGGTACTCCTGCCAGAGGAGCACCACCGCGTCGGCCTGGGCCGCGACCGCCGGATTCATGGCATAGGCGTCGGGATCGCCGAAGGCTTCGGGGGGTGAGAAATGTGCGCCGGCGTCATCGGAATGTGCCCGGAACAGCCCCCGGTGAGCGCCCAGGGTGAACCAGGCCAGGTGGGTGCGGCCCGCCTGACTGATCGCGAGCGCCGGCCCCTGGGTCGGGCAGGCGGCGATCCGCCACTGGTCGAAGGTCACGCGCTGTACCTGTGCCGGTCCGACGGCAGGTATGTGAATCAGGCCGTGGTCGCGGATGTTGCCGGAATACACGAAGCGCGCCGCGATGACCGGCTGCCCCTGCGGATCAAAGGCGAGCGCGGGCCGGCAGCAGTCGCACAGGCCGGTGGCCAACAGTTGTTGCGGCAGGCCCGCGGTCGCGCGATGGAGCACCGTGGGCGCGCCGGGCGCCGGCTCCTGGTACCAGAAGTGCTGCGGTTCGCCGGCGTCATTCATCGCAAAGCGGTGCAGCCGACCGGGCGCCTGTGCCAAGGGCTGTGGTGTCGAAAAGCTCCGCCCGGCGTCCGTTGATAGCGCGTGATACAGGCGGGAAGCGCCGGCCCCGGCCGCCACCGGATAGGCGACATGCATCGCGTCGCCGGCGAAGGCGATGCTGGCGCGCTCCTCGACGGAGATCGCGAGCGGCTGAGGCTCGGTATTCACCGGGACCGGGATGCTGAACGTCTTGCCCAAGTCATCCGAATGATCGGCGTACACCTGATGACCGTCGCTGCGCAGGCGCCACAGGCGGCCATCGGGCGCGAAGGCCGCCGTCACGGCGAGCTGGAAATCGGCCTCCGCACGGGCGTTGGCCGCGCTGCCGAACAGCAGCGCGAACATCACAGCACAGGTCAGTGTCCGCACCGGCGTGCGCTTGCGTCGGGTCAGGATTTTGCCATGGGGATCAGAGCGCAACATTCAGGGAGCTTAGCACCCGGTAGTCCGGGTCCGCCTGGGTGCCGTTGAAGTTTTCCACCACCGGAACGCCCAGGGAAAGCGCCAGACCCCAGCCCGTCTTGTTCAGGTAGCGCACGCCGGGCGACAGATAGACGATATTGCCGCCGGTATTTTCTTCGCGCTGGCCACGGATTTGCTCGCGCTCCCGATGTTCGCCATTGAGTTCCAGAATCAGATCCCAGGCGTGCGGCTGCGTCAGGTCGTAGGGGTTGGCCGGGCGCTCGCCACCGAGCCGGTAGGACGTCGCCAGGTTGTAGCTGAGCACATCCCCCAGGTCGGTGTGTTGGGCGCCGGTGGTCACCACGGAATAGAGCAGGCTGGCGTCGTAGGACAGAGCCCCGGACAGGTGGGTAGCCGCGACTCCGAGCAGGCCATCGGTGGAGCCGGAGCCGGGCTGAAACCCGGTCTCCAGACGCTCGCCATCGTGCTTGCGGCGGGTTTCGCCGGTGGGTAGCTTGACCCCGAACAGCGCGGCGAGGTGCGTTTGCCGGTCCGCGCTGCGCAGGAAACGGTATTCCCCGAACAGGGTGGCGTCGCCAAGACCCTCGGGGTCGCCCAGGTCCAGGATCCGCTCTGGGTGCCCGTGGGCACCGGCGCCGTGATCGAAGACGTGGTGATCCGCTTCCCTGATGTTCTGGCGCTGGATATAGGGCAGGCGCAGGCCCAGGGTCAGGTCGTCGGTAAGGCCGTAGCTGAGTCCCAGCGCCGTGGATCGCAGGGTGTCGACGCTGTGCCGCTCGCTGTTGGCCAGTTGCGGATCGGCAATGCGCGAGAAGTTGTTGTACTCCGAACGCAGGCCGGCGCTCCAGCGGCCTTTCGGCAGCGTGATGGCGGACTCCGTGTAGATCGGACTGCCGGCGCCGCCGCCCAGACCCACAGAGGCGTGATCGGCCCAGGCGCCGGCGGCAAGGTTCAAGGCGAGTACCGGGATACCGCACAGGCAACTGCGGCGCAAGAATGTGGACATGATCCTTCCCCTCTGGGCGGCTATTGGCGACCGGCAAACTACCGGCCGCGACGCTCCCTGTCGATGCGACAAATTGTCGCACTCGGCACTCGGCACTCGGCACTCGGCACTCGGCACCCGAGTGGGCGCAACCGTCCGCCGCGCACCGCGATTGTTCCTGCGGCCCCGCCCGCGATAATGACGCCATGGAATCGCCCGAACCGCGCAAGATCATTCACTGCGATTGCGACTGCTTCTATGCCGCCGTCGAGACCCGCGACGACCCCGGCCTCGCCGGTCGGCCGCTGGCGGTGGGCGGGCGGCCCGAACGGCGCGGCGTGGTGGCGACCTGCAACTACGAGGCGCGCGCGTTCGGCATCCGTTCGGCGATGCCCATGGCGCAGGCCTTGCGCCGCTGTCCCGGGCTGGTGGTGCTGCCGCCGGATTTCACCCGCTATCGCCGGGCGGCGGAACAGATCCGTGAGATTTTTCTCGACTACACTCCGCACGTCGAGCCGCTGTCGCTGGACGAAGCCTTTCTCGATGTCACCGGCGCGAGCGCCGGTGGCGGCAGCGCGATACGCATCGCCCGGGAAATCCGCGCGCGGGTGCGCAGCGAAGTGCGCATCACCGTCTCGGCGGGCGTCGCGCCCAACAAATTTCTCGCCAAGATCGCAAGCGAATGGCGCAAGCCGGATGGCCTGTTCGTGATCACGCCGCAGCGGGTGGACGATTTCGTGCGCGCGCTGCCGGTGACGCGGCTGTTCGGGGTCGGCGCCGCCACCGCCAAAAAACTGGCGGGACTCGGGGTCGAAACCTGCGCCGATCTGCGCAGCTTGTCGCAGCCGCGGCTCGCCGAACATTTCGGCGCCCTGGGACAGCGTCTGTACGAACTCTGCCGCGGCATCGACCTGCGTCCGGTGCTGGCCGATCGGCGCTCCAAATCGCTCAGCGTCGAGACCACGTTTGCGCTGGATCTGCCGGATCTGGCCGCCTGTCTGGCGGCCCTGACCGAGCTTCACATCGAACTGGAGCGGCGTCTGGCGCGGCTCGATGCCAGTTACCGCATCAAGCGTCATTTTCTGAAATTGCGTTTCGATGATTTCACGGCGACCACCATCGAACGTGCCCTGCCCGAGGGCACGGCGCTGACCGGCTACCGCCGCTTGTGCGAAGAGGGCTGGGCGCGCCGCGCGCGACCCGTGCGGCTGCTGGGCCTTGGGGTGAGGCTGAGCGACAGCGCGGGTTCCGGACCTGAGCAGCGCGATCTGTTTGCGGCCGCTGCCGTCGGTACCGAACCTTCCGGTACAGGCCCAAGGGGTTGAGCACCCGGTAGCCCAGGTCGTGGGACTTGCCGGTGCCGGCCGCGGTGCATTCGATGACGTCGGGAGCAAACGCTCGTGTTCGCGCGGAGCCGTCTGTAGACTGCATGGGAGATCCAATCCACTGTGCCCGCCACCTTGAACACGACTCCCTCACTGACCTACGATCTCACGGCGCGCGTGGGCTGCGCGCTCAGCTACGAGGTCACGGGCACGGCCTCGCTCCTCCTGAATCTGCAGCCGCTCGCGGAGCGCAACCACGCCGTCGTCTGCCAGGCGCTCACCCTCGGCGACAACCTGCCCGCGCACGAGTTCACGGACAGCCACGGCAACCGCGTCTGGCAGGTGAAACTGGCCCCCGGCCTCAACTCCATCCGGCACGACGCGATAGTCGCCCTCTCGTCGCAGCCCGACAATGCCGGACTGCCCGCCGTCATGCCGGCCCCGCCCGATGAACTCGCGCCCGCGATCCTGCGCTACACGCTGCCCAGCCGCTACTGCGACTCCGACAAGCTCACCAACTTTGCGTGGGAAAAGTTTGGCAGCGTCGAACACGGTCTCCCGCGCGTCGACGCGATCAGCCGATGGATCCACGACAACATCGAGTATCGCTACATGTCCGGCCGGCCCGACCTCTCGGCGTGCGACGTGTTGCAGCGCGGCTACGGCGTGTGTCGCGACTTTGCGCACCTCGCGATCGCGCTGAATCGCACCTTCAACCTTCCGGCTCGTTACGTGACTGGCCACTTGCCCGACATCGGCTTTCCCGATCCGGAGGGTCACATGGATTTCCACGCCTATGCCGAGGTCTACATCGGCGGGTACTGGTTCACGACCGACGCGCGCTTTCACGTGCCGCGCATTGGGCGGATCAAGCTCTCGTGCGGTCAGGATGCCGTCGACGGCGCATTCTCGACGATCTTCGGCGGGGCGATGCTCACCTATTTCCAGGTGTGGGCCTACCAGGTCCCCCGCGGCACGGTCGGCGTGGGCGATCCGCTCGATTTCTCGAAGCGGCTCGACAACCAGACCAAGGTCGTCACCGAAGAACCGTATTCGGTGTGACCGGGGATCAGCCCGTGTCGGACGAGGATGCACCCAAGACACGGAACGCGCGGACGATTCGCCACGACCCTCCGTCGCTCTTCAAGCTATGGAGGGCACAGCAAAGCGAGGCAGGATCAGGTCTGGAATTCAGGCAAATCAGTCGCATCCTCCCCTTCGTTTGCCGCACCACTTTCGCCACCGTGGTGAAGTGCACGCCAAGGTGGCGTCGATCTGCTGGTAGCTGAGGCGACCGGAGCCACTGTATAAATTCTAGACGTGACCCCATGTTCACGCGCAAGCTGATCCGGATACGCAGAAATCAGTGTAATTGGTGAGGTGTCACCGTAATACCCAATCAGGAGGGGCGCATGATTCGGAATCTGCTGTTCATTTTGCTGCTGACATGCACCGCATGGATCGCGGGGGCGATGGCTGGCCAGGACATCGCCAATGCCAAGGATCATCCGCTGCTGACGCGCTATCCCGACGCCTACATCACCGAATACCGTAAGAACTACAACGCCGTCGACTTCTCGGTCGACGGCGCCGGCCAGGCGCCGGCAATCGAGACGATCGAGGGAGACACCACGTCGCTGCGCTATTTCTACGAAAGCGTCGAGAAGCAACCGAGTCCGCTGCAGCTGATCCGGAACTATCAGAACGCGGTCAAATCGCTCGGCGGCGAAGTCCTGTTCGAACGCAGGCCCAGCGATACCGACGGCGGTGAAACCACGCTGAAAGTGACCACCAGCGGCAAGGATTTCTGGATCAAGGTGCTGCCGGAGATCTACAGCTCCCCGACCCACAGCTACCAGTTGATCATCACCGAAGTGGCCGCGATGGCCCAGGTGATCACCGCCAATGAATTGCTGGACGAGCTGAACAAGAACGGCTTCATCACGCTGTACATCAACTTCGATACCGGCAAGGCCGACTTGAAAGCCGACGGTCTGGCGACAGTGAAGGAGATTGCGACGATGCTGCGCTCCAGTCCGGCCATCAAGCTCAGCGTCGAGGGGCATACGGACAATGTCGGCAACGCCGCGGCCAACCAGACGCTGTCGCAGGCGCGTGCCACCAGCGTGATGAACGCGATCGTCGCGTCGGGCATTGATGCCTCCCGTCTCAGCGCCGCGGGTTTCGGCCAGGAACGGCCGGTGGCGGACAACCGCAGCGAAGAGGGCCGCGCCAGGAATCGGCGGGTGGAGCTGGTCAAGCAACCCTGAGCCGCAGGGGCAGGGGTCTACCATCGGATTTGCAGGGTGACGGGCTCCCTGCAAATCCGATGGTAGACCCCATGTTTGCACGGGGTCGTGCGCCGGCGTTAGCGACGAAATCGCGTCAGCAGCAGGCTGCCGAGCAGGACCGTGGGCGCCGTGATCAGCACCACCACAGTCCAGAATCCGGCCGCGCTTTCGGCAAACGGGATACCGCCGACGTTCATACCAAACAGCCCGCCGACGACGTTGAAAGGCAACAGCATGACGGTCGCGAACGTCAGCAGCAGCACGCTCCGGTTCGTTTGCTCGTTGACCATCGCGACGAGCTCTTCCTGGACGAGCTTCAGGCGCTCCACCAATGCCGCGCAGTCGCCAACGACGAGCGCGAATTCTTCGGCGGTTTGGCGCAGCTCCTGAAGATCTTCGGCCGCGATCCACACCGGAGGGCGGTTCAACAACCGGAACAGCGCAGCAGGTTCGGGCGCCATCAAGCGCTGCAGGCGTACCAGCATTCTTCGCATCGTAGAGAGCTGCGCTCGGTTGGCTCGCAGGTGGCTCGTCAACAGACCGTCCTCGATCTCGTCAACCTGCGGTCCGGACTTGCGGACCAATTCGGCCAGTACGTCTGCTTGGTTCTTCAAGAGGTGCGCGAGCAGATCCACCGGCGAACGACAGATCGCGCCTGCTTTCACCGCCTCGCGCAGGCGTTCGATCGAGCGGAGCGGTTTCAGACGCGCGCTGATCATCGCGCCAGGAAGCACGCCGAGCGTCATCGTGGACACGTCCGGGTGGTCGCTTTCGAAGGCGAACAGCACGTCATTGATGACGGCGACCAGGGCGTCGCCATCCTGCTCGACCCGCGTGGCGCTGCTCGACGCCCGCAAGCCATTGTAGAAGCCGGCGGGCAAGTCGACGTATTGGTGCAGCCAGCGCTCGGTATTGGAGTTCGCGGCGGCGAAGTGCAGCCAGAAAAAGCTGCCGTCCGAACGGGCCGCGCCGGGTCCGGAAGGCACGTCCTCAGCGCGGATCGGGGTCGCCGGCGCGCCTGCGCGGAACGCGTAGCCCCATATCAGTCCGTTGCGGTCGGAGCCGTACTCAACCGGCACCTGCTTCGCGAGTTGCTCCATTAGGATAAGGCCATCCATCGATCGTCCGACACGATTATGCGCTCCCGCGCAGCCGAACAGGCCGCCACGCGCGGTTTGTCGCATCGCTTCCACACCCTCAATCGGCCCGCCGGCCGTTACCGTCCCTCCCGAAGGAACCAAACTGTTGTCGTACGCGGTGAACGCATTTAGTCATCGCTGCGCATGACGAACGCACACAAACAGCGCCGCGCCGACCTGTTTCATCGCACCACCAGGGGATCGTTGGCGGTTACGTTAGTATCCGGCGATGCGTTCCCTAGGGTGCATTCCGCCACGCTGTCGCGCAGTCTGCCGTGATGCACTCGATCGACCGCCACGAATTCTTGGCATGAGTGCAGTACCCTCAGGCCTTCCCAGCAGAGGCGTGAGCATGAGCACATTCCGTGAAGCACTGGCAATTCAACGTTTCGACGACCACCGTTACTACCACCACAGCCGCATGAATCAATCGAAGTATAGGAAGTATAAACCCCCTTTTTCCTGAGAAACTACCCTGACCACCCCGAACCAACCCGGCTATTTCGCGGCCCGTGGTAGTCAATCTCAGCTGGTGCGGCGGCTCAACCTGAGACATGGACTGGATTTCGGCCCTGTGATCCGCACCATCTGAACCGACGGCCGAGCGCGCCCCTTGCCGGGTGTCACGCGCGGTGTCGATTTCGTTGCTGTAGATCCAGAGGTGGCTGGCCAGCAGGCAACGCTCCTCGCCTTTTTTGAGGATCAGCGCCGCCAGGTTGCAGGGGCATTCGTCCATCCCCGGATTTTACGATGGCCATCGCGGCAAGTTGTCCGGCGAACGATTCGATCCATATTGGCGCGCTTCAATTTCTACACCTTTGATCCCGCCTGGTGATCGTCCGAGGATCGAAAGCTGTCGTCAAATTGAAAAGTTGCCAACCTAGACTGCTCCCGTGGTTCCAGCGGCTTGTCCGCAGTTTGATAAAAAACAACCTGAGGACAGTAGCGTGAACCAGCATTCGTCCAGAATTCTCCCGGCAGCAACCATTTTTACCCTCAGCTTGATGGCATGGCTTTCACCTGATGCCCAGGCGGCGACAACCGATTTGCTGATTTCGGAATACGTCGAAGGCAGCAGTTTCAACAAGGCGATAGAGATTTACAACGGCACCGGCGCCGGGGTTAACCTGGCTACCGGAAATTATGTGCTGGAGCTTTACAGCAATGGCGCGACAACACCCAGCCAATCCATCTCGCTCACGGGAACCCTGGCCGACGGTGATGTGCTCGTATTGGCACATGCCAGCGCCGCTGCGGGCATCCTGGCCGTAACAGACGTGATCAGCAGTTCCGTCATCAATTTCAATGGCGATGACGCTATCGTGCTGCGCAAGGGTGGTGCCCTCATCGATGCTTTCGGTCAGGTCGGATCTGACCCCGGCTCGGAATGGGCAGGCGGCGGTTTGGATGACACGCTGCGCCGCAACGCGAGCGTGTGCGCGGGTGACACCGACGCGACGAACGCCTTTGACGCATCGGTGGAATGGACAGTCTTTGCGAACAACACCATCGATGGCCTGGGCAGTCACACGGCGAACTGCGGCGGCGTCGTTGAAACCGCCCCCACTGTTGCCAGCACCGTGCCCTTGAACGCCGCAACCGGCGTGCTGGCGGGCGCCAACCTCGCGGTAAATTTCGCCGAGCCTGTTAACGTGGCAGGCAGTTGGTATGACATCAGTTGCAGCACCAGCGGAAGCCATACCGCGGCAGTTTCCGGCGGGCCCACCAGTTTCACCCTGAATCCGGACACCGATTTCCAATTCGGCGAAACCTGCACGGTCACCGTGTTTGCCGCCAATGTCACAGACCAGGACAGCGATGATCCGCCGGATAACATCGCAGCAGATTTCGTGTTCAGTTTCGACACGGTGGACTTGGTCAAAATTCATGAAATCCAGGGGAATGGCGCCAGCAGCCCCATGACCGGCCAAACGGTCCTGATCGAAGGCATTGTGGTCGGTGACTTCCAGGACGGCGCAAGCGGCACCAACGGCGATCTGAATGGCTTCCACGTTCAGGAAGAAGACGCCGATGCGGACGCAAACCCACTGACATCTGAAGGTATTTTCGTTTTCAATGGAAATTCACCCGTCATCAACGTGCGGATCGGCGACCTCGTGCAGGTGACTGGCGCTGTTTCTGAATTCAACGGGATGACGGAGATCACTTCTTTCACCGGCGTTACCGTACTCAGCAGTGGCAGCCCGCTGCCGACGGCTGCGGAACTGTCCCTGCCGATGACCAGCCTGGATGCTTTTGAAGCTGTCGAAGGTATGCGGGTCACTTTCCCGCAGGCGCTCGTCATTGCGGAGTACTTCAATTTCGACCGCTTCGGCGAAATCGTGCTGACCTCCGAACGGCATCTCACGCCGACCGCCGAGTTCCCGCCGGGCCCTGCCGCAATCCAGGCCGCAGCAGACTTCCTGCTCGACAAGATCGTGCTCGATGATGGAATATCGAGTCAGAACCCGGATCCTGCAATTCATCCCAATGGCGCCATTTTCGACCTGACCAACCTGTTTCGCGGCGGTGATACGGTCGCCAATGTGACCGGCGTAATGGATTACTCCTCCGGCCTGTATCGTGTTCAGCCTACGGAAGATGCGGATTACACCAGCGTAAACCCGCGCACGGCTGCGCCGGAGGACGTCGGTGGAAGCGTCCGGATTGCCTCGTTCAACGTCTTGAACTACTTCACTACGCTGGACGACGGCGTCAATGACATCTGCGGCCCGGCACAAAACCAGGAATGCCGTGGTGCGGATAATGCGAGCGAGTTCACCCGTCAGCGCGACAAGATCATCGCTGCCTTGACGGCGATCGACGCGGATATCGTCGGCCTGCTGGAGATCGAAAATCATGTGGATGACGAGGCACTCATCGACCTCGTCGCGGGTTTGAACGCGGTCAATGGGGCCGGCACCTATGATTACGTCAGCACCGGCGCCATCGGAACAGACGCCATCAAGGTCGCCCTCATTTACCAGCCTGCTTCGGTGGCGCCGGTGGGTGCATACGCAATCCTCGATTCTTCAGTCGACCCAGGTTTCCTTGACACCAAGAATCGTCCGGCGCTGGCACAGGCTTTTGTCGACAACGTCGGAGGTGGCGTATTCACCATTGCGGTGAATCACTTCAAATCGAAAGGTTCTGACTGTAACGACGTGGGCGATCCGGATCTGGGCGATGGAGCGGGCAACTGCAACCTGACCCGCGCGGCGGCAGCCCAGGCGCTGGCTGACTGGCTGGCCACCGACCCGACCGGCAGTGGCGATCATGACTTCATGATCATTGGCGACCTGAACTCGTACGACAAGGAGGACCCGATCGAGATTCTGAAAGCTGCGGGCTATACCGACCTGGCGTTCATCTTTGACGGCGAGTCCGCTTACTCCTACGTGTTCGACGGCCAGATCGGCTACCTGGATTACGCCCTGGCCAGCTCCACCCTGTTCGATCAGGTCAGCGCCGCAACCGAATGGCATATCAATGCCGACGAACCCGATCTCATCGATTACGACACGACTTTCAAGCAACCGGCCCAGGACGCGATTTATGCGCCCGATCCCTACCGCTCATCCGACCATGATCCGGTAATTGTGGGGCTGGAACTGCTGCATTATGACTTCACCGGTTTCTTCGCACCGGTAAGGAATCCGCCTGCGGTCAATTCGGCCAAGGCCGGGTCCAGCGTGCCGGTGAAGTTCAGGCTGGCAGGCGATTACGGATTGGATATCATCGTCGACGGTTACCCGCAATCGCAGGAGATCGACTGTGATTCAGGCACACCGGGTGGCAGTGAAGCAACCGCCGCGGCGGGCGGCAGCAGTTTGCATTACGATGCTGGAAGTGATCAGTACGTCTATGTCTGGGGGACCAGGAAGAACTGGTCACACACCTGCCGCCGGCTGGATGTCCTGTTGCAGGACGGCACGCATCACTATGCCGACTTCAAGTTCAAGTAAGGCCTGGGCGCTGCGAAAATGAGGCCGCTCCGAAATCGGGGCGGCCAGGCAGCAATTCCGCGCCGTCGAGCGCGCTGCCGGCTGGTTGCGCGGGCGGCGCTCCTCGTCCTTGCGCAGGAAATGGTTGCCCATCAGGCACCACGCATGACACACCCAGTTGCAATCCCCCCGCCACTTGACCCGGCACCTTCAGAAAGCACGCCTGGTCGGCGTCATCCTCAGAGATGGGCTCGCGGCGATCGCCGCGCGAGGTCAGGTGGTGGAGCGCCGGCGAATTCGATGCGGATGGGACGAGCCATCTCGGAAGGCTGCCGGAGCACCGTATAAATTCCAGGCCCGACCCCATGTTTGCATGTTTGACCCTAGATGGCGCCAGCATCAAGGCCCAGGTGCGACACGGCTGCGGCGATGTCATCCACCACTTCGCCGCCGCTTGCGAGCCGCGTCTCGTCCCCTGGTCGGTACTTGCCGGTCCGCACCAGAATGCCGCGCAGGCCCGCGGCAAGCGCGCCGTTGACATCGGCTTCCACGTCATCGCCGATCATGACGGCGTCTGCCGGGCTGCAGCCGAGCGGGCGCAGCGCAGCCCCGAACAGGGCCGGTGCCGGCTTGCCCAGCAGTTCCGCGCTGACCCCGGCCGCGTATTCGAGAGCGGCAACGAAGGGCCCGGCGTCCAGCGACAGTCCGTCCGTTTCCTTGAAATAGCGGTTGCGACCCAGCGCCAGCAGCGGCGCGCCGGCCTGCAGCAGTCGAAACGCCTGATTGAGGCCGGCATAGCTGAAGTGATCCCCGGCATCGCCCACCACCACGGCATTCGGTTGGTGCAGATCGAGCCCGTCGAAGTCCGGGGCGAGGCCGGGATGGATCAGCAGCAGCGGGCGCAGGCCCCGTTCGAGCAGCAACGCGCGGGCGGCGCTGGCCGGGGTCAGCAGTTCGTCCGTTGCAACCGCAAGGCCCAGCCGTGACAGTTCCTGCAGCAGCGCGGCGCGGCTCTGGCGGGTGGTGTTGGTGACGAAGCGCAGCGCCAGGCCGCTGCCCCGCAGGCGCGCCAGGGCGTCCTGCGCGCCGGGTAGCAGGCACCTGCCCTCGTAGAAAACCCCGCCCAGGTCGAGCAATACGGTACGCAGGTTCATGACGCAGACCTCCGGCCAGTCGTGTGCTGCACGGGCGGACGCCGTTGCGCTTACCCGCCCAATGTTTTGTCACGCATCAGTAGATTCAGGAAGTCACCCGGTACCGGGAAGACGATGGTGTTGGTTTTGTCGCCGGCGATACCGGCCAGGGTCTGCAGGTAGCGCAACTGCATGGCCTGCGGCTTGCCGGCGAGCACTTCCGCCGCAGCCAGCAGTTTCTCGGAGGCCTGCAGCTCGCCTTCGGCGTGAATCACCTTGGCGCGCCGCTCGCGTTCGGCTTCCGCCTGCTTGGCGATGGCGCGCACCATGGACTCGTCGATATCCACGTGCTTGATCTCGACGTTGGAGACCTTGATGCCCCAGGCGTCGGTCTGGGCGTCCAGGGCCTGCTGAATGTCCGCGTTGAGGGTTTCCCTCTCGGCCAGCATCTCATCCAGTTCGTGCTTGCCCAGCACCGCGCGCAGGGTGGTCTGCGCCAGCTGACTGGTGGCGTTCATGAAGTCTTGCACCTGCAGGATGGACTTGGCAGGATCGATGACGCGGAAGTACACCACCGCGTTCACTTTCACCGATACGTTGTCGCGTGAGATCACGTCCTGGCTGGGCACATCGAATACCACCGTGCGCAGGTCCACCCGTACCATCCTCTGCACGCCGGGGAGGATGATGATCAGGCCCGGTCCCTTCACCTTCCAGAAGCGCCCGAGCATGAACACGATGCCGCGCTCGTATTCGCGCAGGATGCGAAAACTGGAAGCCACCAGCGCCAATACCAACAGCGCCGTCAGGCTGCCGAATTCAAACATGGTCGTTCTCCTTTTTCGTTGCGGTGACGGGTTCCACTTCCAGGGTCAGGCCGTGTCGCGCCCTGACCCGCAGGCGAGCGCCACGCGCCAGTGGCAGCGGGCTTCGCACCCGCCACAGTTCGCCGTGCACACGCGCCCAGCCCTCGACGCTGATGTCTTCCAACGCCTCGCCCTCGCTACCCGGTAGTTCCTCGCTGCCTGTGAGCACCGGCCGCCGACGCGCGGTCAGCGCCATGCCGCCGACGGCGAAGCTGAGTATGGCGCTGACCGCGCGTCGGCGGCGCGATCAGTGCCCAGGAGATGCCGTAACCGGGCAGATCGGTATCGATCAGCATCACCGAACCGAGTACAAAAGCGATGATGCCACCCAGGCCGAGCGCACCGAAGCTGGGTACGAAGGCCTCGGCCGCCATCAGCCCGATACCCAGCACGATGAGCACCAGTCCCACGTAGCTGACGGGCATCAGTTGCAGTGCGAACAGCGCCAGCAGCAGGCAGATGCCGCCGACTACGCCGGGGAACAGCATGCCGGGATTGGCGAATTCGTAGATCAGCCCGTAAAGACCCAGCAGCATCAGGATGTACGCAATGCCGGGGTCGCCGATGACAGCCAGCAGCCGGCTACGCCAGTCGGGCATGACGCGCTGCACGTCGGCATGGGTGGTGCTCAGCCGGAGTGTCTGGCCGTTCAGGTCGATATCGCGGCCATCGAGCTGTTTCAGCAGGTCGTCGAGGTCGGTCGCCACGACGTCGATGGCCTTCAGGGCCAGCGCCTCGGAGGCGGGCAGACTTACCGCTTCGCGTACCGCCCGCTCGGCCCATTCCACGTTGCGGCCGCGCAATTCGGCCAGGCCGCGGATGTAGGCTGCAGCGTCGTGCACCGCCTTGCGTGTCTTGGCGTCGCCCGGCGGGCTATCGGCGGGTTTGCCGGTACCGGGCTTGTCCGGCGGAGGTTTGTCACCGCCCGGTGCGAGTTCGACCGGTGTTGCCGCACCCAGATTGGTCGCCGGCGCCATCGCTGCGACATGGCTGGCATACAGAATGTAGGTACCGGCGCTGGCGGCACGGGCCCCTTTGGGCGAGACGTAGGTCGCGACCGGAACCGGCGAGGCCAGGATTGCCTTGATGATGTGGCGCATCGAGGTATCCAGGCCACCGGGCGTGTCCAGTTCGATCACCACCAGCGCGGCGCCTTCCGCCGCTGCCCGGGTGATGCCGCGCTGCAGATAGTCGGCGCTGGCCGGGCCGATGGCCCCTGAAACAGTCAACACTTGCACCGTCGCGGCCCGCACGGGCAGGGCCAGCATCAGCCCCAGCAACAACAGCAGAAGGGACAGACGATGCATCCGGGTGGTTGCACCGGCGTGCACTGTGCCGGTGGCGCAGGTCGGCCACGGTCGCGACCCCTTCGCAGTGCATGAAAACCATGCTGTCATCATGGCCAACCGCCAGCGGAAGAAAAACATTCGCGAGCCTGCGCACCCTTGCAGGGATCTTTCGACGTTCCTCACCAGGCTCCAGGGGCATGATGCCTCAAGTGTAGAAAGTATAAACCCCACTTTTTCCTGAGAAACCACCCCGAACCAACCCGGCTATTTCGCGGCCGGTGGTAGTCAATCTCAGCTGGTGAGGCAGTGACTCGACCCGGGACATGGACTGGATTTCGGCCCTGTGATCCGCACAGGCTGTATAAGTTCTAGACCTGAGCCCAGGTTCCTTTGACCCCATGCTCTTTCGCCGGTGCACATCCGATGGAACTTACTGCGCGCGGCGGCCCCCAACAACGGGAGCAGCAAAGATTTTTCGGACAACCATTGGGACACCGTTTATGGGAATCGAGGTAGGGGGCTTTTTCGGTTTGTTGATCTTGATCGCCGATGTCTGGGCAATCGTCAAAACCATCGGCAGCTCCGCAAGTACAACAGCGAAAGTGGTGTGGGTCGTGCTGATACTGGTATTGCCGGTGCTCGGCCTGATCCTGTGGCTGCTGATGGGCCCGAAAGCGCCGTGAGTCGATTTCTGCTCTGACATTATCGCTGCCGATGGCGGCGCTGGCGCATGGCTGATCGAACAGTGCTCTTCGCGATCCAGCGCTTGTGTATCCGAACCTACTGCGCCTTGGCCCGCGAAAGGCGCGGGCAAGTTCGTCAACCGAGAGGAGATCCAAAATGACCGTTTATACGCTGCCCGAATTGCCCTACGCCTATGATGCACTCGAACCACATATGTCCGCGGAGACCTTGAAACTCCATCACGACAAGCATCATGCCACTTATGTGAAGGGCGCCAACGAGGCGATGGACAAAATGTCCCAGGCACGGGCAAAGGGAGAATTTGCCACCATCAATCAGTTGCAAAAGGACCTGGCGTTCAATCTGTCCGGTCATTTCCTCCACTCACTGTTCTGGCAAAACATGAGTCCCGACGGCGGTGGCAAGCCGAGCGGCGACCTCGCCCGCGCCATCGGGACGACTTTTGGCGGCTATGCCGGCTTTTCATCCCAGTTCGAGGCGGCCGCCGCAAAACTGCAGGGCTCGGGCTGGGTATCCCTGGCCTGGGAGCCCCTGGGCAAGCAGCTGATGGTGGAGCAGGTGCTGGACCACCAGGAGAACATCGGCAACGGCACCCTGCCGATTCTGGTGATGGACATGTGGGAGCACGCCTATTACCTGCAATACCAGAATCGCAAGGCGGACTGGGTGGCAGCGTTCTGGGAGCTGGTCAATTGGGACGACGTCGCCCAGCGTTACGCCAAGGTCACGCAGGCAGATGTCGGGCTGAACTAAGGCCTGTTTATCGGCGCGCGCGGGCAGCGGGGAGGGTGACGCCGGCTTTCCGTGACATCGGGTGATCTGCGCGCCCATGCTGCTTCGATTCGAAGCAGCCGGAGGACAGGGGTCTGGAATTTGGACTAACCAGTCAGACTCTCGCCTGTGCTTGCCGCACCACTTTCGTCACCGTGGGGTGAAGTGCACGCCAAAGTGCGCGCCGATCATCGCCAGGTAGCTACTCCACGACCATGTCTCGGGTTCCTTCACCAGGACGACCGTCCGCCATTGCCTTGGCGTCATCGCGTGCGATCTTCTCCGCCAGCCGTCGCCATGGCATCAGCGCCGCCATCCGTTCCAGAAACGCCTCGCGACGTGAATGCTTGCCGCGGAAGTGATTTTTTGGGGAGGTATGAATCTTGACGCCAATTGAATTGACGTCGCGCGCCCGCGCGACGATTTGCGTTGCCCGCAGCGGCATCGCGCAGTGGTGAATACCCTGCGCTTGCCTGCGTTGTTACGCGATTACTCTGCCGGGGGCATTACCACGATGGTATCGCCGTCGCCGGTTTTTCCGGTATCCCCAGTCTGACCGGTTTCGCCCTGCGCGCCGGTGTTCCCGGTGGCACCCTCGTTGCCTTTATTGCCAGGCTCACCTTGCGGACCTGCTGGCCCCGGGGCCGGCACCACCACCGTGGTGTCGGTGCCGCGTTCGCAAGCGCTCAGCCCGAGCGCCGTCACCAAAATCGCGATGGTCATTGAATATTTCATGTGTGCTCCTGTTGCAGTGACGCGGCGACCTCGCCGCAGAATTCATTGTCGGCGGCTGGAAAGACGTTCTCTGTTCGCTGGAGCACGTAAGCCGGTGTCCGCTGGCGGCTGGATTTCGACATTGGTCCCCAGTGGGGTGGCATGAAGCGACAGGCACTGCTCAGTGCCCGGTCGCGACGTCGTGCGCAGGTTCCGCGTTCGCCGCGCCGGTGCGCACAGATGCGCCGGACAGTTCCTGCTGCTTGCCGTCGTAGCCGTAGACGTCATCGAAGAATTGCGGCACGCGGTCCTCATCCACCCGTGCGGTCAGGTACACGAGGTGGACGGCGATCGGCGTGGTCAGCTGCACATGCTCTTCCTTGCCGGCATGCATGGCCGCCTGGATACGCGCACCAGTCCATTCGGGCTGGTCGCGCAGCACGTAGGCAGCCAGTTCGACAGGCTGTTCCACCCTGACGCAGCCGTGGCTCAGGTCGCGGGTGAGCTTGTCAAACAGATTGTCGCTCGGGGTGTCGTGCAGATAGACCTGGTGCCGGTTGGGGAACAGAAATTTCACAAAGCCGAGAGCGTTGTCACCGCCCGGTCTTTGCCGAAGCTGGAAGTCGCCGGCATCCTTGGCATTCGCCCAGTCGATGGAGACCGGGTCCACCACTTGCACCCGGCCGTCGACGATGCGCACCACCTCGATATCATTTTTGTTCAGATAGGTTGGATCCTTGCTGATCAGGGGCAGCATCTCCTTGACCTCGATACTTTGCGGGATGTTCCAGTAGGGGCTGAACACCAGCTTGGTCATGCTGTCGCTGAAGATCGGCGTGCGATTGGCGCCCTTGCCGACAATCACGCGCATCTTCAGCGGGACGGTGGCGTTCGCGCCGCGTACCTGCAGACTGAAGCTGGGGATGTTGACGAAGATATGCGGTGTGCCGAAGTCCGCCGGCAGCCAGCGCCAGCGTTCCAGATTGAGTGCGAGCAGATCCGCCCGCGCCTGCGCCGACAGGTTCATGGCTGCGGTTTTGCGATAGTGCTGGAGCGTCGCCTTGAGGCGCGCATATTCGGCGTGGGGCGGCGCCAGGCGGACGGGCAGCGCCGCCAGCTGATTGTCGGCGATTGCCCCCAGCACGATGCCAACGACGTCGAGGGTGCGCGGACTGACCGTCCAGTCCGGATCGATCTGGCGCGCCATCGCCGGCCGCCCCAGCGCGAGATCGCCGCCGTAGCGCAGCAGCGCGGCGGTAAGGGCGAGTTCGAGTTCGGTGGCGGCCGCGGGCTCGGCACCTTCCTTCAGCGCCTCGATCTGCGCCCGAAGGCTGTCGCTTTGGTATCGCCCCGGGTCCAGCCCGTCGTCGCCGGCGGCAGCGAGAAGAGTCCTGAGAGTCGCCACGGAATCCCGCGCCTTGCCATCGATGATCCACACCGGCTGGTACTGTCGCCGTTGGTAAAAGTCTCGGGTCTGTTCCCAAAGCCGGCTATCGCCCGCGGCTTCGGCGCCAGCGCCAGGCAACGCTGCACCCGCCAGCCGGGCTCTCAGGGCTTGTATCTCCCCGTCGGAGGGGGCGTCCGACGGTTGGCATCCGGTCAGCGCGATCAGGAACAACAGACTGGCCAGGCGTTTCATCATGCGACCAGTATGCGCGCGCCGAACCGCCGAAAATGTCTGTTAACGCACACAGGGCACGTTTCTATGTGCGGCTGCGCACTGATCAGTGCGCTGTTGGGGGCTACCTTGCCCGGGACTCCATTTGCCTGAGATCGATGTCGCGGATGAATATAAGCCATGACTGATAGCACCTCGCGTGCCGATCCCGCCGATCCCGCCAGCGCCGCACCCGACTTCCATCAACTCAAGCACGCGGTCGAGGATCGGCGCACCGGCTCCTGGGCGCTGACCGGAATTTTTGTGCTGGCGTTCATCGCTGCGCTGTATTTCGCCCGCGACCTGGTGCTCCCGGTCATCCTGGCGTTGATCCTCAGCGCGGTGTTCAGTCCGCTCGTGCGCGGCCTGCAGAAACTGCGGATTCCCGCACCACTTGGGGCGGGGCTTCTTGTGGTAGCGCTGCTGGTCGCTTTCTTCACGGCGACCTACAACCTGGCCGAGCCTGCTGGCGCGTGGCTCGACAAGGCCCCGCTCGGCATCGGCCAGATTGGCGTCAAGCTGCGGCGCATCACCGGACAGTTCAAGGAGGTCACCGACACCACCGAACAGGTCAAGCAACTGGCGCAGGAAATGACCAACGGTCGCGGCAATGGCAAACGCGTGCAGGAAGTCAGCGTGAAAGCGCCGAGCTGGACGGCCACCGCGCTCGCCGCGGCCAATAAATTCGCGTTGACCGCCATCAGCACGCTGACGCTGCTGTACTTCCTGCTGGCATCCGGCGATTTTTTTCTGCGCAAGATGGTCTCGGTGACGCCGCGGCTGAAGGACAAGAAGCGCGCGGTGGAGATCACACGGCAGATCGAGGCCGAAGTTTCGTCTTACCTGATCACGGTCACCGTCATCAATGTGGGTCTGGGCGGCGCGGTCGCGCTGGCCCTGTACGCGCTGGGTGTGCCCAACCCGGCACTGTGGGGTGTCATGGTGGGACTGTTCAACTTTGTGCCCTACCTGGGCGACATGGCGAGTGTCAGTGTGCTGACCATCGTCGGCCTGCTGACTTTCGATGAGCTCGGGCGCGGCCTGCTGGTGCCCGCGGTGTTCTGCGTGCTGACCGCGGCCGAGGGCTATGTCGTCACGCCGCTGGTATTGGGGCGGCGCCTCAGCCTCAACCCGGTGGTCATTGTGCTGGCCGTACTGTTTTGGGGCTGGATGTGGGGTCTGCTCGGCGCGCTGCTCGCAGTGCCCATTCTCGTGGTGGTCAAGACCTTCTGTGATCGCGTCGAGCCGCTGCAAGCCTTCGGCGAATTTCTGGGTGCCTGAGCGCAGGCGGCAGTTGCGCCAGCGGCGGGCGCGGGCCGCGGTCGACGATCTGCCGGGCGCATTACCTATGCGTGGTTGCGTACAGACGTCAACGGGCGCAGAGGTCATTCTGGGTTCGGCATAGCGCCGCACATCGAGTGCCGCGCGGGCTCGGTTCACCCACCTCAACGCGGAGCTACCCATGAACAAAGATCAGGTCAAAGGTCAGATAAAGCAGGTGAAAGGTGCCATCAAGGAAACCGCCGGCAAGGTTTTGGACGACAAGGCGATGGCGACCAAAGGCAAGATTCAGCAGAAGGTCGGCAAGATCCAGCAGGGTTACGGCGATCTCAAGGAGGACATCAAGAACGAAAAGTGATTTGTTCCCGGATGGGTGCGCGGACTTATGGAGTCCCCGACACCCCTTGCCGGTACCCCACCCATGGCTCAACAGTGCAATTGCGATAAGTGGAGACGACGATGAACTACGAAGAAAACGATACGTTCGGCATGTATCGCACCACCGGTAACGGCGCCGGCCCCGAAATCCGCAAAGGCCCGGGCCCCGAGCTGATGGGTGCGGACACCTTGGTTGGCAACGACGTGTACAACCTGAAAGGCGAGGACCTCGGTGATATCAAGGAAATCATGCTCGATATGCGCAGCGGTACCGTGAGTTACGCGGTGCTGTCCTTTGAGCCCTTCTTCAGCCTGGGCGAAAAACTGTTTGCCGTGCCCTGGAGCGCGCTGACGCTCGACACCAAGCATAAGCGCTTTACGTTGAATGTCGACAAAGCTCGCCTCAAGGACGCGCCCGGGTTCGACAAGAGTCACTGGCCGGACATGGCCGATCAGACTTGGCAGAAAGAGATTCACGCCTACTACGGTATCGCTCAGTGAGTGTCGCGCGGGCAGGGTGGCAGCCGCCGCCCTGCCGCAGTCCAAACCGCAAAAACGACGCTTCCGCAAGTGTAGGAAGCATAACCCCTCGTTTTCCTGAGAAACTATTCTGACCACCCCGAACCAACCCGGCTATCTCGCGGCCGATGGTAGTCAATCTCGGCTGGTGCGGCGGCTCAACCCGAGACATGGACTGGACTTCGGCCCTGTGACCTGCACCATCTGCACCGGCGGCCGGGCGCGACCCTTGCCGGGTGTCACACTTTCTTGTGATTCACGAACGGATTTTCCTTCGTCAAATAAGCGCGTTTGTGGCGGGCCGCGGCGCTCGCGAAACCGAAACGCATCCTGGTATTCACCCTTTTCCTTCAGGTGATCGAGTATCTTCCAGAGAGCCTGCCCCGCGAGCGTAGCGAGTGCCTTGGGCATCACCACCGGGTCTTCGATGTAGGCGATCACTTTGACGGCGCCGCATTCGCGGCAGATCTCGATATCGATATTGAACACGCGCTTGAGACGCTGCGCCCAGGTCATCGATGCCCGACGTTCGGCGGGTGTTAGCGGTTCACCCGATACTCCAGCCTTGTTCCCTTTGCCTCGCTTGGCGGGCGTCACCAACGCGCGGTGGTTACTGTTTGGGGGCGAAGACGCCATGACAGCGCGTCAGGTGCACTCTTGGCTTGGGAACCGGGGCGACGACCGGCCGTTCAGGGACCAGGTGGGGGATGCTGCCGAGTCGCGCCTGTTCCCGGGTCGGTGACGAAACCGATGCGCTCGACCCCGGCGCGGGCCGCCGCCGCCAGCACCTGGGCCACGGCATCGTAGGCCACCGC
>JBFXFL010000021.1:40525-47230 GCA_050179115.1 Porticoccaceae bacterium | reverse complement strand
ATGTACGCAGCGCCTGGGGCGGGTCCGCGAACTCAATTTCCGCGCCACGACTGTGCGCCCAGGCTTGCCACTCCAGCAGCAGTGCCAGGGCGCTGGAATCCGCGCGCGTGACCGCCGCGAGGTCGACCGCGGCCGGCAATGCGCCCGCGACCCGCCACGCCAGACTCCGCGCATAGATCGCGGGAACCTCCCGCGCGGTCAGGTCGCCACTGAGCTGCAAACGCCCTTCGCGACTCTCAGGCCGGCTTGTCATCGGCTTTGACCTCTATCTGCAATTCTCCGGACTGCAGCCGGCTCAATACGCGATCGAAGCCATCCCGACGAATTTCCTCGCCAATCTGGTTGCGGAACGTCGCCACATAGGAAATGCCTTCGATGATCACATCGAACACCCACCAGCGGTCGTCCCGCTTGTGAAACACGTAATCCACCGCCGCATCGGAACCGGAGTCGAGACGCACCCTGGTGCGGACCCGGGTCATGCGATCTGTATTCCCGGCCTGCTCGGGCAGAATTTCCACCTGGTCCCGGCTCTTGAACTTCAGCAGACCCTCGGCATAGCGACGCACCAGCAGGTCGCTGAGCGCATCGGAGAAGGCGGCAACTTTCTCGGCGGGCAGGCCACGTCCGTGCTGGCCGAGCACCAGACGGGCGGAGTAGAGCGAATCGATCTTGGGCAGCAGATTTTTCCGCACCTCCTGTTGCAGCGGCGCCGGATCCGCCTGGTAGGCGGATCGATTGGTGTCGATCAGCTCGAACAAGCGGTCACTGGTCGCGCGCACAATTGCGGCGGGCTCCTCACTCGCGACTGCCGCGCCTGCCAGGAACACCCCCAGCACCAATCCCAGGAAATACTTCATTTCTTTTGCTCTCCACCACTATTGAACAGGAAGCGACTGATCAGCTGCTCCAGCACCAGCGCCGACTGGGTAATCATGATTTTATCGCCATCCTTCAGCATGTCCGGCGCGCCGCCTGGTTCGAGGCCGATGTATTGATCGCCCAGGATGCCGCTGGTCAAAATCGAGGCCGAGGTATCTTCCGGCAAATTGCGATACTGGTCACCGATGACCATCACGACGCGCGCCGAGAATGTTTCGGGATCCAGATCGATGCTCTCCACTGACCCCACGCGAACGCCGCCGAGACTCACATTGGCGCGAGTTTTAAGCCCGCCGACATTACTGAATTCGGCCACTACCCGATAGCCGCCGTCATTCAGGGCACCGCCATCGGTCGCGTGCAGAGCCAGGAAGACCAGCGCGGCAATACCGAGCAGCAGAAACAGCCCGGCGGTGAATTCGATCTGGTGGGAAGATGTCATGACAGGATTCCAACGCTAGAGCATGAAAGCAGTGAGAACAAAATCCATCAGCAGCACCGCGATGGCGCTGGTGATCACGGTCTGGGTGGTGGCCAGCGCCACGCCTTCGCTGGTGGGCTTGGCGCTCCAGCCGAAATATACCGCGAGCCAGCTGACCAGAAAGCCGAATACCGCGCTTTTCAGCAAGCCACCCACGAAATCCTTGCCCAGTTCGACCGATGCCTGCATCTTGCTCCAGAAGGTGATCGGATCGCTGCCCATCATGTAAACCGAGAAAAATACCCCACCGAGCAGCGCGGTGACGTTGAACACCATCACCAGAGCCGGCACCGCCAGCACCCCGGCCAGCAACCGCGGCTGGACGATGCGCTCCATCGGATCAATGGCCATCAAATCCAGCGCATCAAGCTGCTCGGTGGCTTTCATCAGGCCGATTTCGGCGGTGATCGAAGTGCCCGCGCGGCCAGCGAACAGGATGGCGGTCAACACCGGCGCCAGCTCGCGGAACAGCGAGAGCGCCAAGACCGTGCTGACCGAATCCCCGGCGCCAAACCGGGTCAGGGTGTCGTGGGTTTGCAGGGTCAATACCAGACCGACGAAGAATCCGCAGATCACGATGATCACCAGCGAGCGCGCACCGACGAAATACACCTGACGCAGGATTTCGCCGAGCTGGAGGGGACCGAAGCGCATCCGCGCAAACGCCGTAACCAGAAAAATCCCGGCACGACCGAATTCGCGTATCGGCTCGGCCAGCAGCCGGCCGCCAAGGCTGGAGGGCGTCATCACGGTCAGGCTCTCTCTGCAAGCAACTCATCGGCGAGCGGACGCGCCGGAAAATGAAAGGGCACCGGACCGTCAGGAAGGCCCCGCATGAATTGGCGCACCACCTCCTGATCGCTGTCCCGCAGCTGGTCCGGGGTACCCGAAGCCACCACCCGACCCTCGGCGATAATGCAGCAACAGTCGGCAAATTTCTGCACCTCCGCGACATCATGGGTGATGACCACGCTGGTAATCCCGAGCGCCCGGTTGATCTCGCGGATCAAGCGCACGGAAGCCCCCAAAGAAATGGGATCGAGACCGGCGAAGGGCTCGTCATAGAGCATGATAGCCGGATCCAGTGCCATCGCGCGGGCCATCGCCACCCGCCGGTTCATGCCGCCGGACAGTTCACGCGGGTACAGGGCAGCGGCACCGCGCAATCCGACCGTCTGCAATTTGAGCAGTACCAGGCGCCGGATCAGGGGTTCAGGGAGCTTGGTGTGTTCACGCAATGGCAGCGCGACGTTGTCGAAACAGGTGAGATCGGTAAAGAGTGCGCCATTTTGCAACAACACACCGATATCGCGGCGCAGCTGATTGAGATCAGCACCACGCAGCGTGTTGACTTCGATATCGCCGACCCACACCTGCCCCTTGTCGGGCCGCAACTGCCCGGTGATGAGCTTGAGCACCGTGGTCTTGCCGCAACCGCTCGGACCCATTACGGCAGTCACCTTGCCCGCCGGAATCGCGAGCGAGAAACCGGTCAATACCGCACGATCACCGCGCGCGAGGGTGACACTATCGAGGCGAATGGCGGCCGCTGGGGCAGAGTTATCCGACGCGGCAAGGGTATCAGGCATTATCTCGATGCTCGTCTCTATCCTGTGGGGAAGCGGCCATGGCGACCGCGTCGCAGGCTGACTATCACTGCCGACCGTCACTGCCGACCGTCACTGCCGAAAAAGGCGACTCAGGCAAGTGGCCGCACGGACCCCACTGACCTCAGTCGCCGGCGGGGCCCAGCATGCGCGCGGGATCGACCAGGCGGTCGAAGGTCTCGGCATCCAGATAGCCCAGCGCCAACGCCGCCTCCCGCAACGAAATGCCTTCGGCAAAGGCCTTCCCTGCGATTTTCGCGGCGCAATCGTAACCGATAACAGGATTCAATGCCGTTACCAGCATCAGGGAACGCTGGAGATGGAGCGCCAGTTGCGCCGGTTGGGCCTGGATACCCACTACGCAGTGGCGGCAGAAGCTGTCCATGGCATCGGTCAGCAGTGCGCAGGATTCCAGCACATTATGAATGATCAATGGCTTGAACACGTTGAGTTCCAGGTGCCCCTGGCTGCCGGCAAAACCCACCGCCGCATCGTTACCCATGACCTGCACCGCCACCATGGTGAGCGCCTCGACCTGGGTCGGGTTGATCTTGCCCGGCATGATGGAGCTGCCCGGCTCGTTGGCGGGCAGCCGCAGCTCGCCCAGGCCGGAGCGCGGTCCGCTGCCGAGCAGGCGGATGTCGCTGGCGATCTTGAACAGTGCCGCGGCCAGCACCCGCAGGCGTCCGTGCAGGTCCACCAAGGCTTCGTGGCCGGCCAGGGCCGCGAATTTGTTGGTGGCACTGGTGAACGGCAGCCCCGACAGCCGACTCAACTCGGCGGCCACCGCCGCCGCCCAGCCGGCGGGCGTATTCAGGCCGGTACCCACGGCGCTACCCCCGAGCGCGATGGCACCGAGCGCCGGCAACACAGCTTCCAGACTCGCCTGCGCATAAACCAGTTGTGCCGCGTAACCGCCGAATTCCTGCCCGAGCGTGACCGGCGTGGCATCCATCAAATGGGTGCGCCCGATCTTCACCAGGGAGGCGAATTCAACGCTTTTGGCCGCCAGCGCGTCCCGCAGCGCGGCCAGCGTGGGCAGCAGGCGCTCCCGCAGCTGACGGGCGGCGGCGACGTGCATCACCGTGGGGAAGACATCGTTGGACGACTGTGAACAATTGACATGGTCGTTGGGGTGTACCGGACCCGGTTCACCACGCCGCCCGCCGGCCAGTTCGTTGGCACGGTTGGCGATCACTTCATTGAGGTTCATGTTGGTCTGGGTGCCGCTGCCGGTTTGCCAGACCACCAATGGAAACTGGTCGTCGTGCCGCCCAGCGATAATCTCGTCGCAGGCCTGGCTGATCAGCTGGCTGTGCGCTTCGGAGAGCACGCCAAGCGCGCAATTGGTGCGCGCGGCGGCTTTTTTTACCAGTGCGAAGTCGTGGATGAACGCGAGCGGAAAGCGCTGGCCGCCAATCCGGAAATGCTCCAGGGAACGCTGGGTCTGCGGCCCCCAGAGCGCCGCCGCGTCGATGGCGACCTCGCCAAGCGAATCCCGTTCGCGGCGCGGCGCGCTCATCGCCGGGCTGCCGGACGCGTCAAGCGGATTGGCCGGGCCATGGCCGCATCCCTAATCGGTAGATGGGAGCAGTCCGAGGTGCTGCGTATCGATATTGCGGACAACCACGGGGCGGCGTTCGTCCTCCCGCAATACGTCGACACCGGGCGGCGCGACCTCGAGGCCGCTGATATCGACGCTGACGGGAATCACCGGAATACGCTCTTCCGGCCGCAGCACCTCGGCGCCGACCGGTGCCAGGCTCCAGTCGTCAGTGGCGTGCGCCAACGACCCCGCTGCGGGCACATCCGGAACCATTAGCGGTCGCAATTCGACCAGGGCACCGGCTTCCCGCAGCGCGGCACGGTAGCGTTCCGCTTCATCGATGCCGAGATCGCGCCGGATCGCCATCGGACGGCCGGAAAACAGCGTGTTCAGCCGGGCGTCGTCGATCCGGAACATTTGCCGCAGACGATCACGGACCTCATTCAGGCGCTGACCGGGGGCAATATCGCCCCGGAAGAACACGTCGTAACGCGGCTCGCTCATGGCCTCATCGCTCCTCTCACCCGCCGAATCTTTCCCACAGTATGCCCAGCCACACCAGCACACACAGGCCCATGCTCAGCAGCACGGCGGCCGACCCCAGGTCCTTGGCGCGCCCCGCGAGCTCCCGTCGCTCCGCGCCATGCAGATCGACCACGGCTTCAATCGCCGAATTGAGCAACTCGACGATCAGCACCAGCACCAGCACGCCCAGCAACAGCACCAGGTCGCGGGCATTGTCCGCCACCCAGAAGGCCGCCGGGGTCAGCACCAGCGCGAGGGACAACTCGGTGCGAAACGCCTCTTCGTGGCGAAAGCAGGCGCGCAGACCCTGCAGCGAATAGCGGGTGGCATCGAGCAGCCGGCGCTTGAGCAGACCACCCTGGGGCATGCGCGACCGGCGGGCATCCGCCACCTTATGCCGCTCCCTGCGCGGTCCGGTGCTCGATCGCGCCGCCTGCCACGATCCGGGCCGGAACCCCGACCACGGTGGCGCCGGGCGGGACCGGGTCGAGCACCAGGCTACCCGCACCGATCCGGGCGCCGGCACCGATCTCGATATTGCCGAGAATTTGCGCACCGGCCGCGATCAGTACCCCGGCCCGCACCTTGGGATGGCGGTCGCCGCGCTCGCACCCGGTACCTCCCAGGGTGACCGAATGGAGCATGGAGACGTCGTCGCCCACGCTCGCGGTCTCGCCGATGACCACGCCGGTGGCGTGATCGATCATGATGCCGCCGCCGATGCGGGCCGCGGGATGAATATCGACCCCGAACCGCTCCGAACACTGGTTCTGGAGAAACAGCGCCAGCGGGCGCCGCCCGGACTGCCAGAGGTGGTGGGCACTGCGATGCACCTGCAAGGCATGAAACCCTTTGAAATACAGCAGCGGCATCAGGTAGCGGTCGCAGGCGGGATCGCGCTCGTGATACGCGAGGATGTCGCGGCGCGCGTTGACACCGATGTCGGGTGCCTCGCTCAGCGCCTGCGCAAAGACCTGTTGCAGGGTCAGCGCGGACACCACGGAACTGCCGAGGAGTTCCGCCAAGTTGTAGAGCAGCGCAGACTCGAGCGTCGCGTGACTCAACAGCGCGCGGTGAAGGTAGCTGGCCAGAACGGGCTCGTCACGAGCCGCGTGCGCGGCTTCGTCGCGAATATCCTGCCAGAGTTGGTCGCAATTGGTGTTCATCGACACCCCCGGTTGCGGGTCCGGACTATCCCGCATCGCCCGCCGGGATGCAACGGGCACCCCGGACAAAGCGCGCATGGATGGTATCCAGATCCTCCAGAATCACTGTCTTCAGCTCGATATCTGCGGCTTCGATTGCGTCCCGCAGCAGTTGCGGCGACAACCGCGCCTCGAACTCCCGTGCGACCGGCGCAAAGCTCAGATGCCAGGGCTCGGGCGCCACCCCACCGGTATCCGTCGCGTAGGGCCGGTAGAATCCTGCATCGGCGCCGAGCGCCTGCTCAAGCCAGGTGTGCAAGGCGAAGAAAGGGCCGCCAGGCGCGTATTCCCCTGCCACCAATTGAAAACGATAGTCCGCGGCCACCGCGCTTGCGTCCCAGACATCGATGTCGGTGCCCCAGTGATGGCGCGAGGCGCCGGGCAGGGCCGACCAGCGCAGGATGGCGTACATCCGCTCGCGGTCACTGAGGGTGTGCACATCGCGCGGACGACCCCCAT
>JBFXFL010000021.1:11333-40425 GCA_050179115.1 Porticoccaceae bacterium | reverse complement strand
GCGTCCCAGACATCGATGTCGGTGCCCCAGTGATGGCGCGAGGCGCCGGGCAGGGCCGACCAGCGCAGGATGGCGTACATCCGCTCGCGGTCACTGAGGGTGTGCACATCGCGCGGACGACCCCCATCGTCGAGTACCGGCCGCTCCCCGCGCGCCTTGGCATTCCAGATCGCCAGCTGCCGCTCGAACGAACGAAAGCCGCTGGCCACCCGCAACCCCAGACCTGCGGCAGCCGCCCGACCACATAGCTCTTGCAACGGGTCAATGACATCGGGATGGAGGTGACAGAGGTCGCCACTGCGATCCCACACCGCAAGGCAATTCAGATCGTGCCCCGTGAGCCGGGCGCTGGAAAGGTTCAAGATCGCCGCACCGCGTGGTTCGGAACAGCCATGATATCGGTCCGGGGCGTCGCTGGGCAGTGCCGATTCTGTGGACCGCAATCCACTCAGGCATCGATTCCGGCAGGGTAAGGATCCATAAAAACTGGACGGTCAATAATGAGGGGGCCGCTGATCGGTACCCGGGTCAAGACCGACCGCCACCGCATCGCGCAGGTGCGCGGCAAGGCGCGCGCACAACTGTTCCAGCGCGTCGATTCGACGCTGCTGACCATAGATGGCTGCGTCGAGGGCCTTGAGCGTGTCCTCCTGAAAAGCGAGGCGCGCCTCCAGTTCGGCGATGCGTTCGGGATCGTCCACAGTCAGTCCTCCGCAGGAAGCGCGCCGGTATCACGCAGCGCCAGCGGCATCAGCGTCCAGGGCCGCCGCAGCCACACTTCGAGCACATAATCCGGCCGCGCGCCGTCGGCCAGTCGCCCGGTTAGTTTCAGCCGGTCGAGCGTGTCGGTGCGAGCTTCTAATTCCACCCGCAGCGCGGACCCCGGCGGCAGGGTGTGCAAGGCCCCCGTAAAACCTTCCAGGGCGGGGATCCCCTTGATCTGCAGGCGACAGGACAGCGCGGCTATCGCGAGTTCACGCTCCGACGGATTGACGATCCGCAGGGCTATCACATAACGCGGACCACGCCCCGGTCTATCGGCAAGTTGCAGGTCAGCCAAATGGACCTCCGGCGCCGCTGCCGGAGTCGGTCGCCACAGCGCGCACGAGGACAGCAGCGTCCCGATCAGGAACATCGGCCAGAAACGCCGGATCATCGCCATTCCACCCCTGAGGTATCGGAAGCACCGCAAGGGAATGTGCCTGCGTGGTATTGCGCCGAGTAATTGCGCGACAGCGCACTGGCCGGTTCCATTGGCGCTTCCCCTGCCGGCATTTCTGCGCCAAGCTTGTTTTGTGAAACCTCAGATGCTCGTCATTGAATTTTCGTCGTTGACGCCCATCTAATCGACGCATCGCAGTCAACACCACGCGACCAGGAGAAATCAAGTGCAAAGAATCTTCCTCTTTTTGGCGACCAACATCGCCGTGCTGGCGCTGGTTGGCATCATCGTGAAGGCACTCGGCCTCGAACAGTACCTGGCGACCCAGGGTGTCGGGACCAACCTGACTGGCTTGCTCATCCTGTGTGGTCTGTTCGGCTTCGTGGGGTCGTTCATCTCGCTGCTGCTGTCGAAAACCATGGCCAAAATGGGCACCCACACCCGTCTCATCGAACAACCGGTCACCGCCGATGAGCGCTGGCTGGTGGAAACCGTCGCCGAACTGGCCAAAAAAGCCGACATCGGCATGCCCGAAGTGGGGATATTTCCGGCGCAGCAGTCCAATGCCTTTGCTACCGGCTGGAACAAGAACAAGGCCCTGGTCGCGGTCAGCGAAGGGTTGCTGCAGCGTTTCAGCCGCGACGAAGCGCGCGCTGTGCTGGCCCATGAAATCGGCCATGTCGCCAACGGCGACATGGTCACCCTGGCGCTGATTCAGGGGGTCGTGAACACCTTTGTCATGTTTCTGGCGCGCATCATCGGCACGGTCATCGACCGCGTGGTGTTCAAGAATGAACGCGGCCAGGGCTTCGGCTACTTCGCCATCGTCATGGTCTTGCAGCTCGTGCTCGGGGTGCTCGCCAGCATGATCGTGATGGCGTTCTCGCGCTGGCGCGAATATCGCGCCGACGCGGCTGGCGCCAAGTTCGCGACTCGGGGCGCCATGATCTCCGCGCTGCAGCGCCTGCGCGCCGAGACCGAGGCGCATGTTCCAAACCAACTGCCGGACACCTTGACGGCGCTCGGCATCTCGAGTGGCTGGAAACGGCACGCGTCGCGGCTGTTCATGACGCACCCCCCCCTGGAGGAGCGCATCGAAGCGCTGCGGCGCGGCGTCTGACGAGTCCGCGTCATTTTCCTGTGCCGCGTCGATGACATTCCCGCGGACGGTGCGCGAGCGCTGAACCCGCGGGACGATGTGCGACTGTTCGCCGTGCGGACCGCCGCCGGCGTGGTGGTCTATCGCAACCGCTGCCCCCATGCGGGGTTCGAGCTCAACTGGCTGCCCGACCGCTTTCTGGACCGCGACGGCCGCCACATCCACTGCCAGGTGCACGGCGCCCTGTTTGACATCGCCACCGGCCGCTGTGTCGCCGGACCCTGCGCCGGCAAACATCTGGAGCCAATCCCCGTGCGAATCCTTGACGGCAATCTGACTCTGGATGAGGCTGGATGAAGCAGGTCGGGAGAGTGGCGCCCGACCGCGCGACCACGCTACCCTAGCGGCGAACTTTGCCCCGGGGCCGCAGCCGCGACCCCGTATTCGCCGCTGACGAGGAAACTGCCATGAATACTGTCGCCGACAACCTGGAAATCCGCCAACTGGTCGCCAAATACAACCGCGCCTTCGACTATCGCGATCCCGAAGCCTGGGTCGATACATTCGCCGCCGACGGCACCTTTGCCATGGGCGGCAAACAGCTCGCCGCCGGCCGCGAGGCGCTGCTGGCCTTCGCCAAAAAGATGATTCCGACCATGAAGGTCAAGCACTGCACCACGGATGCCATCGTCGAGGTCAACGGCGACAGCGCCACCCACGACGCCTATCTGATCCTGGTGGATACCGGCGAGAAAGTCAGCGTGGTGAATTCCGGCCGCTACCTGGATGTCCTCGCCAAGGTCAATGGCGCCTGGAAATTCAAGGCCCGGGTAGTCGAAATCGACGGCAAGATGTGAGCCTCGGCAGCCAGTGCCAACGCCCCGCCCGGCGGGGCGTTTTTTTGCGCGCACCGCGCACTACTACACTTCGCGAAATTCCAGTTCACGCTCCAGCACGATCTCCTCCGGTCCCAGCCGGCAACCCCAGGCCAGGACTTCGACGCCCCGGCGCCGCGCCTGACGCAACGCGAGGGCGTAGTCCGGATCAAGGTCCGCGGCCGGCACCACGACGTCGATATCGCTCAATTGGGCGCAAAACAGCAGCACCGCCCGCGCACCGGCGGCAGCCATGCCTTCGAGTTCGCGCAGGTGTTTGGCACCGCGGCGGGTGACAGTGTCGGGAAACGCGGCGCGGGCGTCGCCCAATGACAGGGTGACGCTCTTGACCTCGACATAGCAGGGTTTGCCGTCGCCCGCGAGCAAAAAGTCGATGCGGCTGTTTTCCTCGCCATAGCGCACCTCACGCCGGACGCTTTCATAACCCCGCAGCGCCTCGATGCTACCCACTGCAATGGCCTCCTCCACCAGGCGATTGGCACGTCCGGTGTTGACCCCGGCCAGCCGGCCATCGCCGGTGGTGACGATCTCGAGGGCGCCCGGCAGCTTGCGGCGTGGATCGGCACTGCGGGAAAACCAGCAGGGTGCGCCGGACACCTGACAATTGCGCATCGATCCCGTGTTGGCACAGTGCAGTGTCAGCACCTCGCCATCCGGCAAGCCGACCTCGGCAAAAAACCGCTTGTAGCGGCGCAGAAAGATGCCCTGCTCCAGGGGCGGGCTGAATTTCATCGCGCCGCGAGCGCCGCGCGCAGGCGGCTGACCGCGAGCTCGAGGCGTTCCAGCGGTTCGGTGTAGGAGAACCGCACCCGTTGGTGGGCCAGATGAGAGCCGAAGTCGGTCCCGGGGGTAAAGGCGACCCCGGCGCGCTCCAGCATGTCCCAGCAAAAAGCCTCGCTGTCGTCAGCGAGGCCCGCAATCCCCGCATAGATATAAAAGGCTCCGGCGGGCGCAAAGGGAATGTCAAAGCCCAAGTCCCGCAGCGCCGGCACCAGGAAATCCCGGCGGCGCCGGAACTCTTCGCGGCGCGCTTCGAGCTCCTCGATCACCTCCGGCTGGAAGGCTGCCAGTGCCGCATGCTGCGCGATACTGGGCGGCGAGATATAGAAATTCTGCGCCATCACGTTGATCGGCTCGAGCGCCGCTTCGGGCAGCACCATCCAGCCCAGGCGCCAGCCCGTCATGCCGAAGTATTTGGAGAAACTGTTGACCACGAAGGCGTCGTCAGTGAATGCCAGGATCGAGGTCTCGGGTGCGTCGTAGACCAGTCCATGGTAGATCTCGTCCACCACCAGGGCGCCGCCGCGCTCCCGGACCGCGGCGTGCAGCGCGGCCAGCTGGTCGCGCGGGATCATCTCACCGGTCGGATTGCTGGGCGAGGCCACCAGCGCACCGACCGTGTTGGAGCACCAGTGCGCCGCCAGCGCTGCGGCGGTGAGCCGGTAGCGCTCGGCCGCCACCACCGGCACCCACTGCGGTTCACCCCCGGCACGACGGACGAAATTGGCGTTGCAGGGATAGCCCGGATCGGTCAGCAAAAAGCCATCGCCCGGCTCGATCAGCAGGTCGCAGATCAGTCCCAGTGCCGCGCTGCTCCCGGTGGTGACCGCGATACGCGCTGGCGCGACCGTCACGCCATGGCGCTGTGCGTAGAAGGACGCAATCGCTTCCCGCAGCGGCGTAATGCCCAATGCAGGGGTATAGCGGGTTTTTTCGTCGGCCAAAGCCCGGCGCGCCGCCTCGGCAATGGGGAACGGCGTGGGAAATGCCGGCTGGCCAGCTTCCAGGCGCACGATATCGCGGCCCCCCGCCTGCATCCGCTCGGCGGCCTCCAGGAAGTCGACCACCTTGAACGAGGTCATGGAAGCCACCCGCCGCGCCCATCTGTGCCGCCCATCCCGCATCGTCTCAGCTCCCCGTCAGCGCGGCGATTCTAAGCTAAACCCGCCCGACCCTCTGAGGTCGGCGCACCGGAGATTCGCACCGACAGGGTTGAAAAAATCCCCAACCGGCCCTATAAACGCGCCTTCCCGTCGGATCCCCCCCGGAATTGCAAATGGCCAAGAAGAAAGCAGCCGCGAAATCCTCCGTTTTGCTGCGGAGTTTCGAGCCCTACAAAGAGAAGCGGGGCGAGGAGTACATGAGTGATAACCAGCGCGAACACTTCCGGAAACTGTTGCTGGACTGGAAGCAGGATCTGATGGCCGAAGTTGATCGCACCGTCAATCACATGAAGGATGACGCGGCCAATTTTCCCGACCCTGCCGATCGCGCCACCCAGGAAGAAGAATTCAGCCTGGAGCTGCGTACCCGTGACCGCGAGCGCAAACTGATCAAGAAAATCGACAAGACCATCGAAATGATCGACGCCAACGACTACGGCTACTGCGAACAATGTGGTGTCGAGATCGGCATTCGCCGGCTGGAGGCACGCCCCACCGCCACCCTCTGCGTCGACTGCAAGACGCTGGATGAAATCCGCGAACGGCAAACCGTAGGCGGCTGATTCCGGATCAGCCCGCTGTTACCGTGCCGGAAGCGTACACCGGTCGCTTCGCTCCCTCGCCCACCGGCCCGCTGCATTTCGGCTCGCTGGTGAGCGCCCTGGCCAGTTATCTCGACGCCCGCGCCCACCATGGGCGTTGGCTGCTGCGCATCGAGGATATCGACCCGCCCCGCGAAGTCCCCGGGGCCGCGGCGAGCATCGCCCGGCAGCTCGACGCCCACGGCCTCCACTGGGATGGCGAGATTCTCTACCAGAGCGGGCGCGCGGCACAGTATCGCGACGCGTTGCAGCGACTGGCAGCCACGGGACTGCTGTTTCTCTGCGATTGCACCCGGGAACGGCTGCGCCGCCTCGACGGTAACTACGACGGCGCCTGTCGTGATCGCGTTCTGGCCGGCCCGGACCGGGAAACCTCCGGATATTCGATCCGAATCCATACCGGCGCTGCTCCGGTAATTCACTTCACCGACTGTCTCCGCGGCCGATCCGTGGCCACCAATCTTGAGCGGACGGGCGGTGACTTCGTGCTGCGCCGCCGCGACGGCCTCTTCGCCTACCAACTCGCCACCGCGGTCGATGATGCAGCACAGGGCATCTCTCATGTGGTGCGCGGCAACGACCTGCTGGAATCCACCCCGCGCCAGATTTTCCTGTTGCGCGCACTGGGGCTGCCCGTGCCGGTCTACGGTCACGTCCCAGTGGTGACGGACGCCGCCGGGCGTAAACTCAGCAAGCAAAACCACGCCCCCGCGCTCGATGTTGCGCACGCCGGGGACAATATATTTCGCGCGCTGGCCCGGCTGGGCCAGAACCCGCCGTTGGCAGCCGCGGGCGCCAGCGTCGCCGAGTTGCTCCGCTGGGCGAGCCAGCATTGGTCGCCGCAGGCGGTATGGCGAGGAAGAACGCCAAATATAACTGAATCGACTGCCTTGCATTATCAAGACGACAAAAAGGTCTAAAAACCCCTTTGCCAAGCGGAACTTCACTCGGTAGCATGAAGGTCGCTCATAACAACAATAAGAGAGCAGCATAACAATAACAAAGATAATAATAATCGAAGGGTACTGGTTTGCTAGTCGGTTAGGGGTGGGTTAGCCCGAGGCCGAGTGCAAATGAAATCTCGGGGGAGGCCTGCAATGGCCTCCCCCTTTCGTTTGCGCCATCCCCCAGCCGCGGAGATCAGCACGTCAGTCGTCAGCACGTCAATCGGTTGCGTATCCCGAAAGAACAGGCGGCGAGGAGCGCTGTGCTAGAATCGCCGCTGCCCAACTGATAGCTTCCGGAATGCTCCAGCGGTTGAAAAGATTGTTCGGCCGAAAGCCCAGCAGGCCAACCGAGATCCCCCGCAAGGTCCCCGCCAGCCGCCATATACCCCACTCCGCGATCAGCGGCGGAGCCCGGGAAGTGGTGGCCAAGCTGGTGGCTGCCGGGCATCAGGCATTCATTGTCGGTGGCTGTATCCGGGACACGCTGCTGGGCCACCCGTCCAAGGACTTTGATGTCGCCACCAGCGCGACGCCGGAAGAGGTCAAGCACCTGTTTCGGCGCTCCCGCATCGTCGGCCGCCGCTTCCGCATCGTCCATGTCCACGTCGGGCGCGAACTGGTCGAAGTGACCACTTTTCGGGCTTCCCATGGGGCCAGTCCTCACGCAAACGCGACGCCGCACTCCAGCGAGCAGGCGCGCCGCAGTCAGCGCGGCATGCTGCTGCGGGACAATGTATTCGGGTCACTCGAAGAGGACGCCGAGCGCCGCGACTTCACCATCAACGCGATTTATTACGATCCGCAGCGCGACGAACTGCTGGATTTTGTCGGCGGTATCGAGGATATCGCCAGCCGCACCCTGCGCATCATCGGCGATCCCGCAACCCGCTTCCGGGAAGATCCGGTGCGGATGCTGCGCGCCGCCCGCTTCGTCGCCAAACTCGATTTTGCGCTGGACCCGGCAACCGCGGCGCCACTTGCCAAGCTGCACGCGCTGTTGCGGGAGATTCCGCCGGCGCGGCTGTTCGACGAGGTTCTCAAGCTACTCATGACTGGGCGTGCCCTTGCGACCTATGAAGCCTTGTCCCGTTACCTGCTGTTTCAACACCTGTTCCCCGATACCGCCGCGGCAATCGCCAGCGACAGCCGCTGGGATGCGTTCGTCCGGCAGGCACTGATCAACACCGACATTCGCATCAAGAACGATCAGCGCGTCACCCCTGCGTTCCTGTTCGCGGCCCTGCTGTGGCCCGCGGTTGCGGCCAGCGGGGCCTGGACGCGGACTCCCGGCTCGCAGGAAACCCTGGCGTTGCAGCAAGCCGCCGCCGATGTGCTGACACGGGAAATGCGCCACATCGCGATCCCGCGGCGTTTTTCCGCGCCCGCTCGCGAAATATGGGAATTGCAGCCACGACTGGAGCGTCGCAGCGGAAGACGTGCCTGGCAGCTCATGGAGCACCCCCGCTTTCGGGCCGCCTACGACTTCCTCCTGCTGCGCGAACAAAGTGGTGAGGAGCTGGGCGGTTTGGGTGCCTGGTGGACGCGGTTTCAAACCGCGGGAGAAGCCGAACGCGAGCAAATGGCCGCAGCACTGCACGCATCCCCCGCTCCCCGTCGGCGCACCCGTCGACGCCGGGCACCCGGTTCCGGTCCGGCGTGAGCGCCAGGGTATACATCGGCCTGGGGAGCAACCTGGACAACCCGCGGCTACAGATCGACTGGGCCCTGGATGCACTGGCGCGACTGCCGGAATCACGCCTGGAGGCCACCGCCCCGCTCTACCGGAGCCGGGCGGTGGGACCGGGGACACAGCCCGATTACCTCAACACGGTGGCGCGACTGCGCACTGCGCTGGCGCCCCATATCCTGCTGCGCGAGTTACTCGCCCTGGAGACCGCGCGCGGACGGCGCCGCGACCAGCATTGGGGGCCGCGAACTCTCGACCTGGACATTCTGCTCTACGACGAGGTCAGCCTCGTCGACGCGGAACTTGAGATACCGCACCCACGCCTTGCCGAACGCAATTTCGTGCTGATACCGCTGCATGACCTGGACCCGGATCTGATCCTGCCGGATGGCACCTCCCTGGCGCAGCTGTTGGCACGAATCGATCGCGCAGGTATTGTCCGCCTTTAAGCCGGAGCCCGCCGTGGAAATACTTGCCAACGACATTCAGCTGGCCCTCGACACGGCCAGCCTGCCCCGCTTTATTGCCATCGAGGGACCGATAGGCGTCGGCAAAACCACGCTGGCACGGCGCCTCGCCGCGACGCTGAATTACGACACGCTGCTTGAAGAGGTAGAGGAGAACCCTTTCCTGGAGCGGTTCTATTCCAACCCCCGCGCCAACGCCCTCCCCACCCAATTGTTCTTCCTGTTCCAGCGCACCCGCCAGATCCAGCAGCTGCGCCAGGGCGACATGTTCCAGCCGGTCCGGGTGGCCGATTTCCTGCTCGACAAGGATCCCTTGTTTGCCCGTGTCACCCTGGATGACGAAGAGCTGCGTCTCTACCAGCAGGTCTACGACCAGCTCACCATCGACAAACCGGTGCCAGACCTGGTGATCTATCTGCAGGCACCCCCCGAGACCTTGATGGCGCGCATTCAGAAACGCGGCGTGGCCATGGAACGCGCCATTACTCCGGATTATCTGCGTCAGCTCAACGAAGCCTATACCCAGTTCTTTCACTACTACGACGATGCGCCCCTGGTGATCGTCAATACCCGCGCCATCGACGTGGCCGACAACGATCTCGACTACCGCCGCCTGGTCGAATTTCTGATCGGCGTGAAAAGTGGTCGCCACTACTACAACCCGCAATACAATCCGCCGTCCTGACACCCGGGCAGACCCATGAAAGCCGTAACCATCCATACCCTGAACGATCTGAAACGGGCCGGCGAGAAATTTCCGGTCATCACGGCTTACGACAGCAGCTTCGCCCGCCTCGTCGAACTCGCGGGTATCGAGGTGGTGCTGGTCGGCGACTCCCTCGGCAACGTGATGCTGGGCTTCGACAGCACCGTTCCCGTCACCATGGACCACATGCTGCATCACACGGCGGCTGTGCGCCGCGGCAACAGCAAATCCCTGCTGATCGCCGACCTGCCCTTCATGGCCTATGCGCTTCCCGAACAGGCACTGGCCAACTCCGCCCTGCTCATGCAGGCGGGCGCGCAGATGGTCAAGCTGGAAGGCGGGGAATGGCTGGCTGAGACGGTGGCGATGCTCAACCAGCGCGGGATTCCGGTGTGCGGACACCTGGGCCTTACCCCCCAGTCAGTGAACAAGTTTGGCGGTTATCGGGTGCAGGGGCGCGGCCACAGCGACGCGGAGCAGATGGTGCAGGACGCCCATCTGCTGGAAAGCGCAGGCGCCAGTTTATTGGTGCTGGAATGCGTTCCGCGCGACCTTGCGGCGCGCGTCAGCCGGGAGCTGACGATGCCGGTGATCGGTATCGGCGCCGGCGCCGATACCGACGCTCAGGTGCTGGTATTGCAGGACATGCTGGGGATTTCGCCGCGCGCGCCCAAGTTCGCGCGCAATTTCCTCGCCGGCGCTGGCGACATCCTGGGCGCACTTCAGGCTTATGCAGCGGCGGTGCGCGCCGGCGAGTTCCCGCAGCCGGAGCACACCTTCACTTGACTGCGGCGGAAGCGGGCGCCTTGCAAAACAGGCCGTGGAGGGTGGCGATGACAGCGCTGGCCGCCGCATCGCCAAGCCGGTAGTAGATCGTCTGGGACTCACGCCGCGTCGCGACCAGCCCGGCGCGGCGCAACGTCGCCAGATGCTGGGACAGCGCCGACTGGCTGAGCGGGATACGCGCGTTCAACTCGCCCACCGACAACTCGCCTTCATGCAGGGTGCAGAGCACCATCAGCCGGTTGCGATTTCCCATCGCCTTCAGCAAGGCTTCGGCGACTTCGGCGTGCGCGGCCAGCGCGGTCAAATCGAGCTGCACGGCCTTTCCTCCCGGGGCCCAGTCATCGAGCGCGAATATAGCCGACCTCCCCGGATATGCAGAAGTAAATATTGCTAATTTGTATTTTCCTAATGTAATGTGGCAAAAAGTGGCTCGCGCTGGACCGTAACCTCCGGACGAAAGAAGTCCGTGAAACCCGGCCACCGGCGGGAACACACCACAACCCTCGCGCTCTGGCTGGAGGAACAGCATGCATCACTTCGTACTAGCCGCCATCGGCGGTGGCCTGGTCGGCGTCGCCGCCGTCATGATGATGGCCCTGAACGGCCGCATCGCCGGCGTCAGCGGCATTCTGTCCGGCGTCTTCACCCAGGGTACAGGCGAACGCCTGTGGCGGCTCCTGTTCGTGCTCGGCATTGTGCTCGGCGGCGCCTTGCCACCCCTGCTCAACTCGGATTTCAAGCCGCCGCTGCCCGGCGCCGGCGTGCTGCTCGCGGTAGTGGGCGGATTGCTGGTGGGGTTCGGCACCGGGCTCGGCTCCGGCTGTACCAGCGGCCACGGTATCTGCGGAATAGCGCGCTTGTCGAAACGTTCCATCATCGCGACCCTCACCTTCATGGCCGCGGGGATCGTCACCGTTACCCTGCTGCGCCTGACCACCGGAGGCTAATTTCATGGGCAAACTACTGGCTGCGCTCGCTTCCGGGATCGTGTTCGGCATCGGCATGGCCGTTTCGGGCATGACCAACACCAAACGGGTCCAGGATTTTCTCGATTTTTTCGGCGCCTGGGATCCAACCCTCGCCTTCGTCATGGGTGGCGGCCTGCTCGTCACCACCCTCGGTTACCGGTTCGTGCTCCGCAATCCCGCTCCGCTGTTCGCCGACAGTTTTTCGCTGCCCACCAGGACCGATATCGACAAGCCCCTGCTGATCGGCGCGACGATCTTCGGCATCGGCTGGGGCTTGGTGGGTTACTGCCCCGGACCCGCGCTGGCGGGACTGACCTACGGGTACACGCCGACCCTCGCGTTCATTCCGGCGATGATCCTGGGCCTGCTGCTGGCACATCGAATCACTGCAAGACCTGGTCGGGCGGTGCTGAAACCGGCCTGAGCCGGCGCGCCGGGACAGCGCCCTGCCCAGGCTGGTGTCGCGCTATCCTGTGTCCGATCCACCACCCAGGAGTCCCGCCCTGATGACCACCGACACCAGCACCGGGGAGGTGAGGGCGGCATACGAACGCTATCTGCGCGCCTTCCTCGACGGCGACCTGACCGCCGTCGAATCCCTGGTGCAATTCCCCCTGGCCTATATCGGCGCAGGCGAAACCCGCCTGCTCGACCGCTTCCCGGTCTCGCCGCAGGCCCTGCGGGAGCGCAAGCAATGGCACACCACGGTCAATGCCGATTACGAGGTGTCACTGGTCGCGCCCGACAAGGCCCATGTGATCCTGCGCCACGCCGAGCGGGTGCGCGCGGACGGTTCCCTGATCGAAACCGTCGCCGCGTTTTACGCCTTTACCCGCACCGCCGGGGGCTGGAAGCTGTTCGCCCTGTCCGACATCGTCATCCCCGCCTGACCCTGGCGGCGGCCATCCCGCGCCGGCCGGCCGCAACATTTCCTTTCGCCACCGGCCGCCTTGGTTTATAAACGCTGCGGAACCACGCAGTGAGCGTCGTGCACGGCCGCTCATCGACAACTAAAACAGCAGCTACCAGGGGAACACCATGATCACCGCAAAAGACATGTACTTTCATACGCCGACGTCCGACGACACCTATTGGGCGGAGACCAACTACTTCGGCTTTTACGTTCCCGAGGAGCCGCTGCACGTCAACGTCTATGTGCTGACCCGGCAGAATCTGGGCGCGGTGCTGTCCAGCATCACCATCACCGACGGCTTTTCCAATACGCCCCATCTGGTCCGCTACACCAACAACCAGGTGCATCTGCCGTTTCCCAAAACCAATTTCGACGACTACCGCCTCGGCAACGGTCTGGCGGTCAAATGCACCAAGCCGGTGATGGACTACGACATCCGTTTCGACGACGGCAAGCGCCTGTCTTTCGATGTGACCTACAAGGCCCTGATGGAGCCCTACGACATCCACGACCCCGCCATGGATCCGCTGGCCCAGGTCAGCCACGGCGGCGACACCGTATCCGATACCGCCTACGCCGGGCACTGGGATCAGAGCGGCCGCGTGACCGGCAGGATGACCCTCGACGGCAAGCAGTTCCCGATCGACTGCGTGTCCAGCATGGATCACAGCTGGGGCCTGCGCCACGAAGACCAGTTCGCCAATTTCTGCTGGCTCAATGCCAATTTCGACAACGACACCAGCATCCACTGCATCTGGGTGATCAACCCCGACGACAAAAACGATTACGCCGCCATCGTCCACGGCTATGTCCGCGAGGGCGACAAGGTTTATGGCCTCACCAAGGGCAAGGGCCGGGTGTTGCGCAACGGCCTGCTGCACCAGTTCATGGACCTGCAGGTAGAGGACAAGCGCGGCCGCAGCCATCGCTTCACCGGCACCGCGTTCACCTCCAATCCCTGGTCGCCCTGGCCTTACCTCTTTGCCACCCACACCTTCATGCGCTGGGAGCTCGGCGGCGTGGTCGGCTGGGGGGAAATCCAGGAAGTCGCCATGTAGGCAGCGCGGGGCCACCGCCATGCGCCACCACACACCCACCCTGGACCGGCGCGCCCGGCCCACGCCGGACTGGATCGCCGGCATTCGCGCGCGCTTTCCCGTCGAGCGCGCGCTCGACGAGGTGCTCACCCGCAAGCTGATCGAGCGCGCCGATCCGCGCGAACAGAGCATGGATTTCTCGCGCCTGGAGCCGCGCCTGCTCGATTACCTGCGCCGCGCCACCGGGGATGCCAGGCTCGGCATCGCCAACCTGAAACGCCTCACCGGAGGCGCGTCCAAGGAGCAGTTCACCTTCGATCTGCGCCGCCCCGCCGCCGGCAGCAAGAAGCTCATGCTGCGCATGGATCCGCTCGAATCCGTGGTCGAAACCCACCGCCTGCGCGAGGCGCAGATCCTGCGCGCCATGCAGGGCAGGGTGCCGGTGCCCGAGGTGCACTGGGTCGAGGCCGATCCCGCCGCGCTCGGGCGGCCCTTTCTGATCGCGGGTTTTCTCGAGGGCATCGTGCAGCCGGAAGGAGGCGGCAAGGTCACCGGACTCGGCATGTCGTTCGAGCCGGAGTTGCGCGCCCGGCTCCGGGACCAGTTCGTGCAGCACCTGGCCGGCATTCACCGGCTCGACTGGCGCCGCTGCGATCTGTCCAGCTACGACGCCCCGGAGCCCGGTACCACCCAGGCGAACCTGTGGTCACTGGGGCTCTGGGAGCGTATCTGGCACGAGGACACGGTGCAGGCCCATCCGGTCATCGAATACGCCGCGAGCTGGCTCAAGGCCAACATGCCGGCAGTGGCCAATCCGGTGGTGGTGCATGGCGACTACCGCAGCGGCAATTTCATGTACACCCCGGACGGCCGCATCAACGCCATCCTCGACTGGGAGCTGTGCCACCTGGGCGACTACCACGAAGACCTGGCCTATGTCGGTTGCAAGCTGCTCGGCTGCCCCGACGAGCGCGGCGAGCTGCTGGCCTGCGGGCTGTTGCCGTTCGACGAATTGCTGGTGCGCTACGAGGAACTATCGGGAAATCCGGTCGACCGCGCGCGCCTGCATTACTACGATGTCTTCACCCACTACAAGATGGCGTCCATCGCGGCCACCAGCCTGCGCGTGGCACACGGCCGCAAGACCCATCTCGACGCCATGATGAATCTGATCGGCGGCATCGGCGCCATCGCGGTGGCGGTACTGACGGAGCTGCTGGACTGAACGCCCGGATCAACGCGGCTCGCAGATAAAGACCGGAATGTCCCGCGGCGTGCGCTGCTGGTAGATCTCGTAATCGGGATAGTGCTGGCAGCAGACCGGCCACACCGCCTCCTTCTCTTCGGCGCTGGCGCGGCGGGCGCGCAATTTCATCTTTTTGCTTTTGTACTGCACCTCGATATCCGGATGGGCGATGAGATTGTTGACCCACACCGGGCTCTTGGGGGCGCCACCCTGGGAACCGACCAGGATCACGCCGTCACGATAGGGCACGTACATCAGCGGAATAGTGCGTTGGGCGCCGGACTTTGCGCCTGTCATGGTAACCAGGCAAACGTCATGACCGTTGAGTTTGCCGAGGATGCGTCCCCCACTCCAGCGGTACAGCTTCACATTGAGGTGTGAAAACACCTTGAGGTAGGGAATGATCTTGCCCATCTGCTCGGACGTTGCGGTTTTCAGATTCATCATTGCCATTGCGATTCTCCTCTGGAATAAAGCGTATGTTTCGTAACGCGGATGCCCGGCAAGCTCGCTGGTCGAGCCGGCGCGTCGGGCCACTCCCCGGACGCCGTCACCCGTCGAACCCTGTGGTACCCGGCGCGGTCCCGGTTACCCTGTTCGCTATGCGTCCGAGCGAGGCATGGCAGGAGCCGCCAGGCGCAGCCAGATGTACCCCCCGAAACCGGCAATCAACGAAGCCAGTAAGACTCCGGTTTTGGCCATCAGCAGCTCGTCCGGGTGCGCGGCAAAGCCCAGTTCGGCGATGAAAATGGACATGGTGAAACCGATACCCGCCAGCAGCGATACCCCGGCGATCTGACTCAGGCGGGTGCCGGTCGGCAGTTCGCCGATGCCCAGCTTCAGCGCCAGCCACACAGTTCCGGTAATCCCGATGAACTTGCCGAGCACCAGACCCAGGGTCACGCCCAGCGTAACGGGGTGCGTCAGCGTCGTCATCAGGGAACCAAAATCCAGCGGAATGCCGGCGTTGAACAGGGCGAATAGCGGCACCACCAGAAAGGCCACCGGCAGGTTCCAAAGATGCTCCAGTCGCTGCAACGGCGCCTGTACCTGGATCGCACCATTGCCCAGCGCCTGCGCTACCGCGCGCAGTTCATCGTTGGTGAGAATGCTGGCGCCCGGGCGACAGCTGGCGTCGAACCGCGCCAGGAGTGTCCTGGTGCGCTGGCTGAACAGCCCCGGATCGTAACTGGGTCGGGCGGGCACGGTGAAAGCGCCGAGCACACCCGCAAGCGTCGCGTGAATCCCGGATTCGAGCAGTAGATACCAAAGCACCGCCGCCAGCAGAAAATAGGGCATCGTGCGGCGCACGCCGGCCAGATTCAGCAGCAGCATCGTACCGAGCACCAGCGCCGCGCCCGCGAGCCAGCCCAGCGCGAGTTTTTCTGTATAGAAAATTGCAATGACCATCACCGCGCCCAGATCATCGACGATCGCCAGGGCCACCAGAAAGGTGATGAGTGCCTTGGGTACCCGCCCAGCGAGTAACGCCACCACGCCGATCGAGAACGCGATGTCCGTGGCCATGGGAATGCCCCAGCCGCGGGCGCCATCCCCGCCGCCGTTGAACGCCATGTAAATCAGCGCCGGCACCAGCATGCCGCCGATGGCGGCGAGGATAGGCAGCACGGCATGGCGGGGATTGGCGAGTTCGCCGACCAGCATTTCCCGCTTCAGCTCCAAGCCGACCACGAAGAAAAACAACGCCATCAGGCCATCGTTAACCCAGTGGTGCAGGGTTTTTTCGATCCCCCAATCGCCGATACCGATATGGGCCGGAAGGTGGATCAGATGCTGGTAGGCCGCGGCCACACCGGAATTGGCGAGTATCAAGGCAAGGATCGCCGAGACCATCAGCACCATGCCGCCGGTGGTCTGACGATGAATGAACTCCTCAAAGGGGGTGAGGATTTTTTCGAAAGTCCGTTCCCAGGGCGCCCGGATGCGGCCCGCGTCGTTTGGGGCGGAACTGAAGGGTTCAGGGTCCTGATGGCTCACGAGTACTGCATCTCCTTGCCCGTGACGGCGATCCACGCACATCAGCCGTCGCAGCCGCTGGGACAGCGGCGGTCTTCCGCCGCGCCGACTTGGCCCATGGTAACCAATAAAGTGAGACAAAAGGCCTGTCATATCAGGTATCGATCGGGATGCCGGCATGCACGGCTGCGCGCCGCACGCCACGCCGCCACAGCAACGCATGGCGCTGCCGCGCTTGTCGCGGTCGGATGCACGGGTTAGGATCGCCGCCAGTCCCGTGACCCATCCGCATCTGTCCATGACCACGCCACGGCGCACCCGGTCCCACTTCCCCGCCTGTGCAGCGGCGCGGATGCTGTTGGCGGTGATGCTGCTGGCCGCAGGCCAGGTCGCGGTGGCAGTGCATGATGCGGACCATCCTTTCCACGCCCACACCAGCGCCTGCGACGCCTTTCTGGGCGCCGACACCCAGCAACCGGGCCTCGCTCCCGAGGCGGCCCAGGGTGTGGTCGCACCCATCCACCCGACACCGACCGACCTGGTGTCACAAGCCGTCACACTGATCCCCTACCCCGCGTTCCAGCCCCGCGCCCCGCCGCTCCTCCCCACGACCTGAGTTTTCCAAATCCTTATCCGCGATCCGGCACTCTGATGCTGGACGCTTGGTCGTTACGGGAGCATCCCATGAAAAGAACCATCCTTGCGGTGGTAGTAGCCATTGCCATGCCGTGGTCGGCGGCATCTCGCGCCGCCACCGACGTCGACGCCATCCGCGCCGAATTCGATCAGAAATTCAAGGCACTGCAGGCCGACTACGAGGCGCGTCTCAAAGCCCTCGAGAGCCGCGTGCAGACGGCCGAAATCAAGGCCGACAACGCCCAGCAGGAGGTGGTTGCAAGCGCCAGCCCACCCGCGGCGGCCAATGCCCTCAACCCGGAAATCTCGCTGATCCTGCAGGGCGCCTACATAGATCGCGCCGGCGGCGAGCGGCCGATCACCGGCTTCATGCCGGCCGGCGAGCACGCGCACGGCGAGCGCGGCTTCACGCTTGATCACACCGAGCTGGTCATGAGCGCCAACGTCGACCCCTACTCGCGCGCCTTCGTCAATCTGGCACTGGCGGACGGAGAGGTCGAGGTCGAGGAGGCCTGGTTCCAGACCCTGCAAATCGGCCACGGCCTCACCTTCAAGGGCGGGCGTTACCGCTCCGGCATCGGCTATCAGAACGAAAAGCACCCGCACGCCTGGGACTTTGCCGACAACAACCTGGTCTACGAGGCGCTGTTTGGCGAAGGCCTGCTCGAGGACGGCGTGCAGCTGCGCTGGCTGGCGCCCACGCCGTGGTTCCTGGAGTTCGGCGCCGAGGCGGCCAAGGGGCAGTTCTTCCCGGGTTCGGACGAAGGTGCCGACAAGAACGGCGCCGGTGCGTGGGCGGCCTTTGCGCACCTGGGCACGGATGTCGGCGCCTCGCACAACTGGCGCGCCGGCCTGTCCTACGTCAAGGCCCGGCCGCGGGAGCGCGAGGGCTGGGTCGACGATCTGAACGACGTCGAGGCCCTGACCCTGTTCTCGGGCGATTCCAAGACCTGGCTGGCCGATTTCGTTTGGAAATGGGCACCGAACGGCAACTCGCGTCAGCGCAACTTCACCTTCGCCGCCGAGTACTTCCAGCGCGAGGAGGACGGCGTGCTCGAATGCGCCGACAACAGCGCGGACGGCGGGGCCTGCCTGGGCCTAGCCGACGGCTATGACAGCGATCAGTCGGGTTTCTACGCCCACGCGGTGTACCAGTTCATGCCGCGCTGGCGCATCGGCACACGCTACAGCCGCTTATCGACCGGCTCGACCGATTTCGGCCTGAACGCCGCCAGCCTGGATGACAGCCGTTTTCATCCCGAGCGCTGGAGCCTGATGACCGACTACTCGCCGTCGGAATTTTCGCGCTTTCGCCTGCAGTACAACCGCGATGAGGCGCTGCGCGGCGACCCGGACAACCAAATCATCCTGCAATACATCATGAGCATCGGCGCGCACGGCGCCCACAAATTCTGAAGGAAAACGACCATGAAACACTTGATAGCTATGAGCTTGATCTTGCTGGGCCTGGCCGCTCCCGCGGCCCGGGCAGCGCTCAACGTGCTGACCTGCGAGCCGGAATGGGCCGCGCTGACCCAGGAACTGGGCGGCGATTTGGTAGAAGTCAGTTCCGCCACCACCGCGCTGCAGGATCCGCACCATATCGAGGCACGCCCGTCCCTGCTGGCCCGGGCGCGCCGCGCGGACCTGCTGATCTGCACCGGCGCCGAGCTGGAGACCGGCTGGCTGCCGCTGTTGCAGCGCGAGGCCGGCAATGCGCGCATCCAGCCCGGCCAGCCGGGTTATTTCGAAGCGGCGCGCCTTGCCCGCATCATCGAGCGGCCGACGGCGCTCGATCGCGCACAGGGCGACGTCCACGCCAGCGGCAACCCGCACCTGCATCTGGACCCGCGCAACATCGCCCGGGTAGCCGACGGTTTGGCCAAGCGCCTGACGGACCTGGACCCGGCGCACGCCGCCCGCTATGCCGATCGCAATGCCGACTTCCAGCGTCGCTGGACGGCGGCCATGGCGCGCTGGGAAACGCAGGCTGCCGGCCTGAAAGGCGCGTCGATGGTGACTCACCACCGTAACCTGAGTTACCTCGCCGACTGGCTGGGGCTGCAGGTGATCGGCGAGCTGGAGCCCAAGCCCGGCATGGAGCCGACCGCCGGCCACCTTGCCGAATTGCTGGAGACCCTGAAGGCCACACCGGCCAGGATGGTGCTGCGCGCCGCCTACGAGTCGCCCAAGGCATCCGAATGGCTGGCCAGCCGGGCCAATATCCCGGCCGTGGAACTGCCCTACACGGTCGGCGGCTCGCCGGGCGCACAGGATCTGTTTGGTCTGTTCGACGACACGCTGACCCGTCTGCTGCAGGCCGCGCCATGACGCTCGACGGTCTGCAACCGGGCATCCTGCTGCCGGCGCTGGCGGCAGGACTACTGGTGCTGGCGACTCATGTGCCGCTGGGCATGGAGGTGCTGCGCCGGGGGATCATCTTCATCGATCTGGCCATCGCGCAGATCGCGGGTCTGGGTATCGTCATTGCGAGCACGCTCGGCTTCGCGGTGAACGGCTGGCGCACCCAGCTCAGCGCGGTGCTCGCCGCCCTCGCCGGCGCGCTGTGCCTGCAGTGGATGGAGAAGAAGTACCCGGCCCAGCTGGAAGCCGTCATCGGCGCCAGTTTCGTGGCCGCCGCCTGTGCCGCCATTCTTCTGATGAGCCAGGACCCGCACGCCGGCGAGCATCTGAAGGACCTGCTGGTCGGGCAGATTCTGTGGACCACCTGGGGCGGGCTGTTACCCCTGGCCGGCGTGACTGTGCTGACGCTGGCGGGCTGGTTCGGCCTGCGCCTGAAGGACTCGCCACTGGGTTTCTATCTGCTGTTCGCGATCACCATCACCGCCTCGGTGCAGGTGGTGGGCGTGTATCTGGTGTTCGCCAGCCTGATCGTGCCGGCACTCGCAGCGGGCGGCCGACTGGCCCGGGCCGGGGCGGTCGGCGTTACCGGGTATGTGCTGGGGCTGCTGGCATCCGGCCTGTTCGATCTGCCGGCGGGCGCCGCCATCGTGCTGGCGCTGGTGGCCGTGGCCACCCTGGGCGGGAAAGCGGCACCGAAAGTCGAGCACTGTTGAGCGCTCCAGCGGGATTGCGGTGCCTGGCTAAGGCACCTGCATATCCCGGCAGGGTTCCTCGGCCTGCTCGATCTCGATGGTGGTGTGGGCGAAGCGATAGGTGGCAAGAGCCGCAGCCACCGCTGCCTTGATGCGCTGCTGGACGGCGTTGGTCAGGGGTTCATCGACCTCCAGGTGTACCGTCAAGACATGACGCTCGCCGTCCAGCGACCACAGATGCAAATGGTGCAGATCCACCACATGGTCAACAGCCCGGAGTTGCGCCGCCACCTCCCGCGCCAGGGCGGCATCCGGACTGGCCTGGAAGAACAGCCGCCCGGTCTTGGCGAGATTGCGCGCCACATTGAACAGAATCAATCCCGTCAACGCGATCGACAGTAGCGGGTCCAGGATCGGCCAGTCCACCACGAGCAGTGCTGCCCCCGTCACCAGCACCACCGCCCAGCCGAACACATCCTCCAGCAAATGCCAGTTCAGCATCCGCTCGTTCAAGGTCGCGCCTCCCGCCAGGCGCCAGGCGGCGATGCCGTTGATCGTCACGCCCAGCACCGCGAGCGCCACCATGCCGGGCGCGTGGGGCATCACCGGCGCCGCGAGCCGCGGTAGCGCCAGCCACAACACCCAGACCGAGCCCGCCACCAGAATGACGCCATTGATCAGGGCGCCAAACAGCGACAGGCGCCCGAAGCCATAGCTGAACGTCTCGCTGGCGCGGCGCTCGGCGAGACGGCTCATGATCCAGCCGAAACCGATCGCCAGGCTGTCGCCGAAATCATGCACGGCGTTCGCCATGATCGCGGTGCTGCCGGCCCAGCGGCCACCGATGAACTCGATGATCGCAAAGCTGAAATTGAGCCAGAACGCAAAGCCGATGGCCCGCGCCGCGTCGCGGGCCAGCGAACGCTGGTGGCGGTGATGGCCTGCATCGTGGTCGTGCATGGAAGGCACCGGGGTCTCGTCCATTGGGTAACGCCGGCATAGTAACCGGGTGCGGTGGCGCCCGACCGCCCGCGGCGGGTATCCTCCCCGTTGAGACCAGCACTTTCCGAGCCATCCCGATCACCCCCTGCGGCAACCAGGAGCAACCCAATGTCCGAGCAACCCTTCCTCACCGACATCAAAACCTTGCGCAAGCGCGCGCGCCAGCACATCGAACAGGGTGCCGTCACCTCGGGTTACGGCGCCAACCTCGACACCGTGGTCAAGCTGCTCAATGCGGCCCTCGCCACCGAGCTGGTGTGCGTGCTCCGCTACCGGCGCCACCACTTCATGGCCGCCGGCATCAATGCCCAGAGCGTGGCCGCGGAATTTTTGCTGCACGCCAACGAAGAACAGGCCCACGCCGACCAGCTCGCCCAGCGCATCGTCCAGCTCGGTGGCGCACCCGATTTCTCCCCCGAGGGGCTGGCCTCGCGCAGCCACGCCGAATATGTGGAAGGCGAAAACCTGCTCGACATGATTCGCGAGGATCTGGTCGCCGAGCGCATCGCCATCGACAGCTACCGCGAGATGATCACCTATCTGGGCACCCGGGACTCCACCACCCGCCGTATGCTGGAGGGCATCCTCGCCATGGAAGAGGAACACGCCGACGATCTGGTGGGGCTGCTGGAAGAGATGAGACCCTGATGCGGATGTGGCGCGCGGGATAAATCCAGGCCGTCGCCAGACGCACGTCAGTCGGCACAAATCGCTATGCGGTGACCGCAGGGTTCCACCAGGCGGCGATGCAGCGCACGGATGGCAGTTTCGTAGTCGCGCTCATCGATCACGCACTGCATGTCCACCTGGCGCAGGGACTGGTGCATGGCCAGGATGGAAATCCCCTCCGCAGCCAGGCTGGCCGCAGTCTCGGCCAACAGGCCCGGCACCCGCATGTCGCTCCCGATGGCCGACACCATGGCCACCCGGCGCAGGTTGAATTCGGCCTCGGGAAGAGCATCGACCAGCACTTCCCGAATGCGCTTGACGGTCTTCAGGTTGCACGAGAGATAGTGCGTCAGGGTGTTGGCGTTGCAGTCCTTGCCGACGATACCGGCGCGGAAGCGCTCCAGTGCGGCGAGCAGGATTTGATCGTAGTGGGCAAAGCGGCCCATCATGTCCTGATCGAACATCTCAAGCGCATAGACGTTCCTGCACCCGGCGATGATCTCGACACAGGGCTTGGCGCTCACATAGTCGTGGGTAATTACGGTGCCGCCGTGGTCGGGTTCGAAAGTGTTTTTGACGCGCAGCGGAATGCCGGCCTGGCGCAGACCCTTGGCGGCGCGCGCATGGATGGCCTCCATACCGAGGTTGGCGAGTTGGTCGGCAACGTCGTAGTTGGTGCGGCCGATGGGCACCACGCGATCGGCCCCCACGATGGTCGGATCGGCGCTGCTGAGATGGTATTCCTTGTGAATGATGGCTTCCGCAGCGCCCGTGAGCACGGCGGTGCGGCTGAAGGTCATCTCGCTGTAACCGCGGCCGAAGCGGGCGATCAGGCCGCCTTCGCAGTGGGCGTAGCCAGTCACGATGGGAAGTTCGCGCGCCACCTCGACATCGGCCAGACCCGCGCGGATGCGCTCGTCGAGAGACAGTTGCTGGGTGTCCCCACTCCAGCCGGTGAGGTCGACAAAGCGAGTGCGCAGTCCGTCCCGGGCCAGCAGTCGGCTCAGATTCCAGGCACTGTGAGCCTCGCCGATGCTGGCTAGCATCTCCCGCACCGTGGCGAGATGACTGTCGAGCCGAAAATGGCCGTGACGGCAGAGCCGGCCCAGATCGGCCAGACAGTGCTCGGCCTCGGTCAGACGCGCAGAGACAAAGGCATCGGCGTCGGCACGATCAGCGGCGGAGTCAAACATCCTGCGGTTGATGGCCTCCAGATGCGCGTGCACCGCGGTCAAGGCGTGGGTCCAGACGTCGGCATCCCGGGCGTCGGAAAAACTTGCAAACACGCCCGGCTGGGCGGTTTTTTTGTGCTCCAGCAGCAGGTCGGTCACGCCCCCGTAGGCCGACACCACCAGGATCCGGCCGTAGGGATTCGCATGCGGGCAGATGATGTTGTCACGCACGGCGGCATAATCGTTCATCGAGGTACCGCCAATTTTTTCAACGCTATGCGTCATGGGGTCAACTCTCCGTCCCTTAGCCGCAATCCGGGAAATCCGGGCGCACGCGGAGCCGGCTGGGCCGCCGCGCGGATACCCGGCAGGCAGGTCGCGCTCGGGCGGTTCAATCGAACCTGAGGGGGGTGGCAACGACCGGCGCGATGTCGCCCCGGGTGGCGATAAACCCGGGACGCGGCGGCAACCCGCAGTAGGGCTCGCGCAGCCGGTTGCTCAGCGCGTTGTACACGAAGAAAACATTGCTGCGCGGATCCGGCGTGATGTTGCCGTTGGAACCGTGCATCGTGTTGCAGTCGAACGCGATGGCGGTACCGGCCGGACCGGTGGCGCCGACCAGTCCGCCGCTCCGCGCGGCGAGCTCTCTCAGACAGGCGTCGCTCGGAACCCCGTATTCCTGCCGCACCAGCGACTGCCGGTAGTGATTGACCGGAGTCTCGCCGGTGCAGACGACATAGCTGCGATGAGAGCCCGGCAGTAGCAGCAGCGGCCCGTTGTGGGCGTGGTTGTGGCTCAGCGCGATGGACAGGCTGAGGGCGCGCATGCGCGGCATGCCGTCTTCCACATGCCAGGTTTCGAAATCGGAGTGCCAGTAGAACTCCTTGCCGCCGAACCCGGGCTTGTAGTTGAGCCGCGACTGGTGGATGTAGACCTCGTCATCGAGAATGTGGCGTGCGAGCTCCACCAGGCGCGGATCGGCCGCCACCGCGGCGAACAGCGGGCTCAACTGATGCACCCGGAACAGCGAGCGCAGGGCACCGGATTCCTGCTCGTGGACCGCCTCGGGGCGCTGCGCGACCAGGGCGTCGCCGCGCAGGCGTTCGAGCTCGGCCTGCATGGCGGAAACCTCGGTACAGGTGAACAGCTCGTCGAGCACCAGAAAGCCTTGCTCCTCATAGCTGGCGATCAGTGCACGCGCCACCGGCGGCGCGCGCTCGGCAGGGGCGTAGACGACCGGATCCGCCCGCGGGGTCAGGGCTGCGGCTCGTCCACTCCGGGAGGGATAGAGATCTATGGCTTGGGAATTCATGGTTCGATTCTCCGGAGCTTTCTGCTCAGTCGACCACTGCTGCGGCTTCCAGGGGGTAGACGCCCTCGGCGTCGTGGACCTCGGTGCCGTTGAGCGGCGGGTTGAACACGCAGGCCATCACCATTTCGGTTTCGGCACGCAGGATGTGCTGGTCGTGTTGATCGAGCACATAGAGCGTCCCCGGCACCACTGGATAGACCTTGCCGTCGGCGGCGGTTTCGACTTCTCCGTAGCCGGCGATGCAGTACACCGACTCGATGTGGTTGCGGTAGTGCATCGGCAGTTCGGCACCGCGATAGATGGTGGTGATATGAAACGAAAAGCCGGCTTTGTCATCCTTCAGCAACAGCCGGGTGCTTTCCCAGCCCTTGCTCCGGATCCGGCGCCCGGTTGTCACTGCCTCTCTCAGATTGCGTACGATCATTGGCGTGGTTGCCCTCGATGATTTCGGGATGACGGGTTGCCCTCAGGAGGCGCGGGCGGTCTGGTGACCGGCCAGCACCTCTTCCACGCTCGCTCCGAGGCGTTGCAGGCCGTCGCGCAACTCCTCCTCGGTAATGGTCAGTGGACACAGGCACTTCAATACCTGACCGCGGTTGCCCGAGGTTTCGATGATGAGTCCGCGCGCGAACGCAGCGCGGCTGATCCGGGTCGCGGTCTCGCCGTCGCCGCACTCCAGACCCTGCATCAGCCCCCGACCCTTGACGCGCAGGCGGGCCACGCCTCCGAATCGCTCACTCAGGCGCCGCAAACCATCCTTCAGCAGGGCCGCCTTGGTACGCACAGATTCGGCGAAGCGGTCATCGGCCCAGAAGTGCTCGAGTGCCTTGGCGGCGGTGACAAAAGCGTGGTTGTTGCCGCGAAAGGTGCCGTTGTGCTCGCCCGGCTTCCAGATATCCAGCTCCGGCCGGTACAGCAGCAGCGCCATCGGCAGGCCGTAGCCGCTCAGGGATTTGGACAGGGTCACCAAATCCGGGCGGATACCACTCTCCTCGAAACTGAAGAAAGTCCCGGTCCGCCCGCAGCCGGCCTGGATGTCGTCAACGATCAGCAACATATCGTGCTTGCGGCACAGGCGTTCCAGCCCTTGCAGCCAGCTGTTGCTGCCGGTATTGAGCCCGCCTTCACCCTGCACGGTTTCGACGATGACGGCAGCCGGCCGATCCACGCCGCTCGACGGATCACTGAGCATCCGGTCGAGATATCTCAGGGTGTCGCCGTCAGGGCCGAGATAGCCGGCGTAGGGCATGCGGTCGACGTGAACCAGGGGAATCCCCGCGCCGCCGCGATGGTGCTGGTTGCCGGTCGCGGCCAGGGCACCCAGGGAGGCGCCGTGAAAACCATTGGTGAAGGCGATCACCGACGTGCGGCCCTTGACCTTGCGCGCCAGCTTCAACGCCGTTTCCACCGCGTTGGCACCGGTGGGGCCGGTGAATTGCAAACGGTAGTCGAGCTCCCGCGGAGCCAGAATGTAATCGCGAAAGGCGCTCATGAAGCGCGCCTTGGCCGCCGTGTGCAGGTCCAGGCCAAGGGTGACGCCGTCCGCACGGACATAGTCGAGCAGGGCCTCTTTCAGTGCCGGGTGATTGTGCCCGTAATTCAGGGAGCCGGCTCCGGCGAGGAAGTCGAGATAGGCGTTGCCCTCTTCGTCATAGAGATAGCAACCCTGAGCGCGATTGAACACTACCGGGAAGCAATTGGCGTAGCACTGCGCCGAGGATTCGAGGTCGTTGAAAATGTCCATGATTCACTCCGGGGTTGATAGGGTCGTCATGCGCGAGGGGTGCTGCCGGCCACAGCGCTGTCGAAGGGTCCGATGCGGAGCTGGATTTCATCCGGGTGCAGGCCCGCAAAGTGGCGTTGCGATTCGAACAGGGGCCCGGTCGCAACGACGGCGGCGAGGCGCTCCGCCATGCGCTCGAACAGCGCCCAGGAAGCGCGGTTGTCGGGCGTTATGGTGGTTTCGAGAAAACGGATGTCCGCGAGCGCCGGACGCGCCAACAGGCCCTCCAGCAAGCGCGATCCCAATCCCAGCCCGCGCGCTGCGGCGTCCACCGCCACCTGCCAGATGAACAGGGTGTCCGGGCGCGCGGGGATCCGGTAGCCGGAAACAAAACCGAGCGCGGCATGCCCTCCCACATCCGCGGGCGCAATGATCGACGTGGCGGCGAAATGGCTGCATTGCAGCAGGTTGCAGTAACGGGAATTGGGGTCCAAGGGCGGGCAGCGGGCGACGAGATCGAAGACCGCCGGCCCATCGTCGGGACCAGGTTCGCGGAGCGCCAGCCAGGCCGACCCGTCGCCGCGGCGGGGATTGGAACCGGTTTGATTGCCCATCAAACACTCATCTCATCGATGACATTACTTTTTGTTTTCTTCATTCTCCTCATCATTTTAATTCTCTTCAATATACTTTACTGAAGTGTTTCACAAAAACCTGCGCTCGAATCCCCTCGGCGGGGATCCTTAAAAATTGTAAATAAGACTGTTATTTTCGCTATTCTATCCGATGACTCACCGAAACCTGCCAGATATGGCCTGGTGGCTAACGCCTGATTTTTTACATTGTACACAATACAATTTCTTTCTCAACACCGCGTCACTGCGCCGCGCGATCGCCTCGGCTAAAATGGACCCGCCCCCTCTTGCAAGCGTGCACTCTTTTTGGAAATCATCGCCGACGTCCTGATTGCCCTGCGCCGCGTGATCCGGGCCACCGACCTGTACTCGCGCCACCTGATGAAGACCGCAGGGTTGACCGTGCCCCAGTTGCTGGTATTGCGGGCGATCCGCGGGCGGGATGAGTTCGGCGTTGGGGATCTGGCGCGCGATATCTGTTTGAGCCAGGGCACGGTCACCAACATCCTCGACCGGCTGGAAAGCCGCCACCTGGTGGCCCGCACGCGTTCGAGCGAGGACAAGCGCAGAGTGCTATTGCGATTGCAGCCCGCCGGGGAGGCGATACTCAGAGACGCCCCGCAGCCGCTGCAGGAGCATTTTGTCAGCGAATTCGCCCGCCTTCCGACCTGGGAGCAGCACTTGATCCTGGCCGCCCTCCAGCGCGTTGCCCATATGATGAATGCGGATCAGATCGACGCTGCGCCGGTGCTCGCCGTCGGCGATCTGGATCAGCGCGGCCCGGCGGCCCCGACCGAATAGCGACGGCAAGCCGCTACCCGACCCGATACTGGGTGCTGCTGTCGACAACAGACCAATTAGGGACATTTCCCACGAGGGCCAACGCCCTTGGTCGGGTTCTTTCCACCGTCACCGAGGCGCCGCCAGCACTGATCGCCGCGCGCATCGCAATGGAAGAGGAACACGCCGATGATCGGGTGGGACTGCTGGAAGAGATGGAATGCGGATGCGGCGCGCGTAGCTGCAGAGCGGCGCGGCCTCCAAGCACTTCGGCGCTCCCTGTCGCGCAGCCCGACGGTAGCGGCTGGCGAGCCCTGAGGCAAACGGCGCGCGGACATCAGAACAAGCAGGATCAGGGGCCATTGCCGCGAGCCTCCTGCCGCCCTCGAATATCAGTGGCCTGGCTGTGGTGCAGGCACTAGGCCACCGGTTCTCCCCTGCCCGCACCGCCCCGCTCGGGCGCCAACGCGAGCAGACCAAAGGCAGCGATGCTGACCACACAGGACAATACAAACACGGTGCGATAGTCGGTGGCGATCACCACATGGCCGAGCACCAGCCCCGCCGCCGACAGGCCCAGATTGAATGCGCCGTTGTAGGCGGCCATGACCTTGCCGCGCTCGGCGGGAGTGGCGAGGTCGATCGCCACCGCGTTCAGCGCCGGATAGTAGATGCCCTGCATCAAACCCAGGACGGCGCCGGCAATGAACAGGCCGAAAAAGTCGAGCCAGATCAAGGCCAGGGGCGCGAGCACATAGAGCACCAGCATCGCGCGCACCACCTTCAACCGCCCCAGGCGGTCGGCCAGATCGCCGCACAGCACGCGCACCGACACCGCCGCCACCGCGTAGGCGACCAGATAGATCGCGACCTTCTGGATGCCGAGGGACAGTGCCCAGGGCTGGTAAAACGTGAACAGGGTGCCAAATACCCAGCCCACCATGGCCGAGACAATGACCACCCGCAGCATGCCGGGCCGGCGCAAGACCTGCAGCAGGCTCGCGTACCGTCCGCCCTCCGGAGGAGCGTGCCGATGTTCGTGGATCAGCCGCGAAAATACCGCGGCAAGCACCGAGGTGACCGCGGTCGCCGCGAACACCGTCTTCCAGCCAAAATGCTCCGATGTCCACTCCGCAAAGGCCGGCCCCACCGCGTTGGTGAAGATCATCACCGCGCCGAAAATCCCGAGCGCCTGCCCCAGGCGGGCGGGCGGCGAGAGATCGGTTGCTAGCGTTGCCACGGCGATATAAAACAACGTGAAGCCGATACCCTGGAGGATGCGCAACGCCCAGACCAGCGGCCCGACGCTGTCGACCCAAAAAAAGCCAGCGCAGGACAGCGCGAGGATCAGGCCACCGGCGGCGGCAAAGGCCTTGCGCCCGCGCCGGTCGATCTGGCCGCCGACAAAGGGCACCGTCAGTGCCGATGCCAGCCAGAAAATGGTGGTCACACTGCCGATGGTGACCGGGTCGGCGGCGAGTTCCACGGCCAGAAACTTGGGCAGCAAAAAATAGGTGGAGAACGACAGGCCGAACAGCGTCGTCACCGCCAGCAGCAGCACAAACTGACCACTGAACAGCGTTGTTCCGGCTTCAGATCCCGGGGACGATTGCAGGACGGTCATAGAGGTTCTTCTGGTTGTTGACGCAGTAGCTGCCGACTCCACCGGGA
>JBFXFL010000021.1:0-11233 GCA_050179115.1 Porticoccaceae bacterium | reverse complement strand
GCGGCGAGCGCCAGTCCGGCGGCGGCGGCGTGGCCGCCGAAGCGCCCGATCAGATCGGGATGGCGGGCGGCGACCGCATCCAGGGCATCGCGGATGTGCAGCCCGGGTATCGACCGGGCGGAGCCTTTCAGTTCACCGTTGTTGCCATCGGCGAAGGCGATCACCGGCCGATGCACGCGCTCGCGCACCCGTCCCGCCAGCAGTCCGACCACACCCTGGTGCCAGCCGGGGTCGTACAGGCACAGCCCCCAGGGGAGATCCTCGCCGAGCCGCAAGCGCGCGACGTGCGCCGTCGCCTCGCGCTGCATCTGGGCTTCGATGGCGCGGCGGTCGCGATTGAGTTCGTCGAGCTGGGCGGCGAGAGACCGCGCCATGGCGATATCGTCGGCGAGCAGGCAGCGGATGCCGAGGCTGATGTCGTCGAGGCGGCCGGCAGCATTGAGGCGCGGGCCGACGGTGAAACCGAGATCGGCGGCGACCGCGTGGCGGTGGTCGCGACCGGCGACTTCGAGCAACGCCAGCACGCCGGGGCGACAGCGCCCGGCGCGAATGCGGCGCAGACCCTGGTGGACCAGGGTGCGGTTGAGGCGGTCGAGGGGCACCACATCGGCCACGGTGCCGAGCGCCACCAGGTCGAGCCAGTCGGCCATCGCGGGCTCGGCGATACCCTGCCGCGCAAACCAGTTGTCCGCCTTGAGTCGGCCGCGCAGCGCCGCCAGCAGATAGAACATCACGCCGACTCCCGCCAGCGCCTTGTGGGGAAAGCCGCACTCCGGCTGGTTGGGATTGACGATGGCATCGGCCGCCGGCAACTCCCGTCCCGGCAGGTGGTGGTCGGTGACCAGCACCCGAATGCCGGCATCGCGCGCGGCGGCCACTCCGGCGATGCTGGAGATGCCGTTGTCCACGGTGATGATCAGATCGGGGCTGCGGGTCAGCGCCAGCGCGACGATTTCCGGGGTCAGCCCGTAGCCGTATTCAAACCGGTTGGGTACCAGGAAATCTACCTGGGCAAAGCCCAGGGCCCGCAGGCCGAGCACGGCGAGCGCAGTGCTGGTGGCGCCATCGGCGTCGAAGTCGCCCACTATGAGCAGCCGCGACTGCTGCTCCAGCGCATCGATCAGCAGCGCCAGGGCCGCTTCGATGCCGCGCAGGCCGGTGGCCGGGGGAATCCAGCCGAGCTGGAGGTCCAGCGCGTCGGGGGTCGCGGCGCGGGCTGCGTAGATACGGCGCAGCCACTGCGGAAGATCGTCACCGAACGCGGTTTCGGAGCCGAGCAGAGGCCGCGCCTTCAGCGCCGGGGCGCGGTCCGGTGCGGGCGCCTCAGCCATGGTGACGACCGCGCTGACAAAACGTCGCGGCGCACCCTGTCGCGAAGCACCGTGTCGCGAAGCAACGGACTGCGAGTGCGCCGGGTGCGGTCCGCATCAGACGGTCAGGTTGTCCGCGATATGACGGTGCAGCGGCGCGAGTTCATTGGGCAGCACCTGATAGCGCTCCGTGCGCGTGAACAGGTCGGCCATGTGCTGGGGCAGCGGCGGCGCACCCTGATAACCGGCCTGTTGCACGGCTTCGGGGAATTTGGCCGGGTGCGCGGTGGCCAGACACACCACCGGCGTGTCCCGATCGCGGCGGCAACGCCGCGCGGCCGCGACGCCGATGGCGCTGTGGGGATCGAGCAGGTATTCGCTGGCTTCGTATTCGGCGCGGATCGTCGCCACGGTGTCCGCGTCGTCCACGCGATGGCTGTGGAACAGGGTGCGGGCGTGGCCCAGGGCCTTGGGATCCAGCGTCGTCGCGCCGGCTTCGAAGCCCGCCATCAGCGCCGCCAGCGCTTTGCCATCGCGCTCGTACAGATCGAACAACAGGCGCTCGAAGTTGCTGGAGATCATGATGTCCATGCTGGGCGACAGCGTATGCAGCAGCGGATGGCGGCTGTAGTCGTTGCCGCTGATGCAGCGGTGCAGGATGTCGTTGGCATTGGTGGCGATGATGAGTTGCTGCACCGGCAGCCCCATCCGGTGCGCCAGATAGCCGGCAAATATATCGCCGAAATTTCCGGTCGGCACCGAGAAACTCACCGCTCGCTGCGGCGCGCCCAGGGCGAGCGCGGCCCAGAAGTAGTAGACGATCTGGGCCATGATCCGCGCCCAGTTGATCGAGTTGACCGCCACCAGTTGCCGCCCCGCGGGCAGAAACGACTGCGCCGAAAAACTCGCCTTCACCAAACGCTGACAGTCGTCGAAATTGCCTTCGATGGCGAGGTTGTGGATGTTGTCGGCCAGCACCGTGGTCATCTGGCGGCGCTGCACCTCGGATACCCGGTTGTGGGGGTGGAGGATGAAAATGTCGAGATTGCGGCAGCGGCGGCAGCCCTCGATGGCGGCGGACCCGGTATCGCCCGAGGTAGCGCCCAGAACCACCACCTTCTGACCGCGCCGCTCCAGCAGATGATCCAGCAGATTGCCGAGAAACTGGAGCGCGAAATCCTTGAAGGCGAGCGTCGGGCCGTGGAACAGCTCCAGCACCCATTCGTTGTGGCCGGTCTGCACCAGGGGCGCGATGGCGCGGTGGCGGAAGCCGCTGTACGACTGCCGGATGATCCGCTCCAGATCGGCGGCGGACACCTCATCGTCCACGAAGGGCGTCATCACCCGCTGCGCGAGCTGCGGGTAATCCAGGCCGCGCCAGGACGCGATTTCGGCGGCGCTGTAGGACGGCACCCGCTCGGGCACGAACAGGCCGCCGTCGGGCGCGAGCCCGGTCAGCACGGCTTCGGTGAACGACTGCGGCGCACAGCCGCCGCGGGTGCTGATGTACTTCATGGCTGCGTCTCGCGGGACGGTTGGCGGCTAGGCATCATCCAAGGCCTCCTTGCGCAGATGGACCACCGGGCCGGACACGGATTCGAGCCGCTCGATGGCGCCGATGGCGGCGCGCACCTCGCTCTCCCGGGTGCGGTTGGTGAGCATGATCAGGGGCACATGATCCTGCCCAGGTGCGGGTTCCTTCTGGATGATCGCTTCGATGCTGATGCCGTGGGCGCTGAGAATCTGCGCGAGCTGCGACAGCACTCCGGGTCTGTCGAGGGCCGACACGCGCAGGTAGTGGGCGCTTTCGGCGGCCGCGATGTCGACCACGTCGAGCGGCTCCGGGGCATCCGCCCGAGCACCCGGCGCCGGCATGGCGTCGCGCCCGCCGCGATCCAGGCGGCGCGCGATATCCAGGATATCGGCGATCACCGCCGAGGCCGTGGGTTCGGCACCGGCGCCGGGTCCGCAATACAGGGTGGCCCCGACGGCGTCGCCCTTGACCATGATCGCATTCATCACGCCGTGCACCTGCGCGATCAGGCTGCGCTCGGGCACCAGCGTGGGGTGTACGCGCAGCTCGATACCCCGGCCGTTGCGGCGCGCCACCCCCAGGTGCTTGATGCGGTAGCCCAGTTCGCCCGCATAGACCACGTCCTCGGGCTGGATGGCGGTAATGCCCTCGATATAGACCGCATCCGGGCGCAGCGGCATGTCGAAGGCGAGCGCCGCCAGAATCACCAGCTTGTGGGCGGCGTCGATGCCTTCCACGTCGAGGCTGGGATCGGCTTCGGCATAGCCGAGCAACTGCGCCTCGGCCAGCACATCGGCGAACTGCCGGCCTTTGTCGCGCATCTCGCTGAGAATGAAATTGCTGGTGCCGTTGATGATACCGGCGAGCCACCGAATGCGGTTGGCGGCCAACCCTTCGCGCAGCGCCTTGATGATGGGGATACCGCCGGCCACAGAGGCTTCGTACGCCACGGTGACGCCCCGCGCACGCGCCGCGGCAAAAATCTCGTTGCCGCAGGTGGCGATCAGCGCCTTGTTGGCGGTCACCACCTGCTTGCCGTTGGCGATGGCGGCCAGCACCAGTTCCCGCGCCGGCTCGATGCCGCCGATCAATTCGACCAGGACATCGACCTCCGGATTGGCGGCGACGGCGAAAATGTCACGGGTCAACGGAATGGCGCCGGTATCCGCGTCAGGGACCGCATTGCGCGCGCCGATCTGCACCAGTTCGATCGTCACCCCGCTGCGTTGAGCCAGTACATCGGCGTTGCGGGACAACACCCGCACCGTGCCCCGTCCGACCGTCCCCAGACCACACAAACCGACCCTGACCGGCATCATCGGCCCCCAGAAAAGAACGGCGCCATGAGGGGCCCGTTAACGCGCAGGTGGAGCGGGTGAGGTCGTGTCCACACCCAGGATGCTGGCGATATCGGCCACACTGCGGAAACCGGGAATCAGGGTGCCGTCGCTGAGAATGCTGGCCGGCGTGCCGCTCACGCCCAACTCCTGCCCAAGCTCGAACTGGGCCGCCACCGGATTATTTTCACAAAGCTTTTCCGGGACATCCTCGCCGTTTTTGAATCGCGTAAGGGTTTCCGGGCGGTTGTCCGAACACCAGGCGGTAACGGCTTTGCGATAGGACTCAGAGCCGATCCCGGCACGGGGAAACGCCAGGTAACGAACCTCGACGCCCATGGCGTTGAGTTCGGGCACCGCCTGGTGCAGCTTGCGACAGTAGCCGCAATCGATGTCGGTAAAGACATTGAGGATCGCCTTGGGCTTGCCCACGGGCGCAAACACGATCAGGTCACTTACCGGAATCGCCGCCAGCGCCTGCTTGCGCTGTGCGATCAGATCCTCTTCCCGCAGATTCACAAACATGCCGGGGCGCGCCTGGTAGAGCGCACCGTCGAAAAAGTACTCGCCGCCCTCGCGCACATAGAGTACTGGTCCACCGGCGACCTGAACCTCGTAAAACCCGGGGATCGGACTGAGCCTGAGCACCTCATAGCCGAGGTCGGGGCGCGCGGCCTGCATCCTGGTGACAATGGCCTTGGCGATAGCCGGATCGACCGCCGGCGCCGCCTCCGCGGCACGCGCCTGAAGTGCGACAACTGACAACAGCAGGGCAACGCAGGCGGCAAGGAAATGGTTCACGGACGGCTCCCGGGAGCTGGGCAGGCAAGGGTGCGGATTATAGCCCTAGCCGGGTGCTGAAAAAGCGCTACCTACTGGGAAGACGTCGTGCGGCTCAGCCCCGCGGATGATGCCGGGCGTGGAGCTCCCGCAGCCGCGTCTGCGCCACATGGGTGTAGATCTGGGTGGTCGAGAGATCACTGTGACCGAGCAGCAACTGCACCACGCGCAGATCGGCACCGTGATCGAGCAGATGGGTGGCAAACGCGTGGCGCAGCGTATGCGGCGACAGGGGCTTGTCGATGCCCGCGCACTGCGCCCAGTGCCGTATCCGGTACCAGAAGGCCTGCCGCGTCATGCCGCTGCCGCGGGGCGTGACGAAACAGGCATTGCTCTGCCGGGTCCCCAGAAGCGCGGGGCGGGCGTCGCGCAGATAGGCTTGCAGCCAGTGCATGGCCTCCTCGCCCATGGGCACCAGGCGTTCCTTGCTGCCCTTGCCCAGCACCCGCACCACGCCCTGGCGCAGATTGATCTGGTCCAGCGACAGGCCGGTAAGCTCACTCACGCGCAGCCCGGTGGCGTACAGAAGCTCGAGCATGGCGCGGTCGCGCAACCCCATGGGTGCCGCGGTATCGGGCGCCTGAAGCAATCGGTCGATATCGGTTTCCGAAAGCACTTTGGGCAGGGGCCGCCCCTGCTTGGGGCTGCTGATGCCAGCCATGGGGTGCCGCGCCAGGGTCCCGGAGCGCAGTTGTGTGTCGTAGAAACCGCGCAGGCAGGATAGCGCGCGCGCCACCGAACGCGGGCTCGCGCGCTGCCGATAGCGATCGGCGAGGTATTCCTGGATCCGCACCGGATCGGCGTCGAGCAGCCCGCAGGGCGGTCCGCAGGATGGTCCGGCGAGCCAGGCCGCAAAGGCATTGAGGTCGCGCCGATACGCCGCGAGACTGTTGTCGCTCAGCCCTTTTTCGAGCCAGAGCGCATTGAGGTGGTCGTCGATAAGGCGCGCGTCGGCTGTCATGCCGCCAGTCTACCCGACGCGCAACCCGAAGCTGCCGGCCACCGCAGCGGCCGGCCGCCGGTTCAGCTGAGGCGTTCCTTGATCCGCGCGGCCTTGCCGGACAGGTCACGCAGATAATAAAGCTTGGCCTGACGGACATCGCCGCGACGGACGACTTTCACGCTGTCGATGTGCGGGCTGTAGGTCTGGAAGGTACGTTCCACGCCGACGCCGTTGGAGATCTTGCGCAGGGTGAACGCGGAGTTGAGCCCGCGGTTGCGCTTGGCGATGACGATGCCCTCGAACGCCTGCAGCCGCTCGCGGGTGCCTTCCACCACCTTCACTTGCACAAGCAGGGTGTCGCCGGGACGAAAGTCCGGGACTTCCTTGCCCATTTGTTCGGTTTCGATCTGCGCGATAACTGGATTCTTGCTCATCGTCTTCTCCCGCGTAATGCCGTCGGTTGGTCGGTGTCCACTGCGTCCCAGCGCGGGAACCGGATCCTGACCGCCATTGTGTAAAACAATTCAGTAATGCAATTCGGTAGTGCAATTCGTCGACGGAACTCCCGTCACTCCTGCGGTGCGCCGCTAGCGTCCCGCCAGCAGGTCCGGACGCCGCGCCACCGTGCGCGCCTGCGCCTGCTGGCGCCGCCAGCGCTCGATGGCGCCGTGATCGCCGGACAACAGCACTTCGGGTACGCCAAGGCCCCGATATTCCGGCGGCCGCGTATAGTGCGGACAATCCAGCAGACCCGCAACAAAAGAGTCCTGCTGTGCCGAGTCGGCGTCGCCGAGTGCGCCCGGCAGTTGCCGGATCAGCGCGTCCAGCAGCACCATGGCCGGTAATTCTCCACCGCTCAACACATAGTCGCCGATGGACCATTCCTCATCGACTTCGAGCGCAACGATGCGCTCGTCGACACCTTCATAGCGGCCCGCAATCAGGATCAGATCCCGCGCGGCACCGGCCATCTCCATCACCGCATCGTGGCGCAATACCCGGCCTTGTGGCGACAGATACAGCACCCGTGCACCCTGCGTCCAGGCCCGCGCGTCCGTGATCGCCGCGCCCAGGGGCTCGGGCCGCATCACCATGCCGGGTCCGCCGCCGTAGGGGCGATCATCCACCGTCTGGTGGCGATCCTGGGTGTAGTCGCGCGGGTTGAAGCAGCGGATTTCCAGCAAACCGTTGCGCACCGCGCGACCGCTGACGCCGTAATCGACCAGGGCTCCGAACATCTCCGGAAACAATGTCACTACCGCGACTTTCATGGATGCGCCGACCCTTCAGTAATCGGGATCCCAGTCCACATCCATGGTGCCCGCCGCGCGATCAATGGCGAGCACCACCGGGTCGACGTAAGGAATGAGTCGCTCTGCGCGGTCGCGGCTCTGGTCGTCGCCGCGCACCACCAGCACATCGTTGGCGCCGGTCTCGATCAGTTCGGTCACCGTACCCAGTCGCACCCGGTCTCCGTCGGCGCGCCCGTACACCGCCAGTCCGATCAACTCATGCCAGTAATATTCATCTTCGGGAAGGGCCGGCAACTGGGCCAGTTCGACATGAATGTCGAGCTGGCAATACCGCCGTGCCTGATCCCGATCATCCACACCCACCAGATGGGCCACCACCTGCTGGCCCTGCATCCGGCCGGCGTCGTGTTCCAGGGTCCGCCAGACGCCTTCTTCAAACAGCCACCAGGGCCGATAGTTCAGGATATTGTCGGCCGGCGCGGTGCTGGAATCGATTTTTACCCAGCCCTTGATGCCGTATACGCCCGCGATGCGGCCGATTTTCAGGGGCTGCTCCGGCGCCTCCTGCGGATTCGCCGGGCGCGACACGGGCTCAGGCGGTGGCTTGGGCCGCCGCACTCTTGCCCGCTTCGCGCACCAGATCGGCGACTCGAGGCGTAACCTGAGCACCCAGTTTGCACCAGTGCTCGACGCGCGCGGCATTGACGCGCAACCGCTCTTCACCACCGGTGGCAATGGGATTGAAAAACCCCACGCGCTCGATGAAACGGCCATCGCGCGCCGTTCTGTCGTCAGTGACAACCAGATGATAGAAGGGACGTTTTTTCGCCCCACCACGAGCCAATCGAATCTTTACCATGACATGTCCCGGTGTGTGTTCCAGCCTGTCTCCGCACCTGCACAGTGCGGTGAAGGCGCGCGATTCTACGCCAAAGGCCGGCGAATGGAAACATCCTGAACCCCCAGCCATTCGGCCAGGCGCCGGCATTCGGTCTACCACTCAGCTCCGGGGGTGGGGCCGCGCCGCCAACGCCTCGAACCAGGGCAGCACCCGTTCGCGATTGATCCGGTAGGGATAGGCGTGGCCCCAGTCGGGCAGCTCGTCAAAGCGGATGTCGTAGTCGAGATGGGTCAGCAGCCCACAGGTACTGCGCACCGTTTCGATCGGGAAAATATGATCGTGCGTTCCGTGTACCACCAGCAGCGGCACCTCGCGACCTTCCCGACGGCGCAGCAAAGGCTCCGCGACCTGACTCAACTCACCCGCGATCGGCGCCACGCCGGCGAAATACTCGGGCGCCAGAAACGCCAGCAGATAGCTGAAGGTGGCGCCGTCCGACAGGCCGGTGAGATACACCCGCCCGCGCTCGATTTTGTATTCATCGCATACCCGATCGATGGCGCCGGTCACCGACGCAATATCCAGATGGGGTTCGAGAATCGACCAGGTGATGTCGGTGGATTTGGGCGCGAGCACCAGATAGCCGTGGGTTTTGGCGAGCCGCAGCCAGGTCCAGAGGTATTCGTCGCCGGTGCCGGACGCGCCATGGAGAGCGACGATCAGCGGCCACTCCCGCGCCGGGGAGTAGTTTTCCGGCACATAGAGCGCATAGCGCTCATGATCGTCGCCCGCCGCCACCCGCAACAGACCCACCGGCGCGTCCGCGTCCGGGGCCGGCTGCTCCAGCAGTTGCTGCCGGGCGCGATCCACGCCATCCCAGAAGAAGGCAGACAGCGTCGGCAGATCGGCGCGCAACGCATAGAGCGTGGTCAATGCCTCGACCAGCAATTGCCGGCTCTGCACAAAGGCATTGATAAAGGTCGCGCCGCGCCCCTGCCGCCAGAGTTGCGCGGCGTCTTCGCAGCGGGTTGCGGCGTCGAGGAGGCGACGATGAAATTCCTCGCGGCCCGGCGGTGGCATCAGTGCCTCAAGACCGTGCCGCGTGGCGGGCACCAGATCCGCCAATGCCACCCGCAAACGCTCCTGGGACGCCGCCAGGTCGCCGAATCGAAGGTCCTCGAACTCGGCTTCGAACGCTCGCAGCGTCTCCAGCAGAAAAAGCTCCAGCACTTCGCGCTTGCGGTCATAGCTCAGTAAACGAGAGTCCCGTGAATCAGTGGCCATCACGCCCCCGCAATAGGGTTCTTATGGGTCGAGACTAGCACGGCCGGGCACGGCAGCGCCCGCGCATTGACCCCCGCCGGGCGACCTGTTTTGATCGCCGGACCATTTTTTTCATCACACAGGAAGCAAACCATGGGCACATTACAGGGCAAGGTGGCATTGATCACCGGGGGCGCGAGCGGGATCGGCGAGGGCACGGTGCGGCATTTCGTCGCCGAGGGCGCGCGCGTCGTCATCGCCGACATGCAGCGTGAACGCGGCGAAAAGCTTGCCGCCGAACTGGGTGCCAACGCGCTGTTCGCGGCGGTGGACGTAACCCAGGAAGACCAGGTCAAGGCCGCGATCGCCAGCGCCGTGACGCGCTGGGGCCGGCTCGACTGCATCTTCAACAACGCCGGCTTCGGCGGCGCCATCGGGCCACTGGAAGACACTCCGGTGGAAGACTACGACATCACCTTCGACGTGCTGCTGAAAGGCGTCTTTCTGGGCATGAAACACGCGATCCCGGTGATGAAACGCCAGGGCGGCGGCAGCATCATCAACACCGCCAGCGTCGCCGGACTGATCGCGGGGCACACCCCGCATCTGTACTCGGTCGCCAAGGCAGCGGTGATCCATCTCACCAAATCCGTGGCCCTGGAAGTGGGCGAAAACAGCATCCGGGTGAACGCCATCTGCCCGGGTTTCATCGCCACCCCGCTCGCCACCAACACCGTGGGACGCGATGAGAAAATGGCCGAGCTCGACTACAGGATCACCCAGCCCATTCCGCGTGTGGGTCAGCCCCAGGACATCGCGGCCATGGCCGGCTGGCTGGCCGGCGATCAATCGACCTTCGTCACCGGCCAGGCCATCGCCGTGGACGGCGGCATCAGCGCCGGCCTGCGCTGGGCCAAGCAGCCCTCGTACCACAAGAGTTATCGGCCGATCAAAGTCTACCGCCCGCCGAGCCGCTAGCGGTCGGCACGGAATGCCAGCCCGCCGCTTGGTGCCGCGGGCTGGCGCAAGTCTTTACCTTTCAGGTTTCCTCACTTAGGGTAGCCGTCCGCTACCTACGGCCCCCACACAATGAAAGAGCAATACCGCAAGATCATCGAAAGCATCGGTGAAGACCCCAATCGCCCCGGATTGCTGGACACCCCCGACCGGGCTGCCAAGGCTTTCGAATACCTCACCAGCGGCTACCACCAGAACCTCGCCGAGGTAATCAACGAAGCCCTGTTTCCCAGCGAGAGCAGCGAGATGGTGATCGTCAAGGACATCGAGCTCTATTCCCTGTGCGAGCACCATCTGTTGCCATTCATCGGCAAGTGCCACGTCGCCTACATTCCCAACGGTCATGTGCTGGGTTTGTCGAAAGTGGCGCGGGTAGTCGATATGTTCGCCCACCGCCTGCAGATTCAGGAGAACCTGGCCACCCAGATCGCCCGGGCCATCGAAGAAGTCACGGGAGCGCTGGGGGTCGGGGTCATCATCGAGGCCCAGCACATGTGCATGATGATGCGCGGCGTCGAGAAGCAGAACTCGGTCACCAAGACCTCCGCCATGCTGGGCGTATTCCGCACCCGCCAGGCGACCCGCTACGAGTTCCTGTCGCTGCTCAACTGAGCTCGCCCAGGGCCGCCACCGAAAAACGCATCCAGCCGCCGCGCCACTTCCGGCGCGGGTTCCTCCATGTGGAAATGGTGGCCGCCGCGCACCTCGGCGATTTCCATGTCCCGCGCGTGCGCTTCCATGCCGTAGAACCGTGCCACCCGCGCAAGATCCGACAACAGCAGCAGGATCGGGCACGGGATGCGCTCGACAAAGCTGCGCACCAGCTCCGGCGTCAGCTTGATCTCGGAATTGAGCTTGAGCTTTTCATCGCTGCGCCAGCGATAGCCGCCCGCGA
>JBFXFL010000020.1:43380-47803 GCA_050179115.1 Porticoccaceae bacterium | reverse complement strand
GTCGACCTCGCGGCGGTCACGCGCGCGGATTCCAGCGCCCTGGCACTGCTGCTGGAGTGGCAAGCCTGGGCGCACAGTCGTGGCGCGGAAATTGAGTTCGCGGACCCGCCCCAGGCGCTGCGTACATTTGCCAGTCTGAGCGAAGTCAGCAGTCTCCTCGGTTGGCCCGAGGAACCCCTGTCGAACTGAGGAGATCGGGATGAAATCCGTGCCACGCCTGCTGCCCGCGATATCCGTGTCGCTGGCCGCGTTGCTGCTGGCGGCCTGTGCCGGGATCAAGGCCGCACCGCCGGAAGCGCGCTCTCCCCGCGATCCCTGGGAGCCCTATAACCGCGCGATGTACGGTTTCAATCGCGGGCTGGACCGCGTTGTCCTGCGGCCGGTCGCGCGCGGCTACGATTGGCTGGCACCCGCGCCTGTGCAGCGCGGTATCGGCAATGCGTTCACCAATCTGCATTATCCGGTGGTCGTGCTCAACCTGGCGCTGCAGGGGCGTCCCAAGGACAGCGGCCTGGCGCTGGGGCGGTTCGTCGTCAACAGCACGGCGGGTGTCGCCGGAATCTTCGACGTTGCTACCCGGCTCGATATGCCGGCTTTTCGGGAAGACTTTGGCCAGACGCTGGCGGTTTGGGGTTGGCGCGACAGCCGTTACTTCATGCTCCCGCTGCTCGGGCCTTCCACGCTGCGGGACGGGCCCGCGCACGGTGTGGACTGGATGACGGACGTTGCCAACAATTGGGTGGTGGATCACGCAGGCTATGCGCCCATGGTGGTCGAAGTGGTGGATACCCGTGCCGGTTTTCTGGATCAGGAGCACGCGCTGGAAGAGGCTTACGACGAATATGTGTTCGTCCGCGATGCCTGGATGCAGAACCGGGATTTCCTGATCAGCAACGGCGAGACCGTCGTGCCCGACTACGACAGCTTTATCGACGAAGAGCAGTGATCGGGGTCACTCCAGCAGCGCCTTGAGGGCCGCCAGATTCGCATTGCCCCGCTGCCGCTTTTGTTCCTGTGGCAGGGGCTCGCCAAAGCCCTCGCGCTCCAGCTCGGCATCCGGCAGTTCGTCGAGAAACCGGCTCGGTGTCGTCTCCAGGGTTTCGCCGAACTGGCGGCGGCGTCCCGCGAGGGTCAGCGTGAGGGATTCGCGGGCGCGGGTGATGCCCACATAGGCAAGGCGCCGTTCCTCCGCAACAGCGCCGGCATCGATACTGTTGCGATGGGGGAGCAGCCCCTCTTCCAGGCCGATCAGGAACACATGGGGAAATTCCAGGCCCTTGGCGGCATGCAGGGTCATCAGCTGAATCCGGTCATCGTCGCCTTCCCCATCCTGGCGGTCCAGCAAATCCAGTAACAGCAGCCGCCCGATGGCCGCCGCGACATCTTCTTCCCCTTCTTCCTCCACCTGTTTCGCCAGGGTTGTCGTGATCTGCTGCAACAGCAATTCCACGTTGCGCAGACGCGCCTCGGCCACCGGCGCACTGCTGGCGTTCTGAGTCAGCCAGCCAGCGTAGTCCATATCCTCGATCATCTCCCGGATGACCTTGATGCCGCTGTGTTCCGTGCAGGCGCGGGCGAGACCGTCGTACCAGTGGCGGAAGCGGCGCAGGCGCTCGAGACCCGCGCCGTCCAGCACTTCGGCCAGTCCCAGTTCACTGCACGCGGCGTGGAGCGAGATGCCCCGGCCGGTGGCGTAGTGGCCGAGTTTTTCCAGGGTGGTGGGGCCGATCTGGCGACGCGGTGTATTGATGATGCGCAGGAAGGCGGTGTCGTCGTCCGGGTTGACCAGCAGGCGGAGGTAGGCGAGCAGGTCGCGGATCTCGGTGCGGGCATAGAACGAGGTGCCACCGCTCAACTGATAGGGCAGATTCAGCAAACGCAGCTTCATTTCAACCACGCGCGCCTGGTGGTTGCCCCGGTACAGCACCGCGAAAGCGCCCAGGGGACAGCCGCGCCGGGCGCGCAGCAGGAGGATTTCGTTCACTACCCGTTCGGCCTCCGCGTCCTCGCTGTCGCAGCGGATGACGCGAATTGGCTCGCCGTGGCCGCGATCGCACCACAGGGTTTTCGCAAACAGGTGCTCATTGTTCGCGATCAGGGTGTTGGCAGTTTTGAGGATGCGCGCCGTGGAGCGGTAGTTCTGCTCCAGCTTGATGACTTCGAGATCGGGAAAGTCCTCCTGCAACTGCGCCAGGTTTTCCGGACGCGCGCCGCGCCAGGCATAGATGGACTGATCGTCGTCGCCGACCACGGTCAGTTGACGGTGGTCGGCGACCAGCAGGCGGATCAGTTCGTACTGGGCGCGATTGGTGTCCTGGTATTCGTCCACCAGCAGGTGACGGATACGGCGCCGCCAGTGATCGAGACGTTCCGGGTGCGCGCGGAACAGGTGGATCGGCCGCGCGATGAGATCGTCGAAATCCACCGCGTTGTAGGCGGTCAGGGCGCGCTGATAGGCGGCGTAAATGACCGCCAGACGCAGCTCGTCCGCATCGCTCGCGGTCGACTGCGCCTGTTCCGGGGTCTGCAAGTGGCTTTTCCAGTGCGAGATGCGCTGCGCGGCCTGATCGAGGGGCGCCGCGTCGTCGACGATCTGCAACTGCTGGAGCAGATTGCGGCTGTCGTCGGCGTCGAACAGGCTGAAGCCCGGGCGCAGCCCGAGCAGCGCCAGCTCCCGGCGCAGGATACCGAGCCCCAGGTGATGAAAGGTGGATATGGTCAGGCCCTTGCCGGCGCGCCCCGACAATTGCGCCGCGACGCGCTGCTTCATCTCGCGCGCTGCCTTGTTGGTGAAGGTTACGGCGGCGATGTGACGGGCGGCGACCATTCCCGATTCGATCAGATGCGCGATGCGATGGGTGATCACGCTGGTCTTGCCGCTGCCCGCGCCAGCCAGTACCAGCAAGGGTCCGCCGCGGTGCCGTATCGCGCGCGCCTGTTCGGGGTTGAGTCGCTGCACCTGGGTCGCACGGCCAAAACGGGGCGCGATTGTAGCAGCGCGCCCGAGCGGCGTTGGAGTCTCGCGGCCCCCGGGGCCGGATGAGCGGACCCGGCAAAATCCCTACAATGCGGGCACCCATGCGACAGGAGCAATTGGCTGTGAATGACGACCCGAGTGCGCACATCGCCCGCCGTTGCGCGGCCGCAGTGCTGGAGCGGGACCCCACGGTGGCGCGGCTGGGCATCGTGTTGCTCGAGGTGGCGCCCGGTCGTGCGCGGTTGTCGCTCAGGGTGGGTCCGGAGATGCTCAATTCGCTGGGCAACTGCCATGGCGGGACCAGCTTTACCCTCGCCGATGTCGCCTTTGCGGTCGCCTGCTCTTCCACCAACCAGGCTGGGGTCGGTGTGCATTGCGCGATCGATTATCTGCGGCCCGCGACGCTGAACGACGTGCTCACCGCCACCGCCGTGGTGAGTCACCAGGGCAGCTCCGCGAGTCTGGTGGATGTCGATGTCACCGATCAAAACGGCCGCCGCATCATCCAGTTGCGGGGCCGCTCCCACAATTTCGGCCGGCCCTTTCTGGGCGCCGCCGAGCTCGACACGGATACTGGATTCCACCCGGAGGTTTGATGAAACTGCTTTGGGAACCCTCTGCCGAGTTTCGGCAGCAGACCAACATGACTGCCTATATGAACTGGCTGGCGGAGACGCGCGGGCTGACATTCGCCGATTACGCCGCCCTGCAACGCTGGTCGGTCGCCGATCTGGAAGCCTTCTGGCAGAGCATCTGGGATTACTATCAGGTGCAGTCCAGTACACCCGTCGCGCGCGTGCTGTCGAGCCACGCCATGCCGGGGGCGCAGTGGTTTGCCGGCGCCAGCCTCAATTTTGCCGAACACATTTTTCGCGGCCGCAGCGACGAGCGTCCCGCCCTGCTGGCGGCGGACGAACAGCGCGATCCGCGCGAACTGAGCTGGGCCGATCTGGAAGCCCGGGTGGCGTCGGTCGCCGCTTATCTGCGCGGTCTCGGCGTGGTGCCGGGCGATCGGGTGGTCGCTTACCTGCCCAACATTCCCGAGGCGCTGGTCGCCTTTCTGGCCGCGAGCGCCATCGGCGCCGTGTGGTCGAGCTGCTCGCCCGACTTCGGCACCAACAGTGTCGTGGATCGCTTCCAGCAGATCGCGCCCAAGGTATTGATCGCCGTGGATGGCTACGGCTACAACGGCAAGACCATCGACCGCGTGGCGGAGTTGGGGCAGCTGCAGGCCGCGCTGCCGAGTCTCGAACGCGTCCTGCTGATCGATCACCGGGGCGGTGCCGGGCGTTGCGGACTCCCCGGAGTCGATGCCTGGGAGCAGGTGCTCGCGAAATCCGCAGGCCCCCTGCATTTCGAGTCGTTGCCCTTCGAGCATCCGCTCTGGGTGCTGTATTCCTCCGGCACCACCGGCATTCCCAAAGCCATCACCCACAGCCACGGCGG
>JBFXFL010000020.1:1523-43280 GCA_050179115.1 Porticoccaceae bacterium | reverse complement strand
AGCAGGTGCTCGCGAAATCCGCAGGCCCCCTGCATTTCGAGTCGTTGCCCTTCGAGCATCCGCTCTGGGTGCTGTATTCCTCCGGCACCACCGGCATTCCCAAAGCCATCACCCACAGCCACGGCGGTGTGCTGCTGGAGCAGCTCAAGCATCTGGGTCTGCATTGCGATGTGAAGCCGGGAGACCGGTTTTTCTGGTACTCCACCACTGGCTGGGTGATGTGGAATATCGGCCTGTCGGTGCTGCTGCTGGGCGCGGTGCCGGTGATCTACGACGGCAACCCCGGCTATCCCGATCAAAACCGTCTCTGGGCCCTGGCCGAACGCGCCCGCCTCACCCACTTCGGAACCGGCGCGGCATACCTGATCGCCTGCATGAAGGCCGGGCTCAAGCCGGGCGGGGACTTCGATCTGACGTCCCTGCGCGTGATGGGCTCAACAGGCTCGCCACTGCCGGAAGAAGCGTTCGAATGGGTCTACCGCAGCGTCAAGCCCGATCTCTGGTTGCTCTCCATGAGCGGCGGTACCGATATCGCCTCGGCTTTCGTCGGCGGCTGTCCGCTGTTGCCGGTGCACGCCGGCGAAATCCAGTGCGCGCTGCTGGGCGTCGATGTGCGCGCCCTCGATGAAGCGGGCAATACGCTGGTGGGCGAGGTCGGTGAGATGGTGGTCATGGAACCCATGCCGTCGATGCCGATTTATTTTTGGAACGACCCCGGCGAGCGGCGCTACCGGGAGAGTTATTTCGAGGACTACCCCGGGCGCTGGCGCCATGGCGACTGGATGCGGGTGTCCGATCAGGGCACGATCCAGATTCTGGGCCGCTCGGACTCCACCCTGAACCGGGGCGGTGTCCGTATCGGCACCAGCGAGGTGTACCGGGGCGTCGAACTGGTCGACGCCGTTGCCGACAGTCTCGCGGTCAGTATCGAGCTGCCTGGCGGCGGGCATTATCTGCCCCTGTTCGTCCAGCTCAAGCCCGGACTGGAGCTCGATGTCGATATCAAGACCGCGATCAATCAATCGCTGCGGACCAATTTCTCGCCCCGCCATGTGCCGGATGCCATCTTCCAGATCGACGAAGTGCCCTACACGCTGACCGGCAAGAAGATGGAGACGCCGGTCAAGAAAATCCTCATGGGCGTCGCCCCGGAGAAGGCGGCCAACCGCGATGCCATGAAAAACCCCGCCAGTCTGGATTATTTTCTCGCCTTTGCGGCAAACATGCGCAAGGAACTTCCATCCCGCTAGGTTCCGGTGCGCCAGGACAGTGCCGCGCCGCCGTTTCTGACCGGCGGGCGATCACCGTCCCGGGCGCCGAGGCGGCCGCGCGCCGCGCAAATGCTGGCTGTCGATCCCCGGGAACCGTTGACGCCATTTTTCCATAAAGTGGCTTGAGTCTTGCGTGTGTTTACAGCGCAGGGCCGAACCGCGTTCGTCCCGCTTCGGGAAGAGCGAAGTGGGAACCGGGATGGGAGCGGACCGCCACCGGGAGAACGGTCGGCGAACTGTGCCGAGCAGTGTTTCCCAATGTGGCGCGACGTTATACCCTGAACGGAAAGGATGGCAGCGAGCTCTAAGTAGGGTGGCGCAATTTCCACGGCAAAAGCGCCACCGACTGAAACTGTCCACCATGGTGGGAGATTTAGCGTATGGCGAGCGGTGCGAATAGTGAAAAGTTCATCGAATCCCTGTCTACCTTCACCCGCGAACACCAGGCGAAACAGTGGCGCGGAACCTTTGCCGAATTCGTGCGGGATATCGTCGGACCCCAATCCCGGCTGGTGACCCGCTCCAGTCATCAATACGTCTGGGACATGCTGCGCTGGATGCAGCGCCGGGAACAGAAAGAAGCCGACGACAACCATTTCCGGCTGTTTTCCCACGAACTGTTCGGCATCGACAAACCGCTGCAGCGCGTGGTCGACTATTTCAAGGCAGCCAGCGCCGGCTCCGAAGTCGGGCGCCGGCTGTTGCTGTTGCTGGGACCTCCCTCGGGCGGCAAGTCGAGCCTGGTGATACTGCTCAAGCGCGGTATCGAGGAATACAGCCTCACCGACGAAGGCGCGATCTATGGGTTGCAGGGATCGCCGCTCCATGAAAATCCGCTCAATCTGGTGCCCTACAGCCTGCGCGCGGAGTTTCGCGAGACCTATGGCGTCGATATCCAGGGTGATCCGTCGCCCTGGGCGCAATCCGTACTCGAGAACGAATACGGCGGCGATTTCATGCGCTATCCCGTGGAGCGGATATTCCTGTCCGAAGCTCGGCGCATGGGCGTCGGTACCTACGCACCCCACGATCCCACCACGGCGGATATCGCCGACCTGATCGGCTCCGTCGATCTTTCCAAGGTATCGGACTATGGCGATGAGGGCGATCCACGCGCCTGGTCCTGGTCCGGGGCGGTGTATTCCGCCAGTCGCGGTTTGCTGGAAATGATCGAGATCCTCAAGGTGAAACGCGAGTTTCTCTATCTGCTGCTGACGCTGACCCAGGAGCGCAACGTAAAAGTCTCGCGCTTTCCCCTGATTCATGTCGATGAAACCATCGTCGCGCACACCAATCTGGCCGAGTTCCGCAAGTTTCTTCAGGAAAAGGAAAACGAGGCGCTGCTCGATCGCATGGTCATCGTGCAGGTGCCCTATGCGCTGAGTTATCTGGACGAGGCCAGGATCTACGCCAAGCTGATTGCCCAGGCGCCTATGTTCCGTGAAGTGCATCTCGATCCCCACACGCTCAAGGTCGCTGCGGTGTTTTCGATTCTCTCCCGCGTGAAGCCTTCGGAGCGTGAGGACCTGGACAGCTCCAAGAAAGTGCGTCTGTACGCTGGCGAGGATGTCGAAGGCTTTGCGCGCTCCGAATTGCAACGCATCAGCGCCGAGCAGGAAGAAGAGGGGCTGTCCGGGGTGTCGCCGCGTTTCGTCGTCAACGCTCTTTCAAACGCCATTTCCCGGTCCGAGGCGAAAAGTCTTACCAGCATGGAGGTTCTGGTAACGTTGAAGGAAGCGATCGAAAACGATGCCCGCATCGATGCCAAGCAGCGTCGCCAGTGGGTGGATTTTCTGGTCACCACACGGAAGGATTTTTACAACCACTGGGTGAAGGAAGATGTCCACAAGGCCCTCTTCGTATCGTTCGAGGAGGAGAGCGAAAGTCTGTTGGGCAAGTATCTCGACGAAGTGGAAGCCGCGCTCGACAACCGGGAGGTTTCCGATCCCATCACTGGCGAAACGCGCGCGCCCGACGAACGCTTTTTGCGCGCGGTCGAGGAGAAAATCAATGTGTCCGATGCCGGCAAGCAGACCTTCCGTCAGGAGGTGGTACGCAAGGCCATGGTGGCCTACAAGAAGGGCGAGAGCTTTTCGCTTGACTCCCACTCCCGACTCAAGGAGGCAATGGAAAAATACCTGTTCGAGGAGCGCCGCGACGTGCTGCGCCTGGTGTCCTCCATTGCCCGACCGGACGAGGATGCGCGGGAAAAAATCGCCGCGGTTGAGGAGCGCCTGATCAGCGATTACGGCTATGACCGGCACAGTGCGCGCGAAGCACTGAATTACGTCACCACGCTACTGTCTCAGGAATAAACCTGAAGGGGCGTTCGTATGATGTCGTTCACGGATGGTGAAGCCCGCAACGGACTGGGGCGCTGGTACGATTTGTTTTCCCGCGGCACGCGCGACTGGTTGCGTCACAACGCGAAGGTCCGGCAGGCGGTGCGGGACCATCTGCCCGAACTGGTGGCGGGATCCGATGTGTTGAGCAATCCGCGCGATCGCACCGTCAAGGTGCCCGTGCGGTTCCTGGAGCACCACCGCTTCCGACTCCGCGATCAGGACCATGAGGAAGGCGCGGGGCAGGGCAAGAGCGTGAAGCCGGGCGATGTGTTGCGTTCCGGTCAGCCCGGGACGGGTGCGGATGCCGGAGGTGGCGAAGGCGAAGGCCCGATCAGTTTCGTGCTGGAATTCCAGATTGACGACATCCTCGACTGGCTGTGGGAGGAGTTGGAGCTGCCCAATTTGCAGCCCCGCGCGGGTACTTCGATCGAAGAGGATGTCTATGTCCGCGAGGGCTGGGACAAGCGCGGCGCGCGCTCCCGGCTGGATCGCCGCCGCACCCTCAAGGAAGCGGTAAAACGGCGCACTGTGCAGCCCGACAGCCGGATTCCCATCGGCAACGACGACCTCCGCTTTCGGCAACTCGCTCGGCGCCCCAAGCCGAGCGCGAGTGCGGTGGTGTTTTTCGTGCTCGATGTGTCTTCCAGCATGGATGAGCACTGCCGGAAACTCGCCAAGACATTTTTCTTCTGGGCGTTGCAGGGGATTCGCCGCCAGTACACCAGCGTCGAGACGGTGTTTGTCGCCCACACCGTCGATGCCTGGGAATTCGCCGAGGAGCAGTTTTTCCAGGTGCGCGGTGAAGGCGGCACCAAGAGTTCGACCGGCTTCGCCAGAGCGCGCGAAATCCTGATCACGCGCTTCGATCCGGCGCGTTACAACTGCTATCTGTTTTATGCCACCGATGGTCACAACTTCAGCGAGGACCGCAGTGCCGCCACGGCGGAATTGCAGCGCCTGCTGCCGTTGATGAACTTCGCCGGCTATGCCGAGGTATCCCAGCACAGTCACCGCCACATGGATACCGAGATTGCGGCTATCTGGCAGCGCCTCGCGGCGGATGATCTGCCGGTGGGCAGTTACATGCTGAGTGAGGACGCCGATATCTGGCCGGCGATCAAGGCGTTTTTCACCGATCAGGCAACCCGCACCGGAGTCTCCTGAGATGCCTTCGCGACTCGATCAGTACATTCCGCAACTGGAAACTCTGGCCGCCGCGCAGGGGCTCGTCTATCACCCGGTGGATTTCGAGGTGGTGCCGGCCAGTTTCATGATGGAGGTGGCCGTGTACGGCCTCCCGGTGCGGATGCCGCACTGGTCGTTCGGCGTGCGCTGGGTGTACCAGATGATCCAGCATCGCATGGGTCACTCGCGGATTTTCGAAGTGGTGTTTCCCGGCAATCCCAATCATGCCTACCTGGTCGATACCAACAGTATCGAGGAAAACACCCTGGTGGTCGCCCATGTGCTGGGGCACGCGGATTTCTCCCGCAACAACATGGCGTTCGTGCGCAGCCAGGAGGCAGTGGGCTATCACATCGTGGAGCAGGCGGCGGCCCATGCCCATCGCATCCAGGAAGCGATCAATGCGCAGGGCGAGCAGCGCGTCGAATGGGTGCTCGACGCGGCGCTGGCCCTGGAGCCGCACATCGATACCGATCTGCCGCTCAACCGCGAGCGATATAAACGGCTTTCCCCGCCCGGGGTCCGGGAGCCGGGGGAAGCGGATTTTCGCGGCCGCTATGCGCGTCTGCCCGGCGCAGAGGTCCTCCCGGTGGCCTCGCGGCCGGAACCGCTGCACATTCCGCCGCGCCCGGAGCGGGACTTGCTCTGGTTCATTGCGCAGTACGCGCCCGAGATGGAAGACTGGGAGCGCGATATTTTTCTCGCGGTGCGCAAGGAATCCTGGTACTTCCAGCCGGTGTTCAACTGCCAGATCATGAACGAAGGCTGGGCCAGTTACTGGCATTCGCGGCTGCTGCGCGAAGCCGATTTCCTGCCCTCGCAGTTCTATGTGGACTGCATGAAGACGCATTCCGATGTGGTCAGTCCCCATGCCGGCGACAAGCAGGTCGCACTGCGCATCAATCCCTACCATCTGGGTTATGTGCTCTGGGAACGTTTGATCGCGGAGCGCGGATTCACCGCGGCGCGGGAGATCATGCAGCAGGAGGACGACTTCGGATTCATCCGCAATTATCTGACCGCCGAGATTGCCGACGATCTGGATCTGTTTGTTTATTCGGCGAGTCGCGAGGGCGCGGTGCGCGTGACGGAGTCGACGATCGACCAGTTGCGCGAGACCATTCTGGCGCCCAAGTTCAACTTCGGTGCCCCCCGGGTGGCAGTGGAAGATCTGGGCGGTGACGGCAGCCTGACCCTGCGCCACCACTATCGCGACGACGGACGCGGCCTTGATGCGGAGCGCGCGCGGCATGTGTTGAACTATGTTCAGAAGGTGTGGAGACGGCCGGTCCGCCTCATCACCGTCGACGGTCGTGGCGAGGAGACCAGCCTGACAGCGACGGCCGCCTAGCAGGCAGTTGAAAGGCAGTCCCTCAAATCGACTGGTCGGGCGATCCATGAGGAAGCTTCGTTACCCAAGACCGGGTGGAAAAGCATTTCGGAGAACCGGCCGTCGGATGGGTCGCCGGCCGAGTCACAAAGCGTGGGCGTCACGCACCGTACGGAATCCGACGTGCACCGCCGTGGTTTCCGGATCGACAGGTTGCCGGGCGCTCACGCGGTAACGCGCGCAGTAGTTTTCCGAGCACAGATACGAGCCGCCGCGGATCACGCCGAGGCGCGCCGACGATGCCGGCCAATCGGGCAGGTTCTCCACCCGGCCTACGGCACCCGTTACCGGCTCGACCTCACTGGCGGTCCATTCCCAGACATTGGCGATGCCATCGAACAGGCCTCCACCACCGGGCGGGAAGCAGCCGACCGGCGCCGTGCCGGAAAACCCGTCGTCTGCGGAATCGTGCAACGGGAATATGCCCTGCCAGAAATTGGCCAGCGGGCGCCCCGCCGCATCCTTCGGCGGGGCGCGACTCGGTACGGTGCGGGCAGCATCCGCACCGCCCACCAGCAGCTCCCATTCCTCTTCGGTGGGAAGTCGGTTCCCGAGCCATTCGGCATAGGCAACGGCGTCAGCGCGCGCTACGTGAACCACCGGGTGATTCGGCTTGGCGATGGTATCCTGCGGTCCGGCCGGGTATCTCCAGCTTGCGCCACCGCGCAGTTGCCACCATGTCGCGGGGGCATCGCTCGCCGGCCACGCATCCTGACTGCCGACGAAGACCGTCGAACTTCCCCGCCGCTCCGCCAGCGTGCGGTAGCCAGTAGCTTCCACGAAGGCTGAGAACTGCGCATTGGTGACCTCGGTGCGGTCCACCCACAGAACGCCATCCCCGATTTTCACCCGCCGCATACCGGCCACCGGCTGGTCCGGCCAGCTGCGAGGGATCCCCCCGTATACGCGACACGCGGCAAGGCTCCCCAGTGCGGTTTCCGACGAGGGGGCCGGAGCCGCCCCGATCAGGATGATGGTAAGAAACGTCGCCGCGCCGACCGCCAGTATCGCCGCCGCAGCACGCTTGCCCGTCCACGCGATCACGGCGAGTCGCCTTTCGGCGGCAGGATGACGCCAAAGCGATCGACGTAGGTTTCCCACTCCACCAGCAGGTCGTCGAGCACGTCGGGCCGCTCATCCGCAAGGTCGGTGGTTTCGCCCCGATCGTTGAGCAGGTCGAACAGCTGCCAGTGGCCGGTTCCGACGGGCGGGCTGTTGAACAGTGCCTTCCAGCCGTCCTTCTGCACAAAGCGATTGTTGTCCTGCTCGTTGGCGAGCACGTAGTTGGGGCCACGGACGTCTGCGGCGCGGTCATCGAGCAACGCCAGCAGCGAAACCCCGGTGATGGGGTTGACCTCGCGTCCCTTGTAGCGTCTGCCGGGGTTCTTGATGCCCCCCACCTCGAGGAAGGTGGGCAGCCAGTCCTGGATCGCGGTGAGGGCCGTCACCGGCGCGCGCGCGCTCACCTGGCCGGGCAGACGCACGATGGTTGGGACCGAATGACCGCCTTCCGACGCATGCGATTTCCAGGGTCGAAATGGCGCCGAGGTGGCCTCGGCCCAGCGGCCCAGAAGGCCGATATAGGACCCGTGGCGCCCGAGGTTTTCGAGGCTGTTGTCGTGGCCTTCCGGGTCGTCCCAGTTGCCGCCTTCAGAGCCGTTATCCGACTGGAAGACAATCAGAGTGCGGTCGTACTGCCCGGTCTGCTTCAGGTAGCGGATCAGCCTGCCAATCTCGGCGTCCAGATGCTCGACCATGGCGGCGTAGACCTCCATCCGTCGCGCAAAAAGAGCCCGCTGCGCTGCGCTCAGTAACTCCCAGTCTGGCAGCTCCTGTGGGCTTTCCTGCCCCAGCAGCGGATTCGGCGGCAGGACGGCCGTCTCTGGCAGCGGCTGATGCGCGACAAAGTCAGCCGGAAACAAACCCAGCGCCTTCTGGCGTTCCACCCTGGCCTGTCGGAGGACCTCCCACCCGTCGTCGTACCGTCCCTGATAGCGGTCGATGTAGTCGTCGGGAGCCTGCAGTGGCCAATGGGGCGCCGTATAAGTGGCAAACGCGAAGAAGGGCTGCCGGTCGCCGCGGTTGGATTCGATGTACTCGATGAGCTTGTCGGTGTAGAAACTCGTCGAAAAGAAATCCGGCGGCGGGGTGACCGGCTGGCCATCCTCCCGATAGGCAATCTGCAGGAAACCGCCGAGCTGCGCGGTGTCGGAAGGCACGGGAGCGTCGGGGCGCGGCCCGAAATGGTTGGCGGCCCCGGGCAGCAGCACGAAGGAGCGCTCGTAACCACGATCGGGGGGCAGGTGGCCTTCGTCTTCGCCGAGATGCCACTTGCCGGCGATGTAGGTGTGGTATCCCCCGTCGCGAAGCAGTTCGGCAAGGTAGAGTGAGCGATCATTGAGGAAACCCTCGTAGCCGGGCTGCCCGAGCTGGAAAGGCTTGATCAACTGGTTGCCGATGCCGGTGACGTGTTGATCCGTACCGGCATTGATCATGGCCCGCGTCGGCGCACAGGTGAAGGCGCTGTGGTGGTTGAGCAGCAGGCGGCCTTCGGCGGCCAGCGTGTCCAGATTGGGCGTGGAGATCTCGCCACCGAACGCGCCCAGGTCAGAAAAACCCAGATCATCAGCCAGCAAAAACAGGATGTTGGGCCGGCTGTGCGGTTTCCCCGCAAATGGCGGCCGCGGTTTCCCCGCAAATGAGGGCGGCGGCGACGCCCCGGATGGGGGCCGCAGCGTCGATGCAGATGGGGAGTCGCTGCCGCCCCAGCTATCGTTTCCGCCCGCAAGCACGCCGATCGATACAGCGAGAAGGGCACTTTTCAAAAAATAGAGCGGCCTTGTGGCCGTAGAGGTTCGCATGGAAATGCTCCTTTGATGGAAAGGAGCCATGCCGTTGTCGGCTCTGGCCGGAAAAGCGGCAAAACGCGGCGGTTTCGCCGTTGAAAGCACCGCGCGGGACGACGGCATCCCCGCGCGACGAGTGGTCCGTGAGTGCGTCGGGTCGCTGGATTGGGGAAGTCACGGTTTCGGTACCCGATCAAGCCGCTTCGGTCGAGCGCCGCAAATCCTTGCGCGCCTCGTGAACGGTAATCTCTACAAAGCCAAACCTGAGTCGGTCCAGTACCGCAGTAAGCTGCAGTGCGAGTGCTGGCGTGAGCAGAGACGCTTTGTCAGCAGATGGCGTGGACCCGGACATGTGCAGCATTTCTGAAGTAATGGGGCGCATCTTAGAGATCGTCAAATATTCTGTAAAAGAATATTTACTAAAATTTATATAACCATTTTTGTCCGGTTAACGTATCAACCTGGAGGCTGAAAACGTAGCTGAGATGCGGGTTTCAAGGTAATGCATGGGTATCTCCGACCTGGAAACGCCGTCAGGCGCAGCGATCTTGTTGCGCTCAATCAAGTGTCGGTCGATCAATTCATCGCATCGCATCGCATCGCATCGCATCGCATCGCATCGCATCGCATCGCATCGCATCGCATCGCCAACCGCCAACCGCCAACCGCCAACCGCCAACCGCCAACCGCCAACCGCCAACCGCCAACCGCCAACCGCCAGCCGCCAGCCGAACTGATTCTGAATGTGGATGCCTAGGACATCTTCCTGCACGGGAACCAGGCGCAGAAGGAGTTCCACGCCTACTACGACCACCACTTGCGCTCTCCCCGTAACCCACCCTGAGTGCTGCCCCGGCACGCTGACTAACAACGGGGGGCGCGGGAGCTTTGCCCGAAAATCAGGAATTCCCTGTGAGCAGGTCTGCGCCGAGGTAAGTGCGGTATTTGCCAAGCCGACGCGCCTCGACAGTGCATCAGGCGAAAACCGGTGAAATATCCGCGTTAGGCACGACGCCGGGTTTTGCGGGTGCCGAGCAAGGATTTGAGAAACCGCCCGGTGTGGGACTCGGGGCAGCGCACAATGTCTTCCGGGGTACCGGTGGCCAGTACCAGGCCGCCGCCACTGCCGCCCTCGGGACCCAGATCGATGATCCAGTCGGCGGTCTTGATGACATCGAGATTGTGTTCGATCACCACCACGGTGTTGCCGTGATCGCGAAAGCGGTGCAGCACGCCGAGCAGTTGCTGGATGTCGTGGAAATGCAGGCCGGTGGTGGGTTCGTCCAGAATGTAGAGCGTACTGCCGGTATCGCGCTTGGATAATTCCCGCGACAGCTTCACGCGCTGCGCCTCGCCGCCGGAGAGCGTGGTGGCCGACTGGCCCAGGCGCACGTAGGAAAGGCCCACATCCATCAGGGTCTGCAATTTGCCGGCGATGGCGGGGATGGCGTCGAAGAAGGCGCGCGCGTCTTCCACCGTCATTTCCAGCACTTCGTGAATGCTCTTGCCCTTGTAGAGAATCTCCAGGGTCTCGCGGTTGTAGCGCTTGCCGCCACAGACTTCGCACAGCACATGGATGTCCGGCAGAAAATGCATCTCGACCTTGGTGACGCCATCGCCCTGACAGGCTTCGCAGCGGCCGCCCTTGACGTTGAAACTGAAGCGCCCGGGCAGGTAGCCGCGCGAGCGCGCTTCCGGGGTGCCGGCGAACAGTTCGCGGATCGGCGTGAAGATGCCGGTGTAGGTGGCGGGGTTGGAGCGCGGCGTGCGGCCGATGGGGCTTTGGTCGATGTCCACGCACTTGTCGAGGTGCTCCAGTCCGCTGATCTCGCGATGGGGCGCGGGGTGCAAGGTGGTCGCCTTGTTGAGCGCGGTGGCGGCGAGGGGGAACAGGGTCTCGTTGATGAGTGTGGATTTGCCCGAGCCCGAAACCCCGGTGATGCAGGTGAGCAACCCGAGCGGTATCTCGACGTCGAGGTTGCGCAAATTGTTGCCGCTGGCACCCAGAATCCGCAGCAGGCGCGCGGGATTGACCGGAGTGCGCGCCGCCGGCACGGGGATCGCCCTGCGGCCCGCCAGGTAGTCGCCGGTGAGGGAATCGGGCGCGGCGATGATATCGGCCACCTTGCCCTGGGCCACCACGCGGCCGCCGTGCACACCGGCGCCGGGACCCATGTCGACGACATGATCGGCGCTGCGGATCGCTTCTTCGTCGTGCTCCACCACGATCACGGTATTGCCGAGATCGCGCAGCCGGGTGAGGGTGGTGAGCAGGCGCGCATTGTCGCGCTGGTGCAGCCCGATGGAAGGTTCGTCGAGGATGTACATGACGCCGACCAGCCCGGCGCCGATCTGGCTGGCGAGCCGGATGCGTTGCGCCTCGCCGCCGGACAGGGTATCGGCGCTGCGATCCAGGGTCAGGTAATTGAGTCCCACATCCACCAGAAAATGCAGGCGGTCGCGGATTTCCTTGAGGATCTTGCCGGCGATTTCGCCTTTCTGTCCCGGCAGTTCCAGCTGGGCGTAGTACTCGGCCAGCTCGCCGGTGGTGCGCGCCGTCGCGGCGGGCAGCGAGCGGCCATCCACAAAGACGTGCCGCGCGGCGCGGTTGAGGCGCATCCCCTCGCATTCGGGACAGCGCTGGGTGCTGAGATACTTGACCAGCTCCTCGCGCACGCCGGCGGAATCGGTCTCGCGATAGCGCCGTTCCATGTTGGGGATGATGCCCTCGAAACGGTGCGTGCGTTTGAACACGGTACCGCGCTCGTTGACGTAGTTGAAGGTGATTTCTTCTTCGCCGCTGCCGAACAGGATCAGCTGCTGGTGGCGGGGGTCGAGTTCCGCGAATGGCGTGTCGATGGCAAAGCCGTAGTGCTCGGCGAGCGACGTCAGCATGTTGAAGTAGAACAGATTGCGGCGGTCCCAGCCGCGGATCGCGCCTTCCGAAATGCTCGCCTCCGGGTGCTGGATGACGCGATCGAGATCGAAGAACTGGCGCACTCCCAGGCCGTCGCAGGTGGGGCAGGCGCCAGAGGGATTGTTGAAGGAAAAAACCCGCGGTTCCAGTTCGTCGATACTGTAGTTGCAGATCGGGCAGGCAAAGCGCGCCGAGAACAGGCGCTCCGGTTGGTCGCCGTCCATGAAGCTCACCACCGCGAGTCCCTCGGCGAGTTTCAGCGCGGTTTCGAAGGATTCGGTGAGCCGCAGCCGCAATTCCGGCTTGACCCGCAGGCGATCCACCACCACCTCGATGCTGTGCTTGCGGTTCTTGGCGAGCTTCGGCGTCTCATCGAGCTCGTGGACAGTGCCGTCGATACGCACCCGGATGAAACCGCGCGCCCGCAGTTGCTCGAACAGTTGCTGATACTCGCCCTTGCGCTCGCGCACCATCGGGGCGAGCAGCAGCAGGCGGGTGTCCTCGGGCAGTGCCAGCACCTGATCCACCATCTCGGTGACGGTCTGGGCGGCGAGCGGCCGATCGTGATCGGGACAGCGCGGCTCGCCCACGCGGGCGTAGAGCAGGCGCAGGTAGTCGTAGATTTCGGTGATGGTGCCCACGGTGGAGCGCGGGTTGTGGGAGGTGGATTTCTGCTCGATGGAGATCGCCGGCGACAGCCCCTCGATGTGGTCCACATCGGGTTTTTCCATCATCGAGAGGAATTGCCGGGCATAGGCCGACAAAGACTCCACATAGCGCCGCTGGCCCTCGGCGTAGAGGGTGTCGAAGGCGAGCGACGACTTGCCCGAACCGGACAGCCCGGTGATCACGATCAGGCGATCCCGGGGCAGCGTCAGGTCGATGTTCTTGAGGTTGTGGGTGCGGGCACCGCGAATCCCGATATGCTTCATGACGGATGCTCGCTGCGGTTGCCGATCAACCGCGCATTGTAATCACCGCACGCGGCAGCGCACCATGTGAGTTCGCTCATGGCTGATTTGTGGCAGGTCAGTGCCTGGCAATGTGCCGGTGGCCGGCCGAGGTTAAGATAGCGCCGTTTCCCCCGATCCGCGGAGCGGCGCGTCCCGATGATAGTTCCCGTAGTGATGGCCGGCGGCGCCGGTACCCGTCTGTGGCCGCTGTCGCGGCGTCTGTTTCCGAAGCAGTTTCTGCCCCTGGTCGGTGATCAGCCAATGCTGCAGGCGACGCTTGAACGCATTGACGGGCTTGCGCTCGGGCCTGCCGTGCTGGTGTGCAACGAGGAGCATCGCTTTATCGCCGCGGAACAGGCTCGTGTCTGGGGCGGGGCCGTTGACGCCATCCTGCTGGAGCCGGTGGCGCGCAACACGGCACCCGCGGTGGCGCTGGCGGCGCTCCACGCCCAGGCTGCGACCGGGGCCGATCCGCTGCTGCTGGTGCTGGCGGCGGACCATGTGATCGCCGACGTCGCGGCCTTCCATGCCGCCGTGGCCGCGGCGGCGCACCAGGCCGAACGTGGGCGCCTGGTGACCTTCGGGATTGCGCCAGTGGCCGCCGAAACCGGCTATGGCTACATTCGGCGCGGCGCGCTGTTGTCGCGCGAGGAGTCCGTGTACGAGGTGGCCGCCTTTGTCGAAAAGCCTGACGCCGATACCGCACGCGCCTATCTGGAAACGGGCGATTATTACTGGAACAGCGGTATTTTTGTGTTTCGGGCGAGCCGTTTTCTCGCCGAGCTGGGTCGCCATCGGCCCGAGATTCTCGCCGCGTGCGAGCGAGCCGCCGCGGGTAGAACGCGGGATGGCGATTTCGTGCGCGTCGATGTGGAGGCATTTTCCGCCTGCCCCGCCGATTCCATCGACTACGCGGTGATGGAGCACACCGATGCCGCCGCCGTGGTGGAGCTGCACAGCCCCTGGAACGATGTCGGCTCCTGGGCGGCGCTCTGGGAACTGGCGGACAAGGATGCCGACGGCAACGCCTGTCGCGGCGACGTGTTGCAGATCGATTCCAGCAACAATCTGCTGCGTTCCGAGCATCGGTTGCTGGCAACCCTGGGATTGCGCGATACCGTGGTGGTGGAAACCAAGGACGCCGTACTGGTGGCACCGCGCGATCGCATCGGCGGTCTCAAGCAACTGGTGGCGCAACTGGCGACCGCCGCGCGTTCCGAAGAGGAAACGCATCGCCAGGTGTATCGGCCCTGGGGCAGTTACGACACCCTGGATGCCGGCCACCGCTTCCAGGTCAAGCGCATCCTGGTGGAGCCTGGTGCCAGCCTCTCGACCCAGATGCACCATCACCGCGCCGAGCACTGGATCGTAGTGGCGGGCACTGCACAGGTCACGCTGGACGGACGCGAAAGCCTGCTCGCCGAGAATGAATCCATCTACATTCCCATAGGAACCCGGCATTCCCTGGCCAATCCGGGAAAACTTTCGCTGGAACTCATTGAAGTACAGACCGGGGCTTATCTCGGCGAAGACGATATCGTGCGTTTTGAGGACCGCTACGGCCGAGTCTGATCGGGAGATTGCGCGCGATGCTTGCGCGTAGCGGACGAGGCTGCGGAAAATAGCCGAATCCGTGCGTGGGTCCGTGTTTGGGAGGACTTGTTGTGGGACAGGCTGTTTTAACGAGGGAAAGTACCGGCGTCAATGACCTGTGTTGCCTGCCGAGCCGGATTGACAAAGCCGCCATCCGGCACGATCCCTTTCCCCATCTGGTGGTACCGGATGCCTTGCCTGCGGATCTGTATGAAGAACTGGAGCGTTCCTATCCGGCGCTCGCCGATGTCGCCGGGCCGGGTCCGCTCGCCAACAACCGGCTCTACAAACTCGCAGCCGCGGAGGTGGTTGCCAGTCCGCGTATCGCGCCCCTGTGGCGCGAGTTTTTTGCCTATCACACCTCGGCCGAATTCTTCCGCCGGATTCATGCCCTGTGGGACGATGTGATGGCCGCCCTGCACCCCGGTATTCGCGACGCTTTCGGCAAGGCGCCGGAGGACTTTGCGACCGTGCTTCGGCAGCCGGGGAAAAAAGGCAATGTCGCCAATTTCACTGCCGATGTTGCGCTCGACTGCCAGTTCGGCATGAACAGCCCGGTGACGACACCGTCCTCGGTGCGTGGCCCGCATCTCGACAATCCCGCCAAGCTGTTCGCTGCCCTGCTCTATTTTCGTCAGGTGGATGACAGTTCTACGGGTGGCGAGCTCGAGCTGTATCGGGTCAAGCCCGGGCAGTGCCCGGTGGCGCGGGGCTCGCGGGTAAAACCCGAAGCCGTGGAGGTAGCCGAACGCGTGGCCTATGTGCCGAATACCCTGGTGATGTGGCTCAACTCGCCCTGGGCCATCCACGGGGTGTCGCCGCGGTCGGTCACCCCGACGCCGCGGCGCTATATCAATTTCCTCGGGGAATGCTATGGCGCCGGCGTGTCTTTCACCGACCCGGCCGGCCTGCGTCCCCGTTCCTGGCAGTTGATCGAGCGCTGGCGGCGCAGCCGCGCGCGGTGATCCGGGATGCTGTCCGCCGCGGCTCCGCCGGCGCTGCGGGAGCGGCGTGCCGTTTCCTTTGCTTTTGGGGGGGCATTCAGTATTCTAGCGGCCCCGCCGGTTACCCGGCAGCGCTGTTCCCTGCATGCTGACATCCCTCGAACTGCGTGCCCTGCTGGGCCTGGTGTTTCTCTATGCCACGCGGATGCTCGGCTTGTTCATGGTGCTGCCGGTGCTCGCGCTCAACGCTCCGCAGTACAGCGGCGCGACCGCTGCGACCATAGGGCTGTGTTTGGGGATTTACGGCCTGTCCCAGGGCATGTTGCAGATTCCCTTCGGCATCGCCTCCGACCGTTTCGGGCGCAAGCCGCTGATCATCATCGGCATCCTGCTGTTTGTGGCAGGATCGGTTATCGCCGCTCAAGCGCACACCGTGTACCAGCTGATGCTGGGGCGGGCGGTTCAGGGCGCGGGCGCCGTGGCGGGCGTCATCATGGCATTGCTGGCGGATGTCACGCGCGAGCAGGTACGCACCCGCGCCATGGCCGCGGTTGGCGGCAGCATCGGGGTATCGTTCGCGGTGGCGATGGCGCTGGGGCCGGTGATCGCGTCCGCCTGGGGGATGTCGGCGGTGTTCTGGGTGACGGCGGCGCTGGGTATTCTGGGGCTGCCGGTGCTGCTGTCGATTCCCACACCGGGCCGGGTTTCGACGCACGAACTGGTGCCGATGCCCGAAATGCTGGGCCGGGTGCTGCGCGACTCCCAACTCGTGCGGCTCGATGTGGGGATCTTCGTGCTTCACTTTGCCCAGATGGCGACCTGGGTATCGGTGCCCGTGCTGCTTGAACAGGTCGCTGGCTTTGATCGGGACCGGCACTGGTATCTCTATCTGGGCACCATGGGCGCAGGCTTTGTTCTGATGGTGCCGTTCATCTGGTACGGTGAAACGCGGCGGCGCATGAAGCCGGTATTTCTCGGTGCCATCGCATTGCTCGCCGTAGCCGAGGCTGTGCTCGCCCTTGCCGGCAGCCATTTCGCGGTGATGGCGACGGGCTTGCTGCTGTTTTTCATGGCATTCAATCTCCTTGAAGCCTCGTTGCCGTCCCTGGTCAGCAAGCTGTGCCCACCGGGTATCAAGGGTACGGCGCTCGGCATTTATTCCACCAGCCAGTTTCTGGGCGCGTTCGCGGGCGGCGCACTCGGTGGTCTGGTCGCCCATCGCTTTGGTGGGGAGAGCGTGTTCTGGTTTGCCGGTGGCGCCGCGCTGGTATGGTTTGCGGTGGCCTGTACCATGCGCGCTCCACGTCGGTTGCGCAGTCTGACGTTGGCCCTGTCGGCGGGGGAAACCATGGTCCGGCGTGAAGATCTGGTTGGTGTGGTGCCAGGGGTCGAGGATATGATTCATATCCCCAGCCATCAGGTCGCCTATATCCAGGTGGACGAAGATAAGCTCGACACTGTCCATCTGGAGCGCATCCTGGGGCGGCGGATGGACTTGTGAAGTGATCCGAGCATGCCCGCAGATGCTGGAGACTGCGGTTGGCGGGGTCCGTGTTCAGTGGTTACACTGGACTCGGCGGCAAACAATCTTGATAGGGGATTCTCGCGATGGCCCGCGGCATCAATAAAGTCATACTGATCGGCAATCTCGGCAACGATCCGGAAACGCGCTATATGCCCAGCGGCGGAGCGGTGACCAATATCACCCTTGCCACGTCCGAAAGTTGGCGCGACAAGCAGACCAACGAGCAGAAAGAGCGCACCGAGTGGCATCGCGTGGTATTTTTCAACAAGCTGGCGGAGATCGCCGGGGAATACCTCAAAAAGGGTTCCAAGGTTTATGTCGAGGGCTCCCTGCGTACCCGCCAATGGGAAAAGGAAGGCCAGAAGCACTACACCACCGAGATTGTCGCCAACGAAATGCAGATGCTGGACGGCCGTGGCGGCAGCATGTCCACGGGGCAGCAGGGCGGCGACTTCACCCCTCCGCCACGCGCGGCGCAGGCGAGCAGCGGGGCCAGTGGGCACGCGCCCGCCGGTCCAGACCCCACCAGCTTCGACAGTTTCGATGACGATATCCCGTTTTAGTCGGGCCCGGTTCCCCGGCTCAGTGAAGACGCGCTCTTGAGTACCAATCTGACCTGGCACCAGGCGGCGGTGTCTAAAGAGGACCGCGCGCGCCAGAAACGCCAGAAACCCTGTGTGATCTGGTTTACGGGGCTCAGTGGCGCGGGCAAATCAACTCTGGCAAACGCGCTGGAGCGGGCGCTGTTTGAACGCGGGCATCACTGCTATCTGCTGGACGGGGACAATGTTCGCCACGGACTCAACCGGGATCTGGGCTTCAGTGACGCCGATCGGGTGGAAAATATCCGGCGCATCGCCGAGGTGGCAAAGCTGCTTGTCGATGCTGGTCTGATCGCAATGACGGCATTCATCTCGCCGTTTCGCGCCGACCGTCAGCTTGCGCGCGATTTGCTGCCCGCGGATGAGTTCATCGAGGTGCATGTCGCCACCTCGCTGGCGGTCTGCGAGCAGCGTGACCCCAAGGGTCTCTACCGCAAGGCCCGCGCCGGGCAGATTCCCAACTTCACCGGCATCGATTCGGCGTATGAGGCGCCGGTCAATCCGGAATTGGTGATCGATACCGGAGCAGACGAGCTCGACGGCTGTGTGCAAAACCTGCTGGAATACCTCGAGCGGCGCGGGATTTTTTAAGGGTGGTGAGGTCAGGCCCCGTCGCACGAGCCGGACTGCTGGACATCGGAACAATTCCGCCAGGAATGCCGCCAGGAATCCCGCTACCACAGGTCGCTCCCCGCGCCTGAATCGCCCCGCCGTGTAGTCAAATGCGCCTTGCGAGCGTTCGGGACGGCTGTGTCCCCTCTCCCCTAGGCTTCGGGCTCAGGCTCAGCCGCCGCGATATCGCTGCAACACCAGGCTGGCGTTGGTGCCGCCGAAGCCGAAGCTGTTCGACATGACCCGCTCCATATCGACGCCATCCATACGCTTGGTGACGATATTGGCGGCGGCGACAGCGGGATCGAGGTTGTCGATATTGGCCGAGGCGGCGATGAAGCCTTCGCGCATCATCAACAGGCTGAAGAGGGCTTCATGGACACCGGCCGCGCCCAGTGAATGGCCTGACAGCGATTTGGTCGAACTGATGGGCGGGGTTTGCGGGCCGAAGACTTCCAGAATGGCGCCGATTTCCTTGACGTCGCCCACCGGGGTGCTGGTGCCGTGCGTGTTGATGTAGCCGATCGGACCGTTCACCGTTGCCAGCGCCTGGCGCATGCAGCGCGCCGCGCCTTCGCCGGAGGGCGCGACCATGTCGTAACCGTCGGAGGTAGCCCCATAACCGACGATTTCCGCGTAAATCGTCGCGCCGCGCGCGCGCGCGTGCTCGAGTTCCTCGACCACGAAACAGCCGCCGCCGCAGGACATCACAAAGCCGTCGCGGTCCACGTCATAGGGTCGCGAGGCGCGCTCCGGCGTATCGTTGTAGCGGGTCGACAGTGCGCCCATGGCGTCGAACATGCTGACCATGGACCAGTGTTCTTCTTCGGCGCCGCCGGCAAACAGGATGTCCTGCTTGCCGAGCTGGATCTGCTCCACCGCCGCGCCGATGCAATGGGCGCTGGTGGCACACGCGGAAGATATGCTGATGTTGAGCCCCTTGATGTGGAAGGGCGTGGCCAGGCAGGCCGACACGGTGCTGCTCATGATCTGGGTGACGCGATAGGGCCCGATCCGCTTGACGCCTTTCTCGCGCAGGGTGTCCACCGATTCGAGGAATTTTTCCCCGGAGATCCCGCCGGAACCCATGATGATGCCGGTGCGGGGGTTGGAGATATCCGCCTCTGCGAGGCCGGAGTCGGTGATGGCCTGCTGCATGGCGACATAGCCATAGACTGCCGCCGTACTCATGAAGCGCAGATACTTGCGGTCGATGATCTCCGACGGATCCAGATCGATCTGTCCCGCGATCTGGCTCTTCATCCCCATCTCGCGATAGATCGGCATCGGACGGATTCCGGACCGGCCCTCGCGCAGGGCGCTGGTGACCGAGTCCACATCGTTACCCAGGCACGAAACTACCCCCATGCCGGTAATTACCGCTCGTCTCATGGAGTGCCTCTCGGGTCGTTGTGGTGCGGGAAATTGGCCGGCATTGTAAGGGATGCCGGTAGCGGCTAAAAGTTCTCGGTCGACTGGAAAATCCCGACCCGAAGATCCTTGGCGGTGTAGATTTCGCGGCCGTCCACCGCCACGGAGCCATCGGCGATTGCCATCACCAGCTTGCGTTCCACCATGCGCGAGATATCGAGACGATAGGTCAGGGTCTTGGCGCTGGGCAGGACCTGGCCGAAAAATTTCACTTCGCCGGAGCCCAGTGCGCGACCGTGGCCGTCGTTGCCGCGCCAGGTGAGAAAGAATCCGGTCAGTTGCCAGAGGGCGTCGAGTCCCAGGCAGCCTGGCATCACCGGGTCGCCGATGAAGTGGCAGCCAAAGAACCACAGGTCGGGACGGATATCGAGTTCCGCGATCACATGACCCTTGCCATGGGCGCCGCCGGTGGAATCGATATGAGTGATCCGGTCCACCAGCAGCATCTGGCTGTCGGGCAAACGTGCCGCGTTGGCGCCAAACAGCTGCCCGCGCGCGCAAGCCAGCAGTTCGGCGCGCGTAAAGCTGCTCTGCCGGCCGCGGATGGCCTCGCCTTCCTGGTGGGGTATGGATGTTGGAGCGGGCATCGGTTTCTCGGGTCGCTGTCAGGAACCCGCCATTTTACGCGACCAGCGACCTGCCCGCAGCGATCCGTTGTGAGGGCTTTGGCTTTCCCCGCGAGAGCCATAGGCAAATGCGCAAATGCTGCGTTAAGGTAGCCTTCGCGCCACAGTAGTGGCACGCAAACGCCTGACCGCGCGACGCTGGTGCAGGAGTCGACCGCAATCGCCAGTCAAGGAATCACCATGATCAAGAAATGCCTGTTCCCGGTCGCCGGGTATGGAACCCGCTTCCTGCCTGCCACCAAATCCATGCCCAAGGAAATGCTGCCCGTGGTCAACAAGCCTCTGGTGCAGTATGGCGTCGAAGAGGCACTGGAGGCCGGACTGAACGAAATCTGCTTTGTCACCGGCCGTGGCAAGCGCTCGATTCACGATCACTTCGACATCAGTTACGAGCTCGAACACCAGATCGCCGGGACCGACAAGGAAGATTACCTGATCGAAATCCGCAAGGTCATCAACAGCGGCCGCTTCGCGTCGACCCGGCAACTGGAAATGAAAGGTCTCGGTCATGCGATCCTCACCGGCGAGCTGCTGGTGGGCAATCAGCCGTTCGGAGTGATTCTGGCGGATGACCTGTGCTTCAACGATGGCATCGGGGTCATGGCGCAGCTGGTCGATATCTATCGCCGCACCGGCAGTACGGTGGTGGCGATTCAAGAGGTCGAGGAAAGGGACGTGTCGAAATTCGGCATCATCGCCGGTGTCGAGGAAGAACCCGGCCTCTATCGCGTCACCGACATGGTGGAAAAGCCCGCGCCGAGCGAGGCGCCCAGCAATCTCGCCATCATCGGCCGCTACGTCCTGTCGCCGTTCATTTTCGAGGTATTGCGCCACACCCCGCCGGGCAAGAACGGCGAGGTGCAGCTGACCGATGCCCTGCTGACGCTGGCCCGGACCAGCAAGGTGCTGGCCTATAAATTCAAGGGGTTGCGCTTTGATTGCGGCAGCGTCGGCGGCTTTGTCGATGCCACCAACCACGTCTATCAGAACATCTATCTCAAGGAGCGCAAATGATATCGGCGCTCGCCTGCTTCAAAGCCTATGACGTGCGTGGTCGCGTCCCCGAGCAGCTGAACGCGGAGATCGCCTACCGCATCGGGCGCGCCTTTGCGGTCTACCTGGGCGCGCGCACCCTGGTCGTCGGTCACGACATCCGCCTGACCAGCCCGGCCCTGTGCGACGCGGCGGTGGCAGGTATTCGCGATGCCGGCTGCGATGTGGTGCATATCGGGCAGTGCGGCACCGAGGAAATTTACTTCGCCACGTTCCACTGGGGTTATGACGGCGGCGTGGTGGTTACTGCCAGCCACAATCCCAAGGACTTCAACGGCATGAAGTTCGTGCGCGAAGGGGCGCGTCCAATCAGCGGCGACGCGGGGCTGCCCGAGATCCAGGCGCTGGCGGAGGCGGCGGATTTTCCGGCGGTCGATCGCCAGGGCACGCTGCGCCACGCGACCGACAAGAGCGCCTACATCGACCACCTGCTGTCCTATGTGGATAAATCCGCGCTGCGGCCGCTCAAGGTGGTGGTCAACGCCGGCAACGGCGGTGCCGGTACGATCATCGACCTGCTGGAACCGCATCTGCCGCTGGAGTTCATCAAGCTCCAGCACGCGCCCGACGGTCACTTTCCCAACGGGGTGCCCAACCCGTTGCTCGAGGAAAACCGCGCAGCCACTGCCGATGTGGTGCGCGCGAGCGGTGCGGATCTGGGGATCGCCTGGGATGGCGACTTCGACCGCTGTTTCTTTTTCGACGAGCGCGGCGATTTTGTCGAGGGCTATTATGTCGTCGGTCTGCTCGCGGAAGCCTTTCTGCGCAAGTACGGCAGCGGCGCCATCGTCCACGACCCGCGCCTGATCTGGAACACCACCGACATCGTCGCGCAGTTCGGCGGTCAGGCGGTACAGAGCCGCACCGGCCATGCCTTCATCAAGCAGGTGATGCGCGATCACGATGCCCTCTACGGTGGCGAAATGAGTGCGCACCATTATTTCCGCGACTTTGCCTATTGCGACAGCGGCATGATTCCCTGGCTGCTGGTGGTGGAACTGTTATCCCGGCGCCGGCAGCCGCTGTCCGAACTGCTGCAGGAGCGTCAGCGCGCCTATCCGGTGAGCGGCGAGATCAACCGTCCGGTCGCTGATCCGAAGGCGGTACTCGACACCATCGCCCGCCGCTATGGGAGTGCGGGCGGTGTGCTCGATACCATGGACGGCATCGGCGTCAGCTTCGCGGACTGGCGTTTCAATGTGCGCACGTCGAATACCGAGCCGCTGGTGCGCCTGAATGTGGAGAGTCGCGGTGATCACGCGCTGATGACAGCGAAAACCGCCGAGTTGCTGGCGCTGCTGGACGGAGGCTGAGAAATAACGGGGTCCATTGCCGCGCGCGCGGCGATGGCATTGGCGGGCGGAGCGAGCGGGCAGAGGATCAGTCTGAACGCGAATCCATCCTGTTCCACCGCGCCATGAGGGTGCGGGTGGAGCTGTCATAGGCGCTTGCGTCCGCACCGGCCAGCGCCGCGCCGATCGCACTCGCCGCCTGCTTGCCCAATTCGACGCCCCACTGATCGAAGGCATTGATGCCCCAGATCACGCTCTGCACATAGACGCTGTGTTCGTAGAGCGCGAGCAGTGCACCCAGACAGGCCGGCGCATGGGCCGCGAGCACCAGCGTATTGCTCGGGCGATCGCCGGGCACTTCGCGGTGGCAAGCCAGCAACGCGGCCTCTGCGCCAGAGTGTCCCGCGGCAAGCAACTCCTGCTCCAGCGTGGCGCGATCCTGGCCCATCATCAGCGCCCGGCTCTGCGCCAGACAGTTGGCAAAGAGCTGCCGGTGCTGCGCTGCGTCGCAATGCGGCGTTGCGGTGACGATGAAATCCGCGGGCACTGTTTGCGTCCCCTGCAACAGCAGTTGATGGAACGAGTGCTGACCGTTGGTCTCCTCGCTGCCCCAGATGATGGCCCCGGTCTGGAAAGCCAGTTCGCTGCCGTCCTGGGCGACCCGCTTGCCGAGGCTTTCCATCATCAATTGCTGCAAATAATCCGGCAGATGGCGCAGGCCGTGCACATAGGGCAGCACGGCGCGGGTGCCCTGGTGCCAGAAATTGATCTGCCAGACGCTCAGCAGGCCATGCAGCATCGGCAGATTGGTGCGCAGCGGCGCGCTGCGAAAGTGCTCGTCCATGGCCTGGGCGCCGGCGAGGAGCTCGGTAAAGAGGTCCGGTCCCAGCGCAACGGCTATCGGCAGCCCCATGGCCGACCACAGCGAATAGCGGCCGCCGATCCATTCGCCCAGGGTGAGGATGCGGTCATCGGCGATGCCCCAGGCACGCGCGCGCTCGGGTTTGCTGGTGATCGCCACGCAATGCTTGCCGATGCCGTCGGTAATGCCGCCCGCAACGAGCCAGCTTTGCGCCAGACCCGCGTTTGACAGGGTTTCCAGGGTCGAAAAGCTTTTTGACGCGAGTACAAACATTGTGGTTGCGGGCGCGCAGTGGGCCAGTGCGGCCGTGAGCGCGCTGCTGTCCAGGTTGGCCACGAAGTGGACGCGGGGCGATGGCGCGCAGCGTTCGGCGAAAGCCGAGACCACCAGTCGTGGGCCCAGGTCCGAGCCGCCGATACCGAGATGCACCAGGTCGGTGATGACCTGCCCGGTAGCGCCGCGGATTTCACCCGCCCGCAGCGCTTGCGCCAGCGCCAGCATCCGTGCGCGGCTCTGTTCTATCTCATGGCCGAGGGCGGCATCCGGGGCGGCGCCGCGCAGCGCCGGATGCAGGGCGGCGCGCTGTTCGGAGCGGTTCACCGGCGCGCCCGCAAACAACGCCGCAATATGCCGCGGCAGCTCGGCGGTGACGGCGAGCGCTTCCAGTAAATTCAACGTCGCGTCGGTGCAATGGTTCTTGGAATAGTCGAGGTAGATGCCCGCCGCCGTCGCGTGACAACGCTCTCCGCGCGCTGGATCAGCGGCGAACAGGTCGGTGAGCCTGGTGCCGGCAAAGCTGGTGTGATGTGCGCTGAGGGCGCGCCAGGCGGCGCTACGGTCGATGGTAGGTCGCTGGGTCATGGTGCTACGGATCACCGCACGGCAGGGGCGCCACTGTCTCAGAAGTCGCGAGTGGCGGCAAATTCCGCAAGTTCGCACAACGCCTGCTGCTCGGGCGATGCCGGCAGGGGCGCCAGCGCCGCCAGCGCCCGGTCTGCCTGCTGGCGCGCCACGGTCAAAGTGTAATCGAGGGCACCGCAGGCTCCGACAATGCGCAGGACATCGGGTAGTGCGGCGCCGTCCCGATTGGCGATGGCAGCGCGGATCAGGGTGGCGTCGGCGGCAGACGCGGTGCGCAGAGTGTGGATCAGCGGCAGGGTCATCTTGCCTTCGGCCAGATCGTCGCCGATGTTCTTGCCCAGTTGCCCGGCATCGCCGCCGTAGTCGAGAGCGTCGTCCACCAGTTGGAAGGCCATGCCCAGGTGATGGCCGTAGTCGCGCAGTGCCTTGACAACAGCGGTGTCGGCGCCACCGAGCAGGGCGCCGGTCTGGGCCGCGGCCTGGAACAGTTCGGCGGTCTTCTTGCGGATCACCTCGGTGTAGGCAGGCTCGTCGAGTTGGGCGTTGCCGGCGTTGAGCAGTTGCTGGACTTCGCCTTCGGAAATGGTATTGGTGGTATCGGCCAGCACCCGCATGACGGTCATGTTGCCGATGCGCACCATGAGCTGAAAGGCGCGGGAATACAGAAAATCACCGACCAGGACCGTCGCCGCATTGCCGTACTGGTTGTTGGCCGTGTGGCGGCCGCGGCGCAGGTCGGAGGTATCGACCACGTCGTCGTGCAGCAGCGTCGCGGTGTGAATCAGCTCGATCACCGTCGCCAGCAGCACAGGCTGATCGCTGCGATGGCCGCATGCGCGGGCACTCAGCAGTGCCACGATGGGCCGCAGGCGCTTGCCGCCTGCCGCGATCAGGTAGGTGCCGATTTCTTCGACCAGACCGACGTCGGAGTTCAGTTCGGTGAGGATGAGCTGGTTGACCGCTTCCATGTCGGATTTGACGACGTCCAGAAATGGCAGCATGGAGTACAACGGCGCGGCGGGGAGGCGCGGAAATGCTAGGTGTGGCTCCGGTGACTGTCAAGGAAACAAGTTTCGGACACTCGGTGGGCAGAGAACCGGTGGGCAGCGAATAAATAACCCCGGCCATGCGTGATCGCCGGGAACGGCGCGCCGCGCTGGGTGGCGAGGCGTGGTCGGGGTAAGCTTCAGGATCCGAGCGCGTCGGTTGCGGGTAATCCGCCGGCTCCTGTCGCTGTATTCGATTCGAAGGGTTTCCCATGAAGGTATTTACCACCATTCCCCAGGACAATCTGCGCAAGGTGCCCGCAGCCGCCCGCGCCATTGAGGCCGCGGGCTACGACGGCATCATGACCATGGAGAACGCCCACGAGCCGTTCCTGCCGCTGGCGGTGGCGGCCACCGTCACCGAGCGCGTGGAGCTGATCACCGGCATCGCCATCGCCTTTGCCCGCAGTCCCATGGTGGTCGCCAATGCGGGCTGGGACTTGCAGGCGGCGGCGCCCGGGCGGGTGGTGCTGGGTCTGGGCAGCCAGATCAAGGCCCACAACGAGCATCGCTTCAGCGTGCCCTGGTCGGCGCCGGCGCCGCGCATGCGCGAATATGTGCAGGCGCTGCGCGCGATCTGGGCGTGCTGGAAAGGTGAAGGTCCGCTGGAGTTTCGCGGCGAGCACTATCGCTTCACCCTGATGACGCCGAATTTCGTGCCCGAAAATTTTCCGGGACCGCCGCCCGCCGTCACCATCGCCGCCGTGGGTCCGGCGATGCTGCGGGTGGCCGGCGAGGTCTGTGACGGCGTGCGTCTGCATCCGTTCTGTACCCGTGCCTATCTGGAACAGGTGGTATTGCCGGAACTCGCTACCGGCTGGGCGCGCGGCGGACGCCAGCGGGAACACTTCGAAATCTCGGGCGGCGGTTTTATCGCCACCGGACCCGATAACGAAACCGTCGCCCGCATGATCGAATGGGTCCGCTATCGGGTGGCGTTCTACGCGTCCACGCCAGCCTACTGGCCGGTGCTGGCCCGCCACGGGCTGGAGGAGCTGGGCGCCAGGCTCAATCGCATGACCAAGGCCGGGCAGTGGGACAGCATCGCAGCGGAAATCCCGGATGACGTGGTGCATCTGTTTGCGGCGATCGGCCGTCACGACGAACTTGTCACGGCGATTGCGCAACGCTTTGGCAACGCCTCCGATGCGATTTTTGCCAGCGTTGCCACCGCGGTGCCGGCGGATCTGCCGCCGGATCTGGTGCAGGATATCCGCCGACTTCCCGCCGTGTTTACGGGCTTCCGGCGCTGAGGCGGGTGCGCTGGACGGCGCTGGGCGCCGTCCAGTACAGGCGGGAATTCACCACTGAATCACGGTGGTGCCGACGGTGCCGAAGCTCGCCATCGACTCGATGACGCCGGACGCTTTCTCGATCGGAAACACATTGGTGACCATCTCGCCCGGGCGCAGCTTGCCGCTCTCCACCATGTTGAGCATCGAGTTGTAGCGGCGCGGCTGCATACCGATGGTGCCGATGAATTGCAGCTCCATCGCCACGATCATGTCGACGGGCAGCGCCACGAAACCCTTTTCGGCCTGCGTCGTGAGACCGATCTGCAAGTGGCGGCCGCGTTTGCGCAGACTCATGATTGAATTCAGACAAGTCGTGGCAATGCCGAGCGCATCGACCGAGACATGAGCGCCACCGCGTGTCAGCTCCTTGATGGCCTCGGCGGGGTTGGTCTTCGCCGCGTTGACGGTGTGCACCGCGCCCATCTTGCGGGCGACCTCCAGCGACTTGTCATTGATGTCCACCGCAATCACATTGGCGCCCATGGCGTTGGCGATCTGGGTGGCGGCCAGGCCGATGCCGCCGCAGCCGTGAATCGCCACCCATTCGCCGGCGGCCACCTTCACCTGATCCACGATGCCGTGAAACGACGTCATGAAGCGGCAGCCCATGCTGGCGGCATCGGTGAAGGGTACGGAGTCGGGCAGGTTGATGAGATTCAGATCAGCCTTGAGGATGTGGGCGTACTGGCCGTAGCCGCCGGAGGTAGCGAAACCTGCGAGGTTCCCCTCGGCACAGGTGTTCTGGTGTCCACTTGCGCAGTATTCGCAGGTGCCGCAGCCCAGGTTGAACGGACAGACGACGCGGTCGCCGACCCGGAATTTTTTGACATTGGCGCCGATTTCCGCCACTTCGCCGACGAACTCATGGCCGATGACGTGGGGCAGTTCGGGTTGCAGACCGAGCCAGCCCCAGTCGCCGACACAGACGTGCCAGTCGCTGCGGCAGACGCCATTGGCGGCCACCTTGATGATCGCATCGTCCGGCCCGCATTTGGGTTCCGGCCAGTTCGAGTGAATGACAAAGGGCTTGTTGAAGGCTTCGAGTACGGCGGCTTTCATGGCGTGACTCCTGTTATTTTTGACGGAGGGTTGAGGCTTCTGTGGTTCGAGGTGATGGTCGGAACCGCCCGGCTCACACTAGGGCCGGGCGCGAAAGCTTGTCAAGGCGCACGCACGACGGGCACAGCGTTCAGCGCAGGCCCAGCAGTTCCTCGATATCACCTTGATGGCCCACAACAAGACGCAGCCCGGCGGGTGCGGGCGGCGCGCAGGGTAGGGCACCGTACTGGGTCAGCAGATTCGCAGCCCAGGGCAGCATGCCGGGCGAGGCGTAATAGCGCCGCTCACCATCGCTTTCGTCCGCCGTCAGCAGCGCCATGTCGTCCGGTCCCGCAGCGGCGGCAAAGCAGAGATCGAACGCCATCTGAAGTTCGGTTTCCTGCTCGGCGCGTTGCGCGCGGGTCAGGGTGAAGGTGTGCCAGGTCATGGTCGGAGTCCGTCACAGGGAACGCCGATGGTGGCATTCGCAGTGCGCGCTGGCAATGCCGAGCTCAGGTTCAGGACAGGCGATCGCGAAAATCCCGGTAGTCGAACTCGCGCACCAGCCGCAGCGCGTCGGTGGTGGAGTTCCAGACCGCGATCGCGGGCAAAGGGACGCCGTTGAAGGTATTGGTCTTGACCATGGTGTAGTGGGCCATGTCGGCGAACAGCAGGCGCTGGCCGATGCGCAGGGGCGCGGCAAAGCTGTAATCCCCGATGACGTCGCCGGCGAGACAGGTCTGTCCGCCCAGACGGTAGCTGTGGGGCAGCTCGCCCGCAGCGGCCGCGCCGTAGATGCGCGGCCGGTAGGGCATTTCGATCACGTCCGGCATATGGCAGGTGGCGGAGGTGTCGAGAATGGCGAGCTCCAGATCGTTGCGCTTGAGGTCCAGCACTTCCGTCACCAGCACGCCGGCATTGAGGGCCACGGCTTCACCGGGTTCCAGATAGACCGCGACGCCGCGGCGGGCGCGGAAGTCGCGACTCAGGGCGATCAGTGCGTCCACCTGATAATCGGCGCGGGTGATGTGATGGCCGCCGCCGAAATTGATCCACTCCATCTGTGCGAGCCAGGGCGCGAACTGTGCCTCGACGGCGGCCAGGGTACGCGCCAGCGGCGGCAGATCCTGTTCACACAGGGTATGGAAGTGCAATCCGGAGATTCCGGTGAGATCGGCGCCGGTGAAATCCTCCACCGGAATACCGAGCCGCGAGCCGGGCGCGCAGGGATCGTAGAGCGGCGTGGCGCCCTCGGAGTGACGCGGATTCACGCGCAGGCCGAAACGCAAGCCGGGCCGGGTCGCCCGGGCGGCCAGTGCGCGCGCGCGAAAGTGCTGCCACTGACGCATGGAATTGAAGACGACGTGATCGGAGAGCGCCAGCACGGCGTCGAAATCCGCATCGCGATAGGCGGCGCAGAAGGTATGCACTTCGCCGCCGAATTCCTCGCGCCCCAGGCGTGCCTCGAACAGGCCGCTGGCGCAGGTGCCGGCGAGATAGCGGCGCACCAGCGGCGCCAGACTGAACATCGAAAAGGCCTTGAGCGCGAGCAGCACCCGGGCGCCGCTTTCCGTTTGCACGCGCTGCAATAGCCTGAGATTGTCCTCGAGCGCCGCCTCGTCCACCACGAAGCAGGGCGAGGGGACGCGCGCCGCGTCGAAGTCTACAAAGTGGTCGCGTGCCACGGCAGCCCGTACTGGTTGAGTGCGTCCATGAAGGGGTCCGGGTCGAGCTGTTCCATGTTGAACACGCCGGCGCCCTGCCATTTGCCGGTGAGCATCATCAGTGCCCCGATCATCGCCGGCACGCCGGTGGTGTAGGAGATCGCCTGGGAACCGACTTCCCGGTAGCAGGCCTCATGGTCGCAGATGTTGTAGACGTAGTGCGTCTCCTCGCGGCCGGCGCGGGTGCCGGTGGCGACGCAGCCGATGCAGGTGCGGCCCTTGGTGAGCGGGCCTAGGCTGCCGGGATCGGGCAGCACGGCCTTGAGAAACTGGAGCGGCACGATCTCCTGGCCGTTGTAGAGCACCGGGTCGATGCGCGTCATGCCGACGTTTTGCAGCACTTCCAGGTGCTTGAGGTAATTGTCGGAGAAGGTCATCCAGAAACGCGCGGTTTCGATTTCCGGCAGATGTTTGACCAGGGATTCCAGCTCCTCGTGGTACATCAGAAAAATCTTGCGCGGCCCGATGCCTTCCGGGAAATCGAACTCGCGATGCACGCTGAGCGGATCGGTTTCGCGCCACTGGCCGCCATCCCAGTAGCGGCCCTTCGCGGTTACTTCGCGTATGTTGATCTCCGGGTTGAAGTTGGTGGCAAAGGCCTGACCATGCTCGCCGGCGTTGCAGTCGATGATGTCGAGCTCGCGGATGCGGTCGAGTTTGTGTTTGCGCAACCAGGCGGTGAAGACATTGGTAACGCCGGGATCGAAGCCGCTGCCCAGCAGCGCCATCAGGCCGCGTTCGCGAAAGCGTTCGTGGTAGGCCCACTGCCAGGAATACTCGAACTTGGCCAGGTGGCGCGGCTCGTAGTTGGCGGTATCGAGATAATTCACGCCGGTCGCGAGACAGGCGTCCATGATGTTCAGATCCTGATAGGGCAGTGCGACATTGATTACCAGGTCGGGCCGCACGCGCGCGATCAGCGCCGAAAGTTGCGGGACATTGTCGGCGTCGATTTCCGCGGTCTCGATGGGGCGCGTGAGCTGTGCCGCGATGGCATCGCATTTGGATTTGGTGCGACTGGCGAGCACGATGTGGGAAAACACCTCGGGCACCTGCGCGCACTTGTGGGTCACCACCTGGCCGACGCCGCCGGCGCCGACAATCAACACCCTTGCCATGGGATAGTCCTCGCTCAACGCTCGAAGTAGGTGTAGCCGCGCAATCCGGTGGCGTACAGCTCCACCAGTTGCTGGCGTTCGGTAGCCGTGATGAGCCCGGCGCGCACGCCCTGTTCCGCGCTGTTGCGGAATTTCTGCAGCAGGGTCTGGGGGTGATACTCGACGTAGCTCAGCACGTCGGCGACGCTGTCGCCTTCGACTTCCTTGACGTAATCGAAACTGCCGTCGACATTGATGCGCACGCTGACCACATGGGTGTCGCCGAGCAGATTGTGGAGATCGCCCAGGGTTTCCTGATAGGCACCGACCAGGAATGCGCCCAGGTAATATTCCTTGCCCTCGACGAGCGGATGCACCGGCAGCGTGTTGTTGAGCGTACCGTCCCAGGCGAAGCGATCGATCTTGCCATCGCAGTCGCAGGTGATGTCGGCGAGGATTGCCTGGCGTGTGGGCAGTTCGTCGAGGCGATGAATCGGCATGATCGGGAACACCTGGTCGATGGCCCAGATATCCGGCAGCGACTGGAACACACTGAAGTTGCCGTAATAGATGTCGGCGAGCGCTTCTTCCAGCCCGGCCAGTTCCGGATATTCATCTTCGTTGCCGATGATGACGGTTTTAATACGCTGAAGAATTTCCAGCGTGACGTTTTCGGCCAGCGCGCGCGAGCGCAGGCTGATCTGGCCGCGCCGGAACAGATCCCGAATTTCGTCGCGATAGAAGAGTGCGTCGTTGTAGCACTCCTGGGCGCGCTCGAGGGTAATCGACTTCAGCACGTCCCACAGGTTGTGGACGTTCTCGTGTTCGGATTCCGGCACTTGGTCGGGCAGCGCGTGCGCTTCGAAACGGGTGACATCGAGAATGTTGAACAGCAGCACCGAACCGTAGGCGACCAGCGCACGCCCCGATTCGGTGACGATGGTCGGATGCGGTATCTCGTGCGGATCCAGAATGCTCATCACCACCTCGACGATATCGAGGCAGTACTCCTCCATCGAGTAGTTCATGCTGTGGGTGTGGCTGGAGCGGCTGCCCTCGTAGTCCACCGCGAGCCCGCCGCCGAGATCGAGATTGCCCAGCGGGGCGCCTTCGCGCACCAGATCGACGTAGTAGCGGCAGGCTTCCATCACGCCGGTGCGGATGTCGCGGATGTTGGGAATCTGCGAGCCCAGATGCACATGCAGCATTTCCATGCAGTCGAGCATGGCGTGGGCCTTGAGGGTGTCCACCAGATCGATCAACTGCATCGAGGTCAGGCCAAAGATACTGCGATCGCCGCTGGTGGCGTTCCAGTGGCCACTGACCCGGGATGACAGCTTGACGCGCGCGCCGATGCGCGGGCGAATGCCGGCGGCCTTGCTGCACTGGATCAGGAGCGGCAGTTCGGCGGGTGTTTCCACCACGAAAAAAATCCGGTAGCCGAGTTTTTGCGCCATCAGGCCGAGGTTGATGAACTCCTCGTCCTTGTAACCGTTGCAGACGATATAGCCGTTCATCGCCTCCAGCGTGGCGAGTGCGATCAGCAGTTCGGCCTTGCTGCCGGCTTCCAGACCGTGACCGAAGCGGGCGCCGAAACTCGCTACTTCTTCGATGATCTGCGACTGCTGGTTGACCTTGATGGGGAACACGCCGCGATAACGGCCGCGATAGCCCGATTGCGCAATGGCGCGGGCGAAACTCTCGTTGATCTGGGCGATCTGGGCGTCGAGCAGGTTCTCGATGCGCAGCAGCACCGGCATGGGCAGGCCGCGCTCGCTCAAACCATCGACGATATCGAGCAGGTTGATGGTGCCGCGCCCGCCGCCGGTTTCCGCGGTGACCTGGACCAGGCCGTCCGCGGACACCTGAAAATGGCCGGCGCCCCAGTATTCGATGCCGTACAGGTCGGCCGCGCGGACGGCGTTCCACTCGACGTCGTGGTTCTGGTGTGAAATGCGATTCAAGAAAGTCTCCCGGCGGCGGGAAGGCCGCGAATGGTGCGGTTAAAGCGCGGCGATTTCAAGCGCGGAAATGTGACAGCCGCGCCAGGAAAAACGCGCGCCGCGCGGATCGATCCTCAGTGAAACGGATGCCGCAGAATGATGGTTTCCACCCGGTCCGGCCCGGTGGAAATGATGTCGATCGGAACCCCGGTGACCGCTTCGATACGCGCGATGTAGGCGCGCGCGGCGGTTGGCAGTTGTGCGAGTGAGGTCGCGCCGGACGTCGAATCGCTCCAGCCCGGCAGCGTCTCGTAGACCGGCACGATGTCCGCGTAGTCGTCGGCGTGGGATGGCGATTCGATTTCCATGCCGGCGGCATTGCGATAACCGACGCAAATTTTCACCTCGGTGAGGCCGTCCAGCACATCGAGCTTGGTCAGGCAGAGCCCCGAAATACTGTTGATCCGCGCCGCGGTGCGCAGGGCGACGGCGTCGAACCAGCCGCAGCGGCGCGGCCGCCCGGTGGTGGAGCCGAACTCGCTGCCGCGCGCCGACAGATGCCTGCCCACATCGCAAAACAACTCGGTGGGAAAGGGTCCGGAGCCGACGCGGGTGGTGTAGGCCTTGGTGATGCCCAGCACATAGTCGAGATAGAGCGGACCGAAGCCGCTGCCGGTGGCGGTGCCGCCGGCGGTGGTGTTCGAGGAAGTCACGAACGGGTAGGTGCCGTGGTCGATGTCGAGCAGCGAACCCTGGGCACCTTCGAACAGGATGTTTTCGCCGGCGAGGCGGGTGCGGTGCAGGCTGCTGGTGACATCGGCAAGCAGCGGGCGCAACTGCTCGGCCCAGATTTCGGCTTGAACGAGGATGGCGCTCGCATCGCATACGGCCACGTTGTAATAGCGGCTCAGCATGAAATTGTGAAAGTCGATGAGTTCGCGCAGGCGTTCGGCGAACACTGGACCCTTGAACAGATCGCCCACGCGCAGGCCGCGCCGTGCCACCTTGTCTTCGTAGGCGGGGCCGATGCCGCGCCCCGTGGTGCCGATGCGCGCCGCGCCGCGCGCCTGTTCGCGGGCGAGATCGAGCGCCACATGGCAGGGCAGGATCAGCGGACAGGCCGGCGACAGTTTGAGGCGCTCGCGCACGGGTACGCCGCGCGTTTCCAGCTCGCCCATTTCCTTGAGCAGGGCGTCGGGCGCGAGCACCACGCCGTTGCCGATCAGACAGCTCACGCCGGCGCGGAGAATCCCCGAGGGGATCAGATGCAGCACGGTCTTGGCGCCATCGATCACCAGCGTGTGGCCGGCGTTGTGGCCGCCCTGAAAGCGCACCACCACCTTGGCCTCGTCGGTGAGCAGGTCGACGATCTTGCCCTTGCCTTCGTCACCCCACTGGGTGCCGAGTACCACGACATTTTTACCCATGATATCCTTCGGTCAGTCCGGCTCTGCCTGCGTGCGCGCAGGTTCGATCTGAAAGGCCCCATCGCGCCAGATCAGGACGCGATCGCAATGCAGTTCGGCCAGGTCTGGAACCTGACCGGGAAACCCGCATATCACCCGTTCACCCGCTGCGCGCAGGCGCGCCACTGCGGCGGTGAGTTCCGGTGCGGCAGTGCCCGTTACGGAGGTGGCGCCTTGCGCGGCGACAAAAATCCCGGGCGCGACCGGCGCGGCGGGCGCCACCAGATCGCACAGAAAGCCCAGGTCGATGCCAAAACCGGTCGCCGGGCGGGCGCGTCCGAACTGCGCGCCCACATGGTCGTAGCGGCCGCCGTGACCCACCGCCGCCGGCGTGCCCGCCGTATAGGCCGCAAACACGATGCCGGTGTGGTAGTGGTAGCCGCGCAATTCCCCCAGGTCCAGGAACAGCGTGAGATCGGGGCGCCGTTCCTGGAGCGCGCGCACTACCTGGTGCAACTCGTCGAGCGCCCGTAGCACCGACGCGGGCGCACCCGCCAGTTCATGGGCTGCGCGTTGCAGGACCGCCGCGCCGCCACACAGCCCGGGCAGCGCCGTCAGCATGCGCGCGAGGTTCGGGTCGTGGACATGGGCGGCGATCCAGGTCGGCAGCGTCGCGTCCTTCTGCTGCAACAGCTCGAACAGCTCGCGCTTGCGGGCCGGCTCGATCGTCAGTTGTTCTTCGAGTCCGCGGTAGATGCCCACATGGCCCAGATCCAGATGCAGCGCACCGAGCCCGGCGCTGGTCAGGGTTTCTGCCAGCAGGGCGATCACTTCCAGATCCGCTTCCAGGCCGGGCTCTCCGAACAGTTCGACGCCGATCTGGATCGGCGAGCGCGATTCCAGCGGGCTGCGCGGGCGCGTGTAGAGCACCTGACCTGCGTAGCACAGGCGGGTCGGATACTCCCGGTGCAGGCTATGGGCGTCCATACGTGCTGCCTGGGGCGTGATGTCGGCGCGCACGCCCATCATGCGACCGCTCAACTGGTCGGTGATCTTGAACGTGATGAGGTCCAGGTCCGATCCGGAACCGCTGAACAAAGACGCGGTGAATTCCGCGAGCGGCGGGATCACCAGGTCATAACCCCAGGTGTGGTACAGGTCGAGCAAACGGCGCCGCAGCCGCTCTACCTTGAGCGCGCGATCCGGGAGGATGTCTTCGATCCCGTCGGGCAGTAGCCAGCGATCAGTGGAATCCATCGTTGTCATCGTCAGGTCGGGCCCGGACCGAGGCATGAGCCGGGGCATGTCGGCGCTCCGGGGATGGAGCGATGGTCGTGAACGGCCGCATGTCCGTGGTCGCGGCGGGTTCCACCTCCCCCCGCGCGCTCTGCGCAGCGACTACCTTGGCGCGGCGGGCCGGCAAAAAAAACCGGGTTGCCCCGGTTGTGGGATGCTAGCACTTCCGGCGGGGTTCTGTCGCCCGCGCCACTTCACTTTTTCGTGCCGTCAGACGTCTTCAGGTAACGGAAAAAATCGCTGTCGGGTTCCATTACCAGCAGACCGTTCCGGCCGGTAAGCGATGCACGATAGGCCTTGAGGCTGCGCGTGAACGCATAAAACTCCGGGTCGCGCTGGTACGCGGCCGCGGAGATGCGCGCGGCGGCCGCGTCGCCTTCGCCGCGGGTCTGCTCGGCTTCGCCGTAGGCGTTTGCCCCGATGACCGTCGCCTGGCGATCCGCTTCCGCACGAATTTTTTCGGCGGCCTCCAGGCCAACGGCGCGCAACTCCTGCGCTTCCTTGTCGCGCTCGGCAGCCATGCGCTGGAACACCTGTTCGCTGACCTCGGGGGGTAGATCGATGCGCCGCACGCGCACGTCCAGTATCTCCACACCGAGGGATTTCTGGACGGCGTCGTTCAGCGTTGTGGCCATGTCCGTCATTAGCCGGTCGCGCTCCCCGGACACCACCTCATACAGCGTGCGGGTGCCGAACTGGTTGCGCAGGCCGTCGTTGATGCGGTCTGCAAGACGGCTATTGGTGGCCAGTTCGACGCCGCCAGTGGCCTTGTAATAGGTTTCCACGTCGGCGATACGCCATTTGGCGAAGGAGTCGACGATGAGACGTTTGCGCTCAATGGTAAAAAAACTTTCTGGCGCGCCGTCCACCGTCAGCACGCGGGCATCGAATATCTTGACCTGGTTGATGATCGGCAGTTTCCAGTGAAGGCCCGGGGGAATGTCCGACCTCACGATGCGACCGAACTGCAACATGAGGGCGCGCTCGGTTTCCTTGACGACGAACACCGAGCTGCTGAACAGGATTGCGAGCAGCGCCAGCCCGAAAAGGCCCATGGTTTTGCGGTCCGTCATTGGCGGCCCTCCCGTCGCGGCGTGGTGGGGGTGGCGACCTGACGGCGGAGCACATCGGCCGCGCGGTTCGCGATGTCATTGAGCTGCTGGTTGCTGAGTGTCCGATCGCCGGAGGTTGATCCGGCGCCATCGGCCTGGGCAAGCTTGTCGATGGGCAGGTAAAGCATGTTGCCGCCGGTTCTCACGTCCACGATCACTTTGGGCGTGCTCGCCATCACCTCTTCGAGGGTCTCCATATAAAGACGCTGGCGGGTCACCGCGGGCGCTTTCTGGTATTCCGCATAAAGCTGTTCGAAGCGCTGGGCTTCGCCGGTAGCTTCGGCAGCGATTTTTTCCCGGTAAGCGCTGGCTTCCGCGAGCGCGCGCTGGGCCCGCCCGCGCGCTTCAGGGACTACACCGTTGGCGTAGGATTGGGCTTCGTTAATGACCTGTTCCCGATATTCACGCGCCTTGACGACATTGTCGTAGGCAGCGCGCACGGCCGCCGGCGGCTTCGCCTCCCGGATGTTCACCTTGACCACCCGGATGCCGGTGCCGTACTGATCGAGATAGCTCTGCAGGCGCTTGGCTACCGCGATGCTCAGGTCGCCCCGGCCGGTGGAAATCACCGCATCGAACTTGGCATTGCCGACTTCGTGGCGCACCGCGCTGTCGGTCGCTTCCCGCAGGCTCAGCTCGGGATCCCTGACATTGAGGACATAGGCCTTGGCGTCGCTCACGTTGTACTGGACGGTGAGCGGTAGTTCGACGATGTTCTCGTCTTCGGTAAGCATCTCGTTGCGCGGCTCGGTTTCGTAGCGTCGCTCCGTGGTTACCGCCACCTTGGTCACCTGGTCGATCAGGCGCGGGCGCCAGTGCAGTCCTTCGCCCGTGAGCTCGCTGAATTTGCCGAAGCGCAGCACGACCGCCTGCTCCTGCGCATCGACCTGATACCAGCCCAGTGCAAACCACAGAACCGCAATGGCCGCCAGCCCCATCAACAGGGGGCCGCGGCCTAACCCGCTGTCGCCGCCATCGCCACCGAACGCCCGGTTCAGGCGGTCCGAAAGGCGCTTCACTACGGCTTCCAGATCCGGGGGCGTGTTTTTCTTGCCGCTGCCCCACGGATCTCGGCCGTCGCCGGGTTCATTCCAGGCCATGGTTAACTCCAGCTTGTTGAGTCGCCGTGCGCGCACAGCGGTTCTTCGGGGCGCAAACCAACAGCACCCGTTTGAGTTGGTGATGACGCGTTGGGGTTTGCCGCCAGCCCTTCGCCTCGCAGCAGCCGCTGCAATTTCGCGGCGGGCATGCACAGGTCGACTATGGTACCACCATCCTCCGCGGGACTCTCCGCGATTATCGCTCCAGCCTTGTAGAGCAGTGCCCGCAGACGTCCGTGTGCGGGCGCAAGGTGGTAGCTCTGGCGGACCAGATCGTCGGCGAGACGTTCGCTCAATGCCGTGAGCAGCAGCGGGATGCCGGCGCCGGTGTGCGCGGACAGCCATGCCGCCGTGGGGGTTCCAGACGCGTCCCGGTCCACGTGAGGCTGCGACGCTTCCAGTGCGTCGATTTTGTTGAATACGCACAGCACCGGCACGTCAGCGGCGCCGATTTCTTCGAGTACTTCGTTCACGCAGCGTACCTGGTGCGGCCAAGCCGGATTGGCAGCGTCGATGACATGGAGCACCAGATCGGCCGCGACTACTTCTTCGAGTGTCGCGCGGAAGGCGGCGACCAATTGATGAGGTAATCGACTGATGAAGCCTACGGTATCGGCGAGCAGCGCGTTCCCGATGCCCGGGACGGAACAGCGCCTCAGCGTGGGGTCCAGGGTGGCGAATAGCTGGTCCGCCGCCAGTGCTCCCGCCGCGGTCAGGGTGTTGAACAGGGTGGACTTGCCGGCGTTGGTATAGCCCGCAAGCGCTACCGTGGGCGTTTCGCCCCGGCGGCGCGCGGCGCGGCCCTGTCCTCGGCGCTTTTGCACCAGGGCAAGCTTGCGCTCGATACTGGTGATACGGCCCCGCACCAAGCGCCGGTCGGTTTCGAGCTGGGTTTCCCCAGGACCGCGCAGTCCTATGCCCCCCTGCTGGCGCGCCAGATGTGTCGCGCGGCCCACCAGCCGCGGCATCAGGTGGCGCAACTGCGCCAGCTCCACTTGCAGTTTGCCTTCGTGGGTGCGTGCGCGGCGGGCGAAGATATCCAGAATCAGCCCCGTGCGGTCGATCACCCGACACTCGATTTCACGCGCGAGATTGCGCTCCTGACTGGGACTCAGGCTGTGATCGAAAATTGCGATTGTCGCCCCGGTCGAAATGACCATCTCCCGCAACTCGGCAACTTTGCCGGAGCCAATGAAGGTTCCCGCGTGGGGAGAGCTGCGGCGACCGGTGAGCGCGGCAGCGGGCATTCCACCCGCCGCGCGCACCAGTTCGGTGAACTCCTGCCAGCCGCCGGATTCACCGCCGTTGCCCAGTTCGATGGATACCAGGACAGCCGTTTCCGCTATTTCCTGGAGAGATGTCGTCAATCAGACATCCGCGTCGGCGTCGTCATCTTCGCCGGGCGTCGCCGTGGGCAAGCGCACCGGACGCGCAGGGACTACGGTCGAAATGGCGTGTTTGTAGACCATCTGGCTGACGGTGTTTTTCAGCAGGACCACAAATTGATCGAACGACTCGATCTGGCCCTGAAGCTTGATGCCATTGACCAGAAAGATCGAGACTGGAATGCGTTCCTTGCGCAGCAGATTGAGAAAAGGGTCTTGTAGATTGTGCCCTTTTGACATGGCGTTACTCCTTATTGGTGTGGGTTGATTAGGCAGGTGAGGTGGCCTGCCGGATCGCGGCGATAGCGGGTGGCGGTGCTCCGTAGGGGCCTGTCGGGCCAGTAGCGGCATCGCGACCATCAGCGGCAATTCAGTTCAGCGGAAGCTCCGTATGGCAGTCTCCCTGACACGGGACAGCAATCGATCATGATACGCGCCGGCGTGAGTGGTGTACATGAGGGCAATCAGATCAGTTTCAAGAGCTTAGCCAGAGTCTCTCGCTGGCTTTCGCGGGTCTCCAGATTGCCGATGAGTACTTCACGGGCGGGAGAGCGCGGGCCGCGCAACCAGGTCAGCTGACGCTTGGCGAGTTGGCGGGTGGCGGCGATGCCACGCGCAGCCATGGTGGCCGTGTCGCATTCGCCATCGAGATGCGCCCACACCTGACGGTAACCGGCGGCGCGCATCGACGGCAAATCCGGGTTCAGGTCGCCGCGTTCATGCAGGGCGCGAACTTCGGCCACCAGGCCCGCTTCCAGCATGGCTTCGAAGCGCTGGGCGATGTGCTGGTGGAGCCGATCGCGGCTGGGTGGCAGCAGTGCGACCAGTGTCAGGTCGTAGTCCGTGGCGATGGGTGCAACGCCCTGGCCGTTCTGTTGCGCTCTGAGCAACCGCGACAGGGGTTGCCCGGTGGCGCGGTAGACCTCGAGCGCGCGCTGGATCCGCTGGGAATGTAGTGGATGCAGTTGTGCGGCCGTTTCTGGATCCACCCGCGCGAGCTCCGCGTGGAGATGGGGCCAGCCGTGGCGCGCGGCGGTCGCCGCAAGCTCCGCGCGCAGTTCTGGATTCGCGGCGGGCAACTGTGCCATCCCCTCGATCAGCAGATGGAAGTAGAGCATGGTCCCGCCCACCAGCAGGGGGATGCGGCCCGCCGCTGTGATGGCCGCCATTTCGCGCCGCGCATCGACGACGAACTCAGCGGCGGAATAGGGTATCGCGGGATCGCGGATGTCGATCAGGCGGTGCGGGGCGCGGGCGAGCGTCGCGGCGTCGGGTTTGGCCGTACCGATATCCATGCCCACATACACCTGGGCCGAGTCCACGCTGATGATTTCGACCGGCGCGCGTTCCCGCAGCGCCAGTGCCAGCGCGGTCTTGCCGCTCGCCGTCGGACCCGCGATGGCCAGCGCGCGCGGCCGGTCGGGGGGGGCAGGCATTCAGCGGCCCCGCAGGAACAGGCGGTCCAGTTCCTCCAGCGACACCTGGGTCCAGGTGGGGCGGCCGTGGTTGCACTGGCCGCTGCGCTCGGTGGTTTCCATCGCCCGCAGCAGCGCGTTCATTTCCGCCACGGCCAGGGGTCGGTTGGCGTGGACGGCGGCACGGCAGGCCATGTTGCCGAGGATTTCATCGATGCGACCATCGAGGCGTTCGGTACTGTCCAGGGTACGGATATCGGCGAGCACATCCCGCACCAGAGCTTCCACTTCCACACCCCGCACCAGCGCCGGCACGGCGCGCACCAGGAGGGTGGTGGGTCCGCTGCGGTCGAGGCTGAAGCCGATGGCGTGGAAGGCGGCGGCACGGTGTTCGGCGGCGTCCGCTTCGGCTTCATTCACCGCCAGCGTCATCGGCACCAACAGGGGCTGACTGGCGAGCTCCCCGTCGCGCCAGGCGATTTTCATGCGCTCGTAGAGGACGCGCTCGTGGGCGGCGTGCAGATCCACCAGGACCAGGCCAGCGCGGTTTTCCGCGAGGATATAAGCGCCCTTGAGCTGCGCCAGGGCGAAGCCGAGCGGGGGTGTGGCGTCGGTCGGAGACGCCGGCGCCGGCGCCGCAGGTGATTGCTCAGGCACCGGTAGGTGCAAATCGGCATAGGTCGCCATGCGCTCGCCCACCCCTGGGGCGGGTCGCGTTGACGGGACCGGCATCTGGTGCTGATGCGCGAAAAGTTTGGGTGTCGATGCGGGTGTCGCGTCACCCGTCTGTTCACCCGGCACGGACACTGTCGCCGGCGCGGGTCGCGCATCCCCCGGAGTGATTTCGGCGAGTGCGCGGTGCAGCATGCTGAACAGGAAGTCGTGGACCTGACGCGCCTCCCGGAAGCGGACCTCGTGTTTGGTGGGGTGGACATTCACGTCCACATCGCGGGGCGGAATTTCGAGAAAGAGCACGAATGCCGGGTGTCGGTTTTGATACAGCACATCGCGGTAGGCCTGGCGGACCGCGTGACCGATGACCTTGTCGCGTACCGCGCGGCCGTTCACATAAAAATACTGAAGATCGGCCTGACTGCGAGAGTAGGTGGGCAACGCGATCCAGCCGTGCAGGCGCAAGCCCTGGTGCTCGACTTCGAGATGGCGCGCCTGTTCCAGAAAGGGTAGCCCGCACACCGCAGCGACCCGCCGCTCCTGCGCGGGCAGGTCATCGGCACTGGCGAAATCCTGCACCTGACGGCCGTTGTGCCGCACGCGCAGCGCCAGGTCGAAGCGGCTCAGCGCCAGCCGGCGGATGACGTCCTCGATGCGCCCGTACTCGGTGCGCTCGGTGCGCAGGAAGCGGCGCCGCGCCGGGGTATTGAAAAACAGATCCCGCACTTCGACCGTGGTACCGCGGGGATGGGGCGCCGGTGCAATGGTGGCGTCATCCGCCGCGCTCTGGATCACCCAGCCGGAGTTGCCCGGCTGCGCGTTCGAGGTGAGCGCGAGCCGGGACACCGAGGCGATGCTCGCCAGCGCCTCGCCGCGAAAGCCCAGGGTGGTCACGGCGTCGAGATCATCCAGCACGGCGA
>JBFXFL010000020.1:0-1423 GCA_050179115.1 Porticoccaceae bacterium | reverse complement strand
ACCCAGCCGGAGTTGCCCGGCTGCGCGTTCGAGGTGAGCGCGAGCCGGGACACCGAGGCGATGCTCGCCAGCGCCTCGCCGCGAAAGCCCAGGGTGGTCACGGCGTCGAGATCATCCAGCACGGCGATCTTGCTGGTGGCGTGGCGACTCAGTGCCAGCGCGAGGTCGTCGCGGGGGATGCCGGTGCCGTTGTCGCGGATGCGCATCAGCTTGATGCCGCCCTGTTCGAGCTCGATCTCGATGCGGTCGGCGCCGGCATCGATGCTGTTTTCCAGCAATTCCTTGATCACGGCGGCGGGACGTTCCACCACCTCGCCGGCAGCGATCTGATTCGCCAGTTGGGGCGGGAGCAGGCGAATCGGGGCGGGGTTCGCGGCCACGGTCAGGCCCTGCCCGGAACCAGTGGTTCCGGAGAGTGGCGGAGTGCGGCGGCGCTGCGGCGCTGGCGTCGGCGTGGTGGGTTCACCCGCGCATTCTAGCGCTGTGCGATGTCGGGCAGGGCGCTGGTTTGGAGAGGTGTCGCCTGGGCGAGGCGGTCGTTGCGCTGGCGCTGGTCCCAGGCGAGCCGGGTGCCGTCGGGCGGATGACGCTCGAAGTGGCGTTTGACGCCCGCGAAAATGGCATGGGCCAGCCGGTTCTGGTGGGCGGGATCGCGCAGCTTGCGGGCCTCGTCGGGATTGGAGATGAAACCGGTTTCGACCAGGATCGACGGCATGTCCGGCGACTTCAGTACCACGAAACCCGCCTGCTCCACGCGGCGGTTGTGCAGCCGGCCGATACCGGCCATGGATTTCAGGACCTGGTCGCCCAGGTGGAGGCTGTGGTTAAGGGTAGCGGTCATCGACAGATCCAGGATGACCTCCGCCAGGACGGGATCCTTATCGTTCAGCGCGACCGAGCCACCGATCAGATCCGCGCGGTTCTCCCGATCCGCCAGGTACTTGGCGGTCTCGCTGGTTGCGCCCCGCTGGGACAGCGCGTATACCGAGGCGCCATTGGCGGTTTTCTTGGCGAAAGCATCCGCATGCACCGAAACCATGATGTCCGCGCCCGCGCGCCTCGCGATGACGGGTCGTTTGGCCAGAGGGATGAAGTAGTCGCCGGTTCGAACCAGCACCGCCCGGTACCCGGACTCCCGATTTACCTGCGCTGCGAGCGCTTTACTGATGGCGAGAACCACCTGCTTTTCGTGGGCGCCGCCTGGGCCTATGGCGCCGGGGTCCTGGCCGCCGTGGCCCGCGTCGATCGCCACGACGATGTTGCGCAGCGGTCCGGGCGTTGCCAGCGGACGCGACTCGCCGGCGCCTGCCGACGGTTTCTGCACGGTAGGGGCAGCTCGCGGTGTGGGTATCGGTGCCGGCGCGGGCTTGGCCAGTGCAGTAGCGGCGCCTGCGGAGCCGGGAGCGGCACGGCCGCCACCGCC
>JBFXFL010000019.1:30095-47595 GCA_050179115.1 Porticoccaceae bacterium | reverse complement strand
CCTCGAAGAGTGCAGCAACAATTCGGCGTGCTCCCGCCACAGCATCGCGGCCATGTACCAGTTCCGTCAACTCTTTCGCCAGAACCTGCTGCGCCATCCTGCGCCCCGTAGTTTCGGCGTCAGCGTGTTCGATTGCGGAGATTTCGGCCACCGGCAGGAAGGTGAAGTACCGCAAAAATCGGTAGACGTCCGCATCTGGCGTATTCACCCAGAACTGATAAAAGGTGTATGGCGAGGTCTTGCTCGGGTCGAGCCAAACCGTGCCCGACTCGGTCTTGCCGAATTTGGTGCCATCTGCCTTGGTCACCAATGGCAGGGTCAGCCCATAAACCGTGGCGCGATGCAACCTGCGGGCAAGGTCAATGCCCCCGGTAATGTTTCCCCATTGGTCTGATCCGCCGAGCTGGACAGTACAGCCATACCTTCGGTAAAGCTCTGCAAAATCATACGACTGCAACAACAGATAGGAAAATTCCGTGAATGATATGCCCACATCGTTCCGCACGAGTCTCTGCCGAACGGACTCCTTGTTGATCATGGCATTGACCGAGAAGTGCTTGCCGACGTCCCGCAGAAAGTCGAGCGCCGACAACTCCCCCATCCAATCGAGGTTGTTGACCACGGTTGCGGACATACTACCCACATCAAAATCAACGAACCGCGCCAGCTGCTGCTTCAGCCTTTCAGACCAACCGGCAACCACGTCGGCAGCATTGAGTTGGCGTTCCTCGGCCTTGTGGCTGGGATCCCCGATAAGCCCGGTCGCGCCGCCCACCAGCGCGATCGGCGCGTGCCCCGCAAGCTGAAAGCGCCGCAGTGCGAGCAGGGGAACCAGGCTGCCTATGTGCAAACTGTCCGCGGTGGGGTCAAATCCACAGTAAACTCTTCTTGGTCTGCCTAAATGCTCTGCAAGCTCGTCGCCGCTGCTCATTTGAGCCACCAGTCCACGCTCCCGAAGGTCGACGATCAAGTTTTGCGTAAGGTGATTCACCATCGGGACTCTCAGTTTCGAGAAAACGGTGAACCTTACCCCAACCATATCTGAAAACAAGCCGGCAAAGCTGGCAGGAAATGAACTGGAGACGGTTCCCCTCAACCCATTTTTGCGATAACTTTCCCCCGCAAGTAACTCCGTCCAGAACCCGACCCGGCAAGAATGCATGAAATCATCCGACCAGCCTGCCTCACAACGGGCACCCCGGCTTTTTTGGCGGGCAATCCCCAAGCGCCACGCCGTAGCAGCTGGTTTGGCAGCGATAGCCACCACAACTGTGCTCTTTCTACCGTCCGAGCGGGTACAGGCCATACGGATTGTGCAAGAAATTCCTGTCGCGCTTGATGCCGGATATGCCAACCCCGACGGATATGCCGACCAGACCGCTGGTGCGGAGTCCCTGTTTTGGCGCGAAGAGCGGATACGCTCCGGCGACACCCTGACCAGCGTCTTCAAGCGACTGGAACTGGATACCGCAGATGTCCACGCTGTGGTCGAGGCCGACGGGGAGACCAAGGCTCTGTCCCAACTTCGCATCGGCGAGACCGTGGCGGTAGCGGTTGGTGAGGAAGGGCGGCTGACCAAGGTCAAGTATTCGCCTTCACCCACCGAAACCTACCTGTACGAATACGGAGACTCCACCGACAGTTTTCAAGGTCAATATGTCGTAGAAACTCCGGAATCAATACCCAGGGTACGCGAGGGTCGTATCAATTCGTCGTTATACGCGGACGCTGCGGCAGTCGGCCTCTCGCAGGCCCAAATCATGGAACTCGCCGGCATTTTTGGCTGGGACATCGACTTCGCGCTGGATCTTCGCGCGGGGGACAGGTTCAGCGTCCTGTATGACGAGCAGTATCTCAACGGCCGCAAAATCGGCAACGGTGACATCCTCGCGGCCCGCTTTACCAACCAAGGAGTCACTTATACGGCGCTGCGTTTTGTAGGGCCCGACGGATCTGCGGCCTATTACACCCCTGAAGGTCAGCCCATGCGCAAGGAATTCCTACGCGCTCCGCTGGACTTCACTCGGGTCAGTTCCGACTTCAATCCCAAGCGCCTGCATCCCCTGTTCAAGACGGTCCGCCCTCACAACGGCATCGATTACGCCGCCCCCCGGGGCACACCCGTTTACGCTGCGGGTGGCGGCAAGGTCATCGCCGCGGGCTACAGCAACTCCTGCGGCAATCACGTCGATATTCAGCATAATGGTAAGTACACAACCAGGTACTACCACCTCGACCGTTTTCGGGTCAAGGCGGGGCAGGTAGTCAAGCAAGGTCAGGTCATCGGCGCAGTGGGCTCCACGGGCTACGCAACGGGACCGCATCTGCACTATGAATTCCTGGTTGACGGCGTCCATCGCAACCCGCGCACGGTAGCGCTGCCCAAGGCAGATTCGATCCCTGCACGCCTGAAAGCGCCCTTCGCCATGCGCGCAAACTCTCTACTGGCCCAGCTGGACCGCCTTGGCACAACGCAGCTTGCGACGCGAGAATGAGCCCCCGGCGCGCATCCACTGGCGCCGATGGCACCCATTTCATAGGCCTGATGTCCGGCACCAGCCTGGATGCGATCGATGCCGTACTCGTTGACTTGAACGAACACCGCCATGATGTTCTGGCGCATCACAGCCAACCCATTCCCGATGACCTCCGCGCCGCGATAGCCCGCCTCTGCCAACCCGGCAACATCGAAGGCGACCCAATCGATCAAATCGGTGCGGTCGACCGGGAGATGGGTGAACTTCTCGCCGACGCCGTTGCCGCCCTCTTGGCAATCGCCGACATCCCGGCAGAAAGGATCGCCGCCATTGGCAGCCATGGGCAGACCATCCGCCATCGCCCCCCCGATGGCGCCACGGCGCACCCGTTTACCCTTCAGATTGGCGACCCCAACTGCATCGCGGCACGGACAGGCATTACCACGGTCGCGGACTTCCGGCGCCGGGACATGGTCCTGGGAGGCCAGGGCGCACCTCTCGTACCGCCTTTCCATGCCGCTGCGTTCCGGCATCCCGAGCGCGATCGCGCCGTCGTCAACCTGGGCGGCATTGCGAACGTCACGCTGCTTCCCGCCTGGGGGGAGGTTTCGGGTTTCGATGTGGGTCCCGGCAATTGCCTGCTCGACGCCTGGGTCAAACGGCATCTGGATCGCCCCTACGACGATGGCGGCGCCTGGGCAACGGCCTCTACGCCCGACGCGAGCCTGCTGCAAACCCTCCAGCGGCACCCGTTCTTCAAACGCGCGCCGCCCAAAAGCACGGGGCGCGAGGATTTCAATCTGGGCTGGCTCGATGCACAGCTCCGGGCCTTTCCAACCCTTGAACCGGGCGTCGTTCAGGCCACGTTACTGGCGCTGACCTCGACAACACTCACCCTGGCGCTGGAGGAATATTCGACTATCGGAGAAGTGTATTTTTGCGGAGGTGGAGCGCGTAACCAGGCGCTGCTGGACGACCTGTCCGTGCGACTAAAACCGCGGACGGTCGCAACCACCGCAGCCCTTGGGGTTGATCCCCAATGCGTCGAAGCCACCGCCTTCGCGTGGCTGGCAAGGGAAACGCTCCACGGCCGGCCCGGCAATCTGCCGGCGGTAACGGGCGCCAGCCGGGCGACTGTGCTCGGCGCGATTTATCCCGCCTGACATCGAGACCGCCCGCTCGGGTTTTGAAATAGCTCGGTTTTTCTTGCGTCAGCGGGCGCAGGCGCCGCCGCGGCGCCACCCCGGCACAGGAAAGTCAGCTCAGATCGAAAACGAGGAGCCACAACCACAGGTGGTCGTGGCATTGGGGTTGCGGATGACGAATCTGGCACCCGCCAAACCTTCCTCGTAATGAACTTCGGCGCCGACCAGATACTGCAGGCTGAGCGGGTCCACCAACACTTTGACACCCTCACTGTCGACGCAGGTATCGTCGTCGGCAACCAGTTCATCGAACGAAAACCCGTACTGAAACCCCGAGCAGCCGCCACCCGTGACGTACACGCGCAGCTTGAGGTCGGGGTTACCTTCTTCGTCGACCAATGCCCGCACCTTGGCTCGCGCGCTTGGCGACACGATAAGCGGGGTTGGCGTAAAGGTCTGTGGGACAGACATGAGGGGACGACCAGTTGATCATTGTTCCGGTTTCCATTATAGGCAGTTTCTCCGGACGCCGTGCGTTGCGGGTCCGGTCAGCACCCGCGGCCTCCCGCCAACCGGCTGTTGCGGATCGTTCACTGAAGCTCGGGCGCGCGCATAGCGACGTTCTGACGCGCCACCAGCCCGGTAATCACATCCGCCGGGGCCGCGTCCGCAGGGGTAGCTCGCCAGTGCTCGATGCCGGGAACCGGCCGCAAACCCCACCATGAGACCAACAGTGAGCGGTGGGGCCGCGACAACCCCGGCCATCGCCGCAAGCCACTCCGCGCGCAAAGAATGAAGTTGACTCATCCCGGGACAAGGCCCACTCAGGGCAACAGTGCCGGGGCATCGAGTCCCTGGGTTTCGGGCAGGCCAAACAGGATGTTCATGTTTTGTACCGCCTGCCCGGAGGCGCCCTTGACCAGATTGTCTTCCACCACCATCACCACCACCTTGCGGCGGCCCTGGGGGCGCTGCACCGCGATGCGTACATAGTTGGAGCCGCGTACCATGCGGGTCTGGGGATATTCTCCCGCCGGCAGCACATCGACAAAGGGCTCATCGCGGTAGCGCTGCTCATAAAGCATCTGAAGATCGACAGCGGGATCGGTCAGCGTGGCGTAAAGCGTGGAGTGGATGCCGCGAATGATCGGCAGCAGGTGCGGGACAAAGGTGAGCGCCACCTCGCCCCCGGCAATATCGGCGAGTCCCTGCTCGATCTCCGGCAGGTGCCGGTGCCCGCTGACACCATAAGCCTTGAAGCTGTCGCTGGCCTCGGCGAGCAGATTGGGGATGCTGGCCTGGCGCCCCGCACCGCTCACGCCGGACGCCGCACTGGCGATGAGATCACCGGCATCCACGAGCCCGGACTCCAGCAGTGGCAGAAACCCCAGCAATACGCTGGTGGGATAGCAGCCGGGACAGGCGATCAGGCGCGCGCCGCGAATGCGTTCGCGATTGTATTCCGGCAAGCCGTAGACGGCTTCTTTGACCAGTTCCGGGCAGCCGTGGGGCTGTCCGTACCAGCGCTCCCACAGCGGCACCGAGCGGATGCGGAAGTCTGCGGAAAGATCGATGACCTTGACGCCGCGCTCCAGCAGCGCCGGCACCGACGCCTGGGCAACCCCGTGAGGCGTCGCAAAGAACACCACATCACAGGCCGCCAGGCGCTCCACGTCGGGCTCGGAAAACACGAGATCCAGATGACCGCGCAGATTGGGGAAAATGTCGGCCACGGCCCGGCCCGCTTCCTGGCGCGATGTGATGGCCGCGATCTCAACCTCGGGGTGCAGCACCAGCAAGCGCAGCAGCTCGACCCCGGTGTATCCCGTACCCCCGACAATTCCCACTTTAATCATGGTGTTATGCCACTCCATCCGGTTGCGCGAGGGGGCCATGATACTCCACCGGCCAACGCGGCCGCCGCAACCTCAGCGTCCAACCTGGACCAAATCCCGGTACCATTCGCTTTTGTCTGCACCGAGGTTGCCGATGCCCGCGGAATGGATCGAAGCCCTGCACATCATCAGCGTGGTCTGCTGGTTTGCCGCACTGTTTTACCTGCCCCGGCTGTTCGTCTACCACGCCATGGCGGAGGACCGCATCAGCATCGAGCGCTTCAAGATCATGGAGCGGAAGCTCTCCCGGGGCATCGCCACACCCGCGATGATCGCGGCACTGACTTTCGGCATCTGGCTGGCGAGCCTGGCGCCGGATTACTATTTGCACCAGGGCTGGTTTCTCGCCAAGGTGACGCTGGTGACGCTGTTGGTGGTCTACCACCATGTCTGCCTGTATCTGCTGCGCCAGTTTCGCAATGACCGCAATACCCGCAGCCACGTCTTCTATCGCTGGTTCAACGAGATACCTGTGCTTTTTCTGATCGCCATCGTCATTCTGGTGGTAGTGCGGCCTTTCTGAACCCGTGGACTTCGCACGCGCAATTGGCCGTGCGAAGTCCGATCCACCATAATTCCCGCTTCCCGCTGCCGCAGAACCGCCATGACCCGTTCCGAGGACTGCTTCGTCGCCGCGCAACGCCACATTCCCGGCGGCGTCAACTCACCGGTGCGGGCGTTTCGGGCGGTGGGCGGCACCCCGGTATTTTTCGCGCGCGCCGAGGGATCCCGGCTCTACGACGTCGACGGTAACGGCTACCTCGACTATGTGCAGTCCTGGGGCCCCATGATCCTCGGTCATGGTCACCCCGATGTACTGGCCGCCATCCGCGTCCAGCTCGAGCGCGGACTCACCTTCGGCGCGCCGACCGAACTCGAAACCCAAATGGCGGACCGCCTGTGCGCGCGCATTCCGGGACTCGACCTGGTGCGCATGGTCAATTCGGGCACCGAGGCCACCATGAGTGCGATCCGCCTCGCGCGCGCCGCCACCGGCCGCGACCGCATCCTCAAGTTCGAAGGCTGCTACCACGGCCACGGGGATTCCCTGCTGGTCAAGGCCGGCTCGGGCGCCCTCACCCTGGGCGTGCCCAGCTCACCCGGGGTGCCGGCGGCGCTCGCCGCCCTCACCCTCACCCTCGACTACAACGACAGTGCCCAGGTGGAAGCGCTGTTCGCCCGCGAAGGCGACACCATCGCCTGCATCATCGTCGAGCCGGTGGCGGGCAACATGAACTGCGTGCCGCCGCAGCCGGGATTTCTGGAAACCCTGCGCCGGGTCTGCGACCGACACGGCGCCGTGCTGATCTTCGACGAGGTGATGACGGGCTTTCGCGTCGGTCCCCGGGGCGCTGCGGGACGCTACGGCATCGCGCCGGATCTGATCACGCTGGGCAAGGTGATCGGCGGCGGGATGCCGGTGGGCGCGTTCGGCGGGCGCGCCGACCTGATGACCCGGCTCGCGCCCCTGGGTCCGGTGTATCAGGCCGGCACCTTGTCCGGCAATCCGGTCGCCATGGCGGCCGGGCTCGCGACGCTGGCGGCGCTGGATGAGCCCGGCTTCTACGACCGACTGTTCGCGCGCACCCGGGAGCTGGCCGACGGCCTGCGGGAGCGCGCCGCCGCAGCCGGGATTGCCCTGACCACCAACAGCGTCGGCTCCATGTTCGGCTGCTTCTTCACCGATGCGCCGGCGGTAACCAATTTCCGCCAGGTGATGGCCTGCGACACGGCGCGCTTCAACCGCTTCTTTCACGGCATGCTGAAACGCGGGGTCTATCTGGCGCCCGCGGCCTATGAGGCCGGCTTCGTGTCCGCTGCCCACGGCAGCGCCGACATCGAGCAGACGCTGGCCGCCGCCAGCGCCGTGTTCCGCGAGGACTTTTGAATCATGCGCCCACAACAGGTATTTCACGCCTACCCACAACCGGAACACCGCGCCCTGCGCCTGCGCGAGCAGCGCCACTGCATCGCCTGCGGTACCCGCTGCGATACCCAGCCCATCGCCGGCGGACTGCGCTACCGCTGTCCGACCTGCGGCACGACCCAGTACCGCAATCCGGCGCCGGCGGTGGCGGTGCTGATCGCCGACGGCGACCGCTTCATCCTCGGCCGCCGCACCTCGAGCTCCCTCCAGCACGGGCTCTGGTGCCTGCCCTGCGGCTATGTGGAATACGAGGAGGATCACCTCACCGCGGCGGTGCGCGAGGTGCGCGAGGAGACCTCCCTCGAGGTGCGTATCGACGCCATCATCAGCGTGGTCACCAACTACCTCCAGCCGCAGGTTCACTCTCTGGTCACCGTGCTCAGCGCCTCGGTGATCGGCGGCACACTGGCAGCCGGCGACGGCCTCTCCGAGGCGCGCTGGTTTCCCTATACCGGAGAGTTTCCCGCGATGGCATTTGACGCCGACCGCCACATCATCTCCCGGTATTTCGAGACCGATCTCAAGGGTGCGCCGGTGGACCCGATTTATGCCCGCACCGAGGGGGTTGCCCATGACTGACTGGACGGCCGCGCGCGGCCCCTATCCCGCCACCCGCTTGCGGCGTACGCGGCGTGCCGATTTTGTCCGGCGCCTGGTGCGGGAGACGCAACTCAGCGTCGACGATCTCATCTACCCGGTGTTCGTGCTCGACGGCGCCAACCGCCGCGAAACGATCGCCTCCATGCCCGGCATCGAACGCCTGTCTGTCGATCTGCTGGTAGCGGCCGCCGCCGAATATGTGGCACTCGGGATCCCGGCGCTCGCGATCTTCCCGGTGATCGATCCCGCGCTGAAATCCCTGGATGCGGCAGAGGCCTACAACCCCGACGGGCTGGTGCAGCGCAGCGTGCGCGCCTTGAAGGCGGCCTATCCGCAGCTCGGCGTGATCACCGATGTCGCCCTCGATCCCTACACCACCCACGGCCAGGACGGCATCATCGACGCTGCGGGCTATGTGCTGAACGATGTCACGGTGGCGACGCTAGCGCGCCAGGCGCTGGCCCAGGCCGCCGCCGGGGCCGACATGGTGGCGCCCTCGGACATGATGGACGGGCGCATAGGCGCCATCCGCACCGCGCTGGAAAACGCAGGGCATCACAACACCCTGATTCTCGCCTACTCGACCAAGTACGCTTCGGCCTACTACGGCCCCTTCCGCGATGCCGTGGGCTCGGCGGCCAACCTCAAGGGCGGCGACAAGTACAGCTACCAGATGGATCCGGGCAACAGCGATGAAGCCCTGCACGAATGCGTGCTGGATCTGGCCGAGGGCGCCGACATCCTCATGATCAAGCCGGGCATGCCGTACCTGGACGTGGTGCGGCGGGTAAAGGACAGCCTGGGCGCACCCACCTTCGTCTACCAGGTGAGCGGCGAGTACGCCATGCACAAGGCCGCCGCCGCCAACGGCTGGCTGAACGGCGAGGCGGTGATGCTCGAATCCCTGCTCGCCTGCAAGCGCGCCGGCGCCGACGCCATCCTCACCTACTTCGCGGTCGAGGCCGCGCGCCTGCTCCAGCGTGCGCGCTGACGCCGCAGGCACCGTCCGTGACGCCCTGATCGCCGCCGGCGCGCGCGGACTCTTGGTCGCGGACGAGAGCTGCCCGCTTGATTGGCTCACCTCACTGCCGGCCGGTACGCGGGTATTAAGCAGCCGCTGGGATCTCTGTGCCGTTGCCCGCGGCCACGGCCTCGCTGTGAGCTTCAGCGATTTCGAATTGCCCGCGACCGCCGACCTGGAACTGATCGCCTGCCGGGTGCCCAAGGAGCGGGCCGTGGTCCGCCATCTCATCAATCGCGCCTGGCACGCCCTCGCCCCCGGCGGCCGCCTGCTGCTCTGGGGCGGCAAGCAAACCGGCATCAAGACCCACGGCAAGGAAGCCGCCACTGCCTTCGGCGGCGAATCCGAGGTGCGCAAGCTGGGCACCGACTACCTGGCGGTCGCGACCCGGACCGGCGCGACTCTGGAAGCGCTCCCCGACGCGGACTACGAGACATTGCGGCCACTGCTGGCCTACGGCGGGCGACCGCTGTTCACCAAACCCGGGCTGTTCGGCTGGGACCAGATCGACCCGGGCAGCGCGCTGCTGGCGGAACAGCTGCCAGCAGTTTTCGCCGCTGGCGGAGCACCTGCGAGCCTGCTCGACCTGGGCTGTGGCTATGGCTACCTGTCGGTCGCCGCGCATGCGCTTGGCGCGGGCGCCATCACCGCCACCGACACCTGCGCCGCCGCACTGCTGGCCTGCGCGAAAAACTTCGCCGCGCACGGCATCGCGGGTGAGGTGGTGCCGTCCGACTGCGCCGACGGGATCGCCGGGCACTTCGATCTGGTGCTGTGCAACCCGCCGTTCCATCGCGGTTTTGCTGCCGATCAGGCACTCAGCAAGCGATTTTTCCGGGCCGCGGCCGACCACCTGCATCGCGCTGGTCGGGCGCTGTTCGTCACCCATCGCGTGGTGCCCGCCGCGGCCCTGGCGCAGGACGGATTCCGCTCCTGCGAGCAGATCGCGGCAACGCCCAGCTTCCAGGTGCATCTGTTACAGGGACCGCGCCCACACTAGCTGGCAATCGCAGCGGCGATGGACGGTTCTGCTCGGGCAGGCGGTCAGCACTTTTCCAGCAGGGCATAGTAAAACCCGTCGTTGCCACCCACTGCCGGCAGCCACTGCCGACCCGCGGCCGTCGCCAGACCGGGATGGTCGGCGAGCGGTCTGACCCGCACATCGCTCCGCGCTGCGGCGAAAGCGGTGACGACGGCGTCATTCTCCGCCCGCAGGACCGAGCAGGTGGCATAGAGCAGCAGTCCGCCCGGTGCGAGGGTTTCCCACAGGCTCGCCAGCAGGCGCGCCTGGGTGGCCGCCAACGCGGCGATGTCGCCCGGTCGGCGCAGCAGCTTGATATCCGGATGCCGGCGCAACACCCCGGTCGCGGAGCAGGGCGCGTCGAGCAGGATGCGGTCGAAGGGCGCGCCATCCCACCAGGCCACCGTCGCACCCGCATCCGCCGCCAGCAGGTGTGCATTCAGGCCCAGGCGCGACAGATTTGCCGCGACTTTTTGCAGCCGTTCGGGATCGTTGTCGATGGCTACCAGCTCACCGATGCCGGGTTCGAGTTCGAGCAGATGCCCGGTTTTTCCGCCGGGCGCGCAGCAGGCATCCAGCACCCGCTGACCCGGCTGTGGCGCGAGCAGCGCCGCACACAGTTGCGCGGCTTCGTCCTGCACGCTGACCAGGCCCGCGTCGAAGCCGGGTAGCTCGGTGACCGCCTGTGGCACCGCGAGCCGGATGCCGTCCGGGCTGTGGGCGGTGGGCGTTGCGGGAATGCCTGCGGCGGCGAGGCGTTCGAGATAAGCCGCGCGCGTACTCCGGGTGCGGTTGACCCGCAGCGTCATGGGCGCGCGATCGTTGTTGGCGGCCATCAGCGCCTCGGCCTGCTCTGGCCAATCGCACCGGAACGCCTCCGCCAGCCAGGGCGGGTGCGCGGTGCGGTAGCTGGTGTCCGCGGCGAGCGCGCTATCGAGCAGCGCGCGCTCGCGCTGAAAGCGGCGCAGCAGGGCATTCACCAGTCCTTTTGCCCAGGGCTTCCCGAGGCCGGCACAGGCCGCGACGGCGGCGTGAAGGGCGGCATGGGGTGGCACCCGGGTGTGTTCGAGCTGATACAGGGCGCAGGCGATCAGCGCGTGCAGATCGGCGTCGCGCGCCTTGAGCGGCTTCACCATGAGCTGCGCGATGATCACCGCTAGGCGAGGGTGCCAGCGCAGGGTGCCGTAGCAGAGCTCGTGCAGCAACGGCCGATCACGCACTGCCACGGCGTTGGCCTGTGCCGGCAGGGCTGTGCTCAGGGACTGGCCGCGCTGTACCACCGCGGCGATGACGCAGGCGGCGGTGGCGCGAAGGTCGGGGGCGCGAGGGTCCGGGAGGTCAGTCAAACGTCGCCCCGGGCGCGAACAGATCGGCGCGGCCGTTGAGTATCGCGGCCACGTCCAGCCGCTTGCGGCCTTCCAGTTGCAGTTCGAGGATGCGGTAAGCGCCCTCGCCACAGGCCACGACAATGCCGCCCGGGTCGGCGCTGAGCACGGTACCGGCCGCGGCTGCGCCCGAGTAGGCGCTTACCGCGCCGGCCCAGATGCGCATATTCACTCCGTTGCGTCCCGCATGGGCGACCGGCACCGGATTGAAGGCGCGCACCTTGCGGTCGATCGCCACCGCGCTGTCGTGCCAGTCGATGGCGGCTTCCTGCTTGTCGATCTTGGCGGCGTAGGTCGCCCGGCTGTTGTCCTGGGGTTGCGGCGTCAGGGTGCCGCTGGCGAGCGCATCGAGGGTCGTCAGCAACAGCGGCGGTCCCAGCGCGGCCAGCCGGTCGAGCAGGCTGCCGCCGGTGTCGACCGGGGTGACGGGACACTCGCGCATGGCGAGGATCGCGCCCGTATCCAGACCGGCATCCATTTGCATGATGGTGACGCCGCTCGCCACGTCGCCGGCCGCCAGGGCGCGCTGCACCGGCGCGGCGCCGCGCCAGCGCGGCAGCAGCGAGGCATGCACGTTAACGCAGCCCAGGCGCGGCAGGGCCAGCACGGCAGGCGGCAGGATCAGACCGTAGGCCACGACCACCAACAGATCGAGCGCCAGCGCCGCCAGCGCTTCCTGCACCTGCGGATCCTTGAGGGACAGAGGCTGCCGGACCTCGATGCCGTGCGCCAGCGCGAGTTCCTTGACCGGACTCGCACCGAGCTGCCGACCGCGTCCGGCCGGGCGGTCGGGTTGGGTGTAGACCGCCGCGACATGGTGGCGGGAATGCAGCAGCGCGCGCAGATGGGTCGCGGCGAATTCCGGAGTGCCGGCGAAGCCGAGGCGCAGCGGTGCCGCCGGAGGTGTGGTCAAGGGAAACTTCAGGCGGTGGCGTGCTGAAGCTTGGCGAGCTTCGATCGGATGCGCTGGCGTTTGAGCGGCGACAGATAGTCCACGAACAGCTTGCCATTGAGGTGATCGACTTCGTGCTGGATGCACACGGCCATCAGATCCCGCGGCTCGATGGTAAACGGTTGCCCGTCGCGATCCAGGGCGCGGACCCGGATGTGTTCGGGCCGACTCACCTTCTCGTAGAATCCGGGCACCGACAGACAGCCTTCGTCGTACTCGCGCCGGCTGTCGTCGAGAATTTCGATTTCGGGGTTGATGAACACCCAGGGCTCCTCGCGCGTTTCCGACACATCCATGACGACGACGCGCCGCTGCACATTGACCTGATTGGCGGCGAGGCCGACGCCGGGGGCCGCGTACATGGTCTCCAGCATATCGTCGACCAGGCGCCGGACACTGTCGTCGACCCTGGCGACCGGCAATGCCGCCTTCCGCAGTCTGGGATCGGGGAATTCCAGAATTGTCAGAATCGCCATAAACTTGTGACAGCTTTCTAGTAAAGTGCGTTAATCGACTGCTAAGATTCCCTGCGCAGGAATGCCCGGCAGCAGCCGGCTGGCAGTATATATCACCGGAAGACAGCACAAAGGAAGAGCCTGATGAGAAAGATACTGCGAGCGGTGGCGGGACTCGGCTTCCTGGTGGCGTTGTCCGCATTTGCGCAGCCACCCTTTAACGATAACGTGCCCGACAAGTACGTCGTCAAGAAAGGCGACACCCTGTGGGGCATCGCGGCGTTTTTTCTGCAGAAACCCTGGGTGTGGCCAGAGATCTGGCACGTCAATCCGCAGATTGCCAATCCACATCTGATTTATCCCGGTGACGAAATCCGCCTGATCTATGTCGACGGCAAACCCCGCCTGACGCTCAATCGCGGCCGTGAGCTGAAGCTGGATCCCAGGGTGCGCGAGGTTCCCCATGGCGCAGCCATTCCGGCGATTCCGCTGGATGTCGTCGATGCGTTTCTGACCAAAACCCGGGTGGTCGCCCCCGGCGTGCTGGAAGCCGCCCCTTATGTGGTGGCCGGTCATGAGAAAAGCATTATTACCGGCGCCGGCGCGGATTTTTATGTGCGCGGCCAGGTTCCCGCGGAGCAGTCGTTCCTGGGCGTCTATCGCAAAGGCAGCAATTATGTGGATCCTGAAACCGGCGAATTACTCGGCGTCAGCGCGCAGGACATAGGTTCCGGCAAGCTCAAGGCCAGCGAAGGCGAAATTCATACCCTTTCCGCTACGCGCACCACCGAGGAAATCCGTATCGGTGATCGCATCCTGCCTCCGGAAGATCGCGAGATCCAGACCGTGTTCTATCCGAGCGCCCCGCCGGCGGGAATCCACGGCGTCATCATTGCAGTGGAAGGCGGTGTCGACAACGTCGGTCATCTGGATGTGGTCGCTATCAACCGCGGCGAACGCGACGGCATCAAGATCGGCAATACGCTCGCGATCTACAAGGCGGGCGAGGTAGTGCAGGACCGCATCGCCGAGGATGTGGTGACCTTGCCGGCGGAGCGTGCGGGGTTGCTGATGGTGTTCCGCACCTTCGAAAAAATGAGTTTCGGTCTGGTGATGCACGCATCCCGGCCGCTCAAGGTCAAGGACCTGGTGCGCGAACCCTGAGGTTCGCCTGACCACGGCCAAGGCTCAGGGATGGAGCCTTTCCCTCCACCGACACCCGAGGCGCTCGCTGCCCACCAGTTGCTGATCTGGCCGGGTTTGGGCAGCGCCACAGCGCTTGGCCTCTACCGCACACTGGGCAGTTTCGAGCGCGCATTCAGCGCCCCTCTGGCCGGCATTCCCGAGCGCTGGCGCGCCCTGTTGCGGGATTGCCGTGCCCAGGACAAAGCCGCGCCGGCCGCAGCGGGCGCCGCGCTGACGCCACTCCTGGAGCGGGGCGTGTTTTTGCTCTGTCTCGCCGATCCCGGCTATCCGGCGCTGCTCCGTGAAATCCCCTCCCCGCCGCCCCTGCTCTACGGCTGCGGCAATCCCGCCGCCCTCGCGTTGCCGGCGATCGCCGTGGTCGGCAGCCGCAATGCCAGCCGGGGGGGCGTCGAACACGCCACGCGCTTTGCTGCCGCGCTCGCCAGTAGCGGATTCGCCATCGCCAGCGGCCTCGCCCTCGGCATCGACAGCGCGGCCCACGTCGGCGCACTCAAAACCGGCATCACCCTGGCGGTAGTGGGGACCGGCATCGATCGGGTCTATCCCCGCCAGCATCTCGGCTTGTGGCGCGACATCGTCGCCGCTGGCGGGGCCGTGGTGAGCGAATTTCCGCCCGGCACCCCGCCGCTGGCGGGTAATTTCCCGCGCCGCAACCGCATCATCAGCGGCCTCAGTCTGGGCGTGCTGGTGGTGGAAGCTGCGCTGCGCAGCGGCTCGCTGATCACTGCGCGCCAGGCCCTGGAGCAGGGCCGCGAGGTGTTTGCCATCCCGGGTTCGATCAACAACCCACTGGCGCGCGGCTGTCACCAGCTGATCCGGGAGGGCGCCGCGCTGGTGGAAACCGCCGAGGACATCGTCGCTCAATTGGGCGGCATGCTGGCCTTCAAGTCGGTGGAGGCACGGGCCGGACCGGTGGCGGCAGCCTTACCGGTGAGTCCTGAGGCCAGTCGGGTACTGGCCGCACTGGGCCACGATCCGGCCGATGTGGACCTGCTGGTGGCGCGGACCGGGCTCCCGGTGGCCGGACTCACCGCGGCCCTGGTCGAGCTTGAGCTTGCGGGATGGGTCGAGCATCGCGATGGCCAGTATTCACGACTCGCCTGATTGACCGCTTGCGCTATCCATCGCTGGTGCTGCCCATCGCCGGTTGTCGAGTGCGAGAGCTTCCGGTAGCCTCCCGGCTCCCTGCGCGGGGCCGGAATTCGTCCAGCCCCCGCAAAGCTTCGGCGAGTGAATCGATCCTGTGGCCCGTTTCGGACATCCCTATCTGCGCATCGCCGCGACCCTGTTGCGGGCCGGCGGTGTGGTCGCCTATCCCACCGAAGCGGTGTGGGGACTGGGCTGTGACCCGAACCATCCCGAAGCGCTGGCGCGGGTACTGGCACTCAAGGGCCGCGACCCGGGCAAAGGGCTGATTCTGGTCGCCGCCGAGCTGGCGATGCTGCGGCCGTTTTTGCGGGGTCTCGACCACCGGCTCATCGCGCGCATGGAGGCGACCTGGCCGGGCCCGGTGACCTGGCTGATCCCGGACAACGGCGTGGCGCTGCCCGCCGTGACCGGCGGTCGCGGCACGCTCGCGGTGCGGGTCAGTGCGCACCCGGTGGCGGCGGCCCTGAGCCGCGCCTTCGGTGGCCCGATCGTTTCCACGTCGGCGAATCCCCAGGGCTTGCGGCCGGCCACCCGCTTGCCCGAGGTCAAGGCGTATTTCGGCGCCCGGGTTGACTATTACACGCCGGGCCGGGTCGGCGCCCGGCGCCGGCCGAGCGAGATCCGCGACCTGATGAGTGGCGCCGTCGTGCGCCCGGGCTGAATGCTGCGACGAGATGAACCCATGGACAAAAAAGCTGTAATCACCTGGCTGCGGCGCTTGCAGGACCACATCTGCGCCGAGCTGGAAGCCGAAGACGGTACGGCAACATTCCGCGAGGACGCCTGGCTGCGCGAGGGCGGGGGCGGCGGCGTGTCGCGGGTGCTGACCGAGGGCGCCGCCATCGAAAAGGGCGGCGTCAATTTTTCCCATGTCCACGGCACCGAACTGCCGGCGGCGGCGTCCGCCGCGCGCCCGGAGCTGGCCGGCTGCGCCTTCGAGGCCATGGGGGTTTCGCTGGTGATCCACCCGCGCAATCCCCACGCGCCCACCTCCCACGCCAACGTGCGCTTTTTCGTCGCCGAGCGCCCCGGCCAGGAGCCGGTATGGTGGTTTGGCGGCGGCTTCGACCTCACGCCCATTTATGGCTACGCGGAGGATTGCGTGCACTGGCATCGCACCGCCCGCACCGCCTGCGCGCCGTCAGGGCCGGATGTGTATCCGCACTTCAAGGACTGGTGCGACCGTTATTTCTTCATCAAACACCGCAACGAACCGCGCGGGGTCGGCGGTCTCTTTTTCGACGATCTCAATGAACCGGGCTTCGATGGGAGCTTCGCTCTCGCCCGGCGTATCGGTGAAGCCTATATTCCGGCCTACCGGCCGATTCTCGCGCGCCGCAAGGATCTGCCTTACGGCGAACGCGAGCGTCAATTCCAGCTCTACCGCCGCGGGCGCTATGTGGAATTCAACCTGGTCTACGACCGTGGCACCCTGTTCGGTCTCCAGACCGGCGGCCGCACCGAATCCATCCTGATGTCGCTGCCGCCGCTGGTGCGCTGGGATTACGACTGGCGGCCCGAACCCGGCACGCCCGAAGCCGAACTCTACGAGGTTTATCTGCAACCCCGGGACTGGGCCGGGCATTCCGGCTAGGCCCGCCCGTGGTCGTGCGGGCGTGGCGCGCCCGCTAGAATGCAGCTCCGTGCTCCGGAATCCCGCCCGTGACCGATCGCTACGTCCTGTTTGGCAACCCCGTCGCCCACAGTCCCTCGCCCGGGGTCCATGCGGCCTTCGCGGCGCAGACCGGACAGGATCTGCGCTATGACCGGCACCTGGTGCCGCTGGGCGAATTCGCCCGCGCCGCGGCGGAATTTTTCGCTGGCGGCGGCCGCGGAGGCAATGTCACGGTGCCCTTCAAGGAGGATGCCTTCCGCTTCGCCGGCCGCCTGAGCGCACGGGCGCAACGCGCCGGAGCCGTGAACACCCTGGCATTGGAGAGCGACGGCAAGGTGCTGGGCGACAACACCGACGGCGTCGGCCTGGTACGCGATCTGACCGCCAACCTCGGCTGGGTGATCGCCGGGCGCCGCGTGCTGGTGCTGGGCGCCGGCGGCGCGGCGCGCGGCGTGCTGGCGCTGCTGCTCGCCGAACAGCCGGCCCACCTGCGGATCGCCAATCGCACGATCGACAAAGCCGAACATCTGGCGCAGGAATTCGCCGACCTGGGGCGCGTCGCAGGCGGCGGTTTTGGGGATCTCGCCGGTATGGAACCTTTCGACCTGGTGATCAACGCCACCAGCGCGAGCCTCGCCGGCGCACTGCCGCC
>JBFXFL010000019.1:0-29995 GCA_050179115.1 Porticoccaceae bacterium | reverse complement strand
TCCCGCCCAATAGCCCGACCAGGCCGATCACAATCAAATAGATCGCGACGATGTAGTTCAGCAGGCGCGGCATGACCAGGATGAGAATGCCGGCGATCAGCGATATCAATGGGGTGAACATCAAATTCAGGTTCATGGGGAACTCCTCGGATCAGTGCAAGTGAAGGGATGTCATTATCATCGTTCCGGCCCTGTGCTCCCTAACAGCTTGTTGAAAAACTGCTGCGGCGGCCATCTGCTTCGTTGCGCGGTGCTCGCTCCCTCGCCTATCCATCGGATATGTCTCGGTCGCTGCGCGCCGTGCGCCTCGCATCTGGCCGCCTCGCGACGTTTTTCAACGAGCTGCTAAGGCCTGACCTGCGCGGCGAAGCCGGATACCACGTCGAACAATTCCTCGTCGATACCGCTCTGGCGGAGGCGGTGAAACGCCCGGTTCAGATCCACCAGCAGTTCGTCGATATTTTTTTCGGCGCGTTGCATCGCGGCCAGGCGGCTGGCGTTTTCACTTGCCAGAGATTCGGCGCACGCCCGGAAAAGTGAAACAAAAAGATATTCGCGCACCAACGCCAGCAGGGTCTGCTCCCCTGTGTTCATGATCTCAGGCACATTGCTGGAGGGCCAGCGTATGGCAGCCAGATCGCGCCGCCACAGGTCGTCCAGTGGCAGCAGGCGCTGACTCGCAGGGGTATGAATCGCGCCGGACTTGGGGCGGTTATGAAAAACATGAACCTGCGCAATTGCGCCCTTTGCACGCCGCGACTCCACCTCGACCAGAATGCTGCCAACCAGGGGCGTTATCGCCTTTATGGAATTTGGCAGGATAAATTGTTCATTCGCCAGCAGGTCGGTATCCGCAAAGCGCGCGCGCATGCGCTCACCGACTACCCAGAGAAGTTTATTGCCTGGCTGCTTCTCCAGCTGCTCAACCACAAACTCTGCCAGTACCTCGTTGAATTGCCCAACCAGCCCCTGATCCGAACCAAAAACGATTGCGGCAATGGTTGCGGCTTCCTTCCGCGGCGCCGGCGTCCCGGTGACAACGAGCGACGTTTTTCGAAAGCTGGCGGCCAGACCCAACTCCACGGCCCGATAATAATCGTCCAGCGCGCGCACGGCCTGCTCGTATTGCGAAATGCTCGATGCCGCCATGGCCTTCATCGTGCGCACCACGGACTCGAGATCTCCGGCACTGGCAATCTTGCGGCGCAGGCTCACGGCCGTGTCACTCATGCTTTCTCCCCGGGCGCACCGCTGTTTTGGATTCAGGCCCGGAAGCATCGGGCGTTGTGCGGAATTCGTCGAGCGCCTGGCGGGCGATCGCGACGATCGCTTCGCGATCTTCATCGCGCAACCGGTCGGCGCCTTCCAGGCGTGCCCCCACTTCTGCCGGGATCCCCAGTGCTGCCGTGCGTACGGCATGCTCGGCATCGGTCATCCGCTCGAGCGGCACGCCATCAAAAAGGCCCGCAGTCAACGCCAGCAGCACGGCAATCTGTACGGGTACGGAAATCGGAGCGGATTCAAGCTGCTTGAGGCAGGCACGGATACGCCGCCCGTGTTCGATGACCTTGCGCGTGTCCTCATCCAGGCGCGCGCCAAACCTCGCAAAGGTCTCAAGTTCCTCGAACTGCGCGTAGGCAAGCTTGAGATCGCCCGCCACCGCGCGGTACACCGCCAGTTGCGCCTTGCCGCCAACGCGCGAAACGGATTTGCCGACATCGATTGCGGGCAGCACGCCCAATTCGAACAAGGAAGGCGAAAGGTAGATCTGCCCGTCCGTGATGGAGATCAGGTTGGTGGGGATGTAGGCCGAAATATCCTCGGCCTCGGTTTCGATAATGGGAAGCGCAGTGAGCGAACCACCGCCCAGTTCCGGGCGCAAGCGGGTTGCGCGCTCCAGCAGCCGTGAGTGGATATAAAAGATATCGCCGGGAAATGCTTCCCGTCCGGGGGGGCGGCGCAACAGCAGCGACAGCTCGCGATACGCGCGCGCGTGCTGCGTCAGATCGTCGTAAACGATCAGCACGTCGCGGCCTTGCTCCATGAAGTGTTCCGCAATGCTGGTCGCCGCGTAAGGCGCGATGTAGGCGAGACCGGGCGGATCGTTGCCCTCGGTGACGACCACGATGGTGTAATCCAGCGCGCCCTTTTCACGCAGGGTGGCGATCGTCTTGGCCACCCCGGAGGCGCGCTGCCCGATGGCGCAATAGACGCACAGCACGTTCTGCCCGCTCTGGTTCAGAATGGTGTCGAGCGCAATGGCTGTTTTGCCTGTCGCCCGGTCCCCCAGAATCAACTCGCGCTGACCGCGCCCGACCGGAATGAGCGCATCAATGACCTTGATGCCGGTTTGCAGGGGTACGGTGACGGGTGCGCGATCCATGATATGCGCCGCGGGGCGTTCGACCGGCAGACGTGCGCTGGAAACCACCGGGCCATTGCCATCCAGAGGCCGCCCCAGTGGATTGATGATGCGTCCGATCAGCCCTTCACCCACCGGGATGTCCACCACATGCCCTCGGCGTTCCACCTCATCACCGGCATGCAACTCCCAGTAGTCGCCGAGCAAGACGGCGCCGATTTCGTCTTCGTCGACGTTGAAGGCGATGCCATACAGGTCGCCGGGAAATCGCAATACTTCCTCGAACCCCACCCCGGGCAGACCGGCCACCTTCGCGATGCCGGTGGCGATGCTGGTGATGGTGCCAACCTCGCGCAGCACCAGCTGCGGCGCGGAGTCTTCCCGTACCTGGCCCAGTTCGGCAAACGCGCGGTCGATAATTTCCTGAAGGGTCTGAGGTTCCATTCTCATTGACGTTGGGTTGCGGATTTGGAGTTATCCGGTTCTGGCTCTGCGTTGACCTCAGATATGGATTGCACTTTCCGCAGTTCGCCGAGGTTCCTTTCCAGCGACGTCAGATAATCGGCAATGCTCCACGCCACCCGTTGGCCGCTCGCGGTGACTTCGATACCGCTGACCAGATCCGGCGCCGTCTGGAACCTGACGTGGATCTCCTGTCCAAAGATTTCGCCGAGCGCCTGTTGCACCGCGCCCTGCTGTGCCGGCGGCAAGTCGAACGCGCTGCGCACGAGCGCTGCTCCGGAGGCTGCTTCCAGGGCCACGGCGAAGTTTTCCCGAGCGTGGCCGTCGAGGTCGCGCAAGCGGCCAATGAATACCTCGACCATACGCTCCTCCAGATTTGCCGAGGCCAGTCCGGTCAGGGCCTTGCGTGCGATCCCAAACACCTCCTGCTGCGCCCGCCGAGCGATGGCCTGGCTCAGGCTGTGCACCTCGTCATTCAGGGCTTGCATCCGTTTGGCGCTCAAGGCCTCGGCCGCCTGGCGCGCTTCATCCATGAGCCGGTGCCGTTCGGCCTTTGCCGCATCGGTCGCCTGCTTGAGAAGCGTCGCGCGCTGCTGCTCGAACGCTTCGCTCTTGCGGTCGAAATCGTCCCGTATCGCTGCGGCCTCGGCCATCCCGGCGGCCGCGTCGGCCAGCTCACTGGCAATGCGCTTTTCCCGCGCATCGATGGCATCGAGAATCGGCCGATAAAGAAAGCGCTTCAACAACCACACCAGGATGAGGAAGTTGACGACTTGCGCACCGACGGTAAACCAGTCAATCAACATGGTCTACTTTCCAGCGGCTTGTGCGATGGCGTGATTCCAGAACGGGTTGGCGAAGATGAGAATCATCGAGACAACAAAGCAGTAGATGGCGGTGGATTCGATCATCGCCAGACCCACGAACAGCGTCCGGGTAATGGTGGCGGAAGCATCGGGTTGTTGCGCCAGCGACGTCAGCGCCGTTGCGACTGCCCTGCCCTCGCCGAGGGAAGGCCCGATCACTCCTACCGCGATCGTGATGCCCGCGGTGATGATCGAGGCCACCGCGATAATGGTCATGCTGTCCATGATGGATCCTTTGCTGGGCATCGTTGATGTTTCAATGTTTCTCTCCTGACTCCGGTTCCGGCTTGCGGACCTGTGTGGCAGCTGCAATATAGACCGTGGCAAGAATACTGAAAATATAGGCTTGCACCATGCCGGTCAGCAAGCCGAGCGCGCTCATTGCGATCGGAAAGATGAAGGGCGTGATGGTCAACAAAATGGCCAGTATCATCGTCCCGCTCATCATGTTGCCGAACAGGCGGATCGCCAGAGCGAGGGTGCGCGACAGTTCGCTGATGATATTGAACGGCAGCATGATGACCGTCGGCTGCAGATAGGCTTTGAGATATTCCCGCAAACCGCCCGCCTCGATGCCGAACAGTGGCACAGCCACGAACACACAGATCGCCAGTGCCGCGGTGGTCGAGAGCGAACCGGTCGGCGGCTCATAGCCGGGAACGATGGTGAAGAGGGTCGCCGTCGCCACAAACAAAAACAGGGTGCCGACAAAGCCGATGTATTTGCGGGGCTCCGCCATTCCGACTTCCTCGATTTGCTTGTTGATCCCGCTGACGATTATTTCCAGAAGATTCTGCCAGCGCGAACGTTGCAGACCCGTGGCGAGCTTGCGTGTGACAAGTTTTGAGCCGATCGCCAGCACCGCCATCAGTCCCCAGGTGTAGGCGATCGTGGCATTCAGCTTGACAAAGCCGGACTGCCAAAAGACGACCGCATCGGGACTAAGATGCACGGCCAGCCTCCTGCGGCGACCTGCCGCTGCGTTCCATCGCCTGGGTCACTCGCAGCACGGTGAGGCGGGCAAGGATAAACCCGAGCAGCCCCGCGAGCAGGTGCCGCCAATCGTCCCCGAGGACGAAATAAAATCCGACCACCACAATACAGGTCCGCAACAGCAGGCTGCTGAGAAACAAAAGCGCCGGCCGCCTGGACGCCGCACCCTTGCGAACGGTCCACCACAGGCCGGCGAAGAAAAATATTCCCAGTAATGTTCCTGCGGCCACAGCGAGCGCCAGACTCAGCGAGTCATTCATGATTGTCTTTCTCCTGCTCGTGTATCTCCCGGTCTTCCTTCGCCACCCAATGCCAGGCGTTGAAGCAGCCGAGTCCCAAGCCGATCGCCAGCAGCATGAGCGTCCATGAATGACTGCTGGGGTAGTGCTTGTCCAGCCAAACCCCGATGGCGGCGCCGAGCAGCGTGGGCACCGCCACCGACCAGCCCACCAGGCCCATCATGCCCAGGCCCGACCAGACGGTCCGCGTGGCATGACGTTGCGCCTTGAGCTTGCGCGCCGCCTTTTCGCCCACCTGCTGGCTGAATCTGGTTTCGCCGGTCGCGGGCTGGTCTTCCGATTCATCGGTCATGATGGAACTCGGCCAAGCGCCGCACCAACCCGCTTTCCAGTTTTGCCAGTATCGAACGCACGCTTTTTTCCTGCTCGTCCAGATTCAGAAATTGCTGCTCCACCGCCTCGCGCAGCTTGCCCATATCGGTTCCACCCACTGCGTTGCGGACCGAGACCAGCACGTCGGCGCCGGATTTGACCAGCACGCCTTCGTCGACGGCGATGCAGGTTTCGCCGTCGGCTTCAGTCTCGAAAACCAGTATCCCCGGTACGATCGCCGCGACACAATCAAGCCTGTGCGGGAGCAGACCGAACGCGCCTTCGTGTGTCTCCGCGACAATACGCAATACACCGGTCTTGTCGGCGAACACCTCGAAGGGAAGGAGAACCTTAAGATTCATGCGCGCTGACCGCAGGTGCCGCAGCCGGTCGGGACTTCGCGCCGGGTTTCGGCTGTGGCTCGGATGGTGTTTCGGTTGCGGTTTTTGACTCGGGGTTGGCGGGGGATCGGGCGGATTTCGCTTTCTCTTTCGCTTCGCCGATCGCGCCAATCATGTAGAGCGCGCTTTCCGGGTAATCCTTGAATTCATCGCGCAGGATGCGCTCGCAGCCGTCCAGCGCATCGTCGAGACTGACCAGCTTTCCCTTGCTTCCGGTGAACTGCTCGGTGGTGAAGAACGGCTGGGTGAGAAAGCGCTCCAGGCGGCGGGCACGGGCAACCACGTTGCGGTCCTCCGGCGAAAGCTGCTCAAGGCCGAGCATGGCGATGATGTCCTTGAGTTCGGCGTACTGGGCGAGTGTACGCCGGATGTCCTGCGCAAGAGCGTAGTGCCGCTGGCCGACCACGCCGGGCGTGGCCATCTTGGAACTGGACTGCAATGGGTCGATGGCCGGATAAAGTCCTTCACTCGCCCGCTTGCGGGACAGCACGATCGACGCCGACAGATGCGAGAAGGTATGCACCGCCGCCGGATCCGTGAAATCATCCGCCGGCACATAGACCGCCTGGATCGAGGTAATGGCGCCGGTATCGGTATTGGCGATGCGCTCTTCCAGTTGCGACAACTCGGTGCCCATGGTTGGCTGATAACCCAGGCGCGACGGCATCTGGCCCATCAAGCCGGACACTTCCATGCCTGCCTGGATGAACCGAAAAATATTATCGATGAGCAGCAACACGTCGCGATGCTCGTCGTCGCGAAAATACTCGGCCATCGTCAGCGCTGCATGACCGACGCGAAAGCGGGCGCCGGGCGGCTCGTTCATCTGGCCGAATACCATCACCATATTCTGCAGCACGCCCGCGGCTTTCATGTCGCGATAGAGTTCTTCCCCTTCGCGACAGCGTTCGCCGATGCCGCAAAAAATGCTGACGCCTTCGTGCTGGCCTACCATGTTGTGAATCATCTCGGTGAGCAACACCGTCTTGCCCACCCCCGCACCACCAAACAAACCCGCTTTGCCGCCGCGCTCCAGCGGCATGAGCACGTCGATCGCCTTGATGCCCGTCTCGAAGACGTCGGACTTGGTGGCGCGTCGCGCCAGAGAGGGTGGGGCCCGGTGGACGCTGCGCCACTGGACGCCCGACGGCGCCGCCTGGCGGTCGATGGTGTTGCCGAAGACGTCGAACATGCGCGCGAGAATCGTCTTGCCGACCGGCGCCTGCAAGGGCCCTCCGCTGTCTTGCACCACCATGCCGCGGGCCAGACCCTGGGTAGGGGTCAGCGCGATGCCCCGCACATGACGCGCATCCCGCTGGGCCAGCACTTCGATAACGATCTGATCGTCCGCGCCGGCGCGCAGGATGGAATAGATGGGCGGTAGCTGCTCATCGAATCGCACATCCACGACGCTGCCACGCACCGAGACGACAATCCCTGAATTTACTCGCGTGCCCTGAGCGGCAGACCGCATTTGCTGACCGGCTTGATCGGGCGTGCGCATCGATTATCCCTTATAGGTTTCGCTCATCCGATTCAGCGCGTCGGTGGCGTCGGCCTGATCGACGCTGTGATCAAAGTAATGGACCAACGATCGCGGGGTGATTCAAAAGCCGTTCCCATGCTTTGCAGGCCTTGTCATCCAGCCCATTTCCAGTTGCGAATCTCCGGCATGTCCTGGCCGTGCTTGTTGATGTACTGCCGGTGCTCGATCAGCTTGTCCTTGAGCTGCTGCTTCAGGTAGAGGCCCCGCTCGCCGGTCTGCGGCAGGCGGTCGATGGCGTCCATTGCCAGGTGGAAGCGGTCCAGATCGTTCAGGACGGTCATGTCGAAGGGCGTGGTGATGGTGCCCTCTTCCTTGTAGCCGCGCACGTGGATATTGGCGTGGTTGGTGCGGCGGTAGGTCAGCCGGTGGATCAGCCACGGGTAGGCGTGATAGGCGAAGATCACCGGCCGGTCGCGGGTGAACAGCTCGTCGAAGTCCATGTCGCTGAGGCCATGCGGGTGTTCGCTGGGCGGCTGCAGCTTCATCAGGTCGACGACGTTGACGACGCGGATTTTCAGCTCCGGCAGGTGCTCGCGCAGGATCGAAACGGCGGCCAGCGTCTCCAGCGTGGGCACGTCGCCGCAGCAGGCCATGACCAGGTCCGGCGCGACCGCCTGATCGTTGCTGGCCCACTGCCAGATGCCGATGCCCTGCGTGCAGTGCTTGACGGCGTCATCCATCGTCAGCCATTGCGGCGCCGGGTGTTTACCGGCCACCACCACGTTGACGTAGTGCCGGCTGCGCAGGCAGTGGTCCATCACCGACAGCAGGCAGTTGGCATCGGGCGGAAAGTAGACCCGCACCACCTCGGCCTTCTTGTTGACCACCAGGTCGATGAAGCCCGGATCCTGGTGCGTGAAGCCGTTGTGATCCTGGCGCCAGACGTGCGAGGCCAGCAGGTAGTTCAGCGATGCGATCGGGCGCCGCCAGGGCAGGTGCGCGGTCACCGTCAGCCACTTGGCGTGCTGGTTGAACATCGAATCCACGATGTGGATGAAGGCCTCGTAGCAGTTGAACAGGCCGTGCCGGCCGGTGAGCAGATAGCCCTCCAGCCAGCCCTGGCACTGGTGTTCGCTCAGCACCTCCATCACGCGGCCGGCAGGCGCGAGAAACTCGTCCGTGGGCACGGTCGCCGCGTCCCACTGGCGCTCGGTCGCCTCGAACACTGCGCCCAGGCCGTTCGAGATCGTCTCGTCGGGGCCGAAGACGCGGAAATTGCGCTGGGCGTCGTTGCGCCGCACCACATCGCGCAGGAAGGGTCCCAGCACGCGCGTGTCGCCGATGCCGCGCACGCCCGGCGCCGGCACGTCCGCCGCGTAGTCGCGAAAATCCGGCATGCGCAGATCGCGCAGCAGCATGCCGCCGTTGGCGTGGGGATTCGCGCCCATGCGGCGGTTGCCGGTGGGCGCCAGTTCGGCCAGTTCCGGTTGCAGGCGCCCCTGCTCATCGAACAGTTCCTCGGGGCGGTAGCTGCGCAGCCATTCCTCCAACAGCTTCAAGTGCTCCGGATGGGCGTGCGGTTGCAGCGGCACCTGATGGGAACGGAACGTGCCCTCGTTCTGCAGACCATCGACCATCTGGGGCCCGGTCCAGCCCTTGGGCGATGCCAGCACGATCATCGGCCAGCGTGGACGGATGCGATTACCGTGCTGGCGTGCGTCCTGCCGGATGCTGCGGATCTGCTCCACCGCCGTGTCAAGCGTGGCGGCCATCGCCTCGTGCATCCGATCGGGTTCGTGACCCTCGACGAAGTACGGCGTCCAGCCGCAGCCGCGCAGAAACTGCTCCAGCTCCTCGCGCGTGATGCGGGCCAGGATGGTCGGGTTGGCGATCTTGTAGCCGTTCAGGTGCAGGATCGGCAGCACCGCCCCGTCGCCGACCGGATCGAGAAACTTGTTCGAATGCCAGGCCGTGGCCAGCGGGCCGGTTTCCGCCTCGCCGTCGCCGACCACGCAGGCGACGATCAGCTCGGGATTGTCGAACACCGCGCCGAAGGCATGGCTGAGCGAATAGCCCAGCTCGCCGCCCTCGTGGATCGAGCCGGGCGTCTCCGGTGAGGCATGGCTGGGAATGCCGCCGGGAAACGAGAACTGTTTGAACAGTCTCTGCAGACCGGCCTCATCCTGGCTGATATCGGGATAGATCTCGCTGTAAGTCCCTTCGAGATAGGTGTTACCTACGACAGCCGGGCCACCATGTCCGGGGCCGGACACGTAAATCATGTCCAGGTCGTAGTGCTTGATCACCCGGTTCAGGTGCGCGTAGATGAAGTTCTGCCCCGGCGTCGTGCCCCAGTGCCCCAGCAGCATGCGCTTCACGTCGGTGAGCGCCAGCGGGCGCCTCAACAGCGGATTGTCGTAGAGAAAGATCTGGCCGACCGACAGGTAATTGGCGGCGCGCCAGTAGGCATCGATTTTTTGGCGCAGTTCTGCCGAGAGCGCGTTGGATTTCATGGTCCCGGTCCCCCGAATTGAACCGAAGTCATCGTTGCCACAGGATTTGCGCGGCTTCGAGCGGCACCGCCACGCCCACCCGGTGCGGGATGAGTCGCGCGGTGTAGTCCGTCGCCGGGCGGGCTGCCGGCACGTCCCCGCGGTAGGCATAACCGTGTGTCGTACCCACCAGCTGCCGTGCGCGCGTCATCTCGATCCGCTCCGGTGCGTGGCCGTCAAGGCCATCGGCATAGAGCTCGACCCGCACCGTCTCCGGGTCCAGACCATCCAGATAAGCCTGAATCTCGAACAGGTGCCGCGCGTCGTCTGTCTGTACCTTCGCTTCGCCAAAACGCAGCGCTGTCCATTTTTCATTCAGTGCGCGCTGCCAGGCGACCGTGGCCGCACCGCCTGTACCCTTGTCGGCGGCCCGCTCCCGGTAGGCGGTGGCCGCCGGGAGGTAGTACTGCTCGGTGTATTCGCGCACCGCGCGGGTGCTGGAAAAGCGCGGCGTCAGGCTGGCCATGCTTTCCCGCATCCGCGCTACCCAGGCCTGGGGGATGCCGAGCTCATCGCGGGTATAGAACTCGGGTATCACCTCGCGTTCGAGCAAGTCGTAGAGGGCGTTTGCTTCGATCGCGTCCCAGGCCGGATCCTCATCATGTTCCTGACCATCGCCCAAGGCCCAGCCCACTTCCGGCGTATAGGCTTCGGCCCACCAGCCGTCCAGTTCCGACAGATTCAGACCGCCGTTGACGAGTACCTTCATGCCGCTGGTGCCGCAGGCTTCCCAGGGCCGGCGCGGGGTGTTGAGCCACACATCCACGCCCTCCACCAGGTGCTCGGTCAGATGCATGTCGTAGTCGCTGAGGAAAATCGCGTGGGGACGTACCTCGGGGCGCCGCACGAACTGCGTCCATTGCCGGATCAGAGCCTGACCTGCCGCATCCGCCGGATGGGCCTTGCCGGCCATGATCAGCTGCACGGGGCGCTGCGGGTCGCTCAGCAGACGCAGCAGCCGCTCGGGGTCATGCAGCAGCAGGTTCGGCCGCTTGTAGCTTGCGAAGCGGCGCGCAAAGCCCAGCGTCAGGCTGTCCGGGTTGAACAGATGCCTGGCCGCCTCGACCGCCTCGGGCGACGCGCCAGTGGCAGCCAGTTGCCGGGACAATCGTTCACGCGCGTAGTCGACGAGAGCTTGGGTGGTGGCGGTGCGGAACTGCCAGAGTCGGGCAGCGGAGACGCGGCGCAGGTCCTGCTCCAGCGTCTCCGTCATTCCCAGCCAGCGGTCCTTTCCGCAGGCTTCCGTCCACAGCTGATCCGCCGCCACCGAGTCCCAGGTCGGCACATGGATGCCGTTGGTCACCTGTCCGACCGGAACCTCTGCCGTCGGCCAGCGGGGAAACAGCGGCTCGAACAGATGCCGGCTCACCTTTCCATGCAGGCGGCTCACGCCATTGATCGCACCGCTGCCACGGATCGCCAGATAGGCCATGTTGAACGGTTCCGATGCGTCGTTCGGGTTGCGGCGACCCAGGGCCAGCAAATCGTGGCGTGAAATGCCCAGCGCCTGCTCGGCATGAGCCCCGAGGTATTGCTCGATGAGGGCCGGCGCGAAACAGTCGAAGCCCGCGGCCACGGCCGTATGGGTGGTGAACAGGTTGCCGGCCCGGGTGACGGCGAGCGCGACCTCGAACGACTGCCCGGAGGCCAGCATGAAATCATGGGCGCGTGCCAGCACCGCAAAGGCCGCATGCCCTTCATTCAGATGGCAGACTTGCGGCTGGATACCCAGCGCGGTCAGCAGGTGCCAGCCGCCGATCCCCAGCAGCAACTCCTGCTCCAGGCGCAACTGTGGCCCGCCGCCATACAGCTCGCTGGTGATGCCCCGGTGCACGGGCAGGTTCGCGGCATCATTGCTGTCCAGCAGGTAGAGCTTCACCCGGCCGACCTGGACCTGCCAGGCGCGCAGCCACACCGAATAACCCGGCAGCGCGATCTGCACGCGCAACCATTCGCCGTTTTCCTTGCGCAGGGGCGTGATGGGCAGCTGTCCGGGATCGTTGTAGGGAAACAGCGCCTGCTGCGCCCCGTCCTGGTCGATCATCTGGCGAAAGTAGCCCTGGCTGTACAGCAGTCCCACACCGATCACGGGCACGCCCAGATCACTCGCCGCCTTGAGCTGATCGCCGGCCACGTTGCCGAGACCGCCCGAATAGATCGGCAAGGCCTCGCTCAACATGAACTCCATGCTGAAGTAGGCCACGCAGCCGAGCGACGCTTGCGGATAGGTTTGCTGAAACCAGGCGGGAACGTCCGCGGCGTCGCGCCGGGTTTGCACCAGCGCATCGACTTTCTGGCGGAAATCCGGATCGGCCAATACCTGCTCGATGCGATCGCGGGAGACCGTCTGCAACAGGCCCCAGGGGTTATGCGTGAGTTCCCACAGCACGGGATCCAGCTTGCGCCACACCTTGTCGGTGGCGTGATTCCATGACGAGCGCATATCCAGCGCCAGTTCGGCCAGCAGGTCGAACCCCTCGATGTCCGTGGGGAGCAGACCATAGAGGGGGTGACTGGCCCGGGTCGGACTGCTCATGGGATATCCCTGGCGTGTTTTCGGGGTGGATTGGGCGGTGGCGGGGCGGATGCTGCCAGCGCATCGCTCACGATGGTCTGTGCCTCTTCCTGAATGCGGCGCAGATGGTCCGCGCCGCGGAAGCTCTCTGCATAGATCTTGTAGATGTCCTCGGTGCCGGACGGCCGCGCCGCAAACCAGCCGCTCTGCGTCGCTACTTTCAGGCCACCAATGGGTGCGCCGTTGCCGGGCGCCTGGGTGAGGATGCTCTGGATCTTTTCGCCAGCCAGTTCTGCCGACCGTATCTGTTGCGGCGACAGCTGCGCCAGCATCTTCTTTTGCGCCGGGGTCGCGGGCGCATCGACACGGTCATAGGCCGGCGCGCCGAACTCGTCGGTGAGCTGGCGGTAGATTTCGCCCGGATCGCGACCCATGCGGGCGGTGATCTCCGCCGCCAGCAGGGCCGGCACCATGCCGTCCTTGTCCGTGGTCCACACGCTGCCGTCCCGGCGCAGGAAGGACGCGCCGGCGCTCTCCTCCCCGCCGAAACCCAGCGAACCGTCCATCAGGCCGTCGACGAACCACTTGAAGCCGACCGGCACCTCGTAGAGCCGGCGGCCCAGCCTGGCCGCTACGCGGTCGATCATCTGGCTGCTGACCAGCGTCTTGCCCACCGCCGCCGCCGCGCTCCACTGCGGACGATTCTGGAACAGATAGAAAATGGCCACCGAAAGATAGTGGTTCGGCGGCAGCAGGCCGGCGCCTTGGGTGACGACCCCGTGCCGGTCGTGATCGGTATCGCAGGCAAAGGCGATGTCGAAGCGGTCCTTCAGACCGATCAGGCCCTGCATGGCCCAGGACGAGGATGGGTCCATGCGAATCCGGCCGTCCCAGTCGACCGTCATGAAACGAAAGGTCGGATCGACGACGTCGTTCACCACCGTCAGGTCCAGGCCGTAGCGCTCGGCAATCGCGCTCCAGTAATGGACGCCCGCGCCGCCGAGTGGATCCACGCCCATGCGGACCCTGGCGCCGCGGATCGCGTCCATGTCGAGCACGCTGTCCAGATCGCCCACGTAGGCATTCACGAAATCATGCCGGTGCGTGGTGGCAGCATGCAGCGCCTGCTGCAAGGGCATTCTCTTGACGCCGCGCAGGCGGTCTTTCAGATAGGCGTTGGCCATGGCTTCGATCTGGCCGGTGACGTCGTTGCCCGCCGGTCCACCGCTGGGCGGGTTGTACTTGTAGCCGCCACTGTCGGGGGGATTGTGTGACGGCGTGATGACGATGCCATCGGCCAGCCCTTCGCTGCGGCCCCGGTTGTAGCAGAGGATGGCGTGAGAGATCACCGGCGTGGGCGTGTAGTCGTCGCGCGCATCGAGCATGACTTCCACGCCGTTGGCGGCCAGCACTTCGAGCGCACTGGCATAGGCCGGCTCCGACAGCGCGTGGGTATCGATGCCCAGAAACAGCGGGCCATCGATGCCCTGCTGTTTGCGGTAATCACAAATGGCCTGACTGATGGCCAGCACATGCCATTCGTTGAAGCTCACTTCGAATGAGGAGCCACGATGTCCCGAAGTGCCGAACGCAACCCGCTGCGCCGGCACGGAAGCGTCCGGCACCCTGCTGTAATAGGCGGTGACGAGTCTGGGTACATTGACCAGCAGGGCCGGCTGGGCGGGCTTCCCCGCCAATGGATTTGGTTTCATTTCCACATCACATAAGTGTTTGCCTGCGCGGCAGCGGCAAGAAGCTCGATGAGCGGCAGCGCCCGATGCGCCAGGCTGACCACGGGCTCAGCCTCGTCCCTGTTCGCAACGGGCGGAGAGGATTTTTCTGCTTCGACAGCGGCGGTCAATCGAGTCAGGGCCGCGGGAACATCGTCCGCCGGAATCGCGCCCGGCACACTGGCGCTATGCCCCATCATTTTCAACATCGCAAGCCCGATATCGCCAAACAGGGTGATGTCGGCATGGGCTTTGGTCGTGAACGTGACCAGCATGCTGTGTTCCTCGAATGAATGCCCACATCCTTTCGGTAATTTGTCCCTGATGTGAATGGTCAGGGTGAATGGTCCGCGTGAATGGTCTGTTTGGTCAATTGCGCAGGTCGGTCGATGTTGCATTGCGCAATAGCGCTGGGAGCGCGTAACCGATCAGATCGCCGATGCGCTCGACTGCAATATCCGCCGCGGGATAGGCAGCGATATTTCCGGGATCGAGTGCGTAATGGCCCTGGCGCGGGAAGACGGTGGTCAGGCGATGACCCCAGATCTTTTTCATCGCCGCCAGAATGCGCAGTTTGTCGTCCACCATGACGTAATGGCGCGCCGGGAAACGCCGCACGACATCATCGAGCATTTGCTCCTTGTGCAGATAAATCAGCACCCTGCCCTCGACCGCATCCCACAATCCGGATTTCTGTACCTTGCGCGGCTGAAACACCACGTCGCCATCCGACAGAATCACCGTCTCTCCCCAACGACGCAGATGGGCGAGGACCTCGAGCGCGCCGGGATACAGGCGCTCGGCAAAGGGATAGTCCACCAGAAACGAAGAGATCATCAGCAAGCGTGGATCGTTGTCGGCGCCCAGTCGATAGCGTTGCAGAGCGCCCAGATAATCCGCATAGCCGAGTTCGGCGCGCAAGGTTTCAAAGATTTTCCAATAGCGGGCCCGATTCTCATCGCCGAATTCACGGGCAAGGTGATCGCTCAGATCAGCGATGATGCGATCGTTATCGAGCAGGGTGTTGTCGCAGTCGAGCAGGAACACAATGTCATCGGGTGTTTTCATGGGCTCACTTCATCGGGTGGCATGACGTTGACCGCCGGACCGGCGCACAGTTTCCCGGATGACGGACCGACTTGCGCAGGCAGCCTGTTCATGGCGCCTCCTTATTCCCGCGCCTGGGCAGCGATCGACACCTCGACCCAATGTTCACGATGGTCATCAACCAGCGGAATGATCCGATCGTGTTGCTCGACGCCATCGACAGTGACGCGCACTCCGGTACTGGTTCCGGCGTCGGCGACACCGGTTTGCGTCACTGCGATGTGGTAGACCGTCTCCCGATAGCGGTAGTGAAGCTTGAAAGCCTGCCAGTCCGCGGGCAGGCAGGGCGCCAGATGCAGCTGGTCGGCTTCGAGCCGCAAACCGAGCAACGATTCCATGATGAGCCGGTACATCCAGCCGGCAGAACCCGTGTACCAGCTCCAGCCGCCGCGGCCGATGTGCGGCGCGACCGCATAGACATCGGCGGCGACGACGTAGGGCTCCACCTTGTAAGTCGCGATGGCGTCCGGCGAACGCGCATGGTTCGCCGGGTTGATCATGGTCAGCAGCTCCCAGGCGCGTTCGCGATCGCCGAGCGCCGCAAACGCCATCGCCGCCCAGATGGCGCCGTGGGTGTATTGCCCGCCGTTTTCGCGCACGCCGGGCACGTAGCCGCGGATGTAACCCGGATCCACGGCCGATTTGTCGAAGGGCGGATCAAGCAGCTGGACCAGTTGGCTGTCGCGGCGCACCAGGCGCTGGTCGACCGACTCCATGGCCAGCAACGAGCGGGCCGAGCTGACCAAACCGGCCGCCCCGGATGGCCCGACCTGGGAGAGCACCGACCAGCTCTGCGAGATGGAATCGATCTGGCATTCGGCGCTGCTCGCCGAGCCCAGCGGCGTGCCATCGTCGAACCAGGCGCGGCGGTACCAGGCGCCATCCCAGGCATGCGCGTCGATGTTGTGGCGCAACTGCTGCGCCTGCGCCAGGCAAAAGTCCGCGAAGGCGGTGTCGCCATGCCCGCGCGCCAGCTCGGCAAACTGCCTGAGCACGGTGCACAGGAAGAAGCCCAGCCAGACGCTCTCGCCGCGGCCCTGCATGCCGACCAGGTTCATGCCGTCGTTCCAGTCGCCGCCGCCCATCAGCGGCAGGCCGTGCGCGCCGAAACGCAGGCCGTGGCGGATGGCGCGCACGCAGTGTTCGTACAGGCTGGCTGAATCAGGCGAGCGGCCCGGCAGGTCGTAGTAGGAATCGTCCTCCGGGTTGACCGGGCGCCCCTCCAGAAAAGGCACGGGCTCGTCCAGCACGCCGGTGTCGCCAATGCTCGCCACGTAGCGGCAGACCGCCAGCGGCAGCCACAGGTAGTCGTCCGAACAGTGGGTGCGCACGCCGCGGCCGGCCGGCGGATGCCACCAGTGCTGGACGTCGCCCTCCGGGAACTGCCGGCTGGCGCACAGCAGCAGGTGTGCGCGCACCAGCGCGGGCTCGGCATGGACCAGCGCCATGGTGTCCTGCAACTGGTCACGGAAACCGAAGGCGCCGCCGGACTGGTAATAGCCGCTGCGCGCCCAGATCCGGCAGGCGAGGGTCTGGTACAGCAGCCAGCCGTTGGCCAGCACATTGACCGACGGGTCCGGGGTTTCCACCTGCACCGCGCCCAGGGTGTGGTTCCAGTAGTGCCACACGGCTTCCAGTGCAGCGCGCGCGGCCGCGCCGCCGCGAAAGCGCTGCACCAGTGCGGCGGCGTCGTCGGCGTTGCGCCCGACACCGAGCCGGAACACGATCTCGCGCTCCTGCCCGTCGGCCAGATCAAGACTCACCTGGATCGCGCCGCAGGGGTCCAGACCCGCGCCGACCTTGCCGGACAGGCGCGCGCGCCGCAGCGCGGCCGGATCGCGCAGGCTGCCGTTGCGGCCGAGAAATTCCGTGCGATCGCCACTCAACCGGCGCGCTGGGTCATCGACGTCGAAGAAGGCCACCGGCTCGGCGAACTCGGGGTTGTAGGGGTTGTGGGCGCACAGCGCACCGCTTTGCGGGCTGATCTCGGTGGTCACGTGCATGGCCGACTTGGCCGGCAGATCCCCCAGCACCCACTCTACATAGCCGGTGGCGGAGAGTTTGCGTGCCCGTCCCGACAGATTGCGCAGCTTCAGCACCGAGAACTTGACCGCCGCATCCGTGGCCACATAGACCCACAGCTCCGAGCGGATGCCGTGGCTGACGTGCTCGAACACGCTGTAGCCGAAGCCGTGGCGGGTGACATGGGGCGCCGGCGCGCGCACCGGCAGGGGCGTGGGCGACCAGAACGCGCCGGTCTCCTCGTCGCGCAGGTACAGCGCCTCGCCGCTGCCATCGCTCACCGGGTCGTTGTGCCAGGGCGTGAGGCGGAATTCGTGGGCGTTCTCGCTCCAGCTGTAGGCGCCCCCGCTTTCCGAGACCACGGTGCCGAAGTGGGGATTGGCAAGCACGTTCACCCAGGGCGCCGGCGTCACCTCGCCGGGCGCGAGCGCAATCACATATTCGCGCCCGTCGGGGGTAAAGCCGCCGAGGCCATTGGCCAGGATCAGATCGCGCCGGGTGAGCGCCGGGTCGATGGGGGCGCCGGTTTCCGGCCTAGGCGCACGGGTGGGCACAAAGCGCAGCGGGCGCGGCTCCACCGGCCCGCGCCGGCCGAGCTGTTCGGCCAGACTGCCGCGGTCGTCGGCGATCACCGCGCGCGCCACCGCCTGGAACAGGATGCGATCCTCGGCGGAGATCTGTTCCGCCGAGCGCACGAAGATGCCGCCCGGCCGGTCGATCACGCTGGCCTCGGTGCCCGAGGCGATCAAGCCCATGATCTGGTCGTGCAGTTGCTGCCGGTAACCGGCGTGATCCTCGTTCCAGATCACCAGGTCCACCGCCAGCCCCTTCAGGCGCCAGTAGGCATGGGCCTGCACCAGCTGGCGCACCAGTTCCATGTTGGCCGCATCACCGATCTGCAGCAGCACGATCGGCAGATCGCCGGAAATGGCATAGCCCCACAACCCGGACTGGCCGCGGCGATTGCGGATCAGCACGGCGGGGTCGGCGCGCAGGACGTCGTCGGCGTAAATGACGGCGCTCGCCAGGCGCGCATACAGCTGCGCATCGGCCTCGCTGGCATTGAGCTGGCGCAGCACCACCTGGCTGTGGGTCCAGCTCAGCTCGAAGACGCGGTCGGCCAGATACCGGTCCTGGTATTTGTCCACCAGGCCGAGGGCCAGGTCGCGGCTTTCGGCAACGCCGGACACGATGTCCAGGGTCACCGACTGTTCCGGCTCCAGGCTCACCACGCGGCGGATGGCGACGATCGGGTCCAGCACCGAACCGGCGCTGCCGGACAGAGCACCGGACTCACTCATCGCCAGCGGCGCGGCCGGGTTGCGCGTGCGGCCGATGAAGCGCAGGCGGTCGGTTTCGAAAGACGGGGCGCTCGCCTGCTCGCCGCGCACCACCATCAGGTGGAACATCCAGGGCGGCCGTTCGTCGTGGGCGCGGGGCCGGCGCGTGCACAGGATGGCACGCCGCTCGGGCAGCAGCTCGGTCTGCACGAACAGGTTGCTGAACGCCGGATGCAGCGCGTCGGCAGCCGCCGGCGCGATCACCACCTCGGCGTAACTGGTCAGCTCGATCTGCCGGCGCTGGCGCGAGCGGTTGGTGATGCGCACCCGGCGCAGTTCGATATCGTCCTCGGGCGAGACCACGATATCGGTATGGGTCTCGATCTGCCCGCGATCCGCGCCGCTGCCGACGGCGTCGCGACGGCGGAACTCGGCGCGCCCCTCGGAGAAAATCGCCTCGAAGCGCTCCGCGCGCTTGCGGGTTGGCTGATGGGTAGTCGACCAGAACGCCCCACTGGCGAGATCGCGCAGGTAACAGAAGCTGCCCCAGTTGTCGCAGGTCCCATCCTCGCGCCAGCGGGTGACGGCAAGGCCCTGCCAGCGGCTGTAGCCACCGCCCGCGTTGCTGACCATGACGTGGTAGCGGCCGTTCGAGAGCAGCTGCACCTGCGGCAGCGGCGTGTCGGCAGTGTCAAATACGCGGATCGGTACCTCCGCAGCGACCACCGTGGAGCGCACCTCGGACAGCTGCGCCCTGTGCGGAAACAGGGCCGTGGCCTGCGGAACCCGCTCCTGGAGCAGCAGCAGCACCGCCTGGAACATCGGCTCGGACACGAAGCGCCGCTGCATCGGCCGGTCCAGCAGCAGCCAGGCCAGTGCCAGCAGGCTCATGCCCTGGTGATGGGCCATGAAGGAGCGCAGCAGCGCGCTCGAATGCCCGCGCCGCTGGCGGGCCGGCGTGTGGTCGATCGCCTCGAAGAAGCCGAACCGGCCCAGCGTCCCTTCGGCGGCGAGGCGCTGCAGATTCAGGCAGGCCGCCTCGGGCGCCACCATCAGCGCCATCACCGAGGCATAGGGCGCGATCACCAGATCCTCGGCCAGGCCGCGCTTGAGTCCCAGGCCCGGCACGCCAAAGGCGCGGTACTGGTAATTGAGCTGGGCGTCGACCGTGTTGTAGCCGGATTCCGACATGCCCCAGTCCACGCCGCGCTGCTTGCCGTACTCGATCTGTCTGGCCACCGCCGCCTGGCAGGTCTGGTCGAGCAGCGAGTTCTCGTAGCTCGGCATCACCAGCAGCGGCATCAGGTACTCGAACATCGAGCCGCTCCACGACAGCAGCGTCGGCGCGCCGGTGGTGCCGGTGAGCAGGCGGCCCAGCGCGAACCAGCTCTCCTGCGGCAACTGGCCCTGGGCAATGGCGACGAAGCAGCACAGGCGCGCTTCGGACGCGAGCAGATCGTAGTAGCCCGAATCCAGCCGGCGCTCATCGACGTTGTAGCCGATGGTCAGCAGATTGCGCGCCTTGTCGAACAGGAAGTCGTAGTCCAGGCGCGCGAATTCGCCGGCCTGCAACGCCAGGGCTTCGATGGTGGCGATACGCTCGCGGGCGCGCTCGCTGCCTTGCCTGACGCAGCCGAGCGCAGCAGTGAGTTCGTCGCACTGCGCAGCCTCGGGCGCAGCGGCGATGCGCGCCGCTAGGCGCCCATCCAGGGTGGCGAGTTCGCGCAGGGTCGGGATGGCGGTGAGGTCCGGCCACGGCTCATCCGCCGCCCCGGCCAAAGCGGGTGCCGTCCCAGCGGGCACTTCCCCACCGGGCACTTGCGGCAGCGCCAGCCAGGGCGCAAGGAACATCAGTTCGTCCAGCGCCGCCTGGCACTGCCCGGCCAGCGCCTCGGCCCAGATGCGGGCTTCATCGTCCGGTGCCGCCGCGCCGCTGGCGAGCGCCGTGGCGCTGGTCGCCAGGCGTTCGAGACTGGACCGCACCGCCGCCAGGGACCCCGCCGGGGCGGCGCAGAGGGACTCCAGTTCCCTGCGTAACCCGGCCACCTGCGGGGCAGCGGCAGCTTCCGTTGCGTCCGCGACGATCTCCAGCGTGTCGCGCAGGCCCTCGAACAGCCGCGCCGGCAGGATCCGGTCATCGGCCAGCGCCAGCAGGCCCGGGCGCAGGGTCAGCAGATGGCCGGCGAGGTTGCCGCTGTCGACGGACGAGACGTACCTTGGGTGCAGCGGCTGCAGGGTCCGCGTGTCGTACCAGTTATAAAAATGCCCCCGGTACCGATCGAGGCCATCCAGCGTGCGCAGGGTATTGCCGGTGCGCAGGATCAGTTGTCCGGCCGTGAGGTAGCCGAAGTCGTAGGCGGACAGGTTCGCCAGCAGGGCGAGGCCGATGTTGGTCGGCGAGGTGCGGTGCGCGACCGGATCGGCGCGGTTGTCCTGCACATTGTCGGGCGGCAGCCAGTGGTCCTCCGGGCCGACAAAGGTCTCGAAGAAGCCCCAGGTGCGCCGCGCCAGCGCGCGCAGAAAGCGCGTTTGATCCGCTGTCAGGGCCGCCTCGCGGCGCACCCGCGGGCGGCTGATCCACCAGGCGATGGCCGGTGATGCCAGCCACAGCAGCAGGATCGGCGTTGCCACGATCAGTGCCGTCGGGCGGGTGGCCAGCAGCAGGCCGGCACTCGCCAGCGCGATGGCGGGGGCGATCCACATGGAACGCATGCTGGCGGCCAGATCGCTGCCGCCCGGCCTCGCCAGTTGGCGATCGACCTCGCTGGACGGATTCCATTCCAGCAGCCGTCGGCGCGTGACCAGCATCCGCCACAGCGTGCGGGCGATGGCGTCCAGACTGAACGCCGCCTCATACGGCAGGCAGGCGAGCTCGAACGCAACCTGCGCCAGGCGCCGCGCCGCCGACTGCCCGATGGCCGTCAGATGTTGCCGCCACAGAACCTCGTCCGGCTTGCGACACAGATCGAGCAGCGTGGCGCACAGCGCCGGCAGCAGCAGGATGGCGATCACCGCCAGGCTCCAGAAGCCCGGCGACCCCAGCGCCCAGCCCGGCAACAGCAGCAGCGTCAGGGCCGCCGGGACCAGGCTGCGGCGCAGGTTGTCCAGCAGCTTCCACTGCGACAGCGCCGACAGCGGATTGCGCTCCCGTGGCGCGCCGGGCGGGCCGGGCACACGCCGGCGCAACCAGCCCGCCAGTTGCCAATCGCCGCGAATCCAGCGCCGGCGGCGGCTCACGTCCAGGCTGTAGCGGGCCGGATAATCCTCGTGGAGCTGCACGTCGCTGAGCAGGCCCGAGCGCGCGTAACAGCCCTCCAGCAGGTCATGACTCAGGATCCGGTTGTCCGGAAAGCGCCCGCCCAATGCCTGCTCGAAGGCGTCGACGTCGTAAATGCCCTTGCCGATGAACGAGCCTTCGCCGAACAGATCCTGGTAGGCATCCGAGACGGCGCGTGTGTAGGGATCGATGCCCGCCTCGCCGCTGAACAGCTGCGCATAGCGCGAGCGATTCGCCCCCGGCAGGCTGGCGGCCACGCGCGGTTGCAGGATGCCGTAACCGGCCATCACCCGGCGTTTTGCCGTGTCGTAGCGGGGACGGTTCAGCGGATGCGCCATGGCGCCGACCAATTGCCGCGCCGCATCGCGCGGCAATTGGGTGTCCGTATCCAGGGTGATCACGTACTGCACGTCGCGCAAAATCGCCGTATCCCCGACTACCAGTACAAAGGCGTCGCCGGCACCGCCCCAGCTGGCGCCGCGCAGCAGCGCGTTCAGGTCCGACAGCTTGCCGCGCTTGCGCTCATGGCCCATCCAGCGGCCTTGCTGCCGATTCCAGCGCCGCGGACGGTGGAACAGGAAGAAGCGGTCGCCGCGAATCTGATCGCCGTCGGGCGCGTATTTCTGGTTCAGCGCCGCAATCCGCCGCTCGGCCAGTTGCAGCAGCGCTGCGTCCTCGGGAAGTGTTTCCTGCTCCGCGTCCGCAAAATCGGTCAGCAGGCCGAAGTGCAGGTGGTCGTCCCGATTGGCCAGAAACCGCACTTCCAGCGCTTCGACCAGCTCCTCGACGCCGGCGGTGCTGGTGAGCAGGGTCGGCACCACCACCAGCGTCAGCTCCTGCGGAGGGATGCCTTCGGAGAAGTCCATGCGGGGCAGTGGCTGCGGCGTCACCAGCAGGCTGGAGAACCAGTTCACCAGCGCCCCGGCCAACTGACTGGCCGCCAGCACCGCCAGCACGCCGATCGGCGCCCATGCCCAGCGGGGCATTTCGACCATCGGTATTCCCATCAGCAGCACAGCCGTGACGAGCGCCGTGAGCAGGACTATCCCGCCCAGATAAACCGGCAGCGGCGAGCGGCCGAGCGCCCTGCGCGCCGCCGCAAGCGGCGAGCGGCGCACCTGCACCCTGAGCTCCAGTTGCGCCCGGCCCTCGCCGATCAGGTAGTAACCGACGTGCGAGGCGCGGGCATCGGCGCCGGCTGCCGTCTCCATGGCCGCGGTGCGCGCCAGCTCGATAGCCCGGCGCGCCACCTCGCCCTCGTCCACGACGCTCTTTTTTGCCATCGCCTCGGTGGCGTGGCGATAGCGGTCGCGGGTGGCAAAATCCATCCCGCCGTAAACAGCGGCCGGATCGTTGCGCAGCGTCTGATCGATGACGCTCAGGTTCTCGACGAAATCACGCCATTCCAGCGCACCCAGCACCCGCAGGCTGCCGATGCTGTTGCTGATGGACACCTGGTCGGCGGCCTGTTGCTGGTTCTCCGACTGCACCAGCTGGGCGATGGTCAGGCCCGCTTCCGCCAGGCGCTGTTCGATCCAGCTCAGCGGCAGGGCCAGGGCCGGACCCCGTCCCTGCAGACGGCGTGCGAGCTCGGCGACGAAGGTGCCGACCATCGGCGGATCCGAGCGCGCCATGTCGGCCACCACCAGAATCAGGCTCTTGGGATCCTGCTCGGCGGCCTGCGTCATCCGGTCCGCCCAGACATCGGCCAGGTCGCGCTCGGCCCAGCCGGCGCCGATCCGCACCGCGATGCGGCGCAGGTTCTCGATCACGGCCAGCCGCAACATGATCGGAATCGCCCACAACTCGCCAATGCGCAGCGCGGTGACGGTCTGGTAGGCCGCCACGAAGCGGCTGAGGCTTTGCGCGTCCACCCGGCCGTCGCCGTGGGCGATCGTTTCCAGGGCGATGTCGTACACCCGCGGATGTCCCGCCGACGGCCCCTGCGCCAGGCGGGGAAGCGCCCGGCTGTAGCCTTCAGGCAGGTGCCGCTTGGCGGTGCGGATCTGCTCTTCGATGAGGTAGAAATTGTCGAGCAGCCACTCCCCGGCCGGCGTGATCTGGCGACCCTGTGCAACCGCCGTGGTCAACAGGTTGCACACCTCGATCAACGCGCTTTCGTTTGCCGCCAGACGATCCAGCAGGCGGTCGGGCGCGCGCCCCGGCGCCACCCGGTGCGCGGCCGCGAGCGCCTTCCCGTGCAAGACCATCTGGTCCGCGCTGAACAACTCTGCGCGCAGGGGTGGCTCGTCGACGACGGCAGTCCGGTGCCAGCCACGGCCACGAGGCCCGACCTTCAGACGGCGAAGAAATTCACGCAACCGGATGCCGGCATTCAACTCGGGTGGCCCGGGGAAGAAACAAGCGCATCATCGCTGCGCGACGAGCGCGGGACCGCAGCGCCAATGCCGGCTGGAGGGATCTCGTTTGCGCGGCGCGCGACGAATCTGTGCATGACTACCTCAATGCGCTGAACCGCAGTTTCATCCTTTCACACGTCTTGACGAAAACATCGCGTGGTGCGCGGAGGTCTGCAATCGCCGCCTCACCAGCCCTCCCCGACCGGACGCTGATCGCGGCACAGCCAGGAAACCCGCTCCAGCAACGTGCGGGTCGCGTAGCGATACAGCAGGTATTTGGTCTTCTGAAACTTCTCCGGCTCGTTGATGAGCGGCCTGTAAACCAGCACGCTCGCCGTGCGCATGGGTAGTTCCCCCATCCGCCGGACGCAGGGCACGCACTGTTCGTGTTTCAACTCGACAAAATGCAAAGGCGTCTTCGGTGGCTTCTGCAACAGCTCGCGGACCGCCTTGAGGCAGGAGACCATCGCAAATCGTTCCCGTGCCGGATCACCGCTGCCGACAATACTAACCACCGGGAACTCCCGGCGCCATCGGCACGGAAGACAAGGCCCTCGTCCCCGGATTGATCAATGCAGACAACGAAACTCGATTTCATGGCTCAAGCCGCCGAGGCAGCCGATTTGCCATCGCCCCAGACGCGGGCCAGGGTGGCCTGGATCTTCTGCTCGAAGCGGGCGATCGGTTCGCGGTTGGCGGCGAGCAGCGCCAGCATGTGGTAGGCGAGCAAGGCGAAGTGGTACTTGCCGTGGGTGTGGTTGGTCTCGGAGGCGTCCCACTGGAACTCGATGTATTCCTGCGCCTTTGGGCTCCTGAAGGACAGCGGGAGGTAGTTCGATCATTGCTTCCATGAGGGGTACAAACGGCCATGACTATGATCGATCGGGTGCCTGCTTTGCCGTAATGATCGATAGTGACGTGATTCCCTCGAAGTCTTTTGCATTGTGGGTAACAAGCGGGACGGCATGGCGGGTGGCGCAAGCCGCGATCCAGGCGTCATTGGGACCGATAGGCTTGCCGCTGCGCTTTCGCTCCGCCATCAATCGCCCGTAACAACGGGCAATTTCATTATCGTAAGGAATCACCACGAAATTGCGGAGCGTGGTTTCGAGTTTCTTACGGCTCCTTTCGCCCCAGTTGTTATTCTCCGCGCCGAAGTACATCTCGCCCACGGTGATAAAAGCGATGGCGAGCAGTTTCCCCTGAACATACGGCGCATAGGCTTTGGCCAGCGGACCGCCTTTCATCAGGTAAGAGACGATGTTCGTGTCGAGGATGGTCTTGCTCATGAAGGTCAGGCGGCGCCCATGGACGAATGCCGCAATTCGTCGACGGCCTCCTCGAAGCCGTCATCCATCTCACCCGGCCAGGTGCCGAAGAGCACCCCTATGTCCATCATCGGTCCCACATTCTGCGCCTGTGCCAGTTCATCCAGGCTTGGCGACTCCCAGAAATCCCGCGAGATCGGTGTGCCCTGGGGGAGCAAATCCGCCGCCTCGCCCTCTCGACCCTCCAATCGCTCAATGTTGTGGATCTTGATGCTGGCTATCTTGCCGGTCACGGGGTCTTCCTTTGCCTCACCCAGGATACGGACATATTGCAGGATGTTTTCCAGCACTTCGTCTTTCGTTTCCTCGTCAAAAAGGCAGAGCACTGGATCACCGGCGGATGGATGTATGCGACAGCGCGTTCCATGCTCCTTGAAATCCGCCATCAGCAAGCGGCCTTCGATGGTGCGGATATTGGTCTGCGGACCCTTGATGCGTTCCTGAATCCGCGCGAAGCCCGCCGGCGTCATGTTCGTCGTCAGCGGGGTTTCACGGTGGTTCAGGGTGAATTCAATCCCGGTGATTCCCTGACTGAAGAGCGTGCCAGCGTCACGCCACGCCATCAAAACGCCCGCGTCATAACCCGCAGGAAGACTGTCGTCCGCCTCCTGTACGGCGGACAGCCCGCTCAGCGCCGTCTCGAAAATATCGATACCCAAGTCCATCCCCAGTAGCGCGGCTCCCATCTGCCGTCGCTCGAAGCCGAGCACTGCCGCCGGGCTGCCGTGCGTCAACAACGTCAAATCGAGGGCCACTTCCTCTTTGATGCTGTGCGGCTGCCGCCCCCGCCGCACGCTTTCGGCATCGCCCATCAGGACGCGCCCCGTTCGCTGAAGTGCTTTGTTCATGTTCGCCAAAAAGCTCAACAGATGCGCCACCGGAATCCGGCCCGGCCCCACGGCTTCGCCGTCGAAACGAATTTTTAGCAAGGGCTCGTTGCTATTCATGGCTCATCCTCCTGTACTGCTTCTCGAGCGGTAACTGTGCCCGTGCCGGCCTTGCCGTCGCGCGTCAAGGCAACGATCTTATTACTGTTATGCCGGTTTTCCTAACCTGTGCCCCCCCAGACGCGGGCGATGGTGGCCTGGATTTTCTGCTCGAAGCGGGCGATCAGTTCGCGGTTGGCGGCGACCAGCGCCAGTATGTGGCAGGCGAGGAAGGCGAAGTGGTACTTGCCGTGGGTCTGGTTGGTCTCGGAGGCGTCCCACAGGAACTCGATGTATTCCTGCGCCTTTGGGCCCTTGAAGGAGCGCAGGAGGTAATCGCCCGGTTCGCAAAAAACTCCACCTGGATCAGCGCGAAGCCGCCTCTGGCACTGGTGAAACTGCTCAAGGTGCTGGGTCGTCACCCCGACCTGTTGAACGAAGTCAAAACCGGCTGAGGATGCGCCGCGCAGCCTGTCGACAAGACCAGCCAATGTAGGGTGCAATAAGGCGAAGCCGCACTGCACCGGATGAAGCTACAGAGAGCTGGGTTGATGCCACCAACCATGAACGCGAAAGATCTCAAAAGAGTCTACCGAAAATTTGTCGATGAGCTGTACCACCATCCGGATGATCCAGGCTACCCTATTTCTTACGACATCTGTGAGATGGTCAGAAAGGTGAGTTGGGGGACTTATAGTGGGCTTGCGGTATCGTGGGACATATCAGAGATCATTAATTCTTTACATGATTGGTACAGGCAAGTATTAAATTGGTCAGTCTGGTTGGAAATACTCAAAAGCTATGATGGGGATGACGCATGGCATATTCGGATGCAATGCATTCAGCCAGTTGCCTTTTTTTGCATGTTCCAGCCCAGCGCGTTTCGAGACAGGCTCGGAAAACTTTCTACCCAAGCAATTCATCAAGCAAATTTATGTATTGACTCAACATACCTCGATTGCCTAGATCAAGATGACGATCACCGAAAATTTCTTTCGCGTCGTAGCAGCGAGGCGCAGCTGGCACGGATCGGAAAGCGTTGGCAGAATTATCGTGTCTTCGAACTGAATCTGAAACATATCGACTCGGAAAAGTATCGCGAGGTAACGAGGGATTATCGCAATCTCGCCAGCCATGGCACACCGCCACATTTTGAATTGGGTGACGTCAATCTCGTGACGCGGTCTATCGTCCCGTGGTCCGAAATAGTTAATCAGGGCGACGGAACCTATCAGCTAGTGGAACATCCCACTCGCAAGGCAGTGAGTTATGGCATTGGTGGAATGCAGCCGCTTGCCTTGAGCGACATGCTTGAAATTAACAAGACACAATTGACTCTGGCGGTCGCGGCTTTTCACGCGTATCAAGCCCTGGTAGAAGAGATGATCGTTGCGCTTGATTCAGCGTAGCCGCGCAGGGTGCAATAAGGCGAAGCTGCGTTGCACCGGATAGAAATTTCATTCGGCGGAATACGCTGCGGTATTCCGCCCTACGCAGATTGGCCTGCGTCGTCGCAGTCTTCATCTCCGATGCCGCTCGCCGGTGCTACGCCACCGGGCATTGCGGCCTGTGGGTGGCGGCTTCGTGAGAGCGAAACCTCAGGTGAAGGAATAGTCCGGGGCCGGCGGTTCAGCTACCCGGCGTAATTCCTGGTCGGCGTCAAAATCCGGGGCAGCGGGTGCGGTCGCGTCAAGCACGGCGCCGCTGTGCGCGATGTCTGGCGCGTCCTCGCCCCAGACGCGGGCGAGGGTGGCCTGGATTTTCTGCTCGAAGCGGGCAATCAGTTCGCGGTTGGCGTTGACCAGCGCCTGCTCGGCTTCGATCTCGGCGACGATGGCTTGCTGGGTGGCGAGGGGTGGGAGAGGGAGTTGAATCGAGGACAGGATTCCCTGATTCAGATTCTTCATGGTGACACCAATCGCCTGTTCTTCGAGATACTGCTTCACCTTTGGAGAGGCGATTTGGAAGAACGCGAAGCGGGCGAGACACACGTCCTTGAGGCGAATGACAAAACTACCAGTGCCACAAAGCCAGCCAGTCATTCCCGAAGTAACAACACCGCATCTTCCCATTTCGCCGCGTCGCCCGATGACAATATCGTCTTCGCGGACAGTGAACTCCTTGAGGCGGTCTCTCGTGGCAGGGGACACCATCTTCACACCGTCAGTGCTGATGTTTCCTTCGACAATGTTCTGCGGATTGATGACCGGAATGCCGTTATCGACGTAATCACTCTGGTGAAGTGCGCTTCCGAATGGGCCGGTAACGATGGCCTCGCAAACCTCTCCCAACTCCACCATCGGCCAGTCGGGGTGGATGGGGATGTGGGGGCGGTAGTTGTCGAGGACGGCGCGGGCGCCGTCGATGACTTTCTGGTAGCCCTCGATCTCCGCCACGATCTCCTTCTGCACCTCCAGCGGCGGCAGGGGGATTTCGAGTTCGGCAAGAAAATTTCGCGTCACTCCACGAACACCGATTCCCACCGCATTGCGCTCAACCACATCAGCGATGTGGTGTGCAGCGACGCGGATGAACTCCGGGTCGAGTTGCTCATTGTCTTTCGAGACAAGTGCCGTGAGGTCTTGATTGATGGCGTAGTCATCGTCCGCGAACGCAAACTTTCCGACCGAGACACGAGTGATGATGATGGTTGACCCTCTCGGAGCAACGCGTGTCGAGGTTTCTTCAACGGCCTTGTTAGAAATGAGTTCGTAAGCGGTGATGACACCGCGTTCGTCAATGTGCTTCGATGAAATCCACTTCACCGAGCCGTTTGTCCAATAGGACTCGTCTTGTTTAGACGGGGTGGCACCGCCGATGAGGTGGCACACCTTGCCAAGCGGGACGGTTGGGAAAAATGAAGCGCGAGCCACACCCTCCCGATACCGCTCCCTGCTCAGGTTGTAGTCGCCATTGGCGGCGATGCGGGACTTCTCCACCACCAGTAAACCGGGGTAATGGCTGGGATCGAAATCCGCTGGATTCCCGCATGCGCGGGAATGACGGAAAGTTTGGTTGGCTGCGTCGCCTGGATTCCCGCCGGAGCCTGCCCTCGACTCCGATCGGGGGCGGGAATGACGGAAGGCCCGGAGGGCTGCGGCGGCGGCGGGCAGGTCGTTGCTGGCGATGGCGCGGCGCTGGGCGCCGAGGCCGAAGCCGTCGTTCTGGACCTTGAAAAAGGCGATGCGGTCGCAGGTTCTGGCCAGCGATTTGTCGAGGATAAGGATGGAGGTCTTGACGCCGGAATAGGGCTGGAACACGCCGGCCGGCAGGGAGACGACGGCGATCAGGTAGTCCTCCACCAGCATTTTGCGCAGTTGGGTGTAGGCGCCCTGGCTCTGGAAGATGATGCCTTCGGGCACGATGATGCCGGCGCGGCCGCTGGGCGTCAGGTGCTCGGCCATGTAGTCCACGAACAGGACTTCGCTGCGCTTGCTCTGCACGCTGAAGCGGTTGTGCGGCTTGATGCCGCCCTTGGGCGACATGAAGGGCGGGTTGGCGAGGATGACGTCGGCGGTTTCGTTCCAGCGCTCCTGGCTGGTGAGCGTGTCGTACTCGAAGATGTGCGGGTCGGTGAAGCCGTGCAGGTACAGGTTCACCAAACTCAGGCGCACCATGTCGGGCGAGATGTCGTAGCCCTTGATGTTGCGCGCCAGGCGGCCGCGCTCGTCGGGGGTGAGCAGGTCGCCGGCCCTCTCCCCCGGCCCCTCTCCCGCC
>JBFXFL010000018.1:46413-50076 GCA_050179115.1 Porticoccaceae bacterium | reverse complement strand
CCGTTGCTTTTGTGACCCTGGGCGCGGTCTACGGCGTCTGGTTCGCCTATTCGGTGTTTCTGGTCGCCCTGGTCGAGGACATGGGCTGGAGCCGTTCGCTCACCGCCGGCGCCATCTCGGTGATGAGTCTGGTGCACGGCCTGTCCGGCCCGCTCAACGGCCGCATGATCGAGCGCATGGGCGCGCGCCGGGTGATTGCGCTGGGCGGGCTGCTGTTCAGTATCGGTCTCGCCCTGACCGCGCTGATTCAGACCTGGTGGCAGCTCTATTTCACCTTTGGCGTCGTCGCGGCCCTGGGCATCGCGATGGCGGGCTGGGTGCCCTTTATCGTCACCGTGGAACGCTGCTATCCCGCGCGTCTGGGCACCGCGCTCGGCTTTGCGCTCGCCGGCGTCGGCTTCGGTATTCTGATCGGGGTGCCGGCAATCAATGCGTCGGTGGAACACTTCGGCTGGCGCCAGACTTTCCTGTTGCTGGCGCTGCTGGGGCCGCTGTGGATCATCCCGTCCGCCTGGTGGCTGCTGCGGGTGCCGGCGCGGCCGGCATCGAGCCTTGCGATCCCCCCCACCGTGACGGCAGCTTCGGCGCCGGCAACGCCGCACTGGGTGCTGCCGACGGCGGTGCGTTCGCCGCGCTTCTGGTACGCGGGCTTCGCCTTTCTGACCGGCGCCTGCCTGGCGCAGATTCTGCTGATCCACCAGTTTGCCTTCATGGTCGATCACGGCATTCCCAAGGCGCAGAGTTCCCTGATCGCAGGCACCATCGGCATTGCCAGCATCGCCGGGCAACTGTTCTGGGGCCGGCTCTCCGACCGTATCGGTCGCGAATGGGCCTATACCTTCGCGGCGGTCTGCAATGTGCTGGCGGTCGCCGCGCTTGCCGCGCTCGGCTGGTGGACCGCGGTGCTGTGGCTCGCGGTGGGCTTTGCGATCTGCGCGGGTTTCGGGTATGGCGCCAACGCACCCATTTATCCCGCCACTTCGCGCGATCTGTTTGCGGGCCCCTTCTTTCCGTCGATTTTCGGCACCTTGGCGATTTCGGGATCGCTGGGCGCGGCGCTCGGCGCCTGGCTCGGCGGCTGGCTGTACGATGTCACCGGCGATTATCGGGCCATGCTGGCGACCGGACTGATCATGGCGCTGGTGTCGCCCCTGAGCCTCTGGCTGGCGGCGCCGCGCAAACCCAATCCGGCCCCGACCCCGTTTGAATCCACAACCCGGTTCGCCAACGACGATGTGAGGATTCCGCCATGACCTATCTGCCGCTCACCGAACAACAACAACGCTGGCGCGACACCGCTCGCGAGATCGCCACCCGCGAGGTGGGCCCGCACGCCGCCGCCACCGACAGCGAGCGCGCCTTTCCGCGCCAGTCCCTCGCCGCGCTGCGCGATGCCGGACTGTGGAAGCTGCGCGTGAGCGCCGCCGACGGCGGTGTCGGCGCCGACCTGTTGACCACCTGCCTGGTGGTCGAGGAAATTGCCCGGAAGTGTCCGTCCACCGGCATGTGCTACAAGATGCATGTGGAGGCGTCCGAACTGATCAGCCGCATGCCGAGCGACATGCAACGCCAGGGCGTTCTCAAGGGCATTGTCGATGGCAAGGTGTTCTGCACGGTCGCCGGCGGCGAGACCTCGGGCAAGGGCGACGACTGGGTGCCCGGCATGCAGCTTTCCGCCGTCGAGAAAATCCCGGAGGGCTATCGTCTCGATGGTATCCGCAAGTCCTATGTGACCTCGGCGGGAGAGGCCACCCATTACTTCATGCTCTGCCGGGTAGGTACCGACGCCAAGCCCGGCCAGCTCACCGCGCTGCTGGTGGAGGCCGACAAGATCGACTGGCAGACCCTGGAGCCCTGGCACGGGCTCGGCATGCGCGGCAACAACAGCATGCCGATGCGCTTCAGCGGCCTGGTGCCGGAAGCCAATCGCATCGGCGACGAGCACGCGGGGCTCAAATACCTCGGCGCGGTGATGATGCCGGTGGTGGCGCTGACCTATGGCGCCGCCTATCTGGGAGTGGCGGCCGGCGCCTATGAAATTGCCTGCGTGGAAGCCGCGAAACGCTACCCCAGCGGCGCGCGCCGCCTCGACAGCGCCATCAACCAGCGGCGCATGGCGGAACTGAGTGCCCGCATCGAAGCCGCCCGGGCCCTGCTGCATGTGGCAGCCGCCGCCGGCGACGCCGGCCGTGTGCAGGCACCGCTGCCCTACCTGCAGGCCAAGGTTACCTGCTCCGAAGCGGCGGTCTTCGTCACCCAGGAATTGATGACGATGTTCGGCGGCACGGCCTTCGCGGCCCGGTTGCCGTTCGAGCGTTATTTCCGCGATGCGCGCGCGGGGATGATCATGGGCCTCGCCAACGACGATGCTTACCAGACGATTTTCGGCATGTTGTTTCCCGAGCCCAGAAAATAGCGGCTGCGTCGCGTCAAGGATGCGTTGCCACCGGTCATTCGGGCATGGGTTCCGCGCACGGGGGAAGCGACCACAGGTGCGCGGCGACCAGCGCGCGCCAGGGTGAGAATTCCGCGAGCCACGCGCGGGTGAAGTCTGCGTCGGGTTTTTCCGGGGTACCGAGCAGCCGTTGCAATTGCCGACGCACCGCGACGTCGCCGTGCAGCGAACCGTCGAGCCAGCCGAATCCGCGCAGCAGGGCGTAGCTGACCGTCCAGGGGCCGATGCCGGGCAGCTTCAGCAACTCTTCGCGAATCGTCTCGATGGGCTGCGTGACCAGCCAGGCCGACAGCGGCAGACGATCCGCCACCACCTCGCGACTCAGCAGCTGAAGCGTCCGCGCCTTGCCCTGCGCCAGGCCGGCCTGGCGCAACTCCGCTTCGCCGAGTGCGGACAAGCAGTCGGCGTCGGGAAAACAGGCCAGTCCGCTGGAATGGCGCACACCGATGGTTTCAATCAGCCGGCGCCGTATCGAAATTGCAGCGGCGAGACTGATTTGCTGCCCGATGATCGCCCAGGCCAGGGCTTCAAACGGCGTCGCGGTTTGCTGCACGCGCAAGCCGGGCCGCACGGTGATGAGCGGCCCGATGCGGGAGTGGGTGCGGTAGCGGGTTTCGAACGCCGCGACGCTCTGGGTCAGGCCCAGCATGCGGCGGACGAGTTGCTGAAGGGCAGCGCGCGGAACCTGCGTTCTGCTATCGATGGCCAGCTCCGCCTTGGCGCGGCCGTCGCCGAACTCAAGCGTCAGGCAGGCCGCATTGCCATCCCAGAGCAACCCCTTGGACAAGCGGCTGCCAGCGACGCGCTCCGCCACCGCCAACTTGTCGCGACCGTGAAAATCGAGGACTTCAGCCACCCGAAAATTCTCGGGTAGCGCCAGGGTGCATGACTGGCGCGACGACATGGCTTCTCCAGAGGGAGCTTAGCGCGCATCGTGAAAAATGATGCCGAGCGTGTGCCGCTGTCCCGATCGCACGCGGCTGACGCCATGGCGATGGTTGACCAGGCAGGTGCCGCGCGCTCCCTGTATCGCCCGTTGACCCACGGCAAAGATCACGGCATCGCCCTGTCGCAAGGGTATCACCTCGGCCCGCGATTGCCGGCGCGGTCGCTGCTCGGTAAAGATGAACTCGCCGCCCGTAAAATCCCGCTCCGGCTCGGACAGCAGGATCGCCATCTGCACGGGAAAAGCCTGCGTTCCGTAAATA
>JBFXFL010000018.1:16850-46313 GCA_050179115.1 Porticoccaceae bacterium | reverse complement strand
CACCTCGGCCCGCGATTGCCGGCGCGGTCGCTGCTCGGTAAAGATGAACTCGCCGCCCGTAAAATCCCGCTCCGGCTCGGACAGCAGGATCGCCATCTGCACGGGAAAAGCCTGCGTTCCGTAAATATCCTGGTGCAAGCAGTTGTAATCGTCCGTCGCGTAGCGCAGCAGCAGGCACGTCGGTTTGGTCTGTTCCGCGGCACGGCAGCGCGCGATGAATTCCGCATGGTGCAGCGGGTAGCGAATTTCGCTGCCGAGCGTCGCAGTCCATTGATTGGCAAGCGGCGCCAGATGCCCATAGGCCTGCGTGCGCAGGTCGTTCACCAGCCCCGGCAGCGGATAACGGAAGTACCGGTATTCCCCGCGTCCATATCCGTGGCGTTCCATCACTACCTGGCCGCGGAACCCGCTATCTTCACCATACAACGCCTGCATCGCCGCGCACTCCTCGGGCGTGAGCAAGTGCTCGATCAGGGCGTAGCCGCAACGGTTCAGTGCGTCGGCCATCACCGGCCAATCAACGGCCGTCAAGCGTTCGGTAACCATGGGGCCCGATCTCATCACTGTGGGTTGAGCGAGTTGCTTGCTTTGCCTCGCGCTGGAGCAGTTTGTGTTTGCGCTCGACACCCCAGCGATAACCGGACAAGGCGCCATCGGTACGCACCACCCGATGGCAGGGAATGGCGATCGCCAGCGGGTTGGCGGCACAGGCCTGCGCCACCGCCCGTGCAGATTTTGGAGCACCGATGCGCTGGGCAATCTCGGTGTAGCTGGCCGTGGTGCCTGGGGGAATTTCCCGCAAGGCCTGCCAGACACGCTGCTGGAAGGCCGTGCCGCGCACATCGAGCGGCAGCTCAAGGCCCAGCCGAGGTGCTTCCACGAAACCGACTACCCTGGCCACGACCTGCTCGAAATCTGCGTCACCGCCGACCAGTGTGGCGCGCGGGAAACGGTCCTGGAGATTCCCGGCGAGCGCGTCCGGATCGTCGCCGAGCAGGATGGCGCACAGGCCACGCAGGCTGCTCGCCACCAGAATGGCGCCCAGCGAACATTGGCCGATGGCGAAGCGGATTTCGGTATTCGCGCCGCCGCGGCGGTACTCCGTCGGTTTCATGCCCAGCAACTGATTTGCTTGCGCGTAGAAGCGCCCGCTGGAGTTGTAGCCGGCGCCGTAGATGGCCGCGGTGACGGTATTATCGTGCGCGAGCGCGGCGCGCACGCGATTGGCCCGCTGTGCCAGTGCGTACGCGCGGGGAGTGACCCCGGTGATCGCCTTGAAAATGCGCTGAACGTGAAATCTGCTGAGTCCGGCGTGGGTCGCCAGCGTGGCCAGGCTGGGTTCGCGCTCGGCCTGCTCGATGATTCGGCACAGTTCGGTGACCAGCGCCGCGTGCCGTGCGGCCAGGGGTGCCTGATCGGGTTTGCAGCGCCGGCAGGCGCGAAAGCCGGCGCGCTGCGCATCCGCAACCCTGTCATGAAACTGCACGTTCTCGGCGCGCGCGCGGCGCGCCCCGCAGGAGGGTCGGCAGTAAACCCCGGTGGTTTTGACCGAATAGAAGAATTTGCCGTCCGCCGCAGGGTCGCGGGCGATCACCGCCGTCCAGCGCGGGTCGTTCTGCGTTGCCGCGGCAGCCAGTGCGGCGCGCTCTGCGGTTGAAGGTGAGGTGCTGGCGGTCATGTTCATGGCGTTATCCAAAATGGCTCAAAGCGGTATGCGTCTACTCTGATCGCCAACCGGTCGCCCGACACTCCGGATCTTGCGGTTGAATTCGCCAGGGTGGCGCTGCTGCCCCGGGTTCCCGTTCATGCGCTCCGATCATGCCGTGGCGACGGTTCAATCCCTTACAATCCTGCCCGTTAGCCATTCTGACCGCGTGGCAGGCCGCAAGTCTTGCCGGCGACCCCAACCGATTACCCGCAAGGAGACATTATCGTGAAAGTGGAAGGTTTGACGGCCCTGATCACGGGGGGCGCTTCCGGGCTGGGCGCGGGTGCAGCCCGGGTATTGAGCGCCGCCGGCGTGCGTTGCGCGCTGCTCGATCGCAATCTCGACCTGGCGCGCGAACTGGCCGCGGAACTGGGCGGCATTGCGCTCGGCTGCGACGTGGTGGACGGCCCCGGCGTCGCGGCGGCCATCGCGGCGGTGAGCGCTCAGCTCGGTACACCGCGCATCGTCCTCAATGCGGCCGGCATCGATGTGGCGATCCGCACCGCCGGCGCCAGGGGTGCGCATCCCCTCGAAGAGTTCGAACGGGTAATCCGGGTCAACCTCACCGGCACCTTCAATGTCGCGCGGCTCGCGGCCCAGGCCATGATCGAACTGCCGCCCCTCAACGAAGACGGCGAGCGCGGCGTGATCGTCAATATCGCGTCCGTGGTGGCCCAGGATGGGCCCATCGGTCAGGTCGCCTATGCCGCCTCCAAGGCCGGGGTGCAGGGCATGACCCTGCCGATGGCGCGGGATCTCGCTCCCCATGGCATCCGGGTCGTCACCGTGGCGCCCGGCATGTTCGAGACGCCGCTCGCATCCGGCATTCCCCAGGCCTGGATCGACAGCATCATTCCCACCATTCCCTTTCCCAAGCGCTGGGGCAAGCCGTTGGAGTTCGGCGCCCTGGTGCGGCAGATTTGCGAAAACCCCATGCTGAACGGCGAGATGATCCGCATCGATGCGGCGATTCGCATGGGCATCGACCGCGCCTGAATTTTCACTCCCAGTTTTCACTATCGAGGACATCTCATGGAAATCAACGATCACATTGCCATTGTCACCGGCGGGGCCTCCGGCCTGGGCGCCGCCACCGTCCGCATGCTGGCCGAAAAAGGCGCCCGCGTCGCGGTGCTGGATATCAACGAGAATCTGGCCCGCCAGATCGCCGACGAGGTCGGCGGTATCGCGGTGCCGGTGGATGTCGCCAATGACACCAGCGTCGCCGCCGCGCTCCAGACCGTGCGCAGCCGGCTCGGCATCGCCCGCATCGTGGTCAACGCGGCCGGCACCGGCATCGGCCGCAAGATCACCAGCAGCAAGGGACCGCATCCCCTGGAGAGCTTCAAACGGGTGGTGGACATCAATCTCACCGGTACCTTCGATGTGTGTCGGCTCGCCGCCACTGACATGATCGGACTGACCCCGGTGACCGCGGACGGCGAACGCGGCGTGTTCGTCAACGTGGCTTCGATCTTCGGTTTCGACGGACCGGTGGGGAACACGGCCTATGCGGCATCCAAGGCGGGTGTCATCGGCATGACCCTGCCCATGGCGCGCGATCTCGCCCCTTACGGCATCCGGGTTGTGACCATCTGTCCCGGGGTGTTCGACACGCCGCTGGCGCGGGCGGAGACCGGGGATGCGGGTTTTCAGCGCATCCTCGACCTGGTGCCTTTTCCCAAGCGCGCCGGCAAGCCCAGCGAGTTCGCCCAGATGGCCTGCCACATCGTGGAAAACAGCATGATGAACGGCGAGGTGATACGCCTCGACGCCGCCATGCGCATGGGTCTGATGATCTGACGGACGCTGCGGCGCCCCTGGCGCGACCCGGTGCAAGGCCGGGCGCGCCCTTTGCCCGCCGCCACCAGGTTTTCGGTTCGGGCCGTCGGGTGGAGCGCTTCAGTGCCGCTTGGCCGGCACGGGGCGGTCGCTGTGAATGAGACGGGATATCCCCGGGCGGTCGAGCGTGCGCTGCAATTCCGCCTTGACGTCGTTGGCGTCCGGCAGTTCGCAGACGCGCGCGGCGATGGCTGTCATTTCGGCGGTCTTCAGTTGCCGGAGCACCGCCTTGACGCGGAGCAGGTTGGAAGCGCTCATGGAGAGGGTGCGATAGCCGAGACCCACCAGCAGCACCGCGCCCAGGGGATCGCCGGCCATTTCGCCGCATACGCTCACCTCCCGGTTCATCGCCGCGGCGTCCCGAACGATGTCGCGCAGCGCCTTCAGCAGCGCCGGGTGATAGGCGTGATAGAGCGCCGCCACGCGGGGATTGTTGCGGTCCACGGCGAGCAGATACTGGGTGAGGTCATTGGTGCCCACGGAGAGGAAGTCGACCCGCCGCGCCAGCTCCCGCGCCTGATAGACGGCCGCCGGTACCTCGATCATGACGCCCACCTTGGGCATCCGGATGCGATAGCCTTCTTCCACGGTAAGTTCGGTGTACACCCGGTTTATCAGCGTCAGGGAGCTGTCGACTTCCTGCACGCAGGAAATCATCGGCAGCAGGATGCGGAGATTATCGATACCCTCGCTGGCACGCATCATGGCGCGCACCTGGGCCAGGAAAATCTCCGGGTGGTCGAGGGTGACACGGATTCCGCGCCAGCCCAGAAACGGGTTTTCCTCCTTGATCGGGAAGTAGGGCAGCGCCTTGTCGCCGCCGATGTCGAGGGTGCGCATGGTGACCGGGCGCGGCGCATACATGGTGAGCTGATCCCGGTAGATGACCCGCTGCTCTTCCTCGGAAGGGAATCGCTCCTGAAGAAAGAAGGGGATTTCGGTGCGGTAGAGCCCCACCCCGGCGGCGCCCATCTCCAGCGACAGCTTGGTATCGACACGCAGGCCGGTGTTGACCCACAGCGAGATCGTATCGCCGCTCGCCGTGACGCTGGGTTCGTCGCGTGTGGCGAGCAGATCAGAGGCGAGATCCTGCTCCTTGCGTAATACCTCCTGATAGGCGCGCTCCACCTCGGGGCTGGGGTTGATCAGGATGTGGCCCATGTGACCGTCGACAATCACCAACTCGCCTTCGAGATCCGCCCAGGGCAGATCCACGGCGCCCATGACGGTGGGAATGCCCATGGACCGACCGATGATCGCCATGTGGGAGTTGTGTGAACCGCGCACCGAGACCATGGCGCGGATGTTGTCGAACGGCACCGCTGCAAGATGCGTCGCAGTCAGATCCTCGCCGATCAGAATGGTGTTTTCCGGGTAGACCTGGACTGGCCGCGCGGTCTGCTGCAAGTGTTCCAGTACGCGCCGGCCCAGATCGCGCACATCGGAGGCGCGCTCGCGGAGGTATTCGCTCTCCATTCGCGTGAAGGTGCGGATGTGTTCGATGATGACCTGGCTCCAGGCGCTCTGGGCCGTAAAGCCTTCCCGGATCAACGTGATGACCTCGCCACCGAGGGAGTTGTCCTCGAGCATGCGGAGGTAGACGTCGAACATTTCCAGCTCTTGGGTGCTGAGGATGCCCTTGAGGTCGTTCTTGGTGCTGTGCACATCGGCCTGGGTGCGTTCCAGGGCGTGACGGAATAGCTCAAGCTCCGCTTCGGGATCCGCGGTGCGCCGCTTGGGTACCGCGTAGAGGTCAGCCGGCGACGAGACCACCACGGCGTGGCCGATACCTACGCCCGGAGCGCTGGCGATACCGGCGTAGATGTTGGCCGGACCCGCGTCGGCTTCCGGTGATGTGGTGCGCGCCAGCTCGCCGGTGGCTTGGGCGTGGGCGATGACCCCGGCCAGTTGCGCCGAGATGGTGACCAGGAACGCCTCCTCGCTTTCGTCGAAGCGGCGTCGCTCTTGCTGCTGGACCACCAGTACGCCCAGCACCTCCCGCTGGTGAATGATGGGGGCGCCGAGAAAGGAGCTGAATTTTTCTTCGCCGGTTTCCGGGAAATAGGCGAAGCGGGGGTGGGTTTCGGCGTGCTCCAGGTTGACCGGCTCGGCGCGGCTGGCGACCAACCCCACCAGGCCCTCGTCCGGCGTCATGGCGACCTTGCCCACCGACTCGGGCAACAGGCCGCGGGTAGCCGAGAGCACATAGCGTTTGCTGGCCGGGTCGAGGAGATAGACCGAGCACATGCCGGTGTTCATGGCATGCTTCACGCGCTCGACGATGATTTCCAGGACGGCGGAAAAATCCCGCGCAGCGTTGACTTCCTGGACGATGCGGCGCAGGGGCTCAAGCATGGTGATGATCCGCCGCGGCAGGGGAGCTGGCCGGGTCCGGCAGCGCGCCGGACAGTTCCTTCAGTGCCTGACGATAGACTCCGCGTTTGAAGTCGATCACCTGACCGATGGGGTACCAGTAACTCACCCAGCGCCAGCCGTCGAACTCCGGTTTCCCGCAGTGATCGAGGCGGATGTCGGATTCGCTGCCCAGCAGGCGCAGGAGAAACCATTTTTGCTTCTGGCCGACGCACGGATTCTTGCTGGTGCGACGCACATAACGGCGTGGCAGACGGTAGCGCAGCCAGCCCTGGGTCTGCGCGAGGATCTCCACATGCGCGGGCTCCAGCCCGACCTCTTCGTGCAACTCGCGATAGAGCGCATCGCGCGGGGATTCGCCACGGTGGATACCGCCCTGGGGAAACTGCCAGGCGTCGTGGCCGACGCGTTTGGCCCAGAACACGCGGCCGTCCGCGGCGCAGATCACGATGCCCACATTGGGGCGAAAGCCGTTCTGGTCGATGATATCCAAGGGAAAAGGCGCTGCATTCGCGTCCGAAGTGGTGGCCGTATTGTTCCACAGTTGCCAGACGCCCACCAATGATCGTTATTGCCTGGTCGACGCAGCACGGAACGCACCGCGCGGCGTGCTGTTGCGCGTTGGATCACGCGCTTGCGTTGAGCGCTTCATCCGCAGGCTCGCAACGGACGTTGATTCGATCTGAAACGCGTCGCCATGGAGCGCCGCCCACGTAGGATCACCGCCAGGGAAGGCTGCGGATCGCGGAAGGGTTTGCCGGGCAGCGGTGAGCCGGGAGAGATACGCCGGGGCTGCATTGGCAGGACACGTTTAGAACGGGGAGCGGAGTTCGTGTGATGGCGCGACCATTGCCCGGGTATAAACGAGGGTTCGCAGGGCTTGAAAGCGTGCGCCGACATGGCTAGAATTCGCCCTCTTTTTTGCGCCCCCCTGACTGGCCCGGATCATGAAGACATTCAGCGCCAAATCCGAGACCGTTGTGCATGACTGGCTGTTGGTCGATGCTGCGGACAAAACCCTCGGCCGTATCGCCAGCGCCATAGCCCATCGGCTGCGCGGCAAACACAAACCGGAATTCACCCCCCACGTCGATACCGGCGATTACGTCATCGTTGTCAATGCCGAGCGTGTACGCGTCACCGGCCGCAAGGCCAAGGACAAGATGTACCATCGCCATACCGGGTATCCGGGCGGGATCAAGAGCATCAGCTTCGAGAAACTGATCCAGCAGGCGCCGGAACGGGCCCTGGAACATGCCATCAAGGGCATGCTTCCCAAGGGTCCTCTTGGCCGGGCCATGTACCGCAAACTGAAAATCTACGCCGGCGACATTCATCCCCACGCGGCGCAACAGCCCCGCGCTGTGGACCTCTAGGACAGCAATCATGGCATCAACCTATTACGGAACCGGCCGCCGCAAGACCGCCGCAGCGCGTGTCTTCATTACCGCGGGTCCCGGTGATATCACCGTCAATGACCGCACTATCGACAATTATTTCGGTCGAGAAGTGGCGCGCATGATCGTACGGCAGCCGCTGGAGATCGCTCAGGCGGTCGGCAAATTCAATATCCGCGCCACCGTGAGCGGCGGCGGCAGCTTCGGTCAGGCGGGCGCGATTCGTCATGGTCTGGCGCGTGCGCTGGTGGAGTACGATGAGGGTTTGCGCTCGGTGCTGCGTCAGGCCGGATTCCTGACCCGCGATGCGCGCGCAGTCGAGCGGAAAAAAGTGGGTCTTCACAAGGCGCGCAAACGGCCGCAGTACTCCAAACGCTGAGTCGACACTGTTTTTTTTATACCCGGCATTGTCCGGGTATTTTTTTGTTACAAATCAATTGATTGTGTGTTGTTCTGGCGCTTTTGGCTTGCCAGGTCAGGCGCTAACCTTTACGATGACACGCCATTTTGTCCATGCCCATCGCGTGCGCGGCGTCGTCGCGCTGCCGTACGGCCTGCCTGTTGATCGCTCGCTTGAGGAGTTCTTTGATGAGCAACGAGGGTGTCAATAAAACCCGTCGCCGCTTTTTGACCGGCGCCACATGCGTGGTCGGCGCGGCTGGCGTAGTGGGCGCCGCGGTGCCGTTCGTGGGGTCGTGGAGTCCCAGTGCCCGCGCCAAGGCCGCGGGCGCGCCGGTGCGGATCGATATCGGCAAAATCGAGCCCGGCCAGATGGTGACCGAGGAATGGCGCGGCCAGCCGGTGTATGTCGTGCGTCGGACACCCGAAGCCATTGCCCGGCTGGACCAGGACACCGCACGCCTGCGCGACCCGCAATCGGCGGAGTCAAGGCAGCCGGGCTATGTCGACCCGGCCAATCGCGCCATCAAGGCGGAGTACCTGATCATGGTGGGGCTCTGTACCCATCTGGGCTGCGCGCCGATGTACCGCCCCGAAGTCGGCGCGGCGGATCTCGGCGGCGACAGCTGGCTCGGCGGCTTTTTCTGTCCCTGCCACGGCTCGAAATTCGATCTGGCCGGCCGTGTATACAAGGGTGTGCCGGCGCCGACGAATCTGCCCGTTCCTCCACATTCCTACGAGAGTGACAACGTAGTGATCATTGGCGTCGACAAGGAGACCGCGGCATGAAATGGCTGATGGGGCTTTGGCAGTGGACCAACGCGCGACTGCCGGTGCAGCGGGCATGGGATACGCACATGGGCAAGTACTACGCGCCCAAGAATTTCAATTTCTGGTATTTCTTCGGTGTCCTTTCGCTGGTCGTGCTGGTCAACCAGTTGTTGACCGGAATCTGGCTCACCATGAGCTACGAACCCACCGGCGAGGGCGCGTTCGGCTCGGTCGAATACATCATGCGCGATGTCGACTTCGGCTGGATCCTGCGCTACCTGCATTCCACCGGCGCGTCGGCGTTTTTCCTCGTGGTGTATCTACACATGTTTCGCGGGCTGCTCTACGGCTCGTATCGGGCACCGCGCGAGCTCGTGTGGCTGTTCGGCATGGCCATCTACCTGGCGCTGATGGCCGAAGCCTTCCTGGGTTATGTGCTGCCCTGGGGACAGATGTCCTACTGGGGAGCGCAGGTCATCATCTCGCTGTTTGGCGCGATTCCCTATTTCGGCGACGCCATTGTCGAATGGGTGCGCGGCGATTACCTGATATCGGGGATCACCCTGACGCGCTTCTTCGCGCTGCATGTGGTGGCGTTGCCCATCGTGCTGCTGGGACTGGTGGTGCTGCATTTGCTCGCGCTGCACGAAGTGGGTTCCAATAACCCCGACGGCGTCGAGATCAAGAAACACAAGGATGCCAATGGCATCCCGCTGGACGGCATCCCCTTTCACCCCTACTACACGGTCCACGATCTGGTGCCCATCGCGGTATTCCTGTTCGTGTTCTGCTTCATCGTGTTTTTCATGCCTGAGATGGGTGGTTATTTCATCGAGAAGGCGAACTTCGAGCATTCCAATCCGCTCAAGACGCCGCCTCACATTGCCCCCGTCTGGTATTTCACGCCCTACTATTCGATGTTGCGGGCGGTGCCGGACAAGTTCATGGGGTTCCTGGTGATGGCGGCTGCCGTGGCGATTCTGTTTGTATTGCCGTGGCTTGACCGCAGCGCCGTCAAATCGATTCGTTACAAGGGTTGGGTCAGTCGCGTGGCCATCGTGCTGTTCGCCGCGGCCTTCATCATCCTTGGCGTTCTGGGCGTGAAGGCGCCGACGCCGGAGCGGACCGCGTTGGCCCGGTTCTGTACCGGTCTGTACTTCGCCTATTTCGTGTTGATGCCGATCTGGACTGTCATGGAGCGCACCAAGGCGGAGCCCGCGCGCATCACCATGGACGGCGGCATGGGGTTCTGGCGCGCGCTCGGAGTGGCCGCCATCGTGGCCGCGCTGGTGTTCATCCCGCTGAAAGCCGTGGGTTCCGAAACTGCGCATGAGTGCGGTGAAATCGCCTGTGACGCCGTCGATATCGATCACGGCGACAAGGCATCCATGCAGCGCGGCGCGCAGATCTTCGTCAATTACTGCATGGGCTGTCACGGCGCCAAGTTCTCGCGCTGGGAGCGCGTCGCCGACGATCTCGGCATTCCTCACAGTCTGATGCTCGAAAACCTGGCGCCCGGCACCGAGAAGATCGGCAACCTGATGACCATTTCGATGCCGGAGCGCGCCGCGAAAAAATGGTTTGGTGCGCCTCCGCCGGATCTGACTTTGGTGACCCGCGCGCGTTCGCCCGAGTGGGTCTATACCTACCTCCGCAATTTTTACGCGGATTCGACCCGCCCCTTCGGAGTCAACAACAAAGTGTTCCGTGACGTGGGGATGCCCCACGCATTGCTGGATTTGCAGGGACTTCAGGCCTGCGCGCCCGGACCCTCGTTTACCCCCAGTGGCGGCATGCGCGTCGATCCGCTCACCAGCAAACCCCTCAACGACGCTCCCTGCGGTAGCTACAGCCTCGTAACCCAAGGCAAGCTCACTCCCGGCGAGTTCGATGGGGCGGTGCGCGATCTGGTAAATTTCTTGAGCTACCTGGCCAATCCGGTCGCGGAGCAAAGCCGCCAGATCGGCAAGGGCGTGCTGCTGTTCATCGCGTTGCTGTTCGTGTTTGTGTGGTTGTTGAATCGCGAATACTGGAAGGATGTGCATTGAGTAGCCTGTATTGACTGACCGGAGTACATGATGGCGGTAGTGCCGAGACGCTCGACCATGACACTGTTTTCCGACCCTGCGTGCCAGTACTGCCACCGGGTGCGGATGGTGCTGGCCGAAAAGGGCGTAGGCGTGGAGATCGAGGAAGTGATCCCCGGTGTCGTGCTGGAGGAGCTGAACGACCTCAACCCCTACGGCACCGCCCCCACCCTGGTAGATCGCGATCTGTCGCTCCATGAACCCATGGTGATGATGGAGTACCTCGACGAACGTTTTCCCCATCCGCCGCTGTTGCCGGTCTATCCGGTGACGCGGGCGCACAGCCGCCAATACATGCGCCGGATCGAGCGCGACTGGTGCGAACCCGCCGAAGCCATCCTCAAGACCGACGACAGCCGGCATGCGCAGCGCCTGCGCAAGGAGTTGCGCGACAGCCTGCTGGGCGTCGCCGCCATCTTTGCCGACAAGCCGTTCTTCATGAGCGACGAATTCACCCTGGTGGATTGCTGCATGGCGCCCCTGCTGTGGCGGCTCGACGTCCTGGGCGTCGAGCTGCCCAACGTCCGCCAGGCCAGGCCCCTGGTCGCCTACATGCAGCGGCTGTTCGACCGGCCGGCGTTTCGCGCCAGCCTGACCGACGCCGAGCGCGGGATGCGGGGCTGAGGGCCTCGTAAAAGAGGTAGAGTCGTCGCCATGAAATCCAACCGGCCGTACCTGATCCGGGCGCTGTACGAATGGATTCTCGACAACGACTGCACGCCCCACATCATCGTGGACGCCGAAGCGCCGGGTGTGTCGGTGCCGGCGAGCTATGTCACGGACGGCCAGATCGTGCTCAATCTGGCCCCGAAGGCGGTATCCGCCCTGACCCTGGGTAACGAGCAGATTTTCTTTAGCGCCCGGTTTGGCGGCAAACCCACCGACGTCGTGGTGCCGATAGCCGCGGTGCGCGGCATCTATGCCCGCGAAAACGGCCAGGGTTTGGTGTTTCCGGCCGAATTGTCCGAAGATGCATCCGGCACCGACGCCCCCGAACCGGGGCCGGGTAACGGAACTGGCGGCCCGCGCTTGCGGGTAGTGAAATAACCCCTACAAAGCGAGAGGAACACCATGAGCGATCCCGTGGTTATTGTCGGTATGGCCCGCACCGCCATGGGCGGCATGATGGGTGCGCTGTCCACGGTCCCGGTCGGGGAGCTGGGCAGCAATGCCATCAGGGCGGCGTTGGGGCATGCCGGGCTGGCGCCCGATCAGGTGGATGAAGTCATCATGGGCTGTGTGCTGCCCGCCGGCGTCGGCCAGGCACCGGCCCGCCAGGCCGCGCTCGGCGCCGGCATTCCGGTGGGCACGAGCGCCACCACCGTCAACAAGATGTGCGGCTCCGGCATGAAGACCGTGATGATGGCCTGCGACACCCTGTTCGCCGGGCATGCCAGCGTGCTGGTGGCGGGCGGCATGGAGAACATGAGCAACGCCCCCTACCTGCTGCCCAAGGCGCGTGGCGGCTACCGCCTGGGTCACGGCGAGCTCCTCGACCACATGTACACCGATGGCCTGCAGGACGCTTATACCGGCGGTCTCATGGGCGTGTTTGCCGAGCAGTGCGCCGGCAAATACAGCTTCACCCGCGAGCAGCAGGACGCCTACGCGGTGGAATCCCTGCGCCGCGCCAATGCCGCCATCGCCGAGGGCAAGTTCAAATCCGAAATCGTCCCGGTCACGGTCAAGACCCGCGCCGGCGAGCAGGTGGTGGATACCGATGAACAGCCCGGCAGCGCCCGCGTCGACAAGATTCCCGGACTCAAGCCCGCGTTCAAGAAAGACGGCACCGTCACCGCCGCCAATGCCAGCTCGATTTCCGACGGCGCCGCGGCCTTGGTCCTGATGCGCCAGAGCGAAGCCGCACGGCGCGGTCTCAAGCCGCTCGCCGTGGTGCGCGGCTACACCCAGTTCGCGCAGGAGCCGGAGTGGTTCACCACCGCGCCGGTGGGTGCGCTCAAGCGGCTGTTCGCCCAGACCGGCTGGAGCGCCGGCGAAGTCGATCTCTACGAAATCAACGAAGCCTTCGCGGTGGTCGCCATGGCCGCCATGCGCGAGCTGGATCTGCCCCATACCAAAATCAATGTCCACGGCGGTGCCTGTGCGCTGGGTCACCCCCTGGGCGCGAGCGGCGCACGCATCATCGTCACCCTGCTCGCCGCGCTGCAAACCTACGGCCTGCGCAAGGGCGTTGCCAGCCTCTGCATCGGCGGTGGCGAGGCGACGGCGATCGCCGTGGAGCGGTTGTAAGCGGCTGCGTTCGACTGCGGCGAATTCGGCGGGATCGGGACCGCCTGCTCGAGATCTGCCGCTCCCAACGATGGACGCTGAATGCCACGCGATGGTCGGCGCTTCGGGCGTGGCCCGCGCCTATCGACCATTGCATCGGTTTGTGCGCGCCATTCAGTCCGTAATGCGCCATTCAGTCAATAAATAGACCCGCTTGGCAGATTCACTGAGGAGCGGATCACAGTTTAGAGCCTATCATCGAACTACCATAAGGGCCGCCCAGGGATGAAGGGTGGCCGGACGGCCGTGCCCGCCGGCGATGGGAGGACAAGGGCTTCCCGCCGCAACGCGTCTGAAGCACCTTTGACTCCGGGCGGCAACAAGGCGCGGATTAGCATGCGCGAGGAGTTCGGCGGCTGTCAGCGCCGGAGGGATCCATGTCAAAAACAAATAGTACGGTTTGCAAAGACAACCAGACGAGCGCGGTACTGCTGGTGACCGATAAGGCGTCCCAGATCACCGCAGCCGCCTTTCAGCAACTGCTGCCATACTGGAAATGGCAGGTGGTGAATGACAGTTCCAGATTACAGGAAGTTGCCGATCCCGACGCCTTGGTGGGTATCATCGTTCCTCCGCAGAGTCTGGATCAGAGCTCGAGCCTCTGGGCCGAGCGGGCCACCCAGGCCTGTCCCAGACTCCTCTGGATCGCGGTTGTCGCCGAGCACCATTGTGAAAATCCCGAATTCATGAGCGTCGTGGCCGCTACCTGCCACGATTTTGTCACCACGCCCCTGGAGCAGATGACCGAGCTGCTGCCCGGCATCCTCGGTCATGCAGCGGGTTTTGCCCGGTTGCGCGCGCAGCTGCTCGGCGCCGGCCATCATGCCGAGACCCCCGACATGGTGGGCAGCTGCCCGCCCATGAAGCGGCTGGGAAAGCTCATAGGGAAATTCGCGCGTGTGCATTCTCCGGTCATGATCTGCGGCGAAAGCGGCACCGGCAAGGAGTTGGTGGCCCAGGCGATCCATCGCGCCTCGGCCCGCGCCCAGGGGCCTTTCGTCGCCGTGAACTGCGGCGCCATTCCCGAAAACCTGTTCGAATCGGAGCTGTTCGGGCACGTCAAGGGGGCCTTTACCGGGGCGGTCCAGGACCGCGCCGGCCGCGCCGAGTTGGCCGATGGCGGCACCCTGTTTCTGGACGAGATCGGCGATCTTCCCCTTTCGCATCAGGTCAAGATCCTGCGCTTTCTCCAGGAGGGCTGCTTCGAGCGCGTGGGGTCCGGCCGTTCCATCCAGGTGGATGTGCGCATTGTCGCCGCCACCCACCTCGATCTCGAGGCCGCGGTCAAGGCGCAGACATTTCGGGAGGATCTCTTTTACCGTCTGAATGTCTTGCAGCTCGAGGTGCCCCCCTTGCGCGAACGCGGCGACGATATCGAGTCGCTGGCGGCGCACTTCCTCGCGCAAGTCCGCGCCAAGACGTCCACAGAGGCCAATGCCTTCAGCGCCGATGCCCTCCTCGCGCTGCGCCGTTACCGCTGGCCCGGCAATGTGCGCGAGTTGATCAACCGGGTCAGCAAGGCCGCGGTCATGGCGGAGGGAGCCCTCATCACTCCCGCGGATCTCGATCTGCCCGATCCGCGCGAGCGTCCCGGTGCTCAGGTCGTCAATCTCCAGGAAACCCGTGAGCGGGCTGAGCGGGCGGCGATCGAGCATGCCCTGCGCGACAGCAACTACAACGTTTCCCAGGCGGCCGGTCTGCTGGGCGTATCCCGCATGACCATCTATCGATTGCTCGAAAAGCACGGCATCGAAATCTCCTGAGCCTCCATTACTGGACGCTCGTCCAGAGTCCGCCGCCCGCTTTCCGCAGGCCACTGCACCTGGCGAATGGCTCGCGCCCACGCCCCCTCCGCCATGCACCCGGGTCAGCGGTGCCTGAGCCGCCTTGTAAGACATTGCCTACGCAAATTTCCGCAAAATGCCAGAGCTTGGTCGGACCGCTATTCGGCACCCTGTAACGGCCTTGAGCTACTTGAAGATAATTCCTTAACTAATTGCTTTCAAAAAAGTTTTCACTTTCTTGACTTGTGAGATGTGTCACGTTTTTGCGACCCTGGCCTGGGAATTGTCCTTTCCAGGACGGCCTCTCGAAATAAAACCTTTATTTTTCAGTCTGTTATGTGGATGGCACGGCTGTTGCTCGACACATGGGCGCCCAAGGGTATCAACCTGCGGCCCGCGCAGCTGAGAACCGGCGCAAGTACAAGTAAAGGCCGCGAGCAAGCCGGGCAAGCAAAGAAGCGGATGTACGGGAAGCGGATGTACGGGACGGACGGAAGCCGATGCGTTGTGGTGCCAGGCAGTGTCGGTTGCCGCTATCGAACAAGGCGAAAAGCAACCTGCTGTGGTAGCTGGTTGCGGAAAAAATGAGGGGATTGAGCATGCCGTCAAGCGGAAAGGCCGGTGAGTGGGGATCCTGTGCCCGAGTCGGGATGGGTGCCGAGTTCGGTGCGCTCGCGCCGCCGGCGCGGAGTGACGCCAAACCCGATGGTAGCTTCCGTCTTCGCTGTCCCCATCCCTCCCGCTCTCGCCTGTGTGCGCTGCTCGCCGCCTGGTGCGCGACGGTGGGCCCCGTCTGGGCCGATACCACCGCGCAAGCGGAGCTCTCCGATGCCGGCGGCAACGCCGGCAGTGCGGCGGTCGATATCAGCACCATAGGCCCCGCGCTGCAGCGCTCCAGCGGCCTGGTGACCGTGAACCAGACCGCCGGCGACGGCAACGTCCAGCAGAACTCCGCCGCCCTCGCCGCGAGCGAGGGCCACAGCGTCGCCGCAGTGCATGCCGCACAGGCGCTGGAACGGGTTGTCCCCACCACCGACCAGTTGCTGACCGCCGACATCGAATCCGGTGCGTTCGAGGACGCGCTGGGAATCTACCTGGTCAATCAATCCGCGGGTGTGGGCAACAGCCAGTTCAACGGCGCGGCGCTTGCCGTCGGTGGCGTGTCCGCACTCGCCATCGTCCAGTTGGACGATACCCGGTTGCAGGAGCAGAGCGTCGGCAGTGCCGCGCCTCTGCTCCCCGAAGAAGGTGGCGCGCAGGTTTCGACCGGCGCCAACCTGGCTCCAGACGCCTTCGAGGGCGCCCGGGGTCTGTTCCTGGTGAACCAGGCCGCTGGCAACAACAACGCCACGGCCAACACCTTCACGTTCTCGTCTCCTCCCTGACCGCCGTTTGCTGCCGAGGTAACGCTGTGCTCGCCACCTGTAGTGTCTCACCAATGCCCCTTAACAGCGGCAGAGTGCGCAGGGTCAAGCGTGCATTGGCGAAGCAGCGAGGCAAATTCGGTGGGCGGGGTTGTAGATGGGGACGTGACTCTGACTATGTCATCATTAAACGGAGAACGAAGATGAGTAACTTCAAGAGGCTGCCGCTTGCGGTGGCAGTGGCCATGGCCATGGGGGTGGGCTTCAGCTACGCTGAAGAAGGCCAAGCTGTGCCCTATGGCAAACGCAGCGATATCGACATCGACAAGACCGTGGACGTCGACTACAACCTGAGCTACTACGGCCAGATCTACACCCTGGGTCTGGTGCTGGTGGACTCCAGCGCGGCCGCGTTTTCAGAGGTCAATCAAAAGACCCATGACAACAAGCTGAGCGATCTGGTAATCGACGACAACGGTGCCGTTCTGTCCACCCCGGGCAGCCTGAACGATGACAACAACGCCACCCTCAGCGGCAATGTGTTGTCCGACGCCACCGGCAACGCGGGCGTCAACGTGGCTGCCGGCAGCAACAACGTGCAGCAGAACTCGGTGGCCATCGCCGAGGGCGATTCGCTGAACAGCACGCAGACCATCGATATCGACTTCAGCACGAGCGAAGATCATGTCGACAACGACTCCGGCACCTGGACCTGGAGCCAGCATGCAGCGGCAACTGCCGATGCCTCCCATGCGGAAACCGAGTCCGCCACCCTCACCAGCTCCAGCGATGCCCATCTGAATGTCGATCTGGATGTGGATGACAAGATCGCGGTGAAAACCCCGGAGGGCGACTATTCCGTCAGCAGTGTGGTCGGCGGCGCGGCGCTGGGTGAGTTCGAAGCCGATATCGGCGGCGACCTGGGCGAGGGCGAGGATCTGAATGCCGTTTCGGCCGAAGGCGATTTTGTCGCCGGCGGCCTGCTCGGCATCGAGGATGGCACCATCGACTACGGGGTAGCCGGCGCCGATTCCCAGACATGGTCCGCTAGCGAGGAGTCTTCGAAAAGCGCGCACGTCGAATTTTCCGACGACTACAGCGAAGACGGAAGCTGGGAGTACGTGAACGAGTCGCACTATGCGTTCAGCGCCAGCTTCGACATCAACCTGCTGTTCGGCGGCGCCGCAGAGGCGGAGACCTTCTCCGACCAGTACTCGTACAACAACGAGAACCCCTCCTCCGGCACCAACGATGCCTTCCTGGGTGACAGCGTAGGCTCGGGCTTCTCCGGCAACATCGGTGTCAACGTGGTGGCGGGTAACAACAATGCCCAAGCCAACCAGTTGGCGCTGGCCGAGAACTCCGGCGTCATGGCGCTGGCCACCGCTTCTTCGAACCAGTCCGTGCATGACAATGTGTCGGTAGGGCAGGGTTCGACCGTAGCGAGCGAAATGGAGGTCGCCCTCACCGGTACGGCCAGCGGTACCTACGAAGGGATCGCCGACCAGCGCGGCGACGTCTATCTCGATACCTGGAAAGAGCAGAACCATCCGGGCGGCAGTAACACCGGCCACGTCGATGTGGACAGCGCAGTACAAGGCGCTCAGGATGATCTGGAAGACGGTGGTGCCTTCGTGTTCACCGAACTCGGAACCATCGCGCTGGATGAGATCGAGCTGACGGCAAGCTTCCCGGTGGTGACGGTCGATCCCAACGCCGTGGTGAACAACGCCACGCTCGAGGGTGACGCCTTCAGCAACGCCAGCGGCAACATCGCCATCAACGTGGCGGCCGGCAATGGCAACCTGCAGGGCAACGCCCTGGCGATCGCCAGCATCGGTACTCCTGTTGTGGCTCCGCCTCCCGGTGGTGGTGGCGGCGAGTAATCGTCCGTCGCACGGACTGTCCGGCGGGCGCTTTGCCCGAAGGGCGGTCCCGGTGCCGGGGGCGGGTTTCCGCCCCCGGCGCTCCCTCCGCCACGCGGAGGTTCCAGGCGCAGGGTACACCGGCAAAATACAGTGCTGTTTGGCCCCGAGCCGGTTTCAAGTGTTCACGCAATCACAAGACCTGACATGAACCCCAGAATTTCAGTTTCAGCCGCCGACTCCGCGCCCCTCACCCCCGGGGGAAGAACCGGGTGGGCGGCATCCGTGCTGGGCTGCTGTGCGCTGTGGCTGGCCGCGGCCCTGCCCGCGGGCGCCCAGGAAGGCACGGTGCACCGCTTTTACGGGCTGGGCGAGACGCCGCAGTTCAGCAAGCGGGTGATCAGCCTCCGCGAGCGCCGCTACCAGGACATCGTGCAGCAACGCTTCGACTTCAGCTGCGGTGCCGCGGCGACCGCCACCATTCTGCGCTACGCCTACGACCTCGATGTCAACGAGGTCGACGTGATTCTGGGCCTGGCCCAGATCGCGGACGAAGAGTTGGCCAAGGAGAAGGGCTATTCACTGCTGGATATCCGTCATTACGTCGAAACCCTCGGCCTGCGCGGCCGGGGTTACGAACTGCCCCCGGAGATGCTCGCCAAACTGCGCATTCCCACCATCGCGCTGCTTGATCTGCGCGGCTACAAGCACTTTGTGGTAATCCGCAAGATCACCGAGGACAGCGTCCATGTCGGCGACCCGGCATTGGGCAATCGCATCATGCCCATGAAGGATTTCATGGCGAGCTGGAACGGATCCGTCTTTGCCATCCTGGGCCGCGGTTTCGACCGGGATACGGTGCTGAGCCGCCCGGAGCCGCCCTTGACGGCACGCAAGTTTCTGTATGACCACACTCCGGTAACCGATAGCGAGCTGCTGGACTTCGGCTTCACTCATGCCGATCTGTTCTGACGCCGGCGGCGCGCCTGCTTTACATGGAACGAAAGATGGAGGATAGGAAAATGCGAACCAGAATCACGGCAACCCCTACGGGATTGCGCAAACCCCTCGCCGCTGCGGTCGCCGCGCTGATGCTGGCCCAGGCGCCGCTCACCGACGCCGCGATCTTCAGGGAACTGTCCGAAGAGGCGCTCGCCGAGATGCGCGGCAAGTTCGTGGTGGGGCAGCACATACAGTACTTCGGCATGTCGGTGACCACCACCTGGGCGCGCACGGATGCCGTGGCGGATGCAGGCCGGCACACCTCCACTACCACCGCCACTTCGCGTCCTTCGCGGCGGGATGTCGGGCCCATGGGTCCCGGCGGGGCTACCGAAGCGGCCGGCAGCGCCGACACCTTGCCCCAGATGGCGGCTCAGACACCCAGCGCCAATACCGACGGCGTTCATCGGGTCAACATGAGCCTGCAGGTCGACAATTCCGGGCCGGCGACCCGGGTGGCCTACCAGGTGGGTGGCACCTTGGGCGAGCCGCTGGCCAATACGCCCGCACCAGCGCCTAACACGCCCGCACCGGCGCCCAACGGGGCGCTGGCCCAGATCGACGGCGCGGTGCAGGCCATCCAGGTGTCGGGCTCCAACAACGAGGTGAAAAACAACGTCGGCTATGCAGTCATCCCGACGGATGCCGCGCCGGTGCTCGCAGACGTGCAGGTGACCAGTCCGCCCGTGGATCAGACGTTTCAAAACGGTGACATGGTGACCCAGTTCACCACCACCGGCGGGGTCGGCTTCACCATTACTTCGCAGGGCAACCAGGTGACGCAGCGCCTGGGGATGAATCCGGTGACCAACCATAGCCAGTTGCTGCAGGCGGTGCGGTTGGAGGGCGACGGCCACAATGTGGTCAACGACCTGATGCTGCAAGTCGCCTTCGAAAACGCGCAGTCGCAGCCAGATGGTCTGCGCTTTCGTGCCGACCGCGTCATGAATCTGCTCTGAAATTGCGGCCTGGAGCTTGATTGCGCCTGCCTCGCTGGTAGCATGCCGGCGGGGCAGGCATTTGTTTGACACCAACAGGATGAGGGGTGGTATGAAACCAGGAAAGCTCGCCGTGCCAGCGGCACTGCTCTCGTCGCTCGCACTGGGTCTTCCCGTAGCGGCGCAGGAGACCGCCGCGCCGACGGAGCAAGCCGCGCCGGGGGACATCCGCGCGGAACTGGAGCAGCTCAAGCGCATCAACGCCCAGTTGATGCGCAGGGTGCAGCTCCTGGAAAACCGCGTCGGGGCCAACCCGCCACCCCGGCGGCCCGCCCCGCAGGCCTCGCCGCCGCAGCCCGAAACCCCTCAGGATCGTACCGCTCAGCCCTCGCCGCCGCAGCCCGAAACCCCTCAGGATCGTACCGCTCAGGCCGCTGTCCCCGGGGATACGGCGCGCAAGAGCCCCGGCGCCAGCCGCGGGGTGGAGGATTTGCTGCTCGAAGAGCACACCCTGTTCGACCAGAAATTTTCCGTCGAATTGGGTTTCGAGTTCGCCCATTTCGACCGCAGCCAGCTGATACTCAACGGCTTTCTGGCGCTGGATGCGATTTTCCTGGGCGATATCAGCATTGACGAGATCGACTCGGATATCCTCACCACCAGCCTGACCGGCCGCTGGACGGTGACCGACCGCCTGCAGCTGAATCTGACCCTGCCCTTTGTATATCGCGAGACCACCACCAGGTCCGGCGGGCAGGAGTTGTCGTCCATTCTCTCGACCGAGAAGAAGGTCGACGACAGCGACCTAGGGGACATTTCCCTGGGCGTCAGCTACCGCCTGTTTCCGGAAACCCCGACGCGGCCCGATATCGTCTGGAATACCAGCGTCATCGCGCCTACTGGACGGGAGCCCTACGGCATCGACTTTCTGGAAGACCCGCTCAATACCAACCTGCAATTTCCGGAGGAACTGCCCACCGGCAGCGGGTTGTGGGGCGTCCAGACCGGTTTGTCGTTGCTCAAGACGGTGGACCCGGCCATTCTGTTCGCCAGCATCTCCTGGCGGCATTATTTCGAGGATGACTTCAACGACCTGGGCAGCAATCCGGAAGCCCTGCCGTCTCCCGGCGAGGTTCAGTTGGGCGACCAGTACCAGTTTTCGCTGGGGATCGCCTTCGCGCTCAACGAAAGAACCAGTCTCAGTACCTCGTTCACTCAGCGATTCATCGACAAAACCGAGATCACCCGGCCGGGATTCGGCAGCCAGACGGTGGTCGGTTCGGACACTACCACGGGTACGTTCGACATGGGCGTGACCTATGCGATGACCGACCGCCTCTCGCTGGTGACCAATCTGGGGATGGGGTTGACGAATGACGCGTCCGATTACGCATTCACGCTCAAGTTTCCCTATCGGTTCTGATCGCTGCGGCGACCTGCCGCCGGGTTGCCGAGTGGGTTGCCGGCCGCGAGCGAGAGTTTCTTGCTGCGGTCTCGCGCGGCAGGTGACGGGCCCGCGTGATGCCTGACCACGGAGGATGAAAACGGAGGATGAAGATGGAAGCTCGCAAAGTGATGGGTTTGTTGTTCCGGGCCTGCTGCCTGGTGGCGGCGATGAGCGCCGTGGCGGCGCCGGAGCAGCCGGTGACGGTCGATCTGGCGGGGCTGCAGCGCAACGCGCAGGCCGGCGATCGGGTGGCGCAGTACAACCTGGGCGTGCTTCACGAAACCGGGCAGTACGGCGTGCCCCTGGACAAGGCCGAGGCGGCGCGCTGGTACCGCAAGGCCGCAGAGCAGGGCTACGAGAACGCGCAGTACAACCTCGGCGTCCTGTACCTGCGCGGCGAGGGTGTGGCGCGGGATCCGCAAGCCGCTGTTCACTGGTTGCGTCTGGCCGCCGATCAGCTCAACCCTGCGGCGATTGAGGCCCTGGAGAAACTGAAAGCCAGTAAGCCCAATCCTGCCGGACAATGATCCGAGCTCCGGGTCATCCCTGAAGCCCGGAGCCCGGGATCGACCGGGGCGGATCACGGCCCTCCCCGTCGAGCACCAGATGGCGCAGCACCGGTGGTCCGCCGGCCAACCCCGCCAGTTCCGATTCGACCATCCGGTCCGTGGCGGTCAGCCGTTCCTGAAGGCGCAGATAGGCCAGCCAGGATGGCACTCTGAAGGACTCGCGCAGAATTGCCGGGGTCCCGGGCAATTCACAGGCCTGCCAGCGCTCGGCACCGGCGCGCAGGCGCGCCAGCCGCAACCGTTCGAGCTGCGTCCGCATGGCGGCCCGATTGCCGTCGCTCATCGGATAGTCCAGGGTGACCAGCAGCGGGCCGCGCCGCAGGTCCAGCTCCGGGACGGGGGCCGCTGTCGGAACCGCGGGTGTACCCAGATTGCGATGCCCCTCCTGCGGAATGGGATAGCGGCGGCCGAGCAACAGGGACAGCAGCATTCCCGAAACCGCGACGCCGATGCTGGCCCGAACACTGAACACATCCGACAACCAGCCCCAGAGTGCGCTGCCCGCGGCGACGCTACCGCCGTAGACCAGCATCACCAGCGCCAGTACACGGGCCATCACCCAGGGCGGGGCGGTGGCCTGGGAAGCGACCACCAGCGACGAAAACAGCATGATCCAGCAGATGCCTACCACCAGTCCGAGCAGCGCCAGCAGCGCGTAGCCGCGCGTGAAGGCTATCGCCAGCAGCGCCAGCGCGAATGTCATGGAGGCGCCGCCGAACACCTGGTTGCGGGTCAGCCGCCGCAGCAGTAACGGCAGCAGGTTGGCGCCAGCCAGCGAGCCGATGCCGGTGGTTCCCACCAGCAGTCCGTAAGTTTGCGGCGAGCTGCCCATCTCGCGCAGGACGATGACCGGCAGCATGGACCAGAACACGCTGATGAACACGAAGCTGGCGGCGCAGCGCACCAGTACCGCGCGCAGCTCGGGGTCGTGGCGGGTGTAGCGCAACCCGCCGCGCAGCGCCACGGAAAAGGTTTCCGGGGGCAGCCGGGTGTCGACGTGAAAGGCCCGCGGGTGACGCCGGATCAGGGTGCCGAGCACGAACAGAAAGCTCAGGACGTTGAGCGCAAAGACCGCCACCGGTCCAGCCCAGGCAACCAGCAGGCCGCCGATCGCCGGACCCGCCGCCTTGCTCAGGTTGGTACTCAGCGAATTCAGGGTGATGGCATTGGCGAGTTCGCCGCGCGGTGCAAACGATGGGATATTGGCGCTCCAGGACGGGCGCATCATGGCGTTGCCCGCACCCAGGCAGAAAGTCAGGATCAGCAGCCACCATTCCGTGGTCATTTCCAGGTGCGCGAGCACCGTGAGCGCCAGCGCCGAGATCAGCAGCCACACGTGCAGCGCGATCAGCACCGTACGGCGATTGCAGATGTCGCCCATCACGCCGGCGGGATACGACAGCAGAAAGAACGGCAGGGTGGTTGCGGTCTGGATCAGCGCCACCATCAGGTTGGACGGCGCCATGCTCGCCATCAACCAGGTCACCCCGACCTCGTTCATCCAGGTGCCGATGTTGGACACGGTCATGCCCAGCCACATCACCCGGAACAGCGGGTATCCCAGCGGTGACCAGATCGAACGGGAAATGGGAGGTGGTTGACCCATCACTGGCATCGGTTGTGGAACGGAGTGATGCACCTCGCCGCTGCGCGCGGTCCGCGTGTCATCGAACCGTCACAGTATATACGCCGGGTTTTGCACGGCATGGCATTCGGGAGCCGAGCGCGGATCCGTTGCCATCACAAAGCCCCCGGCGAATCCGTTACCGGGGGCTTTGTGGCTGGGTTGCTCAGCCCGCGGCGGGGATCGGCACGGTCTCGGTGTCGCGGCCGGAACGCAGCACGGTGCCGGGCCGGTTGCCGGTGAGCTGGTTGTTGCGGACGATCACCTTGCCGTTGACCAGAACCTGGGAGATGCCTTCGGCTTCGCAGTAGAGGCGTCCCGCGTCGCCGGGCAGGTCGAAGCGCATGTGGATCGGCCCCTTGCGGATGCGGTCGGCATCGAACACCACCAGATCGGCGTGCCAGCCGACCGCAATGCGGCCCCGTTCCTTGAGCCCCATGAAACGGGCGGGCAGGTCGGTGATCTGGTGCACCCCTTCTTCCAGGGTCATCAGGTTGCGCTTGCGCACGCCCTCGCCGAGCACGGTAGTGCTGAAGGCGAAGGTGTCTATCATGTCCAGATGAGCACCGGCATCGGACGCGCCCACCAGGGTGCGGGGATCCTTCCACACCGCGCCGCGCAGCGCCCAGCTCTCGTCGTCGTCGCCGCCGAGGCGCGGCAAGAAGCAGGTCTTCAGTTCATCGGCCAGCGCGATATCGAAAAACGCATCGGCAGGACTTTGCTTGCGTTCCGCCGCCACTTCCGCCAGCCCGCGGCCCTGATAGGCCTTGGTGGCGGGCGAAAACGTTTGTTCGATGGTCATTGCGCTGAAATTGCCCATGGCCCGCAGCAGCACCGGGACGTCGGGGTGCGCGGCGTTTTCGATGAGGCGCGCGCGGGTGGCGGGATCGGCCAGCGCTGCCATCCGCGCGGCCAGCGGCAGGCCGAGTACGGCGGCCCAGCCCGGGAGGGCGTCGAGCCCGAAACCGCTCAGCAGGTTGAGGCGCAGCGAGACCGGCTGTGCAAAGGTCAGCGCCCGGATGGTGGCGCCGCGCTCGGCGGCGTAGTCCGCCGCCTTGATCTGGCTCTCGTAAATGGCGCGCGCGCCGGTATTGACGATCAGCACGTTCCAGTTCAGCGAACGCTGCGCCGCCAGCGACATGTCCGTCATCAACTGCATGTGCCGTTCTTCGAACGGCCCGACCGTCGGAATGAATTCGAGCAGGGTGCCGGGGTGATCGCGCAGGCAGCGGCTCAGCTCGATCAACTCCTGGCTGGTCGCGGCGCGGGAGGGCACCGGGTGGCCGGCGCCGTCGTTGTGGGTCGGCGCCTGGGACGACGAAAAGCCCATGCCGCCTTCGGCGAGCGACTGATGCAGCAGTTTTTGCATGGCTTCGAGCTGACTCGGGCTGGCGGCCTGATCCACCGCCGCCTCGCCCATCACCGCGCGCCGCAGCGCCGAGTGACCAACGAGAAAACCGACGTTCACCGCGGGTTGCCGCTCCTCGACGCGATCGAGATAGCTCCCGAACGAGGTCCAGTTCCAGGGCACGCCATCCCGCAGGCTGGCGAGCGGCATACCCTCGACGCGCGCCAGCATCTTCATCAGATAGTCGCTGCCGTCGGCGGTGAGGGGTGCGACCGAGAAGCCGCAGTTGCCGGCGAACACGCTGGTGACGCCGTGGTAGCAGGACGGGCTCAGCGCCGGATCCCAGAATATCTGGGCGTCGTAATGGGTGTGGATATCGACAAACCCCGGCGACACCACCAGACCGGTGGCGTCGATGGTTTCTTTCGCAGGCTCGTCGACCTTGCCGACCGCCACGATGCGTCCGTCCTTGACGCCGACATCGCCCTGGTAGCGTGCGGCGCCGGTGCCGTCGACGATGGTTCCGCCCTTGATCACATAGTCCAACATGGTTGACCCCCGATTGTAGTTTTGGCCCGATTGTTGTTCTGACAAGGTAAAGCTGGGAAGGAAAGCAAAACTGGTTGCGGTTCAGCATAGACCCGACGATCAGCGCTGGGAAGATCAATCCGTCGCCGCAAATCCGGGCTCGGCCCCGGGCTACGGGCTTGTGGTAGAAAATTACGGTCGGGGGAATGGCGGCAGCCTGGGTGTGAACGCCCTGCCGGGGGAGAGTTAGTCGGTGTTGATCTCGAAGTCGAGCGGCCCGGACCAGATTGCCAGCACCAGGCAGCCGGCCTCGCTGGTCACGGCGTGTTGGCTGCCGGGCGGGCTGACCAGCAGCGTACCGGCGGAATAGTGCCCGTTGCCGTCGCGCTGGGAGCCGTGCAGTACCAGAATATGCTCGTAGTCGCTGTGCCGATGTTCCGGCACCGAGGCGCCGGGCGCATAGCGCAGCAGCGCGGCCGACGGGCCCTGGCCGGGTCGACCGTAGAGCGCGTGAAATTCGACCCCGGGACGGAGCGACTCCCAATGCAGGCGGTCGGGGTCCGCGGCGCGTTGCAGCAGCTCGGCGAATGCGTGCGAAAGCCCCGTCATCCGCGCAGGCCGGCGAGCAGTGCGGACGAATCGGCCACTGCTCCGAACACCCCGCCTTGCATCTTGATCATGTTCAGTGCCGCCAGGTGATTGTCGTGATCGGTCGCCCCGCAGCAGTCTGCCAGCAGCAGGCATTCGAAACCACGGTCGTTCGCCTCGCGCATCGTGGTATGTACACACACGTCGGTGGTGATGCCGGTCAGCACCAGGTTGCGGATGCCGCGCGTATGCAGCAGCAGTTCCAGATCCGTGGCGCAGAACGAGCCCTTGCCGGGTTTATCGATGACCGGCTCGCCGGGCAGAGGGCTCAGTTCCGGGATGATTTCCCAGCCCGGCTCGCCGCGCACCAGAATCCTGCCGCAGGGACCGGGGTCACCGATGCCGGCACCGATGCGCCGCGAGCGCCAGCGCTTGTTGGCTGGCAGGTCGGCCAGATCGGGCCGGTGCCCCTCGCGGGTATGGAAGACATGAAAGCCGCCGGCCCGGAAAGCCGCCAGTACTTTGCTGAGGGGTTCGATGGGTGCGCGGGTGAGCGAGATGTCGTAGCCCATGGTGTCGACATAGCCGCCCGGGCCGCAGAAATCCGTCTGCATGTCGATGATGATCAGTGCCGTGTTGGCCGGGCGCAGGTCGCCGTCGAAGGGCCAGGGATAGGGATCGGCATCCAGGTAGCGTGCGGACATCGTATCGACTCTCAAGGGGGATGAAATGCCGTTTCGTGGCGTGTTGCCGATGGTCAAGCAAGTTTCGTGCAACGAGTTCAGGCGCTCGCAAGCCAGGCCCGCCAGCCGCCCAGTGCGGTGATGTCTTGAGCGCCGGCGATCGCGTGGCCTTCGCACAGAAAGCCTTTCACCCGACTGCCGTCGGCCAGTTCCACGCTGCCGATGACGAGCGGTGCCGGGACGCCCGCGAGGAAGGTACCCACGTTGGCGAGCGGCAGCGTCCAGACCTCGACCTCGATGCTCGCCCCAGCCGAATTGCGCAACAGACCCGGGCGCGGCGGGCTGAAGCCGGCCAGTGCGTAGAGCCGGTAGGCCGGCGCGGTCTGGGTGCGCTCCACCAGGCGGGCGCCGCGGTCGGTCAGCTCGTGATTCAGCGGGAGGCCCTGCATGTGACCGCCGCAGACTGCGAGTGCGAGGACGCCAGGGTTCGCGACGGCCTCAGGCATGGGCGCTGTGTCGGCGAGTGGCAGGCCGGTGGCACCGAGCGTTGCATTGATGGCCCGGTGCAGCCGGTCCGCCCGTACCAGCAGGGCGCGGTCCCTCCCGGCAGGCGCCTGCAGGGTTACGCCGAACGGCAGGCCTGAGGGAAGGAAACCGGCAGGGACCGCCACCGCGCACAGGTCCAGCAGATTCACATGATTGGTGTAGTAGCCGAGCCGGTCATTCAGGGTCAGCGGATCGGCCAGCACCGCCGCGCGCGTGTAGGGGGTGGGGATAGTGGGAGTGACGAGCAGATCAATCTCCTGCCACTGTGCCCGCAGCATCTGGCTGAGTGCGAGCAGTCGATATTCGGCGGCGAACAGGTCGGCAGCGGTGAAGCGGTCGGCGCCCAGGATTATCTCGCGGACCACCGGCAGCACAGCGTCGGGCCCGCGGTCCAGAAAATCCCCCAGCGCCAAGCGCCGCTCGGCCAGCCATGGCCCCTCGTAGAGCAGGCGGGCGGCTTCGTGAAATGGCGCATAGTCCACTTCCACGGGATCGCCGCCGAGCGCAACCAGAGTGTCGATCGCTTGCTCGAAGGCCGCGAGACTCTCGCTGTCGGCAAAGAATTGCCGTTGTGCGGGCTGGGGGATGCCGAAACGGAATCGCGGTCCGGTTGTCGTGGCGGCGGGCGGGAAGACCCGTGAAAACGGGTCTTCGGTATCGACACCGGCGATCACCTCCAGTACCGCGTGCGCATCCCCGCAGGTCAGGGCGAACACGGACACGCAGTCCAGCGAGCGGCACGCCGGCAGCACGCCGCGCGTGCTCACCAGGCCGCGGCTGGGTTTGAGCCCGATCAGGTTGCCGAGTGCCGCCGGCACGCGGCCGGAGCCGGCGGTGTCGGTGCCCAGCGCAAAGCTGACCAGACCGTGGGTTACCGCCAGCGCGGAGCCGGAGCTGGAGCCGCCGCAGATATAGTCGGCATCGAAGGCGTTGGCCGGCGCGCCGTATGGCGTGCGGGTGCCGGTCAGGCCGGTGGCAAACTGGTCGAGGTTGGTCTTGCCTACCAGGATGGCGCCGGCGTCCAGCAACTTCTGCACTGCCGGCGCAGTCGTCTCCGGACTGTAAGCGAAGGCCGGGCAGGCGGCGGTGGTCGGCAGGCCGGCCACGTCGATATTGTCCTTGACCGCGAACGGAACGCCGAACAGCGGCCCGCGCGGGCCGGCATCGAGTTGTCTGGCCCGCTCCCGCAGCGCCGCGTCGGGCACTTGTGTTATCCAGATGCCATCGGCGGCCACCGCCCGGCGCCGGGCGATGACCTGCTCGATTACCGCCTGTGCCGTCAGGCCGTCTGCCAGCGCCCGCCGCAGCCTGTGCAGGTCGGGCAGGGGCGGGGCACCCGTGGGAGTGGCCGGACTCATCGTCACCAGATCCACTTCACCATCGCCTGGGCCACGTCCTCGTCCATGTCATCGATGCCGAACTTGTTGCGCCAGATCTGGTACTCGACGCCGGCTTGCAGCTTACCGGCACCGACCCCCATAAGGTCACCCACATCCACCAGCAGGCGCGGGGCGGTGATGATGTTGTCCTGCAGCGGATCCTCGCCCCAGGCGTAGTCGAAGAAGCCCTCGAATACCAGCGGCACCGGGCCAAGCTTGAACGGCAGCGCCCAGGCCAGCGTCACCTGCTGGCCGGTGTCGATGCCCGAGGCCTGGTTGTCACGGATGTACCAGTTGACCTGGAAGAACTGGAACTTGGGCAGGTTCAGATCCACCGCCAGGCCGTACAGCCAGGTCTGCTCGACCGGCGACTCGGGGATTTCGAGCGTGGAGGTGAACAGCAGGTCCTTGACGATGCCAGACGACAGCTCCTTGTCGAAGAACATCTTGCCGATCGACAGCCGCGGCGAGATTTCTGCATAGAAGCTCCCGTCGGCCTCGGTGGTGGTGCCGAAGGCGTCGCCCTCCCCGTCCGGGTTGGTGATGTCGACGAAGATGAAGTTGTCGCCGTACTTCCACACATTGAAGTGTTCTATGGTGACGATGCTGGACTCGTCGTCGTGGCTGAACCCGCCATTGGGATTGAAGTCGGCGTAATTGGCCCCGTGCAGGTACTGGATGTTGGTGGTCGCGAACAGCGCCGAACCGGCGTTGGCGGCGGCCGGCAGCATGGCGCCGATCGCCGCCAACGCCAGGGCGTGGACGAGGTTGCGCGATCCGCGCTGGCGCGTCTGAGCAATGCTGACTTGATGTGCTGTGTTCATGGCAGGACTCCTGGGTTGAGCCGATTTGAATACGACGATGTATGCAAATGGCGGCGGTGAAGCTCGATCAGTTCCAGTCGTTGGCCCGTGGGAATGTTCGCCCGTGGG
>JBFXFL010000018.1:0-16750 GCA_050179115.1 Porticoccaceae bacterium | reverse complement strand
GCCCGTGGGAATGTTCGCCCGTGGGGGATGTTGGTCCGTGATGGATGTTGGCCCGGTCTCAGTCAGTGGCCTCGGCCAGGGCATGAGGCACTGCGACCGGCTTGGCGAGGGTCTGCCGGGCGCAGCCGTAGAGCACCGCGGCGACGATCAGGTAGGCCAGGGCCACGGATGGGCTCTCGCCGATGCCGATGGCTTCGCCGTGCATGAAACCGAAGAAGGTCAGCACGCCGCCCACCGCCGCGAACCCGGCGGCCTTGCCGAAGGTGCGGTCGATGATGCAGGCGGTCATCCCCGCCAGGATCAGGCTGCCAAGAATCGCCCCGCCACCCAGAACCTGGAGACCGTGGTACAGCACGCCAGTGCCGGCGAGCTTGTCCAGGCCCACTGCAGCGGCGTTGGTACCGGCGGCAGCGAGCGAGTTGTCGATCATCAGCTTGCCCCAGGCCGCCACCTGGGGTACCAGTGCCAGCATGATGGCGGGCGCGTGGCTCTTGGGCGTTTCCTGAAAGGCCTGGGCGCCGATCAGCATGCCGATATAGAGCAGGATGGGCGAGATCGCGACTACCGGAATCAGCGCCATCAGTACCGCCACAATCCCGAACCAGGACAGCACCAGCACCATCACGCCGGTGGCGGCGGAGTAGCCGATGCGCCCGCCGATGGCCTTCCAGCCCGGATGGCCGATGTAGACCGCGTTGATGAAGGGGTTGCCGAGCAGACAGCCGATCAGGCTGACCACGCCGTCGGCGGTCAGTACGCGCGTGGTGGGGAAACGGTCGCCACCGGCCTCGGCGCTTTCCACGTTGTCCATGGCCTCGACCAGGTCGTAGATACCGAAGGGAATGGCCGTGACCAGGATCACGGCCAGATATTCGAAACCGCCGAACACATGTCCGAATGCCGGCAGCGGCACCGAGAAGCCAAAGCCCGCGAACGAGGCGCCGAGTTTGTCGAGGCTCATGCCACCGAAATTGAAGCCGAAGGCGAGCCCACCCCAGGCGATCAGCGAACCCACCGCGATGGCCACCAACCCGGCGGGAATGCCGCGCCAGTAGCGCACGCCGCCGAACCAGCTGGCCAGCAGGATGGCGAAGCACACCACGCCGATCACCGGGTCCATGTACATGTCGAGCGCGGGCTTGAGCGAAATGAAGGCGATGGAAACGCCGGCCAGTGCGCCCAGCAGCGCCGCCCGGGGCGTGATCTTCTTGACGTAGGGCGCGATGAAGCCGCCCGCCATCAGCACAAAGCTCTGCACGAACACCCAGGTCAGGCCCGCCTCCCAGCCCTTGATGGGATCGCCGGTCTGGGCCGCAATCGGCAGCATGATCACGAACACCACCACGAACATGTGCGGCACCGAGATGCCTGAGGGCAGCGCGCAGACCGTGTCGCGGCCTTCCTTCTTCGCCAATTTATAGGCCAGCCAGGCGTAGTAGATCGTGGACAGGAACAGCATCAGCCCGACCGCCGGCAGGATGCGACCGAACACGATGGCATCCGGGAGTTTGAGCACATAGCGCAGCAGCGCGGTCAGCGTGAGCACGTTGACCAGGATGTTGGTGCCAAAGCCGAAAAAGGCGTTCCAGTCGCCGCTGGTCCAGAGTTTGGGAGTGGTGGTATTCATGGCAGGCAACCTCGCGGACCGGTGGGGAGGGGGTGTCAGGCGCTAGCCTGGGTCAGGGCTGAGCAGACCGTGGCCGAGTCGGCGACCCAGCCTAAAATGCCGCCCTGGGCGACGATCATTTCGAGCGCCACACGATGAAATTCCGGGAAATAGGACGCCACGGCGTCGCTGACCACCAGGCATTCGAAGCCCCGGTCGTTCCCCTCGCGCGTCGTGGCATGCACGCATACCTCGGTGGTGACGCCGGCGATGATCAGCGTGTGGATGGCGTGGTTGGCAAGGATCTGTGCCAGATCCGTGTTGTAAAAGGCACCCTTGCCGGGCTTGTCGAGCACCGGCTCGGCGGGTGCGGGAGCCAGCTCGGGGATGATGTCGTGACCGTGTTCGCCCTGGATCAGGATGCGGCCCATGGGGCCGTGGTCGCCGATCCGGACCGGTCCCTTGCCGCGGGCCAGCTTGGCGGGGTGCGCGTCCGCGAGATCCGGTCCATGGCCCTCGCGGGTGTGGATGACCAGTATCCCGGCGCCGCGGGCCGCGGCCAGCAGGCGCTGGCACGGGGCGATGGCGCCGCGCAGCAGCGCCACGTCGTTGCCCAGCATGGCGCCAAAGCCGCCGGGCTCAAGAAAGTCGCGCTGCATGTCGATCAGGATGAGCGCCGTCGTCGCCAGTCGAAGGTGCAGCGGATAAGGTGCTGCGGGAATCTCGACCATCGCGGGGGTCAGATCGGAGGCCATGGTGCAGGTCCGGATGTCTTGCATACATCAAAGAATGCATCTTGCGTGCCAATGGGCACATGGATCGCAGGTCGTTGAAAACTCAGGAGGCAGGGCTCGGAAGCGGGACTTCTCCCGCAACAACTGTGAAATCGGGCGCACCACTTTGGCTCGATTTGTTGTATACAATGGTGCGCATGAAGGGCCGGAAGCGGGAGAAAAAATCGGATGCCGTCAACCACCAAGACCACGCCAGCGGACATCTACCGACAACTGAAGGACCTCATCCTGAGCTTCGTCTTCTATCCCGGCGTCCGGGTGACGGAAAACGAACTGGCCGACCGGTTTCACGTCAGCCGCACGCCGGTGCGTGAGGCACTCCAGCGTCTGGCCGCCGAGGGCTATGTGACGATTCTGCCCAAGCAGGGCTGCTTTGTGCGCGACATCGACATCGATGAAGTCAGCCAGTACTACGAGGTGCGCATCGGGCTTGAGCTCCGCGCCCTGGAACTTGCCTGTCTGACGATGTCCGACAGCCAGCTCAACAAGCTTGCTGCGGCCTGGGATCCGGGGCAGGTGCCCCGCAGACCGCCGACGGTAGCGGCGATGGTGGCGCGGGACGAGGGCTTTCACCTAGCGCTGGCAGCGGGCACCGGCAATGCGGTGCTGGCCGGCTACCTGAAGGATGTCAACGATCACATCCATATTGTGCGACGGCTGGATTTCACCGATCCGACGCGCATCGAACAGACGTACCGGGAGCACCATGAGGTGGTGCAGCGCCTGCTGGCGCGGGACATCGATGGCGCCAAGCTGCTGCTGGAGCGCCATATCCGCAAGAGCGCGGAGGTAGCCAAGGCCATCACCCTCACTCAACTGGCCCAGCAGCGCATCCGCGCCCAGGCGAAAAGATAGGCAGCGGCGTGGGTGGTGAAGCCGCGCCGGACCCGGTGCTCAGGTTTCTCCCAGTCCGCGCCAGCGCTGTATCAGCCCGGTGACGCAATCGCCGAGACCCAGATGGTCGAGTGCGCGGCCTATCGTGTGGTTGACGATATCCTCGATGCTGGCGGGTGCGGTGTAGAACGCCGGCACCGGCGGCGCCACCACTGCGCCCATCTCGGTAACCGCTGTCATGTTGCGCAGGTGGGCGAGGGTGAGCGGGGTTTCGCGGGTCAACAGCACCAGCCGGCGCCGCTCCTTCAGTGTCACGTCAGCGGCACGGGTGATGAGATTGCCGCCCAGGCCATGGGCGATGCCGGCCAGTGTGTTCATGGAGCAGGGCGCGATCACCATCCCGGCGGTCACAAAGGAGCCGCTGGCGATGGTCGCGCCGATCTCCCGGTAGCCGTGGCTGACCGACGCCAGCGCCTTCAATTCAGCCGGTTCCATGCCCAGTTCCTGCTGGAGGGTGGCGGCGCCGGCCGGCGAGATCACCAGATGGGTTTCGACTTCGGGCAGGTCGCGCAGCACCTGCAACAGGCGCACGCCGTAGAGGGCACCGGAGGCACCGGTGATGGCGACGATCAGCCGTTTCGGCATGGGGATTCCCGACTCGCGTTACCGACCGTCATTGTACGGCGCGGGTGCTGGCGCGGTGCTGGCCCTGGGCGTTCAGCCAGCCGCAAAGTTCGGCAATACCCGGCGCGCGAACAGGTCGATGCTGTGCAGCAGTTTGTCCGGCTCCAGAATGCCCTGGGGGATGAGCAGGAAAACTTCATCGAGGGGGATGGCCTTGCCCACGGCTTCGATGCGCCGGTTGAGCGTGTCGGGGCTGCCCACCAGCAGTTCGGGCACGCCCTGTCCGAAGGGTTTCATCCACTGGTCCCACAGCCAGGCCATCTCGCCGTACCACTCCCGCGCCTGGGCATCGGTCTCGGCGCACACCATGATGCCGCCCCAGCAGGCCTGATCGCCGGGCCGGTAGGCGATGTCGAGACGATCCGCCTCCGCGCCCCATTCCTTCCACAGCAGTTGCAGGAAATCGAGATCGTCGGCCAGCACGATGGGGCGACCCTTGTGGCGCGCCCAGAATTTGGCCGAGCGCAGACTGTGGGAGAAGCCGCCGTAAAGCGGAATCTCGGCTTGCAGCGGTCGCGGCGCGATGCCGATCTGTTCCACCTGCATGTCGCCGGTGACGCCCTGACCGTAGCGGGAATACACCGGGTGCAGGTGTGGGTTGCGAAATCCCGGCGGCGGAAACTGCCAGTATTTGCCGCGATGGCTGAAGGTATCCTCGCGCAGCGCCTTCAGTACCACGTCGACGAACTCCGCGAAGTACTCGCGATTGTCCTCGTCGGCATCCGAGCCCTTGTTCCAGGGACCGACGGCGGTCAGTTGCGGCTGAATCTTGAAGTTCTCCAGCCAGCGCGCCTGATAGCCTCGTACCAGGCCGACGCCGAGGCGGCCGCCCAGCATGCAGTCCAGCGTGGCGATCTTTTCGGCGGTCACCAGCGGGTTGTTGGTGGTGGAAACAAAGCCGCAGGGAATGATGCGCAGCCTGTCGCTGTGGCGGCCCAGCCACATGGCCATCAGGCCGGGATCGTTGGCAGCCTCGAAACCCTCGATCTGGAGATGGTGCTCGGGGTGGCCGAAGCCGAAGTAGCCCGCGCGGTCGGCGAGGCGGGCGAGGTCGGCGATCTCCGCCAGCATGCGGCAGTAGCGCACCGGGTCCTTACCCGCCATGCCGGCTTCCAGCTCGGCGCGGCGGCCCACGGTCCCGTACATGAACAGATTGAATTTCATCGGCGGCGCCCCGGTCAGTTTTTGTTATCGCCGCCGATGATAGGTGCGCCCCGGCACGGGCGCCAGCCACTCGTTGCCAGAGCGGTCAGCGGTTGACGTCGATCACCACGCGGCCCTTGATCGCGCCGGCGAGAATGGCGCGCCCGAGCTCCGGTACCCGCGCCAAGGGTTCGACTTGATAGATCGCGCGCAGCAGATTGCGATCCACCAGTTTTGCGAGTTCGTCCCAGGCGCGCTGGCGGCGCGGTTGCGCGGCCATCACCGAATCGATGCCGCGCAGGGTCACACCGCGCAGGATGAAGGGCATCACCGAGGTGGGCAGTCCGGCGCCACCGGCGAGCCCGCAGGCGGTGACGATCCCCTCGTAACGGGTCTGGGCGATGACGCTGGCGAGCGTGTTCGCGCCCACGGTATCCACCGCCGCCGCCCAGCGCTCGGCTTCCAGGGGCGCGGCGTCGCGGGCCAGATCCGCGCGCGGGATGATCTCGCTGGCGCCGAGCTGTTCCAGCAAGGCACGCGCTTCCTCGACCCGTCCGGTGACAGCGGTGACCGGATAGCCCAGCTTGGCCAGCAGCATGATCGCCACGGTGCCGACGCCGCCGGCGGCGCCGGTGACCACGACCGGGCCGGCGTCGGGCTGCACGCCCCAGTCGCGAATCGCCTGCACGCACAGCATCGCGGTGTAGCCCGCGGTGCCGATCGCCATGGCCTCTTCCAGACTGAAGGCGTCCGGTACCCGCACCAGCCATTCGGGCTTGAGTTTCTGGCGCTGTGCATAGCCGCCCCAGAATCGCTCCGACAGACCGTAGCCATTCACCAGCACCCGGTCGCCGGGCTGGAAGCGGCTGTCGCGGGATGTCGCCACGGTGCCGGCGAGATCGATGCCGGCCACCATGGGGAACTTGCGCACGATGGGCGAGGCGCCGGTGACGGCGAGGCCGTCCTTGTAGTTGACGGTGGAATAGGCGATATCCACCAGCACGTCTTCATCGGGCAGGTCGGCAAGCGCGAGACGCTTGATGCTGGCGCTGACGGTCTTGTCTTCATTGCGGTCGAGCACCAGGGCGTTGAAGGTGTCGCTCATTGCCGGCCCTCCGGGCTATGGGGTGTGCTTATGTGGTCAGGGATGGAAGCGGGCGCGGATCGGTCAGACCACGATTTTCGCGTACTTGCCCTTGTAGAAGCCCAGGGGTTCGCACTCCTGCACGCTCATTTCGTGTACCCGGCCCACGATGATGATGTGGTCGCCACCTTCGTAGAGGTTCTCGGTGGAACATTCGAAGCGCACGCTGAAGTCGGCCAGCAGGGGTGTGCCCTGAGCGCTCTCATACCATTGGAGGTTGGCGAACTTGTCGGCTTCCTTGGTGGCAAACAGGCGGCTGATGTTTTCCTGGCCGGAGTGGAGCACATGGATGGCGAAGTGTTTCGCCTTCATGAAGGCGTTGTAGCAGTTGGCGGTCTTGGCGACGCTCCACAGCACCAGCGGCGGATCCAGGGATACCGAAGAAAAACTATTGGCAGTGGCGCCGACCGGTTTGCCGTCGACATCCTTGGCGGTGACGACGGTGATGCCGGTGGGGAACGCGCCGAGCGCGTCCCGGAACTGGCGTTGATCAAGACTCATGATGGTGTTCCCTCTTGAATGGAGCGTTGAATGAATTCGATTTCGAGTACGCCGCCGCTGCCGGCCGGAATCGGCCGGCGCGATGCCACTCGCCCTGGAGGAGGGTCAATTTAGCACAGGCCTCGCAGGCATCGCACCCGCGGGGCCTGTGCGGTGTCCGGGTCAGCTGTTGGCCTGCACCGCCGGGCGCGCCGACACCCGCTCGTACCAGGCTTTGAGATTGACGCACTCCGCGGGAATCTCCGCCTTGATCCACCTGGCGAAGTCGCAGGTGACCAGCGTGGTGATGTCCGCCATGGAATAGAAATCGCCGGCGACATACTGGCGCCCGGTGACTTGCGTCTCGAAGTCCGCGAAAAAATTCCGGACCCGTGCGCGGCCGCGCTCGGCCAGCTCCGCCGATTGCGGATAGGAATGTGGTCCCACCACGGCGCGGTTCGCGAAGCCCTTGGCGGTGTTGCGGAACACCTCGGCCACCGCGAGCAGGCCGTTCATGAAAGCGAGGTGCTCCCACATTTCGCACAGGGCCTTCTCGGTCGGAGTACTGCCCAGCAGCGCGGGCTTGGGATGAATCTCCTCGAAGTAACGGCAGATGGCGCGAATCTGGCTGATGCAGGTGCCGTCGTCCAGTTCCAGCATGGGAATGTCGCAGGCCGGATTCTTGGCGCGGTACTCGGGCCGCAGTTGTTCGCCCTTCATCAGGTCGACGGGAACGCGTTCCACCGAAATGCCTTTCTCGGCCAGAAAAATGTTCACGCGCCGGGGATTGGGAGCCTGGGGGTAATCGTAGAGTTTCATGTCTTGGTTATCCTGTGGAAGGTTACCCTGCGGGAGGTGGGATGTTCGCCGAATCGTACGCGGCGTTGCCCTCGGAGGTCACTTTGCCGCATGGTAGCAGCGGTCCGCTGGCCAGACCACGGAGTAAACCATGACCCGAGTTCCGAGCAGACCATGACGCAAAAAACACCTTTGCTGACCCTCGACGACGCCCGCGCCCGGATGCTGGCGGCGGTGGTGCCGGTGGCGGACGTGGAAGAAGTACCGCTCGCGGCGCTCTCGCAGCGGATTCTCGCGCAGGCGGTCCATGCGCCCCGGGATTTGCCGCCGGCCGATAATTCGGCCATGGACGGTTACGCCGTGCGCCACGCCGATCTGGCGCCGGGCGTTGTACTGCGGGTGATCGGCACCGCACTCGCCGGCGCGCCCTGGGCCGGGACAGTAGGCCCGGGCGAATGCGTGCGGATCACCACCGGCGGCTATCTCCCGGAGGGAGCGGACACCGTGGTGATTCAGGAAGATGTCGCGCGCAGCGGCGATCAGGTGCGGCTGACCGCCGAACCGGGTGAACCCGGAGCCAATGTGCGCCGGGCCGGCGAGGACGTGGCGCGCGGTGCGCTGGTGCTGCCTGCCGGCCGCCGTATTGGCACCATCGAGATCGGCGTGCTGGCGACGCTGGGGTTGGCCACCGCGACGGTGCGGCGCCGGCTGCGGGTCGCCCTCTTCGCCAGCGGCGATGAACTGCGCCCGCCCGGCGCACCCCTGGCGCCGGGCCAGATCCATGACAGCAACCGCTATGTCATCGGTGCGATGCTCGAACGTCTGGGTGCGGAGGTGTTCGACCTGGGCATTGTCCGCGACGATCCGGAACTGTTGCGTGCGGTCTTCCAGCAGAGCGCCGCGGACGCCGATCTGGTGATCACCTGCGGTGGCGCCTCGGTGGGCGAAGCGGATCACGCGCGCGCCCTGCTCGACGAACTGGGCGAAGTGGACTTCTGGAAAGTAGCGCTCAAGCCGGGCAAGCCATTCATTTTTGGCCGCCTGGGCGCGGCGCTGGTGTGTGGTCTGCCCGGCAACCCGGTGTCGGCGCTGGTGACCTTTCAGCAACTGGTGGTCCCGGCGATTCGCAAACTCCAGGGCGCCGACGATCCCGCACCGCTCTGTATCCAGGCCCGCGCCGGCGCGCCCCTGCGCCGCAACCGCACCCGGCTGGAGCTGCTGCGCGGTCGTCTCGATCCGGATGGCGCGGGCGGTTGGCGGGCGCTGCCCGACCCTCAGCAGAGCTCGGGCGCCTTCGCGGCGCTGGCACGCTGCAACGCCTTTATCCTGGTGCCCGCGGGCGACGGGGAGATCGCGGCCGGCGCACCGGTGCAGGTGCTGCCGTTCGATGACCTGCTCTGAGTCATCGGAAGTGCGGGGCGCGGCTTGATTTTTACCCCCTGTTGGAATCCACTAGGGCAAGACACATTTTTCAACCATCCGATTCACCATTCCAACTTTTTTACTGGGGGTATTTATGCTGCGCGCACCTGTTGTTTCCGCCGATTCCCATATCGTCGAGCCGCCCGAGTGTTACCGGGATTTCATTGATCCCGCTTACCGCGATCGCGCGCCCTATCTGGTCGATGACGGGAAAGGCGGTGACGCCTATGCCATCGAGGGCTACAAGCGACCCCTCGAGATCGGCCTGATGTCCGCCGCCGGCATTCCCGATGAAGTCATGCCCAAGTTGGGGCCGCACCGCAAGTTTTACGACATGCACCAGAGCGGCTGGGATCCGACCAACCGCGTCGAGGACCAGAAGCGCGACGGTGTGGATGCCGAAATCCTCTACGCTTCCGTCGGCATGGTGCTGTGCAATCTCAAGGATCCGCTCTACAAGGATGCCTGCTTCAAGGCCTACAACCGCTGGCTGGAAGGCTATTGCAGTGCCGCGCCGAAAAACCTGTTCGGGCTCGGCCAGACCGCGGTGCTGTCGGTGGATTCCGCCATCGAGGATTTTCGTCGCATCAAGGCGGCGGGTTTCGTGGGCGTGATGATGCCGGGTCGACCCATTCACGAGGACTATGATCACCCGGATTACGACGCCCTCTGGGAATGTGCGACCGATCTCGACCTGCCGCTGTGTTTCCACATCCTGACCTCGCGGGAGAGTGCGGCGGCACTGACGGAATATCGCGGCCACAAGCTCAACAGCTTCCTGAAGCTCATCCGTGGCATCCAGGATATGGTCGGGCTGTTCGTGCTCGGCGGTGTGTTCGAGCGCCACCCCAATCTCAAGTTCGTCGGTGCCGAGGGCGATGCCGGCTGGTTGCCCCACTTCATGCACCGCATGAACCGCGCCGCCTACCGGCACGGCCACGGCAAAAGTGGTCCCGTGCTGCCGCGCCCGCCGAGCGAGTACATCCGCGAAAACGTCTGGCTCACCTTCCAGGACGACTGGGAAGCCTTCGCCTGCGCGCACCGCATGAACTCCAAGCGTCTGCTGTGGGCCAACGACTTCCCCCACAGCGATTCCACCTGGCCCTGGTCCCAGGAGATGCTCGCCAACCACACCGCGGGAGTGTCCGAGGAAGTGCGCGAACAGGCCATGGGGCTCAACTGCATCGAGCTGTTCAATCTGCCGATCCCGGTGCCGGCCCATCACTGAGGTGAGTTGCCGATAGACTCCTTTCCGGCGTCCGTGCGTGACGCCGGAAAGGGACGTCGCCCGCGAGCGGGTTTTGTACCCATTATCCGGAGGAGATTTCCCACCATGAAATTCGGCTATTTCACCGAACGCCCCTACCGCCACCTCGACGAGGACATTGTGCTGGCCAACAAGGCGTTCTTCGGTGTTTCCAACCGCTACTTCGACCGCAAGAAGGCGGCGGAGGACTACAACCAGTTCATCGACGAATACTGCCTCGCGGAAGAAGTCGGCTTCGACGGACTCGCGCTGAACGAGCACCATGGCAATCCCTATTGCATGGGCAACGTGATCAACACCGAAGCGGCGGTGCTGGCGCGCGCCACCCGCAAGGCCAAGATCATCCTGATCGGCAATCCGCTGCCGGTGGTCAAGCACCCGCTGCGCATCGCCGAGGAGCTGGCCGAGATCGACCTGATTTCCCGTGGCCGTCTGGTGGCGGGCTGGGTGCGCGGAGCCGGCTCCGAGCAATTCTTCAACAACGCCAATCCTGCCTATAACCGGGAAATGTTCAACGAGGCCCACGACTTCATCATCCAGGCCTGGACCCGTCCCGGCCCCTGGCGTTACGAAGGCAAGCATTTCCACTACCGCCATGTGAATCCCTGGGCGCTGCCCTATCAGGAGCCCTATCCCCAGCAGTGGATTCCCGGCGTGCTCTCGCCCGAGACGGTGATCTGGTGTGCCCAGAAACGCTATCCCTACATCGGGCTGGGATCGGCGCTCGGCCCCACCTGCGATCTCTGGGATCTCTACGCCGATACCGCCGCCGAGCTGGGTTACCAGGCCGGTCCGGAGAATTTTGGCTACCTGTTGCCGGTGTTTGTCTCCGACAACGAGGAGGAAGCCCAGGAGATCGGTCGCGGCTATGTGTTTGGCGGCGGCCAGAACGGTTTCAGCCGGCCCGAACACACCTTGCCGCCCGGGTACAACTCGAAGACGGCGATCCGCATGCTGGCCAAGGCGCCCGGCGGCTCCTGGCTCGGCGTCAGCAAGGAAAAGCTGGCGGCACAGCGTACCGGCAAGTGGCAGGAAGAGCAGGATTACGGCATCGTGAAGGAGAAGCTCTGGAACTCCTACAAGCGCGCGCAGGAGAACCTCCAGATCGTGGCCGGCACTCCGGAGCAGGTGATTCCCAAGGTGAAGGCGATCCTGAGCGTGATCCGGCCGGGTTCCTTTACGTTCTTCAACGTCCAGGGCGTGGCATCCGACCAGCAGCGCAACCGCTCCATCGAGTTGATCGGCAAGTACATCCTGCCCGAGCTGCGCGAGTACGCCAACAGTATCGGGCTGTTCGATTCCTTCGAACGCACGCCGGGCTCCGTGCCGCTGGCTCCCGGCTCCAAGCGGGCGCCGGTGTGCGACCGCGTCGGCATGGCGCAACTGGGTTTGCGGATCGCCTGAGCCTTGCTTGTGGGTATCACCAGGGCGGGGGTGGATTCCCCGCCCTTTCTTTTTGCGCCTGCGCTCCGCTACCGGTATGGTTCCGTCCTTTGCCAGATTGCGTCCCGATGGAACTGATCGATTTCGTTTTGCACGTCGACCGCCATCTGTTGAGCCTGATCGGGCAGTACGGGCTGTGGGTCTACGGCATCCTGTTCCTGATCATCTTTGTCGAAACCGGCCTGGTGGTGATGCCCTTTCTGCCGGGCGACAGCCTGCTGTTTGCGGCCGGCACGCTCGCCGGTGTCGGCAGCCTGGACCCGCTGGTGCTCGGCGGCGGCCTGTTCGTGGCGGCGGTGTTGGGGGACAGCGCCAATTATTACGTCGGGTCGCGTATCGGGGCGGCGGTTTATGCCCGGGATTCGCGCTGGATCCGGCGTGATCATCTCGATCGGGCGCGGGAGTTTTTCGAACGCCACGGCGGCAAATCGGTGCTGATCGCACGCTTCGCACCCTTTTTGCGTACTTTCGTGCCCTTCGTCGCCGGCGCGAGTCGCATGCCCTATGCGCGCTTCCTGGTTTTCAATGTGCTGGGCGCGCTGTTCTGGGTCGGTGGGTTCGTCAGTCTGGGCTATTTTTTTGGCAATCTGCCGGGCGTCAAGGAACATTTCACCTGGGTGCTGCTCGCCATCATAGTGCTCAGTCTGCTGCCCGCGCTGGTGGCCTATCTGCACGGTCGGCGCCCGGCTTCGAACAACATCTAGAATCGAGGGCGAGGCGCCCCCGAGCGGATTCGCTCCCGACCACCCGCATTCGAACTGGAGGATACGATGACACTGCCCCTTGTCAACGACATGCGTTACGGCTGGATGACCAGCATGGACAGCGCCGCCAGTGTGCGTCAGGTGGTGGCGCTGGCCGAGCGCATCGGCCTCGACTCCCTCTGGGTGGGCGACCACATCGCCTTTGCGGTGCCGATCATGGACCCGCTGTTGCAGCTCGCCCAGGCGGCGGTCCTGAGCGACCGATTGCTGCTCGGCACCTCGGTGTACTTGTTGCCGCTGCGTCACCCGGTGGCGGTGGCCAAGCAGGTGGCGACCCTGGATCGCCTGACCACTGGCCGATTGTTGTTCGGGGTCGGCGTGGGCGGTGAATTCCCCAACGAATACGCTGCCTGTGGCGTCCCCATCAAGGAGCGCGGCGCACGCCTGTCCGAGGGCATCGAGGTGTTGCGCAAGCTCTGGAGCGGCGCGCCCGTCAGCCACGCGGGCCGGTTCTACCCGTTCGAGAATGTGCAGATGCTGCCCGCGCCGCGCCAGCCGGGCGGCCCGCCGATCTGGTGTGGCGGGCGTTCCGAGGCCGCACTGGCGCGCGCCGGACGGCTCGCGGACGGCTATGTTTCCTATGTGGTGACGCCGGAAATGTTCGCCGGTTTTCTGGAAACCATCGAAAAAAGCGCCGCCGCGGCCAAACGCGAAATCGACCGCTTCGATACCGCGCACCTGCTGTTTTTTCGCATCGACAACAGCTTCGAGACCGCCTGGGATGTGGCGACGGCACACCTCTCCGAACGCTATGCCAGCGACTTCCGCGGGCCGGCGAAAAAATACTGCGCGCTGGGGCGGCCCGAGGATGTTGCCGCCAGGATCGCCGAATTCCGCGCGGCGGGTGTCCGTCATCTCATTCTGGATGCGGTGAGTCCGCCCGGCGAGCGCCACGCCCAGATCGAGCGCTTCGCCACCGAGGTATTGCCGTTGCTGCGCGGGGCGGGATGACCCTGCGCCGGGCGCGGGTTATAGTGCGGACGCCTGTTTTATAACAATGTCCTTCCCATAAACCAAAGCAAAAGGAGCTACCCATGATCGGTGTTATCGCAACCCTGAAAATCCAGGACGGCAAACAAGCCGGCTTTGAAGCGCTGATGAAAGAACTCACCGCCGCCGTGCGCGCCAATGAGCCCGCATGCACCTTCTATCAGTTGCACAAGACCGACGACCCCACCACCTATGTGATGCTGGAGCAGTACAAGAGCAAGGCCGATCTCGCCACGCACCGTGAAACCCCGCACTTCAAGACCCTGGGCGGCAAGCTGGGCGAGTTCCTCGCCGGCGCGCCGGGCATCCAGATCATGCCGGCGGTCGTTTGAGTCGAGACCTGGCCCGGCGGGCGCGCCCTGCCCGCCGGATTATCCAAGGAGTAACGCATGGCTGAGTTGTTGACCCCGGAAATCAAGGCCCGCATCGGTACCGCCAACCCCCCGATACGGGTCGAGGTCACGCGGCGCGATATCCAGAAATACGCGGTATCGACGGGACAGAAAGCCCGCAAATATCTCGACGGCGACGAAGCGCCGCCGCTGTTTCATTTCGGTTACTCGATGGAGGTCCTGCCGCCCGAAGCCTTGCGCAAGGACGGCATCGCCGAGGACAAACTGATTCCGCCGCTGCCCCTCAAGCGCGTCATGGCAGGCAACTCGGACACCGTCTACCACCGGCCGATTCGCCCCGGCGACCAACTCGTGATTACCCGCATGCTCAAGGACATTTACCAGAAGGACGGCAAAACCGGCCCGCTGATTTTTGTCGTCACCGAAACCGTGGTGAAAACCGCAGCCGGCGCGCCGGTGCTGAACGAAACCACCTCCCTGATCGCGAGGTAGACCCATGACCGCATACGAGAAAATCAAGGTGGGCGACGCCCTGCCCAGCCGCGACCACACCGCCAGCATCGTGCAACTGTTCATGTACAACGCCGCGATCTGGAATCCCCATCGCATCCACTTCGACCACGCCTATGCCACCCAGGAAGAAGGCTATCCCGGCATCGTGCTCGACGGCCCCCTGCAGGGCGACTGGATCGGCCAGGTGGTGACCGACTGGATCGGCGACGACGCGACACTGGTCTCTTTCGGTTACGCCAACCGCCGCGCCGCCTTTCTCGGCGAAACCATGACCGCGGGCGGTCAGGTCGAGGAAAAAGACGACAGCAAACGCGAAGTGAAAGTGAGTCTGTTTCTGAAAAATGCGCAGGGCGAGGTCACCATTCCCGGACACGCCGTGGTGCGTTTTCGCTGAATCCGCTTCGGTAGTGGAAAGCGGCGTTCGGATGCGGCAGCCGGCGCGGTTTGACTGATGGAGTATTGCCCATGACTTACTGTCTTGGCATCTGCGTCGAACAGGGGCTGGTGCTAGCATCCGACAGCCGCACCAGCGCCGGGGTGGATTACGCCTCGGTGTACAGCAAGATGCATGATCTGAAGCCCGCGGACGACCGCCAGTTCGTGCTGCTCACCGCGGGCAATCTCGCGCTCAGCCAGCAGCTCCTCAGCCACCTGCGGCGCGACCTGGATTACCCCGGGCCTGCCGGCAATCTCAACAGTGCGCGCTACCTGTTTGAAGCCGCGGAATACGTGGGCGCGGCCAATCTGGAAATCCAGAACACCCACGGCCCGGCGCTGCGCGCGAGCGGTCAGAGCCCCGAGGTCACGCTGATTCTGGCCGGCCAGATCGCGGGCGAACCGCCCGGATTGTTCATCGTCTACGCCCAGGGCAACCATGCGGCGGCAACCCCGGAGACGCCCTTTCTGCAGATCGGCGAGATCAAGTACGGCAAGCCGATGCTGGATCGGGTGGCGCGCTTCGACATGGCGTTGGAGGACGCGGCTCAGCTGTCGCTGGTCAGTCTCGATGCCACCACGCGCTCCAACCTTTCGGTCGGTCCACCCTACGAAGTGGCGATCTATCGCCGCGACAGCTTTATCCTTGGCAAGCGCTTTCTGTTCGCTGGCGACGATCCCTTTCTGCACGAACTCAGCACCTCCTGGAATAGTCACCTGTGCGAGGCCTTTCGGCAGTTGCCACAGTATCGTTGGGGCTGAAGGCTGCTCAAGCTGGCAGATCTCGGGCAATCAACCCGGTAGCGTGAGTCGTGACTGGACGAGTTCCCGCTCTGCGAACGGCGGCGGATGGTCAAGCGGTGCTTGGGCACCGCCCTTTTTCGTGCTTCCCGGGTGGTTAGTGGTTTAAAAGGGACACATACCGTGCATAATGCGCGGTATTATTCCCTTATGGCAGGCCACTCATGCAACTCGCAGCCCTCGATATTCTCCGCCAAGCCCGCACCCTCTACACCCAGAAGCAATTGGCCGAGATTCTGGAAGTGAATGAATCGACCTTCCGGCGCTGGGAAGTCAAGGAAGACGTACCGCCTTACCGGGTGGATGCCATCCGGCAGCGCATCCTGCCGCTGATCACCGCGCCGGCAAACGACGGCCACACGTTCACTTTCATAGACTTGTTCGCAGGCATCGGGGGCATCCGTCTGGGCTTCGAGGCACAGGGTGGGCATTGCGTGTTCACCAGCGAGTGGAATACCTACGCCCAGAAGACCTACCTCGCCAACTTCCCGCATCAACCAGGACATCTGCTCGTCGGTGACATCACCCAAATTGATGCACCCGATGTGCCTGATCACGACGTGCTGCTTGCGGGTTTCCCCTGTCAACCCTTCAGTATCGCGGGCGTATCGAAGAAGAATGCGCTTGGTCGTCCGCACGGCTTCGAGTGCACTACACAGGGAACGCTGTTCTACGATGTGGCGCGGATCATTGCCGAAAAGCGCCCCAAAGCTTTTCTGCTTGAAAACGTGAAAAATCTGGTTTCCCATGACAAGGGGCAGACTTTCAAAAAAATCATGGAAGTATTGCGCGAAGAGCTTGGCTACGAAGTCCACTACAAAGTCATCGACGGCCAGCGTTTTGTCCCGCAGCACCGCGAGCGTGTCTTGATCGTGGGCTTCCGGGAGCCCTCTGGATTCTCGTGGGATGGCCTGTGTCTGCCCGAAGCAGCGCCGAAGCTGTCGGCCATCCTGCATCCACAGGACGGTAGCGAGGCTGCCGAATCACCGTACACGGAAGGCGACGAGGCCATCGTGCATCCCAAGTACACCCTGACTGCCAAACTCTGGGCATACCTGCAGGGCTACGCGGAGAAGCACCGCGCCGCCGGCAACGGCTTCGGCTTCGGGCTGGTGGACGCCGATAGCGTGGCGCGCACCCTGTCGGCGCGCTACTACAAGGATGGCTCGGAGATTCTGGTGTCACAGGGCAAGCGTAAACGCCCCCGCCGGCTGACGCCGCGTGAGTGCGCGCGCCTGATGGGCTTTCCGGATTCGTTCGTAATACCGGTAAGTGATAC
>JBFXFL010000017.1:18548-51609 GCA_050179115.1 Porticoccaceae bacterium | reverse complement strand
CGCAGCGAGCCCTATCTCTGCCTGCGCAGCACTCCGGACGGCAAGATGATGGACGGCACCACCCGTGTCCATCTGAATGGCAAGGACATCAATGTGATGCAGTTCCTCGGCAACATGGCTGAATATGCCGTGGTGCCAGCCATGTGTCTGGTCAAGATCGACGCCGACATCGACATGAAAGCGGCGGCGCTGGTCGGCTGCGGTGTCACTACCGGTGTTGGTGCGGCGCTGAAGACCGCCCAGGTAAAACCCGGCAGCACGGTGGCGGTATTCGGTGCCGGCGGAGTTGGCCTGTCGATCATCCAGGGCGCAAGGATCGCCGGCGCAGCACGAATCTTTGCCGTGGATCTCTCGGACGAAAAGCTAGCCCTTGCCAAAGAACTTGGGGCCACCGACGTGATCAACGGCGCGAATGACCCGCTCGGCAAGATCATGGAGCTGACCGGCGGCATCGGTGTTGACTACGGGTTCGAGGCCATCGGCATTCCGGCCGTGGTGGATCAGGCCCAGAAGGCGACGCGCCGCGGTGGCACCATGACGGTGGTCGGCGTGGGCAAGCTGAGCCAGAAACTGGAATTCAATGCGCTGATGTTTCCGCTGATGTCCAAGACCATCAAGGGCTCGATGTACGGCAGTGCCGAGTTCCGCGTGGATTTTCCGAAGTATCTGGAGCTTTACAAGCAGGGCAAACTCGACCTCGACCGCATGGTGACCCACACCTACCGTATTGATGAGGCAGTGCAGGCCTTCGCTGATCTTGAAGCAGGAAAAAATGCCCGCGGAGTAATCATTTACGACTGATAAATAAAGAAGTATCTTAACCGGTTGATGGGGCCGGGCACGGCAGCCTGAAGTAAAACCCTGACACCTGGCAGATCAGCGAGGCCCGGGTTGGTCGCCTTGCGGCATACCGCAGACATCGCGCGGTTGACAGTTGGCAGGAAGCTGAAAACCGAACCCCTTGGGATGGTTGCCTTGTGGCGTCACGGAGCCCGGATCGAATGGCTCCGTGACGCCACAACTCTGTGTGTTCAGTCCTTGGCAGGAGATTCGTCGTTCGCGGTTTTGCCCGAGTCCGGCATCATCTGCGGCTGTTCGATAAGCTTGTCGCTGAGTGCAGCACCCGTTTCCATGACCTTATCAGCGGTTTCCGAGGCTGCCTGCTGCGCGGATGCGGCGGCGGCCGCCGCCGAGGCCTTGGCTTGTTTGGCCGCTTCCTTCGCCTGCTCGGTCGCGGCGTCCAGTTTTGCTGCGGCTGTATCTTCTGCCTCCTGCTTTTGGCAGGCTGACAGAGAAATAAGGAGTGCCAGCGCCAGGCCGGTCAGGGGGGCTTTCATGGAATTTATCATCATTGTCTGCTCCGTCGAAAAACTCGGTGAAAAAACGCTGCAAGCAGCAGCCCTCGCGGCCCGCAGCTTCCGGATTTAATGCGCACCTGTAGGCCCGGTCAAGGGTTGCGCGACATGGGCGCTCCGAGCTGGTCTGGTAGACTGCGGCCGATGCCCGTCCCAACCCGTGTCAGCGCCCGCTAGATGATCGTTTTGCGCCACCACCATACCTGCGCGACTGCGCTGGCAGCCAGCGCGCAACGCAGCGTGCTGTTTTGCCACTATTTGAAAGCCGTCGGCGTACGAGATGAGCCCGATATCGCGCTCTGGGTTGCCGCCGAGTGCGACGGATCCGGCGGTGTGCGCGTCGCGGCGCTTATCGATCCGACGGATCGGGTTGTCGAGTGGGCCAAAACAGCACCAGACGTTCAGGCGGTAGCGGCCTGGGCCGGAGTGCCGGTGATTGACCTCGGTGGTCCGTTGCAACTCGCGCCGGTGATCGTCCCCAAGCCCTGGGGAAGGGAGATCTGGTTTACGGGTATCGAGGCTCGCGGCGAGTCCGAAGTCGTTGGGGACGATGGCAAGACGTCTCTGCATTGGTTGTTGTCGATTGCCGAACGCGACGTTCTTGGTAACGCGCGCGCACCCCTCAATCTTCTCAAGATACTGGATCCGCTTCCCGATCCGGTATACGGCGATCTCTATTTCGAGCTGCATCGGCAAAAAAGCGAAGTCTATGTGGTGACCGGAATTCACCCCGATAGCTGGCCGGAGGGACGCGGTGCGATTCGCTTCGGTCTGGCGCCGGGCGCCCGGCGCGAACACGCTGCGGACAGCGATTTTCGCGCTGCCTATCTTGCAGATGTGCAGGCCTACCAACGGATTCGCCGCAGTGTAGACGCCGTGCAGGACGGCTGGCGACGCGAGGAAGGCTTTGAACCCAACGCCCCGGTTTCCGCTGCGACCTTGCGGCGTTGGCATGCGGCGCTTGCGCCAGAGCTGCGGTTGCAGGAAACGCATGCGCGAGAAGCCATGGAGCGACATACGCATTTGGCGCCACTGCGGGTGGGCGACGTGGTTCAGATCCCGCCGCTACTGCCTCACGCGCTCCAGCACGGAGTCCGGACGGTGGAATTTCAGACACCGGTGTATGAGCGCAAAATCCTTTCGTTCGGCCAGAAGGTATTGACGCAGGATCACTGGGATACGGAGGAAGTCATCGCCGAGATGCTGCTCGATGCGCCCCTCACCAGCGACATCGTGGTGCTTGCCGAGACCCCGACGCTGCGACATGAGCGTATCGCGACCTTTCCCGACTTTGTGGTGGAGCGGCTCCGGATGTCTCCGGCGTCGGAATGGACGATGGCGACCGGAGGCGTCTACGCGCTGGTGATGGTGGTAGCCGGCATTATCCGTGCCGGTGGTAAGACGCTGGAGCCCGAAACCGCGGTATTGGTGCCGGCCTGCCGTCCAGGTTGTGACTTCCAAAATACCGGCATTGAAGACGCGACATTGCTGATTTCCCGACCACGATAGTGCCGCGCAAGCGTGCTGGCTGGGCGGGTGCTGCGTGCACCCCTGGTTGAGGCGAAGAGACCGGTATGGGAGAATCCGCGCCCTCCCGCGTGCGGGCGGGCCGTCTGACTGCGGCAAACAAAGTACGGAAGCGCCCGTGATCGGCGAAAGTGGCGGAACTGGTAGACGCGCTGGATTTAGGTTCCAGTAGGGTAACCTGTGAGAGTTCGAGTCTCTCCTTTCGCACCAAGGTATTTCAACAACAATCCTGCTCTTTGACCTGGAATCCGCCCGTCGGCTGGCATGGCAGGGGATGGGGGCCACGGACCGGGACGGGCCATAACGCGGCGCGCCCCAGGCACGATGTTTGGACGCTGACGCTTGAATCGTCAGAATTTCGGGACGGTGGCAGGAAGCCTAGCCCTCCGCGGTGGAGTTCGTATTGGCGCAGCTCCGCGCCGAGCTTATACTGCGGCCCACGTTAATCTGCGAATCGGGGTGCGATTTCGGGCAAGCTCTGGCAAGACAACCCCGTTTTAAATCAATATGTTACGCTTACTACGGTCAGCTGGGGCTCGTTTCCTGGAATTCCAGTCTCTGCTGATTGCGCCCAGTACTGGCTTCAGACGTAGGCCGGCGACAACACCTATTTTGGACTGAGGACAGATGTATGCAGGTTTCCCCCGAGACGACTTCGGAGCTCGAGCGTCGTTTGACCATTGGCGTTCCGGCCGCCGAGATCGATAGCGCGGTGAGCGAGCGGCTCGAAAAGGCGGCGCGGACCGTTCGCCTCAATGGCTTTCGCCAAGGTCGAGTCCCGCTGCGGGTCGTGCGGCAGCGCTTTGGCGCCAGCATCCGCCAGGAGGTGGTCGGCGAAGCCATGAGCCGAAGTTTCTACGATGCCGTGACCCGCGAAGGCGTGCGGCCCGCGGGTCCACCGCGTATCGATCCGGTTCGCGATCAGCCCGGTGAGGACCTGCAATATGTCGCGACCTTCGAAGTGTATCCCCAGATAACACTGGCCGAACTGTCCGACATCAGCGTGGTACGCCCGGTCGCCGAGCTGAGTGACGCCGATGTCGATGCAATGATCGAGCGCCTGCGGCAACAGCGTGCAACCTGGGAGGAGGTGGAGCGTGCCGCGGCGACCGGCGATCAGGTTGTGATCGACTACCAGGGGCGGCGGGACGGCGAGCCCTTCTCCGGTGGAAATGCGGAAGGCGCCGTGCTGGTGCTGGGGTCGGGACGCATGATCCCGGGCTTCGAAGACAGCATCGCCGGCATGCGTGCCGGCGAGAACAAGGTCGCGTCGCTCCGCTTTCCCGATGACTACAAGGAAGAATCTCTGCGCGATGCAGAGGTCGACTTTGAAATCCGGGTGACAGCTGTCAAGGAGCAGAAGGTGCCAACCCTGGACGCCGATTTTCTCCGGCAATTCGGTATTGATGACGGCGATATGGATCGCTTCCGCGCCGAGATCCGCACAAACATGGAGCGCGAACTGGCCGTTGCCCTGCGCAGCAAGGTAAAAAACCGGGTGCTTAACGAGCTTCTGAAACGCCATGAAATCGCGCTGCCGCAAGCTCTTGTGGCCAACGAAATCGGTATTGTCCGGCAGCAGATGGTCGCCCAGTTCGGCGGCGGCGCGCAGTTCGACGCTTCGATGCTCCCGGACGAACTGTTCACCGACCAGGCCAAGCGGCGGGTCAAGCTCGGCCTCATCGTTGCCGAGCTCATCAAGGTCATGCAGATTCGCCTTGACGAGGAACGTACCCGCGCGCGCATCGCCGAGATCGCCGCGGGCTATGAACGCCCCGATGAGGTCGCGCGGTACTACCTGTCCAATGAGGAGGCCTTGAATAGCGTCCAGGGCGCGGTGATGGAAGACCAGGTGGTCGACCATATCCTTGCCAAGGCGCAGGTGACCGACGAAACCCTGTCCTATACAGCGGCACTTCAGCCTGATCCCGCTCCAGAGGACGCGGAAGCGGATTAACGCTAGCGCTCCTGGCCGCGGATCGAAGCTACAATGCGGCCATAACCACTTCAGCAGCAGAGACACCTATGCGCGATGATTTAGTCACACATATCTCTCCCACCGGCGCTGGCGGATTGGTGCCGATGGTGGTCGAGCAGACCGCCCGGGGCGAGCGGTCGTTCGATATCTACTCGCGGCTGCTCAAGGAGCGGATCATTTTTCTGGTGGGCCCGGTCGAGGATTACAGCGCGAATCTGGTGGTGGCACAGCTGCTGTTTCTCGAGGCGGAAAATCCGGAGAAGGACATCCACTTTTACATCAATTCGCCGGGTGGCTCGGTCACCGCCGGCCTGTCGATTTATGACACCATGCAATTTGTACGCCCGGATGTCAGTACCATGTGCATCGGCCAGGCGGCCAGCATGGGAGCCTTCCTGTTGGCGGCAGGCGCGCCGGGGAAACGCTTCACGCTGGCGAACTCCCGCTGCATGATCCACCAGCCCAGTGGTGGCACTCAAGGACAGGCGTCCGACATACACATTCAGGCTCAGGAAATCCTCAAGATCCGCGAGAAGCTCAACGAACTGCTTGCTCATCATACCGGTCAGCCCGTTGAGCAGATCGCCCTGGACACTGAGCGCGACCGGTTCATGAGTGCCAGCGAAGCCAAGGCCTACGGTCTGGTGGACGAAGTTTTGTCCAAGCGAGCATGATCCGCCTCGCTTTACCCCCTGATGGAATGGTGATAACGTCCATGAGTACAGCAAGCGCGCGCGCGACGGGGAGGCACCGATGACCGCGAAAGGTGAAGATCGCGACAGTGGGAAGCCCCTTTATTGCTCGTTTTGCGGCAAGAGCCAGCACGATGTCCGCAAGCTGATTGCCGGCCCGTCGGTATTCATTTGCGACGAGTGCGTCGACCTGTGCAATGACATCATTTCCGAAGAGATTCAGGATGACGCAGCCGGCCGCGCCATCGATCGACTGCCAACTCCCCGCGCGATCAAGGACATACTCGACCAGTATGTGATCGGGCAGCCGCGCGCAAAGAAGATCCTTTCGGTAGCGGTTTACAATCATTACAAACGGCTCGATATGGGCGGGCGCAAGGTCCGCAATGATGTCGAGCTGGGCAAAAGCAATATCCTCCTGATAGGGCCTACCGGAAGCGGCAAGACGCTGCTTGCGGAGACGTTGGCGCGCCTGCTGAACGTACCCTTCACCATCGCTGATGCGACGACGCTTACCGAAGCGGGCTATGTCGGCGAGGATGTCGAGAACATCATCCAAAAGCTCCTTCAGAAATGTGACTACGACGTCGACAAGGCCCAGCGCGGAATCGTGTATATCGACGAGATCGACAAGATCTCGCGCAAGTCCGACAACCCCTCCATCACACGAGATGTGTCCGGAGAGGGCGTGCAACAGGCGTTGCTCAAACTCATTGAAGGAACCGTCGCGTCCGTGCCGCCCCAGGGAGGGCGCAAGCATCCACAGCAGGAATTCCTCCAGGTCAATACGTCAAATATCCTGTTCATCTGCGGTGGTGCATTTTCCGGTCTGGAAAAAATTATTCAGCAGCGCTCTGATAAAGGCGGCATCGGGTTCAGCGCCACCGTGCGCGGGCATGAAGAGAAGCGCAATATTGGCGAGACACTGGCCACGGTACAACCCGATGACTTGGTGCGTTATGGCTTGATTCCCGAGTTTGTCGGACGTCTCCCCGTATTGGCGACCCTGGAGGAGCTTGATAAGGAAGCGCTCGTCAATATCCTGACTGAACCCAAGAATTCGCTGGTCAAGCAATACGACCTGTTGTTTGACATGGAGGGCGTGGCGCTGGATATCCGCCGCGATGCGCTGGATGAAATCGCCGAGCGCGCGCTTGAGCGAAAAACGGGCGCAAGGGGTCTGCGATCAATTCTCGAAAACGTACTGCTCGATACGATGTACGATTTGCCCTCCATCAACAATGTGCAGAAAGTCGTTATCGATGCTGCCGTGATTCGCGGCGAGTCCGAACCACTGGTGGTGTATGAAGGTAACGAAGCGCCTCGCTTGGCCAATGACGAAGGTTGAGGTTGTTCCGGCCGGCGGGGAAACGAGGGGCTGCAAGGGCCCCTTTTTGTTGGAGCTGCCGGGGATGCGACAGGGATTGCCGCAGGTGGATTCACGGACACCGATGACAGCAAAATCCGCTTACTCCGGTCGCGACAGCGATTTCGACGGCGATATGGCGTATGGGACCGCTTGCGATTCTCCTCAGTGGCCCCACATAGCCCCTATCGACCGTCTTCGCACTCCCGCAGAGGTTCTCCATGAGCCAGGAAAATAACCGAAAAACGACGCCAAAGCAGCTGCCAATGCTGCCGCTGCGCGATGTCGTCGTGTACCCGCAGATGGTCATCCCACTGTTTGTCGGGCGCGCCAAGTCCATTCTTGCGCTCGATGCCGTGATGTCCACTCATAAGCAGATCGTGCTGGTCGCCCAGAAGGATGCCGGAATCGACGACCCCGGCGAAGACGATCTTTACCGGGTCGGTTCCCTGGCAACCGTGTTGCAGATGCTTAAGCTGCCGGACGGTACCGTCAAGGTTCTGGTCGAAGGTAATCAGCGGGTGGCAATCCGGCGCATTCTTCAGCCTGACGCCTTCCCGGTCGCCGAGTACGAGGAAATTTCCGGTACGGGAGAGTTTTCGGGCTCCGGGGCCGATGCTCTCGTGAAAGCTCTGAATGCGGAGTTCGAGCAATACGTCAACCTCAGCAAAAAGGTTCCCGCCGAGGTGGTCACCATGGTGGCCGGGATCGAAAACCCGGGACGTCTGGTCGATACCATGGCCACCCATATGGTGTTGTCGCTGGAGCAAAAGCAACAGCTTCTGGAAATTTTTGATGTGCGCGAGCGCATCGACTTTCTGCGCAAGCTGATCGAGTCCGAGCTGGAGGTTGTCCAGGTAGATCAACGCGTTAGGGGTCGCGTCAAGAAACAGATGGAAAAGAGCCAGCGCGAGTACTATCTCAACGAGCAGATGAAGGCGATCCAGCGCGAACTCGGGGAGAGTGAAGACAGCCCCAGCGAGATCCAGCAGCTGGAGAAGCGCGTTGCCGAAGCTGGCATGCCCAAGGCGGCCCGGGAAAAGGCTCGTGCTGAATTGAACAAGTTGAAGATGATGTCCCCGATGTCAGCGGAGGCGTCTGTCCTGCGCAGTTACGTTGACTGGATGGTTAATGTTCCCTGGCAGCAACGCTCCAAGATCAAGCACGACCTGGCGCGCGCCGAACGTATCCTGAACGAGGACCACTATGGTCTGGATGAAGTCAAGGAACGTATTCTCGAATTCCTGGCGGTGCAGAAACGGGTCAAAAAGCTGAAGGGTCCCGTGCTCTGCCTGGTAGGGCCGCCCGGTGTGGGCAAGACCTCCCTCGGAGAATCCATCGCGCGCGCAACCGGTAGAAAGTTTGTCCGCATGTCACTGGGTGGCATCCGCGACGAGGCCGAGATCCGTGGACATCGCCGGACCTATATCGGCTCGTTGCCCGGAAAGCTGATTCAGAAGCTCTCCAAGGCGGGGGTAAAAAATCCGTTGTTCCTGTTCGACGAAGTCGACAAAATCGGCATGGATCACCGCGGCGATCCTGCTTCGGCGTTGCTCGAAGTGCTCGACCCGGAGCAAAACAATACCTTCAATGATCACTATCTGGAGGTCGATTATGACCTTTCCGAGGTGATGTTCATCTGTACGTCGAACTCGCTGAATATTCCGGCTCCACTGCTCGACCGAATGGAAGTAATTCGCATACCAGGCTATACCGAGGACGAAAAGCTCAGTATCGCGGAACGCTATCTGTTACCGAAGCAGCGGAAGGCGAATGGATTGAAGTCAGGGGAGTTGACTCTCGCCGAGACCGCAACCCGCGACATCATTCGCTACTACACTCGCGAAGCCGGTGTGCGCGGTTTGGAGCGGGAAATTGCGAAAATTTGCCGAAAAGTAGTCACTCAGCACGTCCGCAGCCAAAACACGGCCGCTTACGAGGTCGATGGCGCCAATCTGGAGGACCTGCTGGGCGTTCGCAAATTCGACTACGGGCGTGCCGAGGAGGCAAACCAGATCGGGCAGGTAACCGGACTGGCCTGGACCTCAGTGGGCGGCGAGCTGCTTACCATCGAAGCCGCGGCGACCTACGGCAAGGGTAACGTGATCAAGACCGGCTCGCTCGGTGATGTCATGCAGGAATCCATCCAGGCGGCATTGACCGTGGTGCGGACCCAGTCCCAGGTTTTGGGGATTCGAAGGGACTTCAATCAACGCAACGACCTCCACATCCATGTCCCCGAAGGTGCGACGCCCAAGGACGGTCCCAGCGCGGGTGTTGGCATGTGTACTGCTTTCATATCCGTACTGACCGGGATCCCGGTCAGGGCCGATGTGGCGATGACGGGCGAAATAACCCTGCGGGGCCAAGTGCTGAAAATCGGTGGTCTCAAGGAAAAGCTGCTGGCCGCTCACCGTGGCGGTATCCGGACCGTGATCATTCCCGCCGAAAATGAGCGCGATCTCAAGGAAATTCCCGAGAACATCAAGGCCGATCTCGACATTCGGCCGGTAAAGTGGATACACGAGGTGTTGCAGATCGCCCTCGAGCGGATGCCAGAACCGCTGTCGGACGAAGAGTATATGGCTGGCCAGTCAGATAAAGCCGGCACTGACGATGGCAGTGTAGCCGGCAGTACCGCCAGCCTGAGCCGACACTGAATATACCAACGTGTTCCTTGACCCTGTTGCAAGGCGCTTGGTATAAAGCCGGCTCGCGGCATCTGGGCCACGGCGAGTGAGACGCGCGGCTTTTTTGGCAAACTTCCCTGAACTTTGATAGCAAGAGGAACGCTGTGAATAAATCAGAACTGATCGACTCCATTGCCGATGCGGCGGATATATCCAAAGCCTGCGCGACCCGTGCGCTTGACGCGGCCATCGATGGCATAACGGCCGCTCTGCGAAAGGGAGATCCTGTATCGCTGGTTGGCTTTGGTACATTTACAGTCAAGCATCGCCCGTCGCGCTCCGGGCGCAATCCACGCACCAACGAAGAAATCGTAATTTCGGCGTCGAACCTGCCGACCTTCAAGGCCGGCAAGGCTCTGAAAGACGCCGTCAACTGATAGATCGATTTTCGCAAGCTGGCGGGCGCATCGGTTGTGCGCCCTTTTTTTATCTGATCCTTAACGGACATCATTCATGCTCCAGAATTTCCGGGATGGAATGGGAAAGTACGGAAAATGGCTGGTGGTCCTGATTGCAATCCCGTTCGCGTTCTTTGGCGTCGAGACGTTCTTTTTCCGCGGGGCGTCCGTTGAAGAGGCCGCTTCAGTCAATGGCGATCGCATAACTCAACTGGAGGTGCGACAGGCGATACAGCGCCAACGCGCCCAGATCATGGCGCGCTTTCCCGATATCGATCCCGCGGTGATTGACGATAAAGCGCTCTACGGACCGGCACTGCAGAGCCTCGTAACCACCCGGGTTTACGAAAGTCGCGCGCGCAAAGAGGGTATGGGAGTTGCTCCGGCGCTCCTTGCGGAGGTGCTAAAGAACTCGGGAGCCTTCCAGGAAGACGGGAAGTTCTCGAGAAATCAATACCTCGCCTACATCGGGCAACTGGGCTATACGCCGCAAACCCACAGTCGGTTCCTCGCGCGGGAACTGCTCGCCAGTCAACTTGCCCGCGGCATCCTCAGCACTGGCTTCATGGCTCAATCCGCGCTTGACCGGGCCATCGCTGATATTGAGCAGACGCGCGATTTTCGTTATCTCACTGTCCCGCTGGCGGAAGCCGGGACCCCGACGAAGATCGATGAGGCTACGGCGCGGGCTTACTACGACGGACACCCTGATCTGTATATTGCGCCAGAGCATGTGACTGTTGACTACATCGAGCTCTCGGTCGACCAGATTGCCGGCGGTATTGCGATAGACGAAAGTGAACTCAAGTCGCGTTACACGCAGCGTGTCGAAGCGGCAGAAGCGGCCAGACAGACTATCTTGTCGCAGATACTCATAAAACCCAGGGCGGATGGCAGTCACCAGAAAATATTGCACGAATTGCAGGCCGCACTGGGAGCTGGCGCGGACTTCGCAGAACTCGCGCGCACCAAAAGTGAGGATCCCCTGACAGCGGATCAGGGCGGCAAGGTGGGACCTTATGATCCTGAAACACTTCCGGCCCCGCTCAGATCGGCGCTGGACAAGGTGGAGCTCGGTCAGGTGACACCGCCGATCGAGACCGATATGGGCTGGCATCTGTTCAAACTGGTCCGGGAAGACGATTCGGCGGTCGGCAGTTTCGAGACAGAGCGTGACGCCATGACAGCGGAGCTCCGCAGGGAAAAGGCGGGCGCTTTGTATCAAAGCCAGATCGAACACCTTCGTGATGCTGCGTATACAGCGGAAAACCTGGCCGCGGTGGCGGCAAGCATGGGTTTGCCGCTGAATACATCGCCCACTATTACCCGTGATGGTGGCCAAGGCATCGGCAGCGACCCCAAAGTGGTCAGTGCCGCTTTTTCCGAAGATGTACTCGGTGGTTATATCAGCCCGGTGGTGGAGCTCAACGACGAGCGCGCCATTGTTCTCCAACGCAAGGAGCATACACCACAGCAGCGACGTGCCTTTGCGGAAGTGAAGGCGGATATCGAAAAGGTGCTGGTAACCGAGCGCGCGTTGGCCCGGGCCCGTGAGCGCGCGGAAACCTTCCGCCAGCGATTATTGGCCGGCGAGCCTCTCGAAAAAATCGCCCGTGATGAACATCTGGAATGGCAGGTGAACTCGGATGTAAAGCGCTATGACGCCGATGCAAACAGCGGCGTCGCCAAGCACGTGTTTGATATCCCCGTGAAATCTCCGCTACCTTTGGTGGGAATCTTTGATAACGCAAATGGCGTCGTTGTTTTCCAGGTGGTCGCCATTCACGCCGGGGATATAGAGGCACTGCCCAAGCCGCGTCGGCGGCAAATGGAACGCGCTGTGTCGGAGGCAGTCGCGGGCAATGAGCTCAATGCGTATCAGGGAGCCTTGCTGGCGAGCGCGAAAATCAACACCAGGCCACAGCCCGAGGCAGAACAGCCTCGGTAACCTGATCTGCGTCGGGTGAGAAGTAATCGTAATGGCTTGTTGAAAAGCAGCTAACGCTCAATGAGCCGCAAATTCTGTCCGGGGCGGAGCGCCCGCGGGTTGTCGATATCATTCCAGCGCATCAGAGCCTCGGGACTGACCCCAAAACGGCGCGCGATGGTCCACAACGAATCGCCGCTCTGCACCCGATAATCCACTGACCGCGCTTTTGCGGCGGATGTTTTTGCCCCCGGAGTTTCAGCCGCCGTGGGTCGTACGCTTGCCAGTGGTAGTTGGGTGGATGGACTCTTCAAGAGCGCCGCTTCGAACCGCTGCGCGGCATTCAATGGCAGTAGGATTTCATAGCGGCTCTGGGGCGGTGTTACACCACGTTTAAGACCGGTGTTCAACTGCTTGAGGGTGTCGTAGTCCACCTCAGCGAGCTCGGCAGCGCGCGCAAGGCTGATCTGCTTCGGTATGGCCACTGACTCTAACGATTTGCTCTGATCCAGAAGCGGCCATCTCAGCTGGCTTTCTTCCGGATTCTGAAACATGCGGGTTAGCGCCAGAAAGCGGGGGATATAGGCGCGGGTGTGCTTTGGCAAATCCAGTGCCCAGAAATCGGTGTCTTTTCCCTGGTCCAGATTGCGTTGGATTGCTTTCGACACTGTACCCTCGCCACTGTTAAAAGCCGCGAGTGCAAGCAACCAATCTCCATCGAACTTCTGGTGCAAATATCCGAAATAGCCGATTACCGCATCGGTCGAGCGCACGACGTCCTGGCGCCCGTCATACCACTGGTCACGCTCGAGCCCAAGGACGTCTCCGGTCCCCGGTTGTATCTGCCACAGCCCAGCGGCACCTCTGGGTGATATGGCATGGGGGTTGTAGGCGCTTTCCATAAACGGTAGCAATGCCAATTCCGGAGGCAGATCGCTTTCCACCAGGCGGCGAGTTACATAGGGTAGATAAAGAGAAGCGCGTTCGGCAGCAGCAGCTGTGATCCGGGAATTGTCGCGATATTTCTGTACTTCCAGATCAACAAAAGGTCCGGTGGTGGCGGGCGCAAAAGTCATATGCTCGTTCATCACTCGCCATGTATCAAAGTCAGAGGCGCGATTCTGGCTCCAGGCGGCTGCGGATGGGGGCAGATAAGGTTCATTCACGGGAGGGGGCAGTGATTCCGCGCTCGACGATATGTCCGGGGGACTATTTGCCGGTTCGGTGGCGCCAATCGCCGGCGTCCATGGCAGGTCAACCGGCCCCGATGTGTCGACCGCCGAATGTTGCGTTGACACGCAATGTGCCAGAACAATTCCGCTAAACGCAAAAAGGAGAAGATTTTTGGGGGTCATCGCGGGAAGTTCTCTCGTGATCACCGCCAGCGCGGCGGCTTTCGCCGGGGCATCTCTACCGCAATGCCGGATGGTAGCAGTACCGAGTCGTTCCGCAATCAGCCCCAAAATACAGGGGGCTCGGTAACTCGTGGCTTTCCCAGTCGTCAAATAAAAGCACCGCTCACTTGCTAGAATTGCTGGCCGATAGTCCGGAAACCATGGCGGACGCGAGGTAGAATCCCGCGTCCCGAGCAGCGCTTGGTCCGGAGTCTAACGGCTGAAGACGCGTGTCGCAAATCGTCCGTGGTGCACGGACGATGCGTCCGCAGCCAGAGGGTTACCGACATTTTCTGGACATCGTGACCTTCAAAGAAGGATAGAGGCGATAATGTTAGTGGTTGCAGGTTGCCTTTCTCATAGCCGGGTATTCGAATCTTTCCGCGCCGGACCAGTACTGTGCGACTAGCGAATGTCATCAGCAGTCAATACCGGGTAGCGGCCGTCTCCGCTAGCCAGGCAGCGATGCTGCGATGGTTCGACACGCCCACGGGGAGGCGCCTCCTCGAGGCGCAACGGCGTCTTTGCCGAGGGCTTTTGGTGCCGCCCGGTTTCCGGTTGGTTCACCTTGGCGTATCGCCGCGTCACGGAGTGGAGGACTGCTTTTCGCTGCCGTGCCAGTTCACTTTTATTCAGGAGCCCGGAACAGGGGCTGACGGAGTGAGCCGCTTTGATGCGCTCCCACTGCCTTCGGATACCTTCGATCTGGTCGTTCTCCACCATGCGCTGGATTTCTGCGATCAACCGCAACGGGTCCTGGCCGAGGCGGCAAGAATAGTTCGACCAGGTGGCCGTATTGTCCTGCTTGGGTTCAATCCGTATTCGTTACTGGGCATTGGCAAATGGTTGTTGGCTCCGTGGTATGCCGCTGGGGTATGGCGCCATAACAGTCTGGGGCGCACTCGCGTATGCGACTGGCTGGTTTTGCTGGGATTTTGGCTCGATCCCGAACCGGAAATCCTGACCTCCGGAATGCCTTTCCGACATCGGCTAGCGAAACTAGCAGGGAGTATCGGTGAACGTTTTCTGGTCGGCGGACGGAACAATTTTTACGTGTTGACGGCGTGTAAGCGGACCATACCGTTACAGCCACATGCGAACTTTCCCTGGCTGCCGCGGAGGATCACCAGCGTCGGCGCGGCACTGAACCGCGGTAGCGCCGCGCAAACCCCGGGAGAGGGCGGCCGCTGCCGGAGAAATTGCACTTGAGTTCGGCGACCAAGCATGTAGAGATATTTACCGATGGGGCATGCCATGGCAATCCCGGTCGTGGCGGTTGGGGTGTGGTGCTGCGTTACGGCAGCCGCGAGCGAACGCTCCATGGCGCGGAAAGGCATACGACCAATAATCGGATGGAGTTGCTGGCGGCCATCGAGGGACTGGCCGCACTCAAGGAGGCCTGTCGGGTGACCTTGACCACCGACTCGGAATATGTCCGTCAGGGCATCACCAAATGGCTTGCGGGCTGGAAGGCGCGTGGCTGGCGTACGGCCAGCAAAGCCCCGGTGAAAAATCAGGATCTATGGCGCGGGCTCGACGTCGAGGCGGCGCGGCATCAAATCTCCTGGTGTTGGGTCAAAGGACACGCCGGACACCCGGAGAATGAACTGGCGGATGCCTTGGCGAACCGGGGCATCGATGAACTGGAGGACTGAGTGAGACAGGTCGTACTGGACACAGAGACCACGGGCATCGAGGTCGATCAAGGACATCGCATCATCGAGATCGGCTGCGTCGAGTTGATCAATCGCCAACTTACCGGCCGTCACTTTCATCACTATCTCGATCCCGAACGGGCCATCGATGCCGGGGCAGAGAGTGTGCACGGGATCAGCGCCGCCGATCTGGTCGGCAAACCGCGGTTTGCGCAAATTGCCGGCGAATTGCTGGAGTTTCTCGGGACAGCCGACCTGATTATTCACAATGCGCTGTTTGACCTGGGCTTTCTGAATCGCGAGCTGGAGCTGGCGGGAGAGGGGCAGGTCCCCCTGCAGCAGGGGCGCGTGGTGATCGATACACTGCAAATGGCGCGCAGACTGCACCCGGGGCAAAAGAACAGCCTCGACGCGCTGTGCAAGCGTCACGGTATCGACAACAGTCACCGCGAACTGCACGGAGCCTTGCTTGACGCCGAGCTGCTGGCGAACGTTTTTCTGGCCATGACGGGTGGCCAGGTTGCCCTGAGCTTTGACAACGGCAATGCCGCCACGCAGACCTCCGGTGTGTCAGGGCACCGCAAGCTGGACAAAATCCGTCCGCCCTTACGGGTCATCAGCGCCTCTGCCCGGGAGCTTGCGGCACATTGCCAGAAGCTGACCACCGTTGCGCGCGCTCACGAAGCGGGGGCTCTGTGGCCTGTAGATCCCGCCTGCGCAATGTCCACTGATCCAATCGCGCAGCAGTGACCGGTGCCCGGGCCCCTGGCGGCGACGGCATGGGTGCGGCATCGGCCTCATCATGCCGTGCAGGTGATGTGACCTGCGCGGCGGATTACAGGGAGCCCCGCCCCCTGTGGCAAGGTTTTCATGGAGCCCCGCGTTATCTTCTGCTAGGTTAGACAGGAAATCTCGAAACCGGCGAATGCGATGTCAGCGATAGAAAAACTTCATTCCGAGGTGGTTGATCTCAGCGGCGGCGAGCTGCGGCGCGCGGCTGAGCGCGTGATCGAGGCCATCACGCAACTCGACGCCAGCACGGCGGAACGTTTTGTGGCCTTGGCGCGCGACCTCTGGGGCGGGGCCGCCATCTGCGAACTCAACGGGTTGCGGGTGTTGCTCGATGAAACCCTGGCGGCGGTTCAGGACACGCTGGCGGGAGAGGCATCCTGGCATGACCTGCGCCAGGTGCTCGGTGAGGCACTCGTGGTGATCCCCGGGTTGCTCGACTACCTGGTGCGCAGTCGGCGCGATAACCCCTGTCTGCTGATCCCCGAGATTACCGCCTTGCGCAGCTTTCGGCACAAGCCGCCGGTCTACGAGTATCAGGTTCTGTTCGGGATCGACTGGCCCGCATTCAGGGTTGGCGCAGACAATCTCTCCGTTGCGGTCGCTCCAGAGGATCTCAAGCGTATCCTGCACCTGTACCAACTCGGGCTGGTAAGTGTCTTGAAAGGGGTAAATCGCGCCCAAGGCTACGAAATCCTGATGCGCAGCGTCGAGCGATTGGCGCAGCTCGCGGATGTCGGGTCCGAGCGAAATTACTGGACCGCGTTGCGGGGGGTAATCGAGAGTTTTGCGAACGGCGCCTTGCTCCTTCGGCCCGATCGCGCGCGCCTGCTCGCTGCCGTGGAAAAACAGCTGCGTGGCCTTGCCGGCATTCGCACCGGCCATACCGGCAATCTCTATCCCGAGGGACTCTGGCGCGCCTTTCTCGCACTGCTGTCCCTGTCCAACACGAGGGCCCGCCGGGAAGACGGGCTGCCGGTTCCCAGGCTGGATTTCGACGATGCCGAACTGGAGGCAATCCGCGTCAAGGCATTCGGCCGCGACGGGGGGCAGGTGGCCTGGCCACTGGATGAATTGGCTGTGCACATGGTCCGCTTGCGCAGTGCCCTCGATCTGTCCCAGGAGGACGACCCGCTGCCGCCCTCCGTGGTGCAGGGCATGCAGGAGGATTGCGTCGCGGTCGCGCGCTGCGCCCAGGAAGTCGGTCTAGAGAATCTGGTCGCGCGCTTCGAGCGCCATGGCAATACATTGCAGCAGGCGCTCGACCAGTTGCGATCACCCACCGGTGAGGAATTGCAGGAGTACGCCGATTCGATCCTCTATCTGGATTGCGCGGTGGTTGATTTTGCCGGCAGCAATCCCGATCGCGCCGACCTCGCTGCCTGGAGTGGCCGACCACTGGATGAGATCCTTCAGACGAGCCTGCTGAAAACCGCGCGCAACGGCGTCGTGATGGGCGCCAGCGTCGTGTTACTGAAAGCCAAGGCGTTGCTTGAGGTGCTTCAGGACGGTGTGCTCACGGACGATGGCTGGGAGGAAATCGAAGCGGATTTCCTCGTTCTCAAGGCCTGCGCGATCATGCTGGAAGATGCAGCCCTGGAGGCAGTTTTTGCCCGCGGCTGGGAGTTTCTGCAGACGAGCCGCTATCATCCGGGACTTGGCCTCAATGACCGCTCGCGCAATATCGAGTATTTCGCCGATATGGTGATCAGCCTGGAGATCTATCTGAATGCGGTGAGGTTCGGCACCGGGGAAAGTGACGCGGCGCTGCGAACGGCGCGTGAATGCGTGTCCGCATTGAGTTTCTGATGGCACTGGTAGCAGGGCGGTTTGCAATCGCGCGGCAGACTGGTTGAGCGTCATGGCCATCAACGTCCCGCAATGGCTGCTGTATGGCCTGGGAATCCTATCCGCGTTTATCGCCCTGAGGATGCTGTGGCGGAGGCCGGGCAGCCTGCGGGCGCTGGTATGGGCGATCGGCTGGATCTGCCTGGTGGCAGCGAGCGTCCTGACTCTGCTTGCGGCCAGGGATCTCGGGCGCTACCAGATTGTTGTCCCTGGTGCCGTGATTGCCACGGTCAATATCGATCGGCAGCCTCGTGATCCGGAGGCGATCGACCGTACCCGGGATGGTTACCGCGTACAGGTCGCAACGCGCGGCGGTGTTGATCGTGACGTCGATCTGACCGGGAATCACTGGATTCTGGATATACAAACCATCCGCTGCGTACTTCCCCTGTGTCCGTTCTCCCTGTACCGGAATCGCCATTTCTACGCCGCCCTTGCGCCATCCGGCGACGCACTACCGAGGTATGAGACGGTGGAGATCGGCGATCCCGAGAGCCTGCTGGACGTCTGGAGCTGGATGGCACGGCTGCCGCGACTGCGGGGGCTGATTCTGGTTGGCGAGACGGCAACAACCTCCATTCCGGTGCGGAATGGAGCATCGTACGAAATTCGCATCGACGCGGAAGGACGCCTGTCGGTCGCCGACTCTGGACATTGATGCTAGACGCTGAGCGAGGATAATAAAGTTGGAATTGGCAGCGGAATATGCCCTGTTTTTGGCGAAGACACTGACCCTGTTGCTCGCATTCGCCGTATGTCTGGGGACGATTGCGGTGTTTGCGCGCAAAGCGCGCTCACCGCACCGGGGGCACCTGGAGGTACGCGACTTCAGCGCCAGGGTGCGGGAACTGGGTGAGACCCTTGATATTGCGCTGGCGCCAGCAGCGGCACACAAATCGATCAAGCGCGAGCGGCGCCGTTTGCGCAAGCAATCGAAACAGTCGGATGACGGCCGGCGCCGGATTTTCGTACTCGATTTTCACGGCGATCTGCGCGCTTCCGCGGTCGATCGGCTGCGCGAGGAAATCACCGCGGCCTTGTTGCGTGCCCGCCCCGCCGACGAAATCGTCCTGCGGCTCGAAAGTGGTGGCGGAATGGTGCATGCCTATGGTCTGGCGGCGAGCCAACTGGATCGCATCGTCAAGGCTGGTATTTCGCTCACGGTCTGCGTCGACAAGGTGGCGGCCAGTGGCGGCTACATGATGGCCTGTGTTGCCGGCAACATCCTCGCGGCGCCCTTCGCGGTACTCGGTTCGATTGGTGTCATGGCGCAGATTCCCAACGTCCACCGTCTGCTGAAGCGCCACGACATCGATATCGAGTTGCTGACCGCCGGAGAGTACAAACGCACCTTGACGGTGCTGGGCGAGAACGCGCCGGCGGGGCGCGAGAAATTCCAGCGCGATCTCGACGCCACCCACGAATTATTCAAGGATCATGTGGCTGCGCACCGGCCGCGGCTCGACATCAAGACCGTTGCCACGGGAGAGGTCTGGTTCGGCACGCAGGCACTGGCGCTGGGCCTGGTGGACAAACTGGCGACCAGCGACGAATACCTCAATGCGCAACTGGCGACGGCGAATATCTACGAACTCAGCTACATCACCGACAAAACGCTGCTGGAGCGGTTGGGGATAGCCGTGGAAATGCGGCTGGCCCAGCGATTGCGCAGTTGGTGGGATGGCGCGCGCGAACCTCAATTGCCGGTCTGAGACGGTTTCAGTCGCGCCGCAACCTGTCGTGGATCGCGATGGGGTTCGGAAAATTGAGCACCACGATGTAGCTGGAAATCAGGAAAGTCAGAATGGTCGCCGCCTGAATCAAATGCGAGGCGGCATTGCCGATCAAACCGAGCGCCGCGGCCATATAGGCCATCAGCAACGAAAATTCACTGCTTTGCCCCAGACGGCAGCCCAGATCCCAGCCCAGGTTTCGCGCCTGCTCGCCTCGCCCGCGCAACAGAAAGCGAAAGGTGGGGGGCTTCAGCAGCAGCATGGCACCCCCGAGTATCAGGGACGGCAGGGCGATCTCGCGCAATAACCCCAGATCGAACCGCGCGCCGATGGTGACGAAAAACAGTACCAGGAAAAAATCCCGCAAAGGCTTCAGTGACAGCGCGATGTGCTGGGAAATGGGACTGGTGGCGATCGTGATACCGGCGATGAATGCCCCGATTTCCCGAGACAGGCCGAGCTGATGGGACAGCTCCGCGACACCCAGGCACCAGCCGATGGCGAGCAGAAACATGTATTCCGCCATGCGGTCGTAGCGTGCGAAGAGCTTCAAGATCACAAACCGCACCGCCAGCGCGGAACAGGCCGCCACCAGCGGCAGGGCCAGCAGTGTGCGGGCGATGCGGCCGGCATCGATCCCTCCGCCATCCATGCCGCCCAGCACCAACAGCAGGATGATCGCCAGAAAATCCTGTAACAACAGCATGCCCACCATGAGCTCGCCGATGGGGCGATGATGCAGAACTGTGGTCGGCAGCAGCTTGATGCCGATGATGGTGCTCGAAAACATCATGGCGCCACCGATGATCAGGGCCTCGATGGGCGCGAAAGCAAACGCGCGAGCGATACCGTAGCCCGCCGCCGCGAAGATCAGCGAGCTGATGACGGCGACGTGGGTAATCTGCCGGAACACCCGCACCAGCGCCGCGGGCTGCATGTCGAGGCCGAGCAGAAACAGCAGGAAAATGATCCCGATGTGGGAGATGTCGGTAATCTGCGCAACGTCGGGGATCAGTCCGAAACCCGAGGGGCCGAGCAGGGCGCCGAGTGCGATATAGGCGACCAGCAGCGGCTGGCGACCGTAGAGCGCGAGCGTCGCCAGTGCAGCGGCGCCACAGAAAATCAGAAAAAATGAATGGAATACTGCGTCGTTCAACTCTGCATCACCGGGTCCGCGCCTTGCCATTGTGCCGCAATGGCAAGGCGTTCGGGAGGTTCAGGTTGATGCCTTCAGGCGGGATCGCAGGCAGCCTGGTAGTGGATGCTGAAGGCATCCAGACAGCTGAGCGCGACATCCAGCGCGGTGCCGTCGGGCAGCTCAAAGGCATCGAATCCGCAGCGGCGCAGGAAATGCAGTTGATCGACAAAGATATCGCCGACCGCGCGCAATTCGCCGCGAAATCCATAGCGTTCGCGCAGCAGACGGCCGCAGGAGAAGCCGCGCCCGTCCATGAAAGCGGGGAAATTGACGGCGATGCAGCCAAAGCGGTGGATGTCTGCGGCGATCTGCTCGGGCTCCTCGTCGCCATTCAGCCAGATGCCGGTGCGGCTGGCCTCGCGGGCGAGGAGGGCGTCGCGCTGCGCCAACCAGACGGGCAGGGGAAACAACAACGCGTCGCCACCCGCAATCCGCGCCACATCGCCGTCGAACCTTTGCCATGCATCGATGGCGAAATTTCGCGCTTTAAGCAGCTTTGGCATAGACGCTGTCCTTGAACGGTTCCACGCCCAGGCGACGGAAGGTTTCGATGAAGGTCTCTCCGTCATGGCGCCGCTGCACATAGACATCCAGAATTCGGGCAATGATCCCGGGTACTTCCGGTGCATAAAACGATGGTCCGAGCACCTGGCCGAGCGTGGCGCGCGAGCCCGCTTCGCCGCCGATCTGGATCTGATAGAACTCCTCGCCTTTCTTGTCGACACCGAGAATGCCGATATTGCCCACATGGTGATGACCGCAGGCATTCATGCAGCCGGAGATATTCAGCGTCAGATCGCCGAGATCGTAGAGATAGTCGAGATCGTCGAACTCGCGCTGGATCGCCTCGGCAATGGGAATGGATTTGGCATTGGCCAGCGAGCAGAAATCGCCGCCGGGGCAGCAGATGATATCGCTCAGGGTGCCGATGGTGGGGGTCGCAAAGCCCTGGGCTTTCAGCGTCCGCCACAACTCGGGGAGATCACTGCGCCGCACATCGGCCAGCACCAGGTTCTGGTGATGGGTGACGCGCGCCTCACCAAAGGCGTAGCGGTCGGCGAGATCGGCGATGGCGTCGAGTTGCGCGTCGGTCACATCCCCCGGCGCTACGCCGACGGGTTTCAGCGACAGCACCACCGCACAATAGCCGGGCACGCGGTGGGCTCGGACATTGCGCTCCAGCCAGCGCGCAAAGGCGCGTTCCACGGCGGCGTATGCGCTTACGGTGGCTTCCGCCGCCGCGAGATCGACCGCCTCATAGGCCGGGGCGGTGAAAAACCGGCGGGCCCGGGCAAAGTCCGCCTCGGTCAGGGTATTGGGACCATCCTTGAGGTGTTGCCATTCGGCAGCGACCCGCGCCGCAAAGACCTCGGCTCCCCATGCCTTGACCAGAATCTTGATGCGGGCCTTGTACTTGTTGTCGCGCCGCCCGTAGCGGTTGTAAATCCGCAGAATCGCTTCCAGATAAGTCAGCAGATGGCGTGGTTCGATGAATTCGCCAATCACCTCGCCGATCATCGGCGTACGCCCGAGCCCACCGCCCACATAGACCTGGAATCCGAGCTCGCCCGCAGCGTTCTTCACGATCTGCAGGCCGATGTCGTGGACCTGAATCGCGGCGCGATCGCTCGCGGACCCGCTCACGGCAATCTTGAATTTGCGCGGCAGGTAGGCGAATTCCGGATGAAAGGTGGACCAATGCCGTATCAGCTCGCACCAGGGACGCGGGTCTTCCACCTCATCGGGCGCGATGCCGGCGAACTCGTCCGAGGTGATGTTGCGGATGCAGTTGCCGCTGGTCTGGATCGCGTGCATGTCGACTTCGGCCAACTCAGCCAGGATGTCCGGCACCTCGGGGAGTTGCGGCCAGTTGAACTGGATGTTCTGGCGCGTCGTGAAATGGGCGTAGCCCTTGTCGTAGGTGCGGGCGATATGGGCGAGCCGTCGCAGTTGCCGCGCCGCGATCAGCCCGTAGGGGATGCTGACCCTCAGCATGGGCGCCAGACGCTGGATGTAGAGCCCGTTCTGCAGGCGCAACGGGCGGAACTGGTCTTCGGAGAGGTCTCCGTCCAGATAGCGAGCGGTCTGGTCGCGAAACTGCCGCACCCGCTCGCGCAGGAGACAACGATCCCGGTCATCGTAGAGGTACATGGCGATGCTGCAAGGACTGGATTTGGGGGCGAATTTTAGCAATCTGCCAGATTGCCGTAAAAAACTGATTCCTTATAACCCAAAGGTAAAAATGCATAAGCCGTCGATCCTTGCCGACTCCCTTCCCACGGCATCGCCAAGGATTGCTAGAATGCGCGCTCGACAAACCCCCAACCCCGCACTTCTACGCAACGGAGCCCGGTTAATGGATACAGAACAGCCCAAAGATCGTGACGGCATGGCGGACGCCATCGCCACCCTGGCCATCATCACTATTGCGGTGTTGGCCGCCGTACTCTGGGTCAGCAGCCGCGGCTGAGGGTCGACGGCTTCGGCTGGTCTTCCGTCACCGGCGCGGACAGATCGCCGTCAAAGCACCAGGTGCACCACCGTCACGACGGTGAGGATAAACAGCACGGTAAAGATAATTCCAGCCGCGATGAACGCGAGCGGACTGCCCTGGGTGAAATCCCGCTCGCGATTCTTGCTGCTCTGCACGCCGATGGCCGCTGCCAGCGTGCTGCGGACGATGTTTAAAAAGCCGGGTTTTCCCGGGGTTTTGTCGCCTTGCCCGCTTTGTTCATCCGTCATGACGTGCTCCCGTTAGTTGCGGCCCATCAGGGGTCGTAGCCCAGTACTGCGTTCAGTTCCCGCTCAAGCTCCGCCAGCGTGATGCCCTTGCGCCGCGCGAGATCCTCGGCCTGATCGCGCTGCAACTTGCCCGCGTTGAAGTAGCGCGCGTCGGGATGCGAAAAATACCAGCCGCTCACCGCCGCCGCCGGGTGCATGGCCCAGTTTTCGGTGAGCTCGATGCCGGTATTCCTTTGCGCGTCGAGCAGCGCGAACAGCGCGCGCTTTTCCGTGTGATCCGGACACGCCGGATAGCCCGGCGCGGGCCGGATGCCGCGATACTGCTCGCGGATCAGCGCGTCGTTGTCCAGCACCTCGTCGGCCGCATAGCCCCAGAACTCGCGCCGCACCCGGCGGTGCAGGTGTTCGGCGAAGGACTCGGCCAGGCGATCGGCCAGGGCCTTCACCATGATGGCGTTGTAGTCGTCGCCCGCCGCCTGGTATTCGGCGGCGATGGCGTCCGCGTTGATTCCGGTGGTGACCGCAAAGGCGCCGATATAGTCGGTGACGCCGCTCTCCAGCGGGGCGATGAAGTCCGCCAGCGAGAGCAGCGGATCGGCGTCGGTATTGGGGACTGACTGCTGGCGGATGTGGTGCAGGATGGCCAGGGTCTGCGCGCGGGATTCATCCGCGTAGACGGCGATGTCATCGGCGCCGATGCGATTGGCGGGCCACAGGCCAATCACGCCATTGGCCTTGAGGCGACCATCCGCGATCAGCTTTGCCAGCATCGCCTGGGCGTCGGCAAACAGCTCGCGCGCCTGGGCGCCGACCACGGCATCGTCGAAAATCTTCGGATACTTGCCGACCAGATCCCAGGTGATGAAAAAGGGCGTCCAGTCGATGGTGTCGATCAGCTCCGCGAGTGGATAGTCCGCAAACACCTGGATGCCGAGTTGCCTGGGTCGCGGCGGCTGGTAGTGCGCCCAGTCGAACTGGAGCGCACGCGCCACGGCGCTGGCGTAGGGCAGGGTAGGGCGTGGTCGGCGCGCCCCGGTGCGTTCACGCACTTCGATGTAGTCGCTCCGGATGCCGGCGCAGTAGTCGGCATTTTGTTCGGGGCTCAATAGCTGAGACACCACGCCGACCGCGCGCGAGGCATCCGGCACATACACCGTGGGTCCGCGTTGATAGCGCGGCTCGATGCGCACGGCGGTGTGGGCCTTGGAGGTCGTGGCGCCGCCGATCAGCAGCGGCAGATTCATGCCCTGACGCTCCATTTCAGAGGCGACATGGACCATTTCGTCCAGGGACGGCGTGATCAATCCCGACAGGCCGATGATGTCCACCTGGCGTTCCCGCGCGGTTTCCAGAATCCGCTCGGCGGGCACCATCACCCCCAGGTCGATCACCTCGTAGTTGTTGCACTGCAACACCACGCCCACGATGTTCTTGCCGATGTCGTGGACATCGCCCTTGACGGTCGCCATCAGCACCCGCCCGTTGGCGCGCGCGGCCCCCGATTTGGCGGCTTCCAGGTAGGGCTGCAAATAGGCCACCGCCTGTTTCATGACGCGCGCGGACTTCACCACCTGGGGCAGGAACATCTTGCCGGCGCCGAACAGGTCGCCGACCACGTTCATGCCGTCCATGAGGGGACCTTCGATGACATCCAGAGGCCGCACGGCTGCGCGCCGCGCCGCTTCGGTGTCCTCCTCGATATAGGTCGTGATGCCCTTGACCAGCGCGTGTTCGAGCCGCCGGTTGACGGGCCATTCGCGCCAGGCCGGGTCTTCGCGGGCTTCGGGCGCACTGCCGTCGCCGCGGTATTTCTGCGCGATGGCGAGCAGGTTTTCGGTGCCGCGCGGGTTGCGGTCGAGAATCACGTCTTCGACGGCATCGCGCAGTTCGGCGGGGAGATCATCGTAAACCGCGAGCTGGCCGGCATTGACGATCCCCATGGTCATTCCGGCGGCGATGGCGTGGTAGAGAAACACCGAGTGGATCGCCTCCCGCACCGGGTCGTTGCCGCGAAAGGAAAACGAGACGTTGCTGACACCGCCGGAGACCCCGCAGCCGGGCAGGTTGGCGCGGACCCAGCGCGCCGCCTCGATGAAATCCACCGCATAGTGGTTGTGTTCCTCAAGCCCCGTCGCCACCGCGAACACATTGGGATCGAACACGATGTCGTGGGGTGAAAAGCCGAGACGACCCACCAGAATCTCGTGGCAGCGCGTGCAGATGGCGATACGGCGCTCCAGGGTATCGGCCTGGCCGTCCTCGTCGAAGGCCATCACTACCACCGCCGCACCCAGGCGCTGGCAGAGCTGGGCCTGGCGAATGAAGGCTGCCTCGCCCTCCTTGAGGCTGATGGAATTGACCAGAGGCTTGCCCTGGATCTGCTTGAGCCCGGCCTCGATCACCTCCCACTTGGATGAGTCCACCATGATCGGCACCCGGGAAATATCGGGCTCCGACGCGATCAGGCGCAGGAAGGTCGACATCGCGGCGACCGAATCCAGCATGCCCTCGTCCATGTTGATGTCGATGATCTGGGCGCCGTTTTCGACCTGATCGAGCGCCACGGCGAGCGCGGCCGTGTAGTCCCCGGTGGTGATCAGGCGCTTGAAGCGCGCCGAGCCGGTGATGTTGCAGCGCTCGCCCACATTGACGAACAGCGAATCTGCGTCGATCACGAAGGGTTCGAGCCCCGCCAGATAACAGGCGTTCCTGGGCGCCGGCACGAGCCGGGGCGGCAGGCGGGTCACCGCATCGGCAATGGCGCGGATATGCCCGGGCGTGGTGCCGCAGCAGCCGCCGACGATATTGATCAGGCCGCTTTGCGCGAACTCGGCGAGGATGGCGGCGGTTTCCGCCGCGGTTTCGTCGTATTCGCCAAAGGCGTTGGGCAACCCGGCATTGGGATGCGCCGATACCAGCGTGGGACAGAGCTTGGCCAGCGCTTCCACATGGGGCCGCAGCTGTCGCGCGCCGAGCGCACAGTTGAGGCCGATCGCGAAGGGTCGCGCGTGGGCGACGCTGATCCAGAAGGCTTCGGCGGTCTGGCCCGACAGGGTGCGGCCGCTGGCGTCGGTGATGGTGCCCGAGATCATCAGCGGCAACTCGACGTCGAGCTCGCGATACACATCGCCCACCGCGAAGATTGCAGCCTTCGCGTTCAGCGTATCGAAGACGGTCTCGATCATGATGATGTCGACACCGCCTTCGATCAGCGCCCGGGTCGCCTCGCGGTAGGCCTCGGCGAGCTCATCGAAACTGGTGTTGCGCGCGGCCGGGTCGTTCACGTCGGGCGATATGGACGCGGTGCGGCTGGTGGGGCCGAGCACGCCGGCCACCCAGCGGGGACGCTCGGGCGTCTGCGCCGTCATGGCATCGGCGGCTTCCCGGGCGATGCGTGCAGCCGCCAGATTCAGTTCGGGCACCAGGGCCTGTGCGCCGTAGTCGGCCTGGGACGGCGCGGTGGAATTGAAGGTGTTGGTCTCGATGATGTCCGCGCCGGCCTCGAGATAGGCCCAGTGGATGGCACGGATGATGGCGGGCTGCGTCAGCACCAGCAGATCGTTGTTGCCGCCGAGCGGTTGCGGCCAGTCGGCGAAGCGCTCGCCGCGAAAATCGGCCTCTTGCAGCCGGTGCTGCTGGATCATGGTGCCCATGGCGCCGTCGAGCATCAGGATGCGTTCCCGCGCCGCACTGTGCAGGGCCGAGATGCGTTGGCTGCGGTCTGCTGGCATGAGTCGCGATCGGAATTGGGGGCGCGCAGTGTAGCAAAAACGGCTTCCATTCCCGGGTCGCGCGCCCGCGGCAGACGGATGCGTTGAGCCTGGCTGCCCGCTTCTGTTAGAGTAGATTACCAATTTGGTAGCTCGACCAGAGCTGCTGCGGAGTACCGGCATGGCCCAGATCGAAATCACCCCCCCGGCACAGACCTACCTCGCCGGTTTGCTCGCCAAGCAGAACTGCGAAGGCATCGCGATTCGTCTGTTCGTCGCCGATCCCGGCACCCCCAAGGCGGAGACCTGCATCGCCTATTGCCGCCCCGGCGAGGAACAGCCGGACGATCAGATCCTGGCACTGGATGGCTTGCTCGCATATGTCGAAAAGCGCAGCTTGCCCTTCCTCGAAGACGCCAAGGTCGATTACGCCGAAGACCGCATGGGCGGCCAGCTGACGATCCGCGCACCCAACTCGCGGATGCCGCGCATCGGCGACGACAGTCCCCTCGAAGACAAGATCAACTATGTGCTCTACAACGAGGTCAATCCCGGACTCGCCGCCCACGGCGGTCAGGTGAGTCTGGAGGACATCGTCGATAACGTCGCCGTGCTCCAGTTTGGCGGCGGCTGCCAGGGTTGCGGCATGGTCGATGTCACACTCAAGGAAGGCGTCGAGAAAACCCTGATGTCCAGAATTCCGGAGTTGGCTGGCGTCCGCGACGTTACCGATCACTCCGATACCAGCCGCGCGTTCTACAAGTAATCCCTCCGGCAATTGTCTCCGGCGATTGCCCGTGCGGCGCACGGCTGCACGGGCAATGGCGCTGGCTCCCGCCGCTACGTCTTATACTCGCGCCCTGACCATTGATCGGGGTGGCGCGCCATGACGGCTGTACTGGAAGGCATACGGGTACTGGATTTCGGGCGCTACATCGCCGGACCCTACTGCGCCGAATTGCTCGCGCATTTTGGTGCCGACGTCATTCGCATCGAAAAGCTGGGCGGCAGCGAAGACCGCTACACCACGCCGGTGACCGACGATGGGCAGGGCGCGCTGTTTTTCCAGATGAACTGCAACAAGCGCGGCATGACGCTCAATCCCACCAAGCCGGAAGGCCGCGAGGTGGTGAAGCGCCTAGTCCGTACCGCCGACGTGGTGGTGGCCAATCTGCCGCACCCGACGCTGGTGGAAATGGGCATCGACTACGAGTCCCTCACGGCCATCAAGGAAGACATCATCCTCACCATGATCTCGACCTTCGGGTCCGTCGGTCCCTACAGCGAACGGGTGGGTTTCGACGGCATCGCCCAGGTCATGTCGGGGGCGAGCTACATCGGCGGCTTTCCCGGCCAGCCGATGAAGTCCTTCGCTCCCTATGCCGATTACGGCACCGCCACTTCGGCGGCGCTCGGGACCCTCGCGGCGCTGATTGCGCGCCAGAAAACCGGACGCGGCCAGATCGTCGAGGGCGCACTGCTGCGCACCGCGCTCGCGTATGCCAATGGCGCGATGATCGAGCAGCTCCTGCTCGGCGTGGATCGGGTCGGCACCGGCAACCGGGCGCAGAACGCCGCGCCGGCGGATATTTTCAAGACCCGCGATGGCGCCATCATCATCCAGGTGGTGGGCCAGCCCCTGTTCGAGCGCTGGGCGCGACTGGTGGGCGCCGATGACTGGATCGGCGATGCCCGCTTTGCCACCGATGCCGAGCGCGGCCGCAACAGTCAGCTCATCAGCGATCGCGCCGGCGCCTGGTGCGCCGAGCGCACCACAGCCGAAGCCCTGCTGGCGCTGGAAGAAGCGCGGGTTCCCGCCGGGCCGGTGCTGTCGCCCCAGCAGGCCCACGACGACCCCCATGTGCAGGCGATGGGCATCCTGAACCCGATCGATTATCCGGGGCTGCCCAAGCCGGCGCCGGTAGTGGGTACGCCCGTGGTTCTTTCCGAAACGCCGGGGCGCATCACGCGCCGACCCCCGACGCTGGGCGAACACACCGACGCCATCATGGCGGAAATCGGCTACAGCCCCGAAGACATCGCCGCGCTGCGGGCGCGCCGGGTGATCTGAGCGCCCCCATCGCGGTGGAGCAGCGAGAACCCGTGAGTCGCGCGCAGCCTTGCCCGGCCGCTGATCGAGTCCGGGTGCGCGTGGTATCGTCCGCGACCGCAGCCTGGCCAGCCAAAAAAAGGCGGCGCATTTCACCAGGTGACGAGGGGGGATCATGGCGGGCGCAGTTGCCATAGCAGCGGTATCGGAAATGAAACCCGGCCGTTATCCCGATAAGGACGGTCACGCTCTCTACATCGAAGTGGTGCGCCAGTTGCTCGCGGAGTGGCACCTGAAACCCGGGGACATCCAGGGTTTGCTCGCCTGCCCCGCAGGCATGGCCGGTGGCGGCAATGCCGATATCTTCGTCCACGAACAGCTCTACGAAGAACTGGGCATCCATCCCCTCTACGGCGACACCATGAACGCCGGCGGCGCCACCTACGGCTACATGGTGCAACGGGCGGCGGTGGCGATCCGCCAGGGGCTGGCCGACGCTGTGCTCTGCATCGGCGCCGGCAAGTTTCCCAAGGTAAGCACCGGCGGCGCCGAGCTGATGGCGCGCATGGTGAGTCACGAAGCCTTCGAGTTTCCCTACGGTACGTTCATCCCGGCGATCTACGCCCAGGTAGCCACCCGCCACATGCACGAATTCGGCACCACGGCGGAGCACTTCGCCGAAGTCGCGGTGTCGTCGCGGGAATGGGCGCTGCGCAATCCGCAGGCGGCGACCTACGGCACCGAGCCCCTGACCGTGGCCAAGGTGCGGGCGTCGCGTCCCATCGCCACGCCCTTTCATCTCTACGATTGTTCCATCCCGCTCGAAGGCGGCGCTGCCATTCTGGTCGCCAACGAAACCATCGCCAAGCGCATCACGCGCCAGCCTGCCTACCTGCTGGGAATGGGCGAATACCACAGCCATCGCAACATTCACCAGGCCGCCGATCTCATGGATATCGGCTGCGGACGGGCAGGGCGTATGGCCTACGAGCGCGCCGGGCTCGGGCCGGGCGATATGCAGTTTGCGCAGATCTACGATGCCTTCAGCGTCAACCCGCTGGTGTTCATGGAGGAGCTCGGACTCTGCCCGCGCGGCCAGGGTGGCGCCTTCTTCGCATCCGGTGCGACGCGGCCCGGCGGCGATTTTCCGGTCAACACCTACGGCGGCCTGCTGTCGTTCGGCCATACCGGTGACTCCTCGGGGTTGTCGATGATCGTCGAAGGAGCCCGTCAGGTCATGGGCATCGCCGGCGACCGCCAGTTGCCGCGCGCCGACATCGGCGTCGTGCACTCCTACGGCGGCATGATGAGCGAACATTCCACCCTGATTCTCGGCCGCCAGTCCTGAGGGATCACCGCCATGAATGACCCGACGATTCCCGCCAAGCCGCTGCCGAAGATGACGCCGGGCGCCGCGCACTACTGGCAGAGCGCGACCCGCGAGCAATTCGTACTGCCCCATTGCAAGGCCTGCGACAAGGTATTTTTCTATCCCCGCGTCTGGTGTCCCCAGTGCCTCGGCCAGGAGCTCGACTGGATCAATGCCAGTGGCCGCGGTGTCGTCTACAGTTTCTCTGTCGTGCATCAGGCGCCGTTTCCCGCGTATCGCGGCGATGTGCCCTATGTGCTCGCCGTCATCGAGCTGGCCGAAGGTCCGCGCATGATGGCCAACGTGCTCCACTGCGACCCAGACACCGTGCGCGTCGGCATGCCGGTCGAGGTCACTTTCGAAGATCGTGGCGAGATGAAAATCCCGCAATTCCAACCCGTTCGCTCCTGAGGAGGCAATTCCGGCGATGGCCACCCTGGCTCAAGCACCCTTTCCACTGACGTTCGGCACCTATGCCGATGCCCTGAAACTGGTCGGCCAGGCCGGCGAAAAAACCGTCGCGGAGTTTTCCGTCACCTGGGAGGCGATCAAGGTCTACTGCGCGCTGGTGGAGGACGCGAACCCCAGCTACTGGGACGAAAACTACGCGCGCCGGCACTGGGGTGGCATCGTCGCGCCGCCGGGACTGCTGTTGTCCTGGTGCATGGCGTTGCAGTGGCATCCGACCAGGGAACGCAAGCACTACATCATGGCGCTGCGGGTACCACTGCCGGGGGATACCCTGATCAACGTGGCCACCAGCACCGAGTTCGACCGCCACCTGTATCTGGGCGATCGGGTCAGCGTGCAGGACCGTCTGGTGCAGATTTCCGAAGAGAAGGACACGCGGCTCGGAATCGGCCATTTCCTCACCACCGAAGCCGAATTCCTCAACCAGGAGGGTGAGCGGGTGGCCTTGCAGACCAACCAGTTGTTCCGCTACCGGACCCACGAGGCATAGTCATGGCAGAGCTGAAGCAGGATCAGAAATATTGGAACGACGTCAGCGAAGGCGAAGTGCTGCCGAAGGTGACCATGCACGTGCCCTTCGCCAAGGTGATCTTGAACGCGGCGGCCACCAACGATTATTTTCCCGGCCATCACGACCCCGAGTACGCGCGCGCCCAGGGCCAGCGCAATATCTACCTCAACACCATGGCGATCGAGGGTTTCATCGACCGCGTCGCGACGGACTGGGCCGGCCCCCGCACCTTCATCCGCAAGCGCCAGATGCAGATGCGGGCCTCGATCTACGCTGGCGACACCATGTACGGCGAGGGTCTGGTGACCAAGCGCTATCGGGACGCAGCCGGCCGCCATCTGGTGGATGTCACCATCAGCATCGCCACCGACGAAGGCCCGCGGGTTCCGGCGGCGCTCACCCTGGAATTGCCGCAGCGCTGACGCGCCATCGCCATCGCCATCCATCCACACACGAGAAACCGCCATGGCTCTTGGGGAGTTCACTTCCTGGTTCGATCTGCCGCTGTCGCCGCTCTACTACAACGCCGACCATGAAGCCTGGCGGCACACGCTGCGCCGTTTCGTGGATACCGAAGTGGCTCCCCATGTGGATGACTGGGAAGAGGCCGGCGTGTTTCCGCGCGAGATGTACAAGAAGGCCGCGGCGATCGGGCTGTTGCAACTGGGCTATCCCGAGGAATACGGCGGCATTCCGGTCGCCGATCCGTTCATGGCAGTGGTCACCGCGCTGGAGCAGGCCCGCGCCGGTGGTGGTGGCATGTACGCGAGCCTCAACAGCCACACCATCGGCCTGCCGCCGATCCTGGCGCTCGCCAATGAGGAGATCAAACGGCGGGTGATTCCCCCGGTGATCGCCGGCGACAAGATCGCCGCGCTTGCCATCACTGAACCCGGTGGCGGTTCGGATGTGGCGAACCTGAAAACCACGGCGCGCCGCGACGGCGATCACTATGTGGTCAATGGCGGCAAGATTTTCATCACCAGCGGCATCCGCGCCGATTTCTACACGGTTGCGGTGCGCACCGGCGGGGAGGGCGCGGCTGGCATCTCCCTGCTGTTGATCGAAAAGGGCACGCCGGGCTTCACCCAGACCGAGCTGAAAAAAATGGGCTGGTGGGCGTCCGATACCGCTGCGCTCTATTTCGACAACTGCCGGGTGCCGGTGACCAACCTGATCGGCGTCGAGAATAAGGGCTTCTCCGGGATCATGATCAACTTCAACATGGAGCGTCTGGGCATCGCCGCCACTTCGGTAGGACTCGCCATGGTGTGCATGGACGAGGCGGTGGCCTGGGCGCGCGAACGCAAGACCTTCGGCAAGCGCCTGCTGGATCATCAGGTGATTCGCCACAAGATCGCCGACATGGCCAAGCGCATCCTCGCCACGCAGGCCTTCCTGGAGCAGACCACCTGGCAGATGCAGCAGGGACAGGTCCCGGTCGTCGAACTCAGCCTGCTCAAGGTGCAGGCCACCGAGACTTTGGAGTTCTGTGCCCGCGAGGCGGTGCAGATCTACGGCGGCAGCGGCTTCATGCGCGGCAACAAGGTGGAACGCATCTACCGCGAAGTGCGGGTGTTCGCGATCGGCGGCGGCTCCGAGGAAATCATGCGGGATCTGGCGGCGCGTCAGTTGCGGCTCTAACGACCGATAAAAAA
>JBFXFL010000017.1:0-18448 GCA_050179115.1 Porticoccaceae bacterium | reverse complement strand
TAAAAAAACGGCCGCGCCGGGCGACCGTTTTTTTGCGGGATCGGGACCGCGGGCACGGCCCCCCGATATTTACATGTTGGGGTAATTCGGCCCGCCCGCACCTTCGGGCGCCACCCAGACGATGTTCTGGGCCGGGTCCTTGATGTCGCAGGTCTTGCAGTGGACGCAGTTCTGTCCGTTGATCTGGAATATCTTCTCACCCTTGGCGTTGTCGATCACTTCGTATACACCTGCCGGGCAGTAGCGCTGCGCGGGCTCGTCATAGAGCGGCAGGTTGCGTGCAATGGGAATACTCGGGTCCTTCAGGATGAGGTGGCAGGGCTGATCTTCCTCGTGATTGGTATTCGACAAAAACACCGATGAAAGCTTGTCGAAGCTGAGCACGCCGTCCGGCTTGGGGTAGTCGATGCGGGGGCAATCCTTGGCCGGCTTGAGCTGGGCATGATCCGGCACCGGATCGCGCAGAGTGATCGGCAGTTTGCCGTTGCACAGGTTGATGTCGATAAAGGCAAAGGCCGAACCCAGGATGTTGCCCCATTTGTGCTGCGCCGGGCCGAAATTGCGCTGCTGGTGCAGTTCCTTCCACGCCCAGGATGACGCAAAAGCGTCCGCGTACGCCGTGAGTTCATCGTTGGCTCGGGCATTGGCGAGTGCCGCGGCGGCCACTTCCGCCGCGATCATGCCGGACTTCATGGCCGTGTGGGAGCCCTTGATCTTGGCGAAATTGAGGGTTCCGGCGTCGTCGCCGATCAGCAGGCCGCCGGGAAAGCTCATTTTGGGCAGCGACTGGAGCCCGCCCTTGACGATGGCGCGGGCGCCGTAGGCGATACGCTTGCCGCCCTCCAGATACTGGCGGATCACCGGGTGGTGCTTGTAACGCTGGAATTCGTCGTACGGACTCACATGGGGGTTGGAATAGGAAAGGTCCACGATCAGCCCGACGGAGACCTGGTTGTCCTCCAGGTGATACAGGAAGCCGCCACCGGCCGATTTGCTTTGATCCAGCGGCCAGCCGGCGGTGTGGATCACCAATCCTTGGTGATGTTTGCCATCAGGAACCTGCCATATTTCCTTGATTCCTATACCATAGTGCTGAGCGTCCTTACCTTGATCCAGCCCGAAATGGGCGATCAACTGCTTGCCCAGGTGACCGCGACAGCCTTCGGAAAACAGCGTGTATTTGGCGTGCAGCTCCATGCCCTGGGTGTAGGTATCCTTGTGTTCACCATGGATGCCGATACCCATGTCGCCGGTGGCGATACCCTTGACCGCGCCATTATCGTGATAGAGCACTTCGGCGGCCGCAAAGCCCGGAAAAATCTCCACGCCCAGGGCCTCGGCCTGGGTGGCCAGCCAGCGGCACAGGTTGCCCAGGCTGATGATGTAGTTGCCCTCGTTGTGCATGGTCTTGGGCACGAACAGTCCGGGCACCCGGATGGCACCCTGCGCGCTGCGCAGCACATAGATGTCGTCCTTGGCGACCGGAGTCAGCAACGGTGCTTCGCGCGCTTTCCAGTCGGGGAACAATTCGTTCAGGGCGGTGGGTTCAAATACCGCGCCGGAGAGAATATGGGCACCGACCTCGGAACCCTTTTCCACCACACACACCGACAGCGTGTCGTTCAGTTGGCGCAGACGGCAGGCAGCGGCAAGGCCGGCGGGACCGGCGCCGACGATCACGACATCGTATTCCATGGATTCTCTGCTCATGCCAGACCTTCTCGCGTGGGAAAGGCACGATTTTATCCGTCTGGCGCCGCACAGACCAATGCGGCTGGTCGGGTCATCCGACTCCGTAGTCAGAAAGGACCACGGCAGGCATGCGGCGCCGAACTTGAGTCCGATTGATTTATGCCCCTTGCCTCGGCATCATTACGCCCCCTGAAAAGGGTGGCGCGGCCCGGCCGCAGGCGCCCCGATCTATTCCCTTCACGATTCATGCAACTGGCAAGGGCAATTCATGAAGATACTTGTTGCGGTCAAGCGCGTCGCCGACTACAACGTCAAGGTCAGGGCCAAATCCGATCATTCGGGTCCCGATCTGGCCAACGTCAAGATGGCGATCAACCCCTTTTGCGAAATTGCGGTCGAAGAAGCGGTCCGCCTGCGGGAAAAGGGTATTGCCACGGAGGTTGTGGCGGTGTCGCTGGGGCCACAGGCCGCGCAGGAACAGATCCGCACGGCACTGGCACTGGGCGCCGACCGCGGCATTCTGGTGCAGACGGATGTCGCACTGGAACCTCTCGCGGTTGCAAAGTGCCTGAAGGCCATCTGCGACAAGGAAAAGCCTGATCTGGTACTGCTCGGCAAACAGGCCATCGATGGCGACAACAACCAGACCGGCCAGATGCTCGGCGCCTTGACCGGCTACGCCCAGGCGACCTTCGCATCCCAGATCACGGTTGGCGATGGCCACCTTGAAGTCATCCGGGAAGTCGATGCCGGTCTTCAGACCATTGCCATCAAGCTCCCCGCCATCGTGACTGCGGACCTGCGCCTGAACGAGCCGCGCTACGCGAGCCTGCCGAACATCATGAAAGCCAAGAAAAAGACTATCGACACCACCACGCCGGATGAATTGGGCATCGATGTCACGCCACGCACCAAACTGCTCAAGGCCGAGCCGCCACCGGATCGCAAGGCCGGCATCAAGGTCGAGGATGTGGCGCAACTGGTCGATAAACTGAAAAACGAAGCAAAGGTGATCCCATGACTAGCCTGGTTCTGGCCGAACACGAGAAGGGTGCCCTGAAAGGGGCGACGCTCGCCACCATAGCCGCCGCGAAGGAGCTGGGCACGGAAATTCATGTGCTGGTTGCGGGCGCGGACTGTGCCGCGGCGGCCCAGGCTGCCGCCAAGGTTGCCGGTGTCGCCAAGGTCCTGGTCGCCGACAACGCTGCCTATGATCATCAGCTGGCCGAAAACACCGCGCTGCTGCTCGCCGAGCTCGCCAAAAACTACACCCATGTACTGGCACCGGCCACCACTACCGGCAAGAACGTGCTGCCGCGTGCGGCCGCGCTGCTGGATGTACAGGCGATATCCGAAATCAGTGCGGTCATTTCCGCAGACACCTTTCAGCGCCCGATCTACGCCGGCAACATCATCGCCACGGTGCAAAGCCTGGACGCCATAAAGATGCTCACCGTCCGCACCACGGCTTTTGATCCGGTGCCCGCCGAAGGCGGCAGTGCCAGCATCGAAACCGTCGCCACTGTGCACCAATCCGGACTGACCGAATACAAGGGCGAGGAAGTCGCCAAGTCGGATCGCCCGGAGCTGACCGCCGCCAGGATAGTCGTATCGGGCGGTCGCGGCATGCAGAACGGCGACAACTTTGCGCTGCTGTATCGCGTGGCGGACAAGCTGGGCGCGGCGGTCGGGGCTTCACGCGCCGCCGTCGACGCGGGTTTCGTCCCGAACGAGATGCAGGTCGGGCAGACCGGCAAAATCGTTGCACCCGACCTCTATATTGCCGTGGGGATATCGGGCGCCATTCAACATCTGGCGGGAATGAAAGACTCCAAGGTCATCGTCGCCATCAACAAGGACGCCGACGCACCGATCTTTCAGGTTGCGGATTACGGTCTGGTGGCGGATCTCTTCAAGGCTTTGCCGGAACTGGAAGCCGCGTTGTAACCTCGCATTCGGCTCCGACCAGACTGCATTCAAAGCCGGCTCCGTGCCGGCTTTTCATTGTGTCCTGCTTCATCTCCTGCTTCTCTCCGACTCCAGGTTGCAAGTTCTGGGCGCTGTCATCAAAGCGTCATGAATATTTCGCCTAACCGTCACATCCGTTCCCGACAATGACGCCCAGCCCAAGGGCCGAGGTCGTCGACCTCAAAGAAATTTTCCACGAGAAGAGGGGATTGTGATGAAGAAAACCGCTATTGCCCTGGCAATCTTGTCTGCTGGCGCGGCCAGCGCACAGGCTGGCACCATCACCACCGATGGTCCGGACATCGTCGTTAAAACCAAGGGTGGTCTGGAAGCCAAGACCACGGATGGCAAGGCTTCGTTCAAGATCGGTGGCCGTATTCAGCTCGACTACAACAGCTACGATGGCGTAATCAACGCCGTCCCCGGCGAAGACGGCAGCGATATCTTCTTCCGCCGCGCGCGGCTCGAACTGGAAGGTCATTATGCCGACTGGGGCTATCTGATGGCGTACAACCTGACCGACGGCGGCTCCATCGACCAGCTTCACACCACCTATCGCGGGTTCGGGCCCCTGGCCGAACTGACCTTCGGGCAGCAAAAGGAAGATTTCGGCCTGGAAGATACCGGCAGCTCCAAGTGGATCACGGCAGTGGAGCGCTCCATGCCCTCGAATGCCTTCGACACGGGCAACAACGTCGGCGCCAAGCTCCATGGTTCCAACGAAATGATTACCTACAGCCTGGGTGCCTACAAACAGGACATCGACGGCAACAATGATCTTAACAGCGCCACCACTGCCCGGTTCGTGGTACGTCCACTCCATGGTCCGGGTGGGCTCGTGCACCTCGGGGTTGGCTATACGGATCGCGATGGTACTTTCACTCAGTTGGGCTCGCGGCTGGGCGTACGCGGAGGCGAAAACGGTAACGGCGCGGGACGCGTTCGTGCGCGCTACACCGGTACTCCTGCCCCGGTAGCCGATGGACTCAAAGCCTGGAACGGTGAATTGGCCGCTTCCTTTGGTTCGGTGCATGCCATGGCCGAATACTTCGATGGCGAAATTTCCGGTGCGGCCAGCGCCACGGACATCGAAGCCAACGGCTACTATGTACAGTTGGGCTGGATCGTTACAGGCGAAAGCCGTGCCTACAAAAACGAAATCGGCGCCTTTGACAAGGTGAAACCCGCCGGTGTCGGTGGTGCCTGGGAAGTATTCGCTCGCTACGACGAGCTGGATGTTTCGGACAATGACAACATCGCTCCGGTGCAGGTCATCGGAGAAACCGGCAACACCGCAACGCTGGGTGTCAACTGGTATGCCAATGAACTGGTCAAAGTCGCCCTGAACTATGTTCACGCCGACACCGACGAGGAAATCGGCGGTGAAGACGATGGTGATGCGCTGGTAGCAAGACTCCAGTACGCCTTCTGATAACTACTGCCCCCGCAGTTGGCTTCAACCCCGCACTACGCGGGGTTTTTTTTGCGTTGATTGTGCGCCGTTGTGACGAGCCCGCTGGTGTCTGCTCGATCCCGGGGCGAGCCTTGTTGCCCCGACAATGGTCCCCCCAAGCCTCGGATGGTTGCCGGGAAGTAATGCGATCGGCTTCCTGAAGCGAAATCCGGAGCATCTGGGGAAGTTCTTCCCAGGCACGGTAGCTGTATTATCGGAGCACTCAGTTGGCTAGAATTGCGCGCCACGAGCACCCGGGCTCACGGCACGACTGAAAAGCCATCGCCGCGGGCGTATGCTGGTGACCATGATGTGTTCTCGGCGCTTATCGGCGCGATTCGACGCCTGGAATCGATACCTGGTGGCAAGGCCTGGAGTCTGGTAGTGGAGAACAAGCGGGCACTGCTGATTTCCGCGGATACGACGGAAAGTGCCGTCTGGGCGGCACTGCTGGCCGCGGAGGGCTGGAGCGTCGAAGTGGTCGAGCGACGGAGCCAGGCACTTGAAAGGATTCCGGAATTTCTGCCGTCGCTGCTCGTGCTGGACCTGCGAGTCGGCGAGGTCCCGGGAAACATCGAGGAGAGTTTTGCCCAACGCTGCCGGGATTCCGGGCTCGCCGCCATCGTCATCCTCCACGATCCATCGCCGCAGGATGTTGCCGTGAGCTTTCGGCGCGGTGCCATCGACGTGTTGATTCCGCCGTTCCGTCCGGACGAGCTGATGGCTGCCGTGAATCGAGCAGGCAGTTTCAAGGATCTGTATCAGGAAAACATGGATTACCGGCGCCAACTGGAACGGGCCAATCGTGAGTTGCGGGAAAGTTTCAATGTCCTGCGCATGGACCAACTCGCTGGGCGCCAAGTCCAACTCGACATCCTGCCACGCCAACCACTTAGGTGCCGCGGCTATCAGGTGGCGCATTCGATGGTGCCTTCCCTCTACCTGAGCGGCGATTTTGTTGGCTACAACGCGGTATTTGATCGCTATATCCTCTTCTATTTTGGCGATGTTTCAGGGCATGGCGCCTCGTCCGCTTTTGTCACGGTAATGCTGGCGTTCTTGCTGCGGCAACTGCGCCGGCGCCATGTAGCCGAGGAGGATTTCGCGGCCCTGGCCCGGGCCCCCGAGGGTCTCGCCGAGCACCTCAACCGGCAGATGCTGGCCATGGATCTCGATAAACACCTGACGTTCTTTGCCGGAGCCATCGATGCTGAACGCGGTCGCTTTCGCTATGTAGTGAGCGCCTTGTCGCCACCGCCGATTCTCGTCACGAGCACGTCCGCTCAGTTTCTTCCGGGGCGAGGCAAACCGCTGGGCCTGTTCAAGGACGTGTCCTGGGAGATACAGGAGCGGGATTTTCCGCCGAATTCGGCACTGATAGTGGTTTCCGATGGCCTCATGGAACGGATCGATGGCGCGACCAGCGTGGCGCGAGAGGCGCGTTTGCTGGAGCGGCTCACCGGGGTTGCCCCGGATCACGACCGCATCTGCGATGCGCTCGGCCTGAAAGCGATCAAGGAAGCCCCCGATGACGTTTCGGTACTCACGGTGACCCACAATGCCTGATCCCGGGAAAATCCTGGTCGGTGAATTCGACCACTCGTACCTGGTGAAATTGCGGGGCTATGTCCGGCTCACGCTGTGCGCTTCCCTCGGACGCTACATGGAGCGCATCTTCCAGGGCGACTGTCCGGCGCAGGTTCTTATCGATCTGCAAGACACGACTGGGCTGGACAGTACCACGCTGGGCCTGATCGGGCGTCTCGCGCTGCACTGCCGCGATCAGTTCCACCTCAAGCCAATGGTGTTTTGCGATAACCCCGACGTGCTGCGCGACCTGACCACCATGGCTTTGGACGAATTCCTCGACATCGTTGCCACGCCCCCGCCGCTAACCCCGCTACGTGAACTTTACGCGGACGATGCGCCCGTGTCCGAAGTGCGCCAACGTGTTATCGACGCCCACAAATTGCTCGCCCGGATCAATCCGGAGCGCGAAGCCGAGTTCCTCGATCTGGTTCATGCCATCGAACAGGACGTCAGTCTTTAGCCGACTGCTGAAATAACGTGGCGAGAGGGCCAGCTACCGGGCGCTCGGAGCGAGGCGACCTGTACAGGTCAGGTAGATGGGCGAGGGCGGGAGCGAGCACGATGCGACGTAGCAGCGGGTGCCCGCGGCGGTTTTTCAGCAAGCTGTTGGCCGTCAATCCGCGCGGGGCGCTTCAAGCCGACCGGGGCGGATGGTCTCGCGCCTGATTGCGCGCCTGGATATAGCGGCTGTGGGGCAGATGGATTAGCTCGGCTACTTGGCGGATCAGGCTTTCTTCATACTTGTCGAGAGTGGCATCCGCGTACGCAATCTGCCACAGGCCGTGTACCAGCGCGTACTTGTCAGCAGCGCTGAAGTGCTGGTTTACCAGCGCGGTGAATTGATACAGGGAAGTCGCTTCCGCGACCTCCTGGCGCGCGAGTTCGGTCAGTTCGGCCGCTTCCTGCGGGGTGAGACCAAAACGCTGCTGTAGCAGTTCGGGAATCCGCGTCGTCTCGGCCGGGCTGAGGGTTCCATCGGTCAGCATGACCTCCACCATGAGCGCCGCCGTGGCAAGCCGGATGGCGTCGCTGCCGACCACTCCCGTCGTCGGGGCAATGCGGCCGGCAAAAAATGCCTGGATACGCTCGATCATGTCGTTGCCTCCCGCAGCGCAGCACAACTTGCCGGATCGTTACCGTGCCGGAGCGCAGCCAGCGCGGTATCCCATACTTCAATGCCTGCCCCGCGCTGATTGGTATGGATGCTCAGATGGCGGCGAAAATGACGTGCGCCAGGACGCCCCTGATACAGACCCAGCAAGTGTCGCGTCATCCGGTGCAGCGGCACACCAGCGGCGAGCCCGGCGAGCAGATAGGCCCGCAACCGCTGGATCACGAGCTCAGGATGCTCGGCCGCGACGCCGAACAGTTGGCTGTCCACGGAGGCCAGCAAGCCCGGATTGTCATAGGCCTCGCGCCCGAGCATGACTCCATCGACTTGCTCCAGATGAATGCGGGCCGACGCGAGATCCCGAATGCCACCGTTGAGAACGATCTTGAGGTGCGGGAACTCGGCCTTGAGGCGATAGACCGCCGGGTAATCCAGCGGCGGAATCTCGCGGTTTTCCTTGGGACTCAAACCTTTCAGCCAGGCCTTGCGGGCGTGGACCACAAAGGTATCGCAGCCCGCGGCAGCGACCGTTGCCACGAAACCGGCAAGCGCATCGTAACCGTCCTGGTGATCGACCCCGATGCGGCACTTTACCGTCACCGGGATGGCGACAGCGTCCACCATGGCCGCAACGCAACGTGCGACCAGCCCGGGATCCAGCATCAGGCAGGCGCCGAAACGCCCCGACTGGACGCGGTCGCTGGGACAGCCGCAATTGAGGTTGATTTCATCGTAGCCGCGCTGTTGCGCCAAACGTGCACACGCAGCGAGTTCGTGCGGATCGCTGCCGCCGAGCTGCACCGCAACCGGATGCTCCTGTGGATCGAATCCCAGGTAACGGTCGGTGTCGCCCTGGAGGAGGGCGCCGGTCGTCAGCATCTCGGTATAGAGCCGGGTCTGGCGGCTCAACTGCCGAAACAGGCCGCGGCAATGCCGGTCCGTGCGGTCGAGCATGGGTGCGACGCAAAAACGATGGGTCCGCACGGCGTCGGGTAGCTGCATCAACGCGATAAAAGGGTTTGTGGTGTATTCGTATTCTACCTGCTCGCCGGACCGACATCGAACGGAGATCGAACTTGATCGACTCCGGCGAAACTCGGCACAATGCGGACCATTTCTTCAGTACCCGAGCGGTTTGGGCGCGCTTTGGCGCTCGCCGCGATCCATCATCCACAACCGCCTTTCGCGCACAGGAGCAAGCCGCCATGTTGGTCAGAGACAAATTCTATATCGCCGGGAAATGGCAGCAGCCCGCTGGCAACGCCACCACCGATGTCATCAATCCCGCCACCGAAGCGGTGGTCGCCAAAGTCGCCATGGGCAACCATGCCGATGTGGACAGCGCAGTAGCTGCGGCGCGGGCCGCATTCGACGGCTGGTCCCAGACACCGCCCGCGCAGCGGGCGGACTATCTCGACCGCATCGCGGCGGGCATCGAAGCGCGCACCGCCGAACTGGCCGAAGCGATTACCTCGGAAATGGGTGCTCCCTGCGCGCTGGTCAAGGCGACCCAGATCGGCAACCCCCTGTTCACCTTCAAGGAAGCGGCCGAGCTCGCCCGTACCTATGCCTTCGAATCGGATCACGGCAAGACCCATGTGATCCGCGAGGCCATCGGGGTCTGCGCCCTGATCACGCCCTGGAATTTCCCGCTGAACCAGATCGCCGGCAAGGTCGCGCCCGCACTGGCGGCGGGCTGCACCATGGTGTTGAAGCCCAGCGAGCTGGCACCCCTGGATGCCTTCATCCTTGCGGAAATCGTCGCTGCGGCGGGGCTGCCCCCCGGGGTGTTCAATCTGATCGTCGGCGCCGGACCCGTGGTCGGTGAAGCGCTCGCCGGCCATCCCGAAGTGGATATGGTTTCGATCACCGGCTCCACGCGCGCCGGGGCGGCGGTGGCCATCGCGGCCGCGCCCACCATCAAGCGGGTAGGGCAGGAGCTTGGCGGCAAGTCCGCCAATATCATCCTTGCCGATGCGGATTTCGCGCGCGCCGTGAAAGCCGGTGTGCGTGTCAGCATGTTCAACAGTGGGCAGGCCTGCAATGGACCCACCCGGATGCTGATTCCCCGCCAGCACCAAAAGGAAATCGAGGAAATCGTGGTCAAGACGGTGGCGGGGATCGTGGTCGGCGACCCGAAGCAGGACTCCACCTACATGGGTCCCATCGCCAACCGCGCCCAGTACGAGCGGGTGATCGCATTCATCCAGCGCGGTATCGACGAGGGTGCACGCCTGCTGGTGGGAGGACCGGAGCGACCTGATGGTCTCGACAAGGGCTACTACGTCAAGCCCACGGTATTCACGGATGTCAGCAACGATATGCTGACCGCCCGCGAGGAAGCCTTCGGCCCGGTACTGGCGCTGATTCCCTACGACACCGAAGACGAGGCGGTCGCCATCGCCAACGACAACCCTTACGGATTGTCGAGCTATGTCCAGTCCGGTGATCTTGAACACGCCAAGCGGGTGGGACGACGGATTCGTTCCGGTCACGTGGAGTTGAACGGCGCGCGCTGGGATCAGGGCGCACCTTTCGGAGGCTACCGGATGTCCGGCAACGGGCGCGAACACGGTGTCTGGGGTCTTGAGGAATATCTCGAAACCAAGGCTCTGTTGGGCTACAACCCCTGACATGTTCATGCCGCTCGGCGGGCAAGGAGGCCCGTCCGACCCGCCCTGGCACCAGCGGTGCGGCAACTCTCCCCGGAGCATCGTTGTCTGCGCCTTTGATCCGACAAACAAACCGCCGATCAGATAATTGCGAGCTGAATCTCATCTTGGGCGTGACATCGCGCTAAACTGCTTCCGCGACTGAATCTGGCGGCGGGGAGCGCCCATGCGCGCGCCCGCCGCGGATTTGCGGGTGCCCGCCGCGGAGCGATCACGGCGCGGCTCGCCGCCGAGAAATCAAGGCCATCCGCAAGCCTCTACCCGCAACCTCTACCACCGTTTCCGGAGCCTGAGCGAGACCATGACCACCGAACCGACAAGGACGATACCGCCTGCGCAACAACAGCCGGTGGAAACGCAGGCGGTCACGATGGAAAACGACCGCGACCCCCTGCATGGGCCGCTCCTCGACAGTCTGCTGCTGGTAGCGCGGATCGAGGGCAAATTGTCCACCGTCACCGCCGTTACCGCGGGCCTGCCCCTGGACGAGGGCCGTCTGACCAGAGACCTTTTCATTCGCGCGGCCAATCGCGCCGGGCTCGCCGCGCTGCTGGTGGAGCGCGAGATCGCGGAAATTCCCCGCGATGTACTGCCGGCGGTGCTGTTGTACGACGACGAAAGTTCGGCGGTGCTTGTGGATATCGACGCCGAACAGGGCTGGGGGGTGCTGATGGCGCCTGGCACCCGGCACAGGGAGCAGCGCTCACTGGAGCAATTACAGAACGGTTTCGCCGGCCACCTGTTCTACTTGCGGCCGATGCAGGAATTCGATGCGCGCACCCCAAAGATTTACAACAGTCCGGGCGAACACTGGTTTTGGGGCGTGCTCAAGTCTTCCTGGCACCTCTATCGTGACGTCCTGCTCGCGTCCCTGTTCATCAATCTTTTTGTACTTGCGCAGCCGCTCTTTGCGATGAACGTCTACGATCGCGTTGTCCCCAACAATGCCGTCGAAACCCTGTGGGCGTTGGCGATCGGCGTCACCCTGGTGTATCTGTTTGATCTCGGCTTGAAGATCCTGCGCGGTTACATGGTTGAACTGGCGGCCAAGCGCACGGATGTCATGCTCTCGGCGAGCCTGTTCGAGCGCATGCTCGGCATCAAGATGCGGCAGCGTCCGATCTCGGTAGGTTCCTTCGTGAATCGGCTGCACGAGTTCGACAGCATTCGCAGCTTCATCACATCGTCGACGATGTTGACGTTGATCGACCTGCCGTTTCTGGTGCTGTTTCTCATCTTGATTTTTTACATCGGCGGCTGGCTGGTGCTGGTGCCGTTGTCAATGATTCCGGTTGCATTGCTGCTGGGTTACTCCGCGCAACGGCGGCTGCGACCCATGATCGAAAACGTGATGCGCGGCGCGGCCAAAAAGAGCGCCAACCTGGTCGAAAGCATGGTGGGCATCGAAACCATCAAGACGCTTACCGCCGAAAGCCGCGCGCAGCGCATATGGGAACAGGCCGTCGGTTATGTATCGCAGTGGGGACTGTCGTCGCGGATGGTATCGAACTCCACGCTGATGACCGTGAATTTTCTCCAGCAACTGGCGATGGTGGCGATTGTGGTGGGCGGCGTGTATCTGATCGCCGACCAGAAACTGACCCTCGGGGGCCTGATCGCGTGCAGCATTCTGAGTTCACGCGCACTCGCGCCCCTCGGCCAGCTCGCGTCCCTGCTCACCACCTATGATCATGCCGAAGCGGCACTGAAATCCCTCGACGAAATCATGGAACTGCCGGTCGAGCGCCCAGCGGGGGCGGAATTCTTGCAGGAGCACGAATTCACCGGCGCACTCCAGTTCCTGAACGTTGAGTTTGCCTACCCCGGTCAACCCAGACCATCCCTGACCGGGCTGTCCGTTCGCGTCGCCGCCGGTGAAAAAATCGGCATCATCGGTCGGGTCGGGTCGGGGAAATCCACACTCGCCCGACTCGCCCTGGGCCTCTACGATCCCGAACGCGGCTCGATCCTCTACGACGGCTTCGATGTCAAGCAGCTGGACCCATCCAGCTTGCGGCGTGCGATCGGCTATGTATCCCAGGATGTGACCCTGTTCTATGGTTCCATGCGGGAGAACATATCCCTGGGCCTCACCGGCATCGGCGATGCCGAAATCGTCGCCGCTGCCGACAAGGCCGGCATCCTGGGCCATATCAACGCGCATCCCGAAGGGCTCTCCATGATCGTGGGCGAACGCGGCGAAACCTTGTCGGGTGGTCAGCGCCAGGCGCTCGGACTCGCCCGCATGTTTCTGCGCGATCCTCCCATCCTGGTGCTCGACGAGCCGACCTCGGCCATGGATCAGGGCAGCGAGGCGCGCATCAAGCACCTGCTGGCAGGCTTTGCGAAGGACAAAACCCTGCTCCTTACTACCCACAAGATGAGCATGCTGGACCTGGTGGACCGCGTACTGGTGCTGGATCAGGGCCGCCTGGTGGCCGACGGACCCAAGGCGCAGATTCTCGAAGCCCTGAGAGCGGGCAATATCCGCGGTTCGGCCTGAGGACGGGAGAGACGCCATGACCAACCGGGAACCGAAAGGCACACCGCAAGCGCGGAACGCACTGGCGCGCTTGCGCCGCAACCTGGCGATCGCGCCGGCAACCGATCTCAAGTACATGTCCTATGCCTCCGAGGCCATTCTGTTGCAGGCCCCGGGACTGCATCGCCGGCTGCTGTGGAGCCTCTGTGCCGTGGTTGTGGTGTTGCTGGTGTGGGCCTACTTTGCCAAGGTCGACGAATTCACGCGGGGTGAGGGACGCATTGTTCCGTCCAGCGAAGTTCAGATCGTGCAGAACCTCGAGGGCGGTATTCTGGCCCAGCGCTTTGTGTCCGAAGGCGACTTGGTGGAAAAGGATCAGCCGCTGCTGCAAATCGACGACACGCTGGTGGCGTCTTCGTTTCGCGAGCGATCGCTGAAAGTGGCGCAACTACAGGCTAAAGTCATCCGTCTGCGCGCGGAATCCCGCGGCACCGGGTTTGAAGAGGAACTCGCCCTGGCGAAAGAGCCGATCGAGGCGGTGTTGCTCCAGACCGAGCGGGATCTGTTCAAGTCCCGGGCGCTCGAATACGGGAGCAAGATGGCGGTCTTGCAGCAACGGGTGGAACAGAAGCGCCAGGAGTTGTCGGCCGTACGCCTCACCCGCGCCAGTCTTGCCGAGAGCCACGACCTGCTCCAGCGGGAGATGACGGTCACCCAGCCGCTGGTAGAGAAAGGCGCCGTTTCCCACGTCGAACTGCTGCGTCTCTCCCGTCAGCTCAACGACCTGACGGGCGAGTTGGGTAAAGCCACCATCGCGATCCCTCGCTTGCAGTCCGAATACGACGAAGCCCGCAAGAACATCGATTCGTTCGCGCAAAGTTTCGCTGCCGAGGCACGCAAGGAGCTCAACGATGCCACCTCCGAGCTGGGGCAACTCCAGGAGGGCAACGAGGCCTATGCCGATCGCGTGGCCCGCACCGAGGTCAAGTCGCCCGTGCGGGGGACCGTCAAGCGCATCCTCGTCACCACCATCGGTGGGGTGATTCAGCCGGGTATGAACCTCGTGGAGATAGTGCCTATCGACGATTCATTGCTGGTGGATGCCAAGGTGCTGCCCAAGGACATTGCCTTCATCAGCCCGGGCCAGCAGGCGATGGTGAAGTTCACCGCCTACGACTTCTCGATACACGGCGGACTGATCGCGCATGTGACCCAGATCAGCCCGGATACCATCGAAGACAAGGAAAAGAGCATCTGGTACTACCAGGTGCGCCTCAAGACCGAGAGCAGTGTGCTCGGCAGTGCCGCGGACCCGCTGCCCATCATCCCCGGCATGACGGTTCAGGCCGATATTCTGACCGGGAAAAAAACCGTGCTGGATTACCTGCTCAAACCCATTCTCAAGACGAAGGAGCTTGCGTTTCGTGAGCGTTGACTCTGCCCACCAGACCCAATGGTCGAAAATCCGGATCGAGTGGCAACCCCTTCGCGCGAGTGGCAAATTACCCGGATAAACGGTAACGTTCCCCCATCCGCGCTGTGATACAAATCACATTCAGAGCAAATCTGCCAAGCAGGTCACAAACTTGGTCGACGCGTTACTCTGATCGCTGCGGAAACGGGATCCATCAGCACCACCATTATCGCAAGGAGAAAGTTCAGTGATCTCACAATCAACCCGGTTCGCCAAACGCCGACAGGCTCCCCTGATGGGGGCCGCTGTGCTCGTTGCCATGTCTTTTGCCAGTCCCGGCGAAGCAGTGGATATTCGCAACGTCATCAAGGAAACCGTCAAGAGCAACCCCTTGGTGCTCGCCGAGTTGCGCGAGACCGATGCCCGCAATCGCCAGGTACGCGAAGCCCTGGCGGGTTATTACCCCACGCTGGATTTGGTGGCCGGATACGGCTTTCAGGAACGCGACCCTGCCGATCGTTCGTTTGCCGATCCGTCCAGAACCCGCAATGAACTGGAACGGCGCGAGCTGCAGCTCAGCGCGCGCCAACTCGTATTCGACGGCTTTTATACCCCCTACGAACACAAGAACCAGCAGGCCCGTGAACGCAGTGCCAAATTTCGCGCGACTTCCGTCGGCGAAGATATCGCCCTGTCGGTAACCCGGGCGTTTACCGAGGTGCTCAAGCAGGAAGCCATTCTCAAACTGGCCCAGGAAACGCTGGCCTACCACCAGCAGGTCTACGACAAGATGGACCAGCGGTTCCAGTCCGGAGTGGGTAGCCGCGCCGACTTCAACCAGATTTCGAGCCGGGTTGCACTAGCTCGCACCAACCTGCAGAACGTGACCGCCAACCTGCGCAACGCACGCATCAACTACCAGCAGGTGGTAGGTACATTTCCGGGTGATGGCGAACTGGAATTCCCCGGCTCGTACCACAATCATCTGCCGGCCAACATCGAAGCGGCGGTTGCCAGAGCCTTCGATAACCACCCGATCCTCAAGGTGGCGGAAACCGATCTCGAAGCTACCGGCTACACCTACGAACAAACCAAATCGTCGTTCTACCCGCGCTTTGACCTGGAGGTCGAGCGCGACGCCAATGACAACATCGATGGGTCCGAGGAAAAAGTCGATGATCTGCGCGTGATGCTGCGCATGCGTTACAACCTGTTCCGTGGCGGCGCGGATGAGGCCCGCAAACAGGAGTTTGCGTATCTGGTCGAAAAAGCGAAGGAAATCAGGAATAACGCCCGTCGTGAAGTGGAACAGGAGATCCGCCTTGCCTGGGTCGCCAACGAAACCCTGGCGGCGCAAATTCCCATCCTTATCGACTATGCCAGCAGTGCCGAAGAAACCAAAAAGGCCTATGTTGACCAGTTCGACCTGGGACGGCGGACCTTGCTCGATCTGCTCAATACAGAGAACGAGGCAGTCAATGCCAAGCGTGATCTGATCAACGCCAAACATGACCTGATCCTCAATGAATACCGCATTTTCCACGGTGCGGGCGACCTGATGGCCACCGTGGGTGCGGAAATCTAACGATCGACACACCCGCAATGGGCAAGGGGTAAACAACGACCACCAGCATGGACGCCGGTGGGAATGTGCCAGGAGGGCCAGCGCAACGCGGAAGTTCAAAAGCTGGTTGCTGAAGCTCGCAAGGCGCCGGATGCAAGGCGCGCAGCGACCGAAACCTATCCGGTATAGATAGGCGAGGGAGCGAGCACCGCTCAACAGCAGCAGATGGCTGCCGCAGCAGTTTTTCAACAGGCTACTTTTTCGACAGGCAGTTAAGGAAGATCGCGGGGCAACCCGACACACAGGGTTACAGGCAACTACGGGAGAAAGTCGATGAACGACGAAGTCAAGCAAGGCGAAGTCATCCAGGCGCAGGTCGCACAGCGGGAATCCGACCAGGCCGCAGCGGCCGCACAGGCGGCAGCTGCCGCGCAGGGCCCCGGCGCTGCCAAGCCTGTGGAAGCTTCGGCTCCGTCCGGCGACCGCGCGCAAGCGCCCAACGCCCCAACGGAAGCCCGCGCGGCAACTCCTGTCCCGGCGAAGAGCGAGGCCGCAAGCGCAGCGCGCACCGACGGCACTGTTCCCCCTGTTCCCCCTGTCGATGCCGACGAGAACCCGGAATTCGCCGAGTTGCAGCGCGCCGTCGCCGCCGGCAAAGACCTCAGCAAGGAGCTCGAAGCGCCGGCCGCGGGACAAGGCGGCGGCAGCAGCGATTCCATTGCCGAAGGTATCCGCTTCGAACGGGGACTCGACGCGCGCGATCCCACCGCGGGCTTTGATCCGGACATCACGCCGCCGCCGCTGATTACGCCAACTGCGGACTCCCTTTTCATTGCCGAATCCGTCGCACCGCCACCACCGCCGCCGCCGCCGCCGCCGCCAAATAATCCGGTCGCCATTACGGGGCTGTCGTCCGCCGCCGACGGCGGCGATGTAGCCGTACACGAGCCCAATCTGGCCGATGGCAGCGCTCCTAATCCGCCCGCGCTGACCCAGATCGGCAGCTTTACCGTCAGCGCGCCTGACGGGTTGGGGAGTCTCACCATCGGCGGCGTGGAAGTGCTGAATGCTAGCGGGCTCACCGGTGCTACCGTAACAACGCCTTTGGGCAATACCCTGGTCGTTACCGGCTACGACGCCACAACCGGCGTCGTCACCTATGCCTACACATTGCTCGACAACGAGAATCACCCCACCGGACAAGGTGCCAACAACCTGTTCGACAACCTGCCGGTAACTCTGACCGACAGCGACGGCGACACCACCGAAGACCAGCTCGCGGTGCGCATCGTCGATGATCTGCCAGACGCCATCTCCGATATCGATGAAGTCGGGACCGGCGGCAGCACTGGCGGCAACGTCTTCACCGGCACCGACGACGATACCCTCGACCGCGTTGAGGCCGATGTGCCCGGCGCCGACCGCACCGGCTCCCCCATCACCGGGGTCATCGCCGGCGCACACCTGGGCGAGCCCATCACCGACGGTAGCGGCGTAGGCGCCGTCATCGACGGCCAGTTCGGCACCCTGGTGCTGAACGCCGACGGCAGCTATGTCTACACCGCCGACGGCGGCTTGGTCAGCAATCAGACCGAGGTCTTCACCTACACCCTGACCGACGCCGACGGTGACACCGATACCGCCACCCTGACCATACGAATTCAGGGCGAAGCGCCTCCGCCACCACCTCCGCCACCCCCTCCGCCTCCGCCGCCAACCATCGAAGTGGGCAAGCCGGGCGATACCGGAGTGCCGAACATCACGGTGCCGGAGGGCAACGACGCCATCTTCGGCGTGAAGGTCACCGGTGCGGCGGCGGGCAGCACGGTGAGCCTGACGTTGGCCGACGGTACCGCGATCGATGCCGACTACAACGAGACGCGCTTTCAGTACAGCACCGACGGTGGCACCACCTGGACGGCGGTGAGCGGTCCGATTGCGGTGGCGGCAGGCGACAGTACTCTGCTGGTGCGGACCGACACCGTGGTCGACGGCGTGGACGAGCCCGACGAGACCTTCACCCTGACCGGCACGCTGACCAGCAACGGCACGGCGCCGCTGAGCGACAGCGGCACCGCGACCATCGTCGACGGGGACACCCCGACCATTGAAGTGGGAGCGCCGGGCACCGGGCTGGGCGACATCACCGTGCAGGAGGGTGACGATGCCATCTTCGGCGTGAAGGTCACCGGCGCGGCGGCGGGCAGCACCCTGAACCTGACGCTGGCACCCAGCGGAACGGACCCGGCCACCGAAGGCAGCGACTACAAGGCCACCACCTTCCAGTACAGCCTGGACGGCGGCACGACCTGGCAGACCGCCACCGAAGGCACCGCGTTCGGGATCAACACCGGCGACAGCACCGTGCTGGTCAAGACCGACACCGTGGTCGACGGCGTGGACGAGCCCGACGAGACCTTCACCCTGACCGGCACGCTGACCAGCAACGGCACGGCGCCGCTGAGCGACAGCGGCACCGCGACCATCGTCGACGGGGACACC
>JBFXFL010000016.1:0-53230 GCA_050179115.1 Porticoccaceae bacterium | reverse complement strand
CCTGGGCGTAGCGCCCCACCAGCAGGGTCAGTTCGAGTGCCGGCAACTGCGCGAGAATCCGCCCGTGCCAGCGCGGCGCGCATTCGGGCCGCGGCGGCAGATCGCCGGCGCGGCCACGGCCGGGATAGCACAGGCCCATGGGCACGATGGCGATGCGGCTCTCGTCGTAGAAGGTCGCGCGATCGAGACCGAGCCAGTCGCGCAGGCGATCACCGCTGGGATCGTCCCAGGGAATGCCGCTGGCATGCACCCGGGTGCCCGGGGCCTGTCCGATGATCAGGAGTTTCGCGGTCGCGCTGGCGCGCAATACCGGTCGCGGCCCGAGCGGCAGATCGACGCAGAATCGGCAGCCGCGCACCTCGACAAGCAGGTCGCGCAGCGCCAAGGGGTCACGCGCTCGGTCACCGGCGTTTGTCGCTCCGGGCGTCGCGCTGCTAACATCGGCCGCGCCGCCCGACGGCTGGCGCTGCTTGCCACCCCTCCCGCTCAATGTTGTAGGCATCCGCGATGGCCCCACTGCTGCGACCGTTGTCCGACCTGTCCGATGCCGCTGATTTCCAGCATCGCCATATCGGTCCGGATGACGATCAACTGCGCGCCCTGCTGGCCGCGCTCGGCGCCGCCGATCTCGAACGATTTGTCGAAGCCAACGTGCCGGAAAGCATCCGGTTGCGGGAATCCCTGGATCTGCCGGCGCCCTGCCCGGAACGGACCGCCCTGACCGAGCTGCGCGCGCTGGCGACACAGAATCAGGTATTCACTTCGCTGCTCGGATTCGGCTACCACGACTGTATCCTGCCGCCGGTGATCCAGCGCAATGTGCTGGAAAATCCCGGCTGGTACACCGCCTATACGCCCTATCAGGCCGAGATTTCCCAAGGCCGTCTCGAGGGGCTCCTCAACTTCCAGCAGTTGATCATGGACCTGACCGGCATGGAAATGGCCAATGCTTCGCTGCTCGACGAAGCCACCGCCGCCGCCGAGGCCATGGCGATGGCGCGGCGCATTGGCAAGAGCCACCGCAGCAACCGCTTCTTCGTTGCCGATCAGTGCCTGCCGCAAACCCTCGCAGTGCTGGCGACGCGCGCGCAATACTTCGGTTTCGAACTGGTGATCGGCGATCCTGTCACCCATCTTGCGGCGGGCGATTATTTTGGCGCGCTGTTGCAATATCCCGGCCGCGACGGCGCAGTGACCGATCTCGCGCCGCAGATCGAGGAAATTCACCGTCAGGGCGCACTCGCCATAGTCGCGGCGGATCTGCTCAGCCTGGTGCTGTTGCGCTCGCCCGGCTCGCTGGGCGCCGATATCGTGCTGGGCTCCAGCCAGCGCTTCGGCGTGCCCCTGGGTTTCGGCGGGCCGCACGCGGCGTTTTTCGCGTTTCGCGAGGCTCACAAACGCTCTGCCCCGGGCCGCATCATCGGCGTTTCCGTGGATCGCCGCGGCAAGCCGGCGCTGCGCATGGCGTTGCAGACCCGCGAGCAGCACATCCGCCGCGAGAAGGCCAACTCCAACATCTGTACGTCGCAAGTGCTGCTGGCACTGATCGCCGGGTTTTACGCGGTGTATCACGGCCCCGCAGGCCTGCGCCGAATCGCCGAGCGCGTTCACGGATTGACCAACGCGCTCGCCGCCGGATTGCGCGACGCTGGCCTCATTCTGCGCCACGACACCTGGTTCGATACGCTGACCGTTGTGGTAAGTGATCGGCAAGCGGAACTCCTCGACCGCGCCCGGGCCGCGCGTATCAATCTGCGCGCGATCGCCACCGACGCCATCGGCATCAGTCTGGATGAAACCAGCTCCGCCGAACTCGTTGCGCAATTGCTCGCTCTTTTTACCGAAGCGGACGCGCCACACACCGACGCCGTGCCCAACCTCGCCGCGCGCGCCGCCGGTCTGCCGGCGACACTGTTGCGGGACGATCCCGTCCTCGTGCATCCGGTGTTCAACCGTCACCACAGCGAAACCGAGATGCTGCGCTATCTCAAGCGCCTCGAAGCGCGCGACATCAGCCTCGCCCAGGGCATGATCCCGCTCGGCTCCTGCACCATGAAGCTCAACGCGACCGCCGAGATGCTGCCGATCACCTGGCCGGAATTCGCCAACCTGCATCCGTTTGCTCCTCTGGATCAGGCGCGCGGCTATCGACAGCTTTTCGCCGACCTGGAGCACTGGCTCGCCGCCTGCACCGGATTTGCCGCGGTCTCGCTGCAACCCAACGCCGGCTCCCAGGGCGAGTACGCCGGGCTGCTCGCGATCCGCCGCTATCACGCGAGTCGCGGCGAGGGAGCACGCGATGTGTGCCTGATTCCCGCCTCGGCCCACGGCACCAATCCGGCCAGCGCCCAGATGGCAGGACTGCGCGTGGTGGTGGTGCAGTGCGACCGCGACGGCAACGTGGATCTGGCCGATCTCGACCGCGCCATCGCCGCCCACCGCGAGCAGCTCGCCGCCCTCATGCTCACCTACCCCTCGACCCATGGCGTGTTCGAGGAAGCGGTGACCGAGATGTGTGCGCATATCCATGCCGCCGGCGGTCAGGTCTATATCGATGGCGCCAATCTCAATGCCCTGGTGGGTCTCGCGGCGCCCGGCGCATTCGGTGGCGACGTGGCCCACATCAATCTGCACAAGACCTTCTGCATCCCCCACGGCGGCGGCGGGCCGGGCATGGGGCCGATTGCGGTGCGCGCCCATCTGGCACCCTTCCTGCCCGGCCATCCCCTGCAGCCGATACCGGGCACCGCTGCGGGCCAGGGCACGATTTCCGCCGCGCCCTGGGGCTCGGCGTCGATCCTGCCCATCGCCTGGATGTACATCCGCATGATGGGCGGCGCGGGACTCCGGCGCGCGACCCAGATCGCCATTCTCAACGCCAACTATCTGGCGCATCGGCTCGCGCCCCATTTCCCGGTGCTCTACACCGGGCGCGGCGGGCGCGTGGCGCACGAATGCATCATCGACATCCGGCCGCTGAAAGCCGCGACCGGCATCAGCGAGGAAGACATCGCCAAGCGTCTGATGGACTATGGCTTCCACGCGCCGACCATGTCGTTCCCGGTGCCCGGAACCCTGATGATCGAACCCACCGAGAGCGAAGCCAAGCCCGAACTCGACCGCTTCGTGGACGCCATGATCCGCATCCGCGCCGAGATTGCCCGGGTCGCCAGCGGCACTTGGCCGCGCGACGACAACCCCCTGGTGAACGCACCCCACACCGAGGCGGACATGCTGGATGAGACCTGGAGCCACCCCTACAGCCGACGCGAAGCGGTATGGCCCGCGCCCTGGCTCGCGGATGCCAAGGTGTGGCCCACGGTGAACCGGATCGACAACGTCCATGGCGACCGCCATCTGGTCTGTTCCTGTCCGCCGCTCGCGGACTATGAATCCTGAGATCGGGGACATTTGACGGCAGGCCGTGGTTGCGGTTTGCGCCGGTTTTTCAACAGGCGATCAGTGCTGTGGCTCGATTTCCACGATCGCCGCCGCCTTTGGCCGCAACACCAGATACAGGATGAAGATGGCGGCGACGATACCGCCCGCGATATAGACCGGCGCCATTTCGCCGGACCGCACACCGTCGATCACGCGGTTGACGATGAACGTCACGGCGACACCGGCGCCGCCCAAGGGCACCGCGAGCGGAACTTCAAAACCACCGCGCGGTTCGCCGGGGCGCCGCTTGAGCACCACCAGCGCCAGGTTCACCAGCGTGAATGAACCCAGCAGCAACAGACTGGTCGCGCTTGCCAGCGCCTTGATATCGCCCGCCAGTGCCAGGCCAAGGACAATTACCAGCAGCAGCAAAATCGCGATATGAGGCGTACTCCGTCGCGAATGGACACGCCCGAGCAGGGCGGGCAGCAGCCCCTGGCGCGCCATCCCGTACACCAGCCGCGAACCCATGATATGGTTGAGCAACGCCGTATTGGTCACCGCAAACAGGGCCACCACGGTAAACAACATGGGCGGCACCCAGGGCGCGGCGACGCGCACCACCTCGACCAGCGGCCCGCTAGCCGCCGCCAGCCGGGCATGGGGCACCACGGACACGGCAGTGATACAGACCGCCATGTAGATGGCTGTCGCGATACCCAGTGCAGCCAGCAGTGCAATCGGAAAATTGCGGCGCGGATTGCGCACCTCTTCCGAAATATTGAGCAGGTCTTCAAAACCGATAAACGCATAAAACGTGAGGACGGCTCCTGAGAGCATGAGCGAAACCGAAAAATCGCCGCCGGGATTTTTGATCGAACTGGCATCGAGATAATCCACGCTGCCCCAATAGCGCGCTCCCACGGCGACCACCAGCAGCAACCCGCCGACTTCGATGGTGGTGCAAACGGCGTTCACCCAGGCCGATTGGCGCATACCGGCATAATTGATCGCCGTCAGCGTCAGCAGAAACATCACCACCACCCATTTGATCGGTACCCCGGTGAAGATCTCGTGGGTGTAATTGGCAAATACCTGGCTCGCGGCCGCCAGCGAAGTGAGACCGGACATCGTCACCGCCAGGCCCACCACATAGCTGATCGCAGTAATGCCGAAGGCCCGGTGGGTGATATAGGCCGCCCCCGCCGCGCGCGGATAGCGGGATCCGAGCGAAGCGTAGGAGAGTCCCGTAAGTCCGGCCGCGATCATGCTGGCCAGGAAACCCAGCCACACCATATTGCCAAGCTCCCCGGCCGCCTTGCCCACCAGGCCGTAAATGCCGGCGCCGAGCATGTTGCCCACGCCATAGATCATGAGGGCGATCACACCCAGGGTTGGCTTGACGGTAAGCTGCGCGGACTCGGATTGCGGCATCGGCGATGTTCCTCAGGCTGATTTCATTGCGGTGGCGCTTGCGCCATCGCGCAGCAACAGGCCCGGCACCCCGGGAGACTCGACCATCGCAGCGCCCATTCTGCCGCTATTTCGCCCGCGCGGTCGGGGTGCGGTAGCTTTTCAGCATATAGGTGAGAACAACGCCGATCACAAAGGCCGCCCCCATGAAATAGAAGCAGTCGTTGTACGCCAGCACCAGACTTTCGCGGCGTGCGATGCCATCGATCACGCGCAGCGCGCGCTCGCCGGCCAGCACCGGATCCGCGCCGAGACCGATGAAATAGCCCTGCAAACCTTCGAGACGTTCGACCGTCGCCTGACTGTACAGGGAAATATTCTCAACCACATGGTTGGAATGGAAGTGCTCGCGAATGGTGAGAAAGGTGGCAAGAAACGCGATCCCCACCGAGCCGCCCAGATTGCGGGTGAGGTTGTAGAGACCCGACGCCGAACCGACCTGCGCCGGCTCGATGCCAACCGTCGCGATTACCGCGAGCGGTACCGACAGAAACGGCTGGCCGATGCCGCGAATGAAATTGGCGAGCCGCAGCTGGTCGTAGGCCGAGTCCGCGCTCATGTCGATATTGATCAGCAGACTCCAGGCAAAAATCGCGCTGCCGATGGCGACCAGATGGCGCAGATCCACGGTTTTCATCAGCCGCACGATCAAGGGCACCATGATCAGTTGGGGAAATCCGAACCACATCATGGTGACGCCGGTCTGCCAGGCGTTATAGCCCTGCACCTGGGCGAGATAGAGCGGCGTGATGAACACCGAGCCGTACAGCCCGAGTCCGAGAATCACCCCGATGATGTTGGCAAGGCCGAAATTCCAGCGCTTCAGCAGCCGCACATTGATGAAGGGATTCGGGCCGCGCAGTTGGCGATAGAAAAAGATCACGAAAAATACCAGCGCGATCGCGGCGCCGCGCTGAATGAATTCGGATTCGAACCAATCCTTGCGGTTGCCTTCCTCCAGCGTGATGATCATGGCCCCCAACGCGACGGAGAGGCTCGCGATCCCCAGCCAATCGCCATTTTTGAGCAGCTGGAGCCTGCTCTGGGAGCGTGCCAGACCCCACCAGAGGATGGTGAACATGATCGAGGTCGGAATGATTTGCAGGTAGAAAATCGACTGCCAACCGAAAGTCTCGGTCAGATAGCCACCCAGCGCCGGACCGATCGCCGGCGCCTGGGTCGCGGTCAGCGAAAACATCGCTATGCCGATGGGCTGTTTACTCGGCGGCAACAGCGTGAGGATGACCGCGAACGACAGCGGAATGAAGGTCCCGCCCGCCAGGCCCGCAAGCGCCCGGAACACCAGCATGGACTCGAGATTCCAGGCAAGCGCGCACAGCAAGGTGGCGCCGATGAACATGGCCGAAGCCGACAGCATGAAGCGGCGCAGACCGAATACCATCGCGAACCAGCCGGTGAGGGGGATCACCACCACTTCCGCCGTCAGATAGGCGGTGGAGATGAACGACCCCTCTTCCAGCGTCGCCCCCAACGCCCCCTGAATATCCTTCAGGGACGCATTGGTGATCATGATGTTCAGCACCGCGATAAAGGCGCCGATCACGCTGCCGAACACCGTGAGCCAGGTGGCCAGGGAGACGTGGTCCTTGTTTTCAGCGGCCGCGGCGGGCGACGTGGATTGGGAATCCGCAGGCTGGGGCGCCGCGTCGGCAGCCGTTTCGCTCATGCATTATCTCCCCTGAATCGGCATTCAAGAATCGTCACTCCCGGACGCGGGTCCGGGAGTGACGGCCGCAGTCGGCCACGGGCGGACCGGCGCGGACTATTTGATGACGGCCGGGTTGACCGGCGATCCAGCGCCAGCCACGACCTTGAGGGGTGCGCCGACAAACAGGAAGGTGTACTGACCGTCGCTGGCGCAGTCCTCGGCGAGGTCGTACAGCCAGTCGATCTCGTTGAATACCACGCCCAGGTTGCGCAACAGCGCGGCGTGCAGCGGAATCATGGTGCCTGACTCCGGGTGCATGGTCTGTTCCGAAGCCACGGTATCGGTGCCGAATGACGGGATCTCCATTTTGTGGAACCAGTCGACCAGCTCCGGGCTGTAGGCCAGGCCCGGCTCGCTCATCGTCTTGCCGGGGAAGAACGCTTCCTCGCCCTCGTCGTAAAAACGCTTCAACCAGCCGGTGTGAATCAGCAGGATGTCGTGCTTTTCGATGGTGCATTTCTGGGCTGCGGCGGTCTTGAGGATATCGTCGAGCGTGATGCCCTCATTGGCCTGCAGGTGTTTGACACCCTTGTAGCGGGCGACATCCAGCAGGATGCCGCGCCCCACCACGCCGCGGTTGGCGATCTTCTCGACGCTGCATTTGTGCAGCCCGCCGATGGTGGTCTTGGCGTCGTAGCCGTTGTAGAGCTGGTCGTCGTACCAGACGTGACCGAGAGCGTCGTATTGGGTGGTGCCCTGCAGGTACATGAATACCACGTCGTCGGCGTATTCCATCCCGCCCGGCATCGCGTGGGCGTGGCAATTCATGTAGTGGCCCTTGTCCATCGCCATGGTGCGCGTGGTCTTGCCGCGCCCGGGATAGATGGGATCGCCGGCCGGCCGCGCCACCGGCACGCCCAGCATGAACACCTTGCCCTGCTTGACCGCCTGCACGCCGCGCAGGATTTCCTTGCTGGTCAGAAAATTGAGCGCCCCGACTTCATCGTCGGGGCCCCAGCGGCCCCAGTTCTTTGGGCTGTTCTGCAAGAGTTCGGAAAAGAGTTTTGTCGTCATGGCACATCATCTCCAGTAGGCCCCGGCCCCCGCCGCGCCCGCACGCGGACGCAGCCTCGCCTTGGTATGGATTATTGGTATGGGTTCGTCTGCCACGGATTCGGCACTTCGCCGCGTCCTGCCGGAGCCAGGGTTCAACCCGCTCCGCCGGCGCGCCCCGGCAGTGGACAGCACCGGGACGCAACCACAAGTTACCATAGACGTTCGGGCTGTTGGAGCGGCCTGGATGCGCAGGGTTTGGCGGGTGCTGTCAATCCGCGTACGCTGTACTTTGGCGGATCGCACTTTCGCAGGTCGTACTTTGCAGGTCGAGCTTTCACATTTCTGGCGCTCACCTTTACCGGGCTTGGACCATCGCCGTGACCCTTGGCTGTAACCGAACGTACATTGCGCGATCAGCAAGTCTGCTGGTTGCGTTACTGCTGAGCCTGCTGGCGGGCTGCGCCAGCGCACCCCCGCCCGTTGGCCAGCATCCCGGTCTCGGCCGCGAAACGGGCAAGGCGCGGACCGATGTCAAGGCCCGGGCCATTGACCTGATCGGCACAGACTACCGCTATGGCGGCAGTTCGCCCGCCACCGGCTTTGACTGCAGCGGACTGATCCACTACGTCTACCGCGAGGCCGCCGGCGTCGACCTGCCGCGCACCACCGCGGAACTGGCTGCGTTGAAGACGGAAAAACCGCCGGCCGACGCGCTGCAGCCGGGCGATCTGGTGCTGTTCAGGGTGAAGGGTGGCCGCAAGGTGAATCATGCCGGCATCTACGCCGGTGACGGGCGCTTTGTTCACGCCCCCAGCAGCGGCGGACAGGTGCGCTTCGACCGCCTGGACGATCGCTACTGGCAGCGCTGCTTCGCCGGCGCGCGACGGGTGCTGGATTAAGCGGGCCTTGCTCGCGCACAACCCCGGCGGCGTCAGGGTGAAACGCGAGCCTGCTATCCCGTGTCGCCAATTGCTTCGATGCCTTCCACATAAAACAGCTCGCAGGCGCCACTGCCGCTGTCGGTGCGGCTCAGCGAGCTGCGCCAGCGCCAGCCATCCGGGCGCGACGCTTCGACCAGGCGACCCTGCAGGGACACCAGCTGGCCAGGCCGCAGCGCGGCGATGCGCGACTCGATGAAACGGCTCGCGGGAATCAGATGCATGTTCGCGGCGGAACCTGTGATCTCGCCTTCCGGTATCGGTGGGGCATCGCGCCAGCGCCAGTGCAGAAAGCGCCCCGACTGCGACAGGCTCAGTCCCCGCAGCACGGCGGAATCCGACATCCGCTGCCAGCCGATCCCGAGGTCGTAAGGCGCCAGCGCCGATTCCCGACCCAGACGGTAACGCGACACCAACAGCACCCGCCCGTGCAGCGAAAACCTGGCGAGCGGCGTCAGGGTGAATTCCCGGTATGCAAACGGACCCGGGTCCTCGACGTGCGTTTGCAGCGGTGCGGTCGCGACCAGCACGCCGTCGGCTCGTGTGATCGCCCGATGCGTGAAGCGATCCCAGACCTGCGCCAGGCCCAGCAGCACGATGCCCGCAAGGACGCAGCGCTTCAGCATGGCGACAGTCGCCTTGGTCTGCCACGCGGCCCACGCGCCATTGCGTTCATGGGCAACTCCCGCAGCGGACCGCCCGGCGACTCGAACGCCACGACCCGAATCACTTGCCTGCCATCCGTGCCGCCTGGATGCAGCGCAGCACGCCGTAATCGACGCGACCGCCGAGCGCCTCGAACACGGGTTTCAATCCCGGGCCGTCGTGCAGTTCCATCATGGCGAGAATCCGGTCGATGGCGCCATGATCGAGCCCCACCACCTCAACCAGTTCCACCTGACGCGCGCGCACCGCCTCGGCCAGATGGGTGTAGATCGTGCTCTCGCGCAGACCGCGCTGGCGCGCTATCGCCGCGACGTCCATGCCCGCCCGAAACAGTGCCAGCGTTTCCGCGCTGGTGTCGCCGCCCTCTGCTTCCGGGCGGGAAACGCTGTATTGACCGATCAGGGTCAGGAAAGCCTCACCGTAGGCTTCCAGTTTGCGGCTGCCGATGCCGGAAATACGCGCCATCTCCCGCAGGGTTTGCGGCCGTTGGGCCATCAGCTCCATCAGGGTGGCGTCGTGGAAAATCGCATAGGGCGGCACGCCCTGTTCCGCGGCCAACTCCCGGCGCCGGCGCCGCAGGGCTTCCCACAATTCGGCATCCGCCCCCGCCACGGCGGTGCCCGCCGCGCGCGATTTTCGGGTCGCGCGCTCCACCGGCAGCTCCTTGCGCAACCACAGTTTTTCCGCGCCCTGCAATACCGGACGACAGCGTTCGGCCAGACGCAGGCCACCGTGGCCCTCGGCGTCCACGTTGAGCAGACCGCGCGCGATCAGTTGCCGGAACAAGCTGCGCCATACCGGGACGCTCAGATCGGTACCTATGCCGAAGGTCGTGATCCTGTCGTGGCCGAAGCGCTGCACGCGCTCATCGACTTTGCCGTGCAGCACGTCGATCAGATAATTGACGCCGAAGCGCTGCCCGGTGCGGTGGACGCAGGACAGCGCCTTGCGCGCCGCGTCCGTGGCATCCCAGGTTTGCGGCGGCGTGAGGCAGTTATCGCAGTTGCCGCAGGGATCCGGCTCCGGGTCACCGAAATAGGTGAGCAGCGCCTGGCGGCGGCAACCGGTCATCTCGCACAGGCCGAGCATGGCGTCGAGCTTGTGGCGCTCGATACGCTTGTACTGCTCCTCCGCCGTCGAGCTCTCCATCATCTGGCGCAGGGTGATCACGTCCTGCAGGCCGTACAACATCCAGGCGTCGGCGGGCAGGCCGTCACGACCGGCGCGGCCGGTCTCCTGGTAGTAGGCCTCGACACTTTTGGGCAGGTTGAGGTGGGCGACAAAGCGCACATTGGGCTTGTCGATGCCCATGCCGAAGGCGATGGTGGCGACCATGATGACGCCCTCCTCGTTCAGAAAGCGGCGCTGGTTGGCCTCGCGCTCGGCGCTGCTCATGCCGGCGTGGTAGGGCAGCGCCACCAGCTTCTGAGCACCGAGCCAAGTCGCGATCTCATCGACCCGCTTGCGGGACAGGCAGTAGACGATGCCGGCCTCCCCGGGATGTTCATCGCGAATGAAGCGCAGCAGCTTGTCGCGCCCGCCGCTGCCGCCCTCGGCGATGCGATAGCGGATATTGGGGCGGTCAAAACCGCTGATGAACACCCGCGCCCGGTCCAGATTAAGGCGGCGCAGAATCTCTTGCCGGGTAGGCTCGTCGGCGGTGGCGGTGAGGGCAATCCGAGGTACGTCGGGAAAACGCTGATGGAGCACATCGAGGCGGATGTATTCGGGGCGGAAATCGTGCCCCCACTGGGACACGCAATGGGCCTCGTCGATGGCGAACAGGTTGATGCGCGCCCGTGCCAGCAGATCCAGCACGAACTCCTGGACCAGGCGTTCCGGCGCCAGATAAAGCAGGTCGAGCTCGCCGGCCAACAGCCGCGCCGTCACCGCGCGGGACTCGTCCGCGCTCTGCGAGGAGTTGAGAAAATCCGCCGCCACGCCGGCCTGCCGCAACGCCGCCACCTGATCCTGCATCAGCGCGATCAGGGGCGACACCACGACGGCAGTGCCCGGCAGCAGGATGGCCGGCACCTGATAGCACAGGGATTTGCCGCCGCCGGTGGGCATCAGCACCAGGGCGTCGGTGCCGGCCAGCAGCGTATCGATCACCTCGCCCTGGGGGGGGCGGAAGGACGGATAGCCGAAGACGGACTGGAGGATGTCGACTGGGGTGCGGGTCATTCGTGGCATTGTAGGGGCGATGGGTCCGTATCGCTCGCCAGTGCAGCAATCAACGCTGCTGGATAGCCATCCCGCCCCGACCCGGGACAATGGGGTTGCCGCCGGCCAGACGCGGGCCTTGCTTTGGGTACGAGACATCGTCCAGCATTGGGGCACCGACCGATACCTCGTCTTCGGCGTCGCCCACGCGGCCCCGCCCATGCCCGGGGTCATCATTACAATAAATCACGCAACCGGAAGGCTCAGCCATGACACAACCGAACCAACATCTCCTGACCGGCGTACGTATTCTGGATCTGACCCGTGCCCTGGCGGGGCCGAGCTGCACACGCATGTTCGCCGAACTGGGCGCCGAAGTGATCAAGATCGAGCCGGCACCCGGCGGCGATATGGTGCGCGGCATTTCAAAGCTGCGCGGCGATCGCAGCCTCTACATCATCCAGCAGAGCCTCAACAAAAAGAGTCTGTGCGTGAACCTGCGCGACCCGGAAGGGCTGGCGCTGGTGCGGGAACTGGTGCCCCACTGCGATGCGGTGGTCGAAAACTTCAAGCCCGGCATCATGGCGGACATGGGCCTCGCCTATGAGGACCTCCGCAAACTGAAGGACGACATCATCCTGTGCTCCATCTCCGCGCTGGGGCAGAGCGGACCCCTGTCCCACAAGCCCGGCTACGATTACATCGCGCAGGCCTATTCCGGGATCACCTCGATGATCGGCGAGGCGGACGATCCGCCCTACATTCCCCTGGCCGGTATCGGCGACGTCAGCAGCGGGGTGCACGGCGCCTTCGGTATCGCGGCTGCCCTGCTCCACCGCGCCCGCACCGGTCGCGGCCAGCATCTGGATATTTCGATACTCGACTGCTACTACCACTGCCACGAGGTCAACGTGCATCAGTGCAGCGGCAGCGACGGTGCCATCCAGCCCACGCGTGCCGGCCGTCACCTCGCCTACCTCTGCCCGGCCGGCATCTACCGCGCGCCCGGTGGCAATATCACGCTGATGGGCTTCATGCACCACTGGAAGGATCTGTGCAAAGCGATGGGGCGGCCGGAGCTGGTGACTGATGCGAATTACGCGACCGATGCCGCCCGCCTGGCGCAGCGCGACCGGGTGGTGAAGATGATCGAGGACTGGATGGCCGGGTTTCCGAACGTCGCCGCCATCATCGAATTGCTCGAAGCCCATGGCGTGCCCTGCGCGCCGGTGCTCTCCATCGCGGAAACCCTCACCCACCCGCACCTGGTGGCGCGCGGCACGGTACGCACGGTGAACGACCGCTTTGCGGGCGAATTCCAGATCCCCGGTATGCCCATCAAGACCTCGGAATATCCCGACAACCCCGACTATCGCGCGCCGACCCTGGGCGAACACAACCGCGAGTTGCTGGGAACCCTGCTCGGTCGCAGCGCTGCCGACATCGACGCGCTCCACGAGAGCGGCACTGTGATAGAGGGCGAGCGGTGATCGCGGGAAACAGGACTATATTCCGCAAGGGAATGGACCAGCGCATCGCTGACAACCGCATCAGCAGCTGGTTGAAACACCGCTAATTCACGCGCGAACCGAACCGGCGGGAAGGTTCTGCATCGGACATTGCGCTGGAGACCTTCAGCGTTCTCCCGACCTCGCTCCCCGGCACCGTCAGTCGCCCCCGCGCGGCCACCACATCCCCGATGATCAGCAGTGCCGGCGACGGCAGCGGCCGCTGTGCCACCCGCCCCGCGATATCGGCGAGGATGCCGGTGATTTCCTGTTGACGATCCGTGGTGCCATTGGCGATGACTGCCACTGGCGTCGTTGCCGGCAGACCCTGTTCGATCAACCCGACGGCAATTTCGGCGAGACAGGAAAGCCCCATGTAGACCACGGTGGTGTGGTGGGGCCGGCACAGCAGCGACCAGTCGAGAGCGAGTTTGCCATCCTGGCGATGCGCGGTGACGAAGGTAACCGCCTGGGCATGATCGCGATGGGTGAGCGGGATGCCCGTCGCCGCGGCGCAGCCGGTGGCGGCGGTGATGCCGGGCACCACATGGCACGGAATGCCGGCAGCGTTCAGGGCGTCGATCTCTTCGCCGCCGCGACCGAAGATGAAAGGATCGCCGCCCTTCAGGCGCACGACACGCTTGCCCTGCCGACCCAACGTTACCAGCAGTTCGCAGATGCGCGTCTGCGGCATGCTGTGGCAGTGTTTGCGTTTGCCCACATAGATCTGCGCGCAATCCGGCCGGCAATGTTGCAGCAGCGCCGGATTCACCAGCCGGTCGTAGACCACCACTTCGGCCTGCTCCAGCAGGCGCAGGGCCTTGAGGGTGATGAGTTCCGGGTCGCCGGGACCGGCGCCGACCAGATCGACGCGACCGACGGTTCCGATTGCGGTTGCAGCTGGCCCGATCATTTCCTGTGCTCCGCTCCCGGCAGCGGCTTCCAGATCAGGATTTCCTTCAGGTGGGCCAGCACAGTGCGCGGCCGCGCGGCCTTGATGGTCGCCCAGAGTTCATCGCCCTTGAACTGGCCGTGCAGTTCGCGCACCACGCCCACCTGCTCCATGTCCACCAGACCGGTAGCCCGGGCGTGGTCGATGAAATCCTGGTTTTTCCAGAAAAAGGCGCCCGGCATCGTGGTGGGAATCACCACCACGAAGAACAGCGAGCGGCCGATCGCGGCGGCGGCGATCACACCCGGGGCCAGCAGCAGCCAGGCCAGGATCGCACCCCAACCGCTGAGCGCACCGGCCGCGGCGACCAGTGTCAGCGCCGCTGTCGCGACGATATTCAGCGCAAGCAGCCCATTGCGCAGTAGCCAGGGGTAGTAGTAGCGCGTGGTCTGCAGAAACCAGGACACCGAGCCTTCCTTGCCGAGGGTTTTCATCGCGCGGGCGTGGCCGGCGTGGCCGATGGCTTCCAGAAGCTGGCCGCTACAGATCAGCGCGGCAAGCACGGCGGCCAGCGGCGCGGCGTTCACGCCCGTGATGACGAGGGCCGGCAGCGCCACTACGCCGGTGAGCAGAGCGCCGAGTGCAACCGCGTTACCGGCGAACGCGGTTGCTGTCTGCCAGTGATCCCAGAACGGCCGCGCCGGGATGCGGTAGATGCGATACATGAAATACAGGCCGGCGAGGCCGCTCAGCGCCGCACTGACGCCAACCATCTGCCGCAGCATCACCAGCAGCGGATGCGAAAACAGCGCCAGCACCATGAAGCCGATCAGCAGGGTGTAGAACCCGGTGATGCCGGCGATCTCGCGGCTCACCGGCGACCAGCGCAGATTGTTGAAGCCGCGATAAAAGCGGTGCGGTTTTCCCAGGTGCATATTGAGCTTGAACAGGCCGTAGGTGAGCAACGCGAGTTGCCCGACCAGCAGCGGCGTGCGCACCGCGGTTGCTGCGAGCGGCACCAGCGCGGTGTCGCTGAAAAATCCACCGAGCAGAGTCAGCACAAAGGCGCCGAGTACCGCCTGCGTGCAGAGCGTGAACACGACATGGGCACTCTCGTGGGAAGTCAGCAGCTTGCGCCAGTTCCACTCCCGTGCCGCGCCACCCTTCTGTGCGTCGATCTCGGGCTTGAACGCGCCGCTGGCGCTGTCCTTATGGTATTTCACCGGCAGGCCGTCGGGCCGGGTCATTTCGTGGTGCGTCGAGCGCGTCTGCTGGAAGCGGATATTGGGCTGGGTGATGGATGGGTCGGGGAAACCCGGAATTTCGGTCTTGGCCTCGATGCGGTTTTCCGGAATGTTTTCGATGACGCCGAAATCCAGCGCGTTGCCGAGGCAGGCGCTGACGCAGGCCGGCTTGAGGCCGACTTCGAGGCGATCGACGCACATGTTGCACTTGGTGACCTGGCCCTTGACCGGATCGAGCTGGGGCGCGTTGTAGGGGCACACCCAGGTGCAGTAGCCGCAGCCGAAGCAGATGTCCGGATCCTGCAATACCGCGCCGTATTCAGCGAACTTGGTGTAGGCCCGGGTCGGGCAGCCCTTGAGGCACACCGGATCGTCGCAGTGGTTGCAGGCCATCGAGATGTTGATGCGCTGGTAATCGGGGAAAGTGCCGCCCTCGACATAGCCCACCGAGCGAAACGCGATGTGCGCCGGATTGTCGTTCTTTTCGCTGCACGCCGATTCGCAGGCGTGGCAGCCGATGCAGTTGTCGGCGTTGAAGAAAAAACCGTGCTGCTTGTAGCGGTTGGGATTGCTGCCCACTTCCGGGTTGCCATTGATTTGCAGACTCTCGCCGCGCAGCTCGCTGTCGGCGGCGACCAGTTCGATCAGGTTGCCGTAGCGATTGGTGGCGCGGGCGTCCTTGTCCCACAGATAGGCATACGCCGGCTCGTCGTCGCGGAGCGGAAAGATCGCCTGGTGTGTTTCGATTTTGTTCATTGGGCTCCGGGGTACGGCATCACGCAGGATCAGTACGTACGCAATTCGCGATTCATGCGCGCCGCGCCGGCCTGATCGGCGATGCGCTCCACGCGTACCGCCGCCTGCTTGAATGCCGGCTGGCGCGAGTGGGGGTCGAGCAGGCCCAGGGTCAGGCGGTTCACGCAATCGAAAAAGTGAAAGGGGATGAACACCATGTCGCGCGGTACGCGCTGGGTCAGCATGGCCATGACCACGGCATCGCCGCGGCGCGACACGCAGCGCACATAGTCCTGATGGCGGATGCCGAGTTCGGCAGCCGCATCCGGGTTGATCTCGACAAAGGGAATCGGGCTGAATTTGTTGTTGTTGCCGACCTTGCCGGTGCGGGTACGGGTGTGGAAGTGCTCCACCAGGCGCCCGGTGTTGAGCCAGAACGGAAACTGCGCGTCGGGGCGCTCGTTGTTGTCGACAAAGGGCAGCGGGATCAACTTCGCGCGACCGTCCGCGTGCTGAAAGCTGCGCGGCTGCGTGTACAGCCGCACGCCGCCGGCCGGTGGCGGCGCGCCGGTATTGCGCTGCTGGTCGGTGAACGGCCACTGGATGCCGCGGCTCTGTTCGATCAGGTCGTGATCCATTCCGGAAATGTCGCACAGACGGCCTTTTGACAACCGCGTCATCTCCTCGAATACCTGCGCGGGCCGCTCGGGAAAGCGCACCCGGCCCTCGGGGTCAAGGCGCCGCGCGAGTTCGTTGAAGATGTCGAGATCGGCCTTGCAGCCGGCGCGCGGCGCCGTGACCTGGCGCACCAGATTGATACGGCGCTCGGTGTTGGTGAAGGTGCCCTCCTTCTCGGCCCAGACCGCGGCGGGCAGATACAGGTGGGCGTACTGGGTGCTCTCCATGTCCTGATAGGAATCCTGCACCACCAGGAATTCGAGTTTCTCGAGCGTCTTGCGGATGCGCGCCGTGTTGGGCATCGAGGTCAGCGGATTGGTGGCGACCAGCCACAGGCCCTTGATCTGTCCGGTTTCGATGGCGGGAAAAATATCGGTCTGGAACAGCCCGCGCTTTTTGGGAAAGAACTCGGGATCGACGTTCCAGAACTTGCCGATCTCTTCGCGGTGCTGCGGATTTTCGAGCGCGCGATAACCCGGCAGGCCGGAGCAGGACGACCACTCGCGAGTGCCCATGGCGTTGCACTGGCCGGTGATCGACAGTGCCGTGCCACCCGGTTTGCCGATGTTGCCGGTGAGCAGCGCCAGGTTGTTCATGCCCACCACGCCGTCGGAGCCGTGGGTGCTCTGGTTGATGCCCATGCACCAGATGTGCATCGCCGCCGGTGCCTTCGCGTACAGGCGCGCGACGTTGCGAATGGTGTCTTCGTCGATGCCGCAGATCCGGTACGCGGTGGTCGGGTCCCACTTCGCGACCTCGGCGCGCAAATCCTCGATGCCGGTGGTATTGGCGGCGATGTAGTCCCGATCTTCCAGCCCTTCGGCGAGGATCACGTGCATCAGCGCATTCTGCAGCACGACATCGGTGCCGGGGCGAATCGGCAGATGGATGTCGGCGAACTGCGCCAGCATGGTCACCCGCGGATCGATGACGATGAGCGGAAACTTGCGTTTTTCGAGCGCCTCTTTCAGGCGCCAGTAGATGATCGGGTGCTGCTCGGGCAGGTTCGAGCCCCAGGCCAGCAGGCAGTGGGTGTGTTCGAAATCGCCGTAGCAGCCGGGCGGGCCGTCGGAGCCGAAGGAGCGCTTGTAGCCGGACACCGCGGAGGCCATGCACAGCGTGGTGTTGCCGTCGTAGTTGTTGGTGCCGATCAGCCCGCGGGTCAGCTTGCCGAGGGTGTAGAACTCCTCGGTGAGAATCTGGCCGGTGGACACCACCGCAAACGCATCGCGGCCATGCTGACCCTGGATGCGGCGGATCTCGCTCGCCATATGGTCGAGGGCGTTGTCCCATGTGGTCGGCGCGAAGGGTTCGCCGATATGGCGGCGCAGCAGCGGCTCGTTGCCGCGGCCCTGGGCGTCGAACAGTTCGTGCTCGAACATGCCTTTCAGGCACAGCTTGCCGCGATTGACATCGGCGCCGCCGACACCGCGCGAGGACACCACCTTGCCGTCGGCGTTCTTGCCCACCTCGATGGCACAGCCGGTCGAGCAGTAGCCGCAGGTGGTGTAGGTCCAGGTCGCGACTTCCTTGTCGGCGATGGCGACGGGGTTCTTGGCATGGCGACCGAACAGCATGTGCGCCTCTACGAATCCAGGGTCAGGGTGCCTTGCGTTATCAGCACCGTATCGCCGCCCACCCTCAGCATGGCGGGTCGATCGCGGCGTTTGTCGATTTCGATATGCAGCAGACTGCGGCGGGTTTCCGGCGTGCCGCGGTCGATGGTGAAGGTGTAGGTGCCCTCTCGGATATGGGCGTGGTCGGCCAGATACCCGGCAAAACAGGGCATCACAGAGCCGATCGGCGGATCGCTCCCCGGCCCGATGGCAGGCCCCAGCAGACGGCCGTGAAAGTCGGCGTCGCGGGTGCGGGTGCGGCCGCTGAACAGAAAAATCTCCTGCGCCGCCAGTGCCGGCGCACCGGACCGACTCCAGGCTTCGAGATTGAAGCGCGCCTTTTCAACCGCCTCCTGGGACAGGATGGGCACGATCAGATAGGGCACATCGATACAGGCCAGCCGGGTGCCGAACAGCCGGGTATCGATCTCGCGCTCCGGCAGCGAAAGCAGCGCCGCGAGCTCGGCATTGGTGGGCGTGTAGCGGTCGAGCACCGGATTCACGCGCAGGCTGAACTGCACGAAGCAGGCATTGCCGCGCACCGGACCCAGGTTGACCGCGATGGCGCCGCGGTTCTGCACGAAGGTCAACGGCAGCGGGCGCTCTCCCAGGGGACCGACGGCGGTTTCCAGCAGCACCCGCGCCGCCGCCAGCATGGGATGCCCGGCAAATTTCACTTCGCCCGCCGGGCTGAACACCCGCAGCCGGAACCGGTCTGGGGCGGTACCGGGCGCAGTATCAGGCGCAATGTCGGGATAGACGAACACGGTTTCCGATAGATTCAGCTCGCGCGCAATGGCCGGCAGCAACGCCTCGGGAATCGCGGACGCCTCGGGAAAGACTGCAATCGGCGCACCCTGAAAGGCGCGGTCGGCGAATACGTCAGCCGTGTAAAAGCGATACTGTCCCATGGTCTCAGCACTTCCTCCCCGATGCGGCGACCAATACCCGACCGTCGCTGACCCGCGCAGCATAGGTAGCGATGCGCACTGCGTCATCCTCGAAGCAGCGTCCGTCGCGCAGACTGAAGTGCTGTTTCAGCACCGGCGAGGCGACTGCGGGCTCGCCCCGGATATGACACAGGATGCCGCGTCCCAGCACATTGGCACGGCTGAAGGGATCGAAGTTCGCTACGGCGTAGACTTCTTTCGAATCCTCGATGCGAAACAGCGCGATCTGGCACTCGCTCGACAGGCCTTCGTCGAGCAGCGCGGCCACCCCGGCGTCGAAGGGCAGGTCGTCGAGGGCGCAGACATCCACCCAGCGCGGCACATCCGGGACCGGTTTGGCATGGACGGGTTCGGTGTGGATCACGCTGCTCACGCCGGCTCCACCTCGCGCTCGTCTGCGCGGGCCGGCCGAATCTGCTCGCGCTCGCGCACAAATACCACTTGTTCGTCGCTGCGATTGCTGTTGACGAAAGTCCGGAACAGTTTGAGTTTTTCCGGATCCTCGATGGCGGTCTTCCATTCGCACTGATAGGTGTCGATCACCGCCGCCATTTCGGCTTCCATCTGGGCGCCGATGCCGAGGCAGTCCTCGATCACCACGCGGCGCAGGTAATCGAGTCCGCCTTCGAGATTGTCCAGCCAGGTTGCGGTGCGCTGCAGACGATCGGCGGTTTTCACGTAGAACATCAGGAAACGGTCGATGTAGCGGATCAGCGTCGCCTTATCGAGATCCGTGGCGAACAGATCGGCGTGGCGCGGTCGCATGCCGCCGTTGCCGCAGACATACAGGTTCCAACCGTGCTCGGTGGCGATCACGCCCACATCCTTGCTCTGCGCCTCGGCGCATTCGCGGGTGCAGCCCGACACCGCGAACTTGAGCTTGTGGGGTGAACGCAGGCCCTTGTAGCGATGCTCGATTTCGAGCGCGAGGCCGACGCTGTCATCGACGCCATAGCGGCACCAGGTGCTGCCGACGCAGGATTTCACCGTGCGCACGGATTTGCCGTAGGCGTGGCCGGTCTCGAAACCGGCGTCGATCAACTCGCGCCAGATGGCGGGCAGCTGCTCCAGGCGGGCGCCGAACAAATCGATGCGCTGGCCGCCGGTGATCTTGGTGTAGAGGTCATATTTGGCGGCGACCCGCCCGAGCGCGATCAACTTGGCGGGCGTCACTTCGCCGCCCGCAATGCGCGGCACGATGGAATAGGTGCCGTTCTTCTGCAGGTTGCCCAGGTAGCGGTCGTTGGTGTCCTGCAAGCCCGCGTGCCTGGGTTCGAGCACATGGTCGTTCCAGCAGGAGGCGAGGATGGAGGCCACCACCGGCTTGCAGATATCGCAACCACCCGGGCCTTTGCCGTGCCGGGTCAGCAACTCGTGGAAACTGCGGATAGCGCCCATCCGCACCAGGTGATAGAGCTCCTGCCGCGTATGGGCGAAGTGTTCGCAGAGGTCGGTGCAGACTTCCATGCCGAGTTTGGCCAGTTCGGCATTGAGCACCTGGCCCACCAGCGCGACGCAGCCACCACAGCCGGTGCCGGCCTTGGTGCAGTCCTTGAGGGCACCGACAGTGGTGGCGCCCGCGCCCACTGCCGCGCACAGAGCGCCCTTGGTGACATTGTGGCAGGAACAGATCTGCGCCGTGTCCGGCAGTGCCGCGACGCCGAGTCCAAATGCCGGAGCGCCGTCGCGTTGCGGCAGTATCAGCGCATCCGGAAATTCCGGCAACGCCATGTCGTTGAGCTTGAGTTGCAGCAGGTTGCCGTAATCCTCGGCATCGCCCACCAGTACCGCGCCCAGCAGGCGGGTGTTGTCGGCATTGACGACGATTTTCTTGTAGACCTCGCGCACGCCGTCGACATAGGTGTATTCGCGCGCACCCGGGGTAGTGCCGTGCGCGTCGCCGATGCTCGCCACATCCACGCCCATGAGCTTGAGCTTGGTGCTCATGTCGGCGCCGGTAAAGGCACTGTCGCTGCCGGCAATATGCTCGGCGGCGACGCTCGCCATCCGATAGCCCGGTGCCACCAGACCGAAAATGCGGCCGCTCCACAGCGCACACTCGCCAATCGCGTAGATATCCGGATCCGAGGTGCGGCAGTGGTCGTCGATCACGATGCCGCCGCGCTCACCCACTTCGAGGCCGAACTCGCGCGCGAGTTGATCGCGCGGCCGGATGCCGGCGGAAAACAACAGGATATCGGTTTCAATTTCACTGCCGTCGGCGAACCGCATTTTGTGCACATGCTCCCCGCCGGCTTCGATCGCCTGGGTATTTTTCCCGGTATGAACATCGACGCCCAACGCCTCGATCTTGCTGCGCAGCAGCGCGCCGCCGCCCGCGTCCACCTGCACCGCCATCAGCCGCGGCGCAAATTCCACCACATGGGTTTTGAGTCCCAGGTCCTTCAGCGCCTTGGCAGCTTCCAGGCCCAGCAGGCCACCGCCGATCACGACGCCCACGCGGGCGGTTGCACTGGCGGCGCGAATGGCTTCCAGATCGGCGATGGTGCGGTACACGAAACAGTTGGCGCGATCATGACCCGGAATCGGCGGCACGAAAGGGTAAGAGCCGGTCGCCAGAACCAGCTTGTCGTAACGCACCACGGTGCCGCTCTGCGCGGTCACGGTTTTCGCGACGCGGTCGATGGCGACGGCGGGATCGCCGATCAGCACCCGGATGCCGTGCTGCGCGTAGAAGTCGGGCGCGACCAGGGACAGGTCATCCGCACTGCGACCGCTGAAAAATTCGGTGAGATGCACGCGGTCGTAGGCGACCCGGGGCTCCTCGCAAAAGGCGACGATTTCGCAGCGGTTGGCCGCCGGGCCAGTAGCCACGGCTTCCAGGAAGCGGTGACCGACCATACCGTTACCGATTACCACCAGTTTCACTTTGTCACTCATACATCAAGCCCTGTTCACCTGTGTTCGCGCTATCGGCCATTCGGGGTCCGATTCATAAACGCCCCGCGAGCCCCTGCGGGATTTTTCAACAGCCTACCAACCTCAGTACTCAAAGCAGGTTCCATGCCACTAATCGGGCATGGCGCCGACCCGGACCCAAAACAGTGCGCCCCGCGCTTGGGTCACAGGATGCCGGGCAGGTATGACGCGAACGGCGCAGAGCAAACGCGCTTTTTACGCCCGCTCGCAGTGCACCGCGGCGGCAAACCCGGGGTTTCGCGCATCGCAGTGGAGCATGCGCCGCGCGAAACATCTGCTCTATCCTGGTGCTGCGTGTCCCCGGAAGCGGCGCTGATACCGCTGTGAGCCCCAGCCTGCACCTTGGCTTTTGCGATAACCCGCGCCAAAGCGGAGCATTCCCAGCCGCTCGCGCCCGATACTGGCACGTGGGTTGCTTTGCATGGCTGTCTGCGAGCCATCGCGATGTTGTATTTCCTGCGGAGTACCCATGTCGGAAAAACAGTCGGAAAAACAGTCGGAAAAACTCAATCTGCTGTCCTTCAAGGGCAGCATGCGCATCCTGCACACCACCTGGATCGCGTTTTTCATTTCCTTTGCGGTCTGGTTCAACCACGCACCCCTGATGGTGGTGATCCGTCAGGTGTTTCACCTCTCCGATCAAGAGGTGGGCGTACTGCTGATCCTCAATGTCGCCCTGACCATTCCGGCGCGCATTCTGGTCGGCATGCTGGTGGACCGTTATGGTCCCCGCCTGATGTTTTCCGGCATCCTGATTCTTTCCGGCGCACTGTGCTTTCTGTTTGCCGCCGCGCAGAACTTTCAGCAGCTCGCGCTGGCCCGGTTTCTGCTCGGCTTCGTCGGCGCCGGATTCGTGGTCGGCATCCGTATGATCGGGGAATGGTTTCCGGCCCGGCAGACCGGCGCGGCCCAAGGTATCTACGGCGGCTGGGGCAACTTCGGATCGGCGGCCTCGGCGATGCTGCTGCCCGGTCTCGCGCTCTGGATCGGCGGCGACAACGGCTGGCGCTACGCCATCGCCAGCACCGGGCTGATCGCGATTCTGTACGGCACCTTTTACTTTTTTGCGGTCAGCAATACACCCAAGGGATCGACCTACTTCAAACCGAAAAAGATGGGCGCGATGGAAGTCACCAGCCGCGGCGATTTCGTACTGTACCTGCTGATGAGCGCACCCATTTACGGGGCCCTCGCCCTGCTCACCTGGAAGCTGTCGCCCGCCAACATGAAGTGGTTCGGCGCGACCGCGACCTACGCCATCTACGCTGTGATCGCCGCGCTCTACAGCTACCAGGCATTTCACATCTATCTGGTCAACAGGGACATTTTCACCAAACCCGTGCCGGAGATGTTCCGCTACCAATTTCGTCAGGTGGCGATTCTCGATCTGGCTTATCTGGTGACCTTTGGCTCCGAACTCGCGCTGGTTTCCATGTTGCCGCTGTTCTACGTCGACACCTTCGGCCTGTCCGCGGTCCACGCTGGCCTGGTGGCGGGAGCCTATCCCGTGATGAACCTGATCGCGCGCCCGGGCGGCGGCGTCCTGAGCGACCGCATCGGGCGCAAGCGTTCTCTGGTGATCCTGTTTGCCGGCATGACGCTGAGCTTCGGCCTGCTCGGGCAGGTGGAGGCAACCTGGGCGGTGCCCCTGGTGGTCACGGTGACGCTGCTGTGCGGGCTGTTCGCCAAGGCCGGCTCCGGCGCCGTGTTCGCCATGGTGCCCCTGATCCAGCGCCGCATGACCGGCCAGATCGCGGGTATGGCGGGCGCCTACGGCAACGTCGGCGGGCTGGTGTTTCTGACCGTGCTGTCGTTCGTATCGCCGCAGATGTTCTTCCTGGTGATCGCCGGCACCGCCGGGCTGGCACTGCTGCTGATGCTGTTGCTGCTGGTCGAACCCCGGGGCAAAACGGCGGAAGTTCTGGAAGACGGCACCGTTCAGCTGATCGAAGTAAGCTGACGAGCCGGTGCATGCTGACGCGGGGACTGTAGTCCCGCCCCCCCTTGCTGCCGCATCGCCAGGATTCATAGTGTCCCGGAGCACCCCACAATCATGACTTCCGCACCTATCTGCTGCGTCGGCCAGTACTCCGATCGCGGCGCGAAGGCAGAAAACCAGGACAGCTACGGCGTGTTGCTCCCCGAGGGCAGCCGCCTCGAATACAAAGGCATCGCAATGGTCATCGCCGACGGTGTCAGCGGCTCGGAACAGGGCAAGCTGGCGAGCGAAACCTGTGTCAAAAGCCTGCTCGCCGATTACTACTGCACCGCCGATTCCTGGACCGTGAAAACCTCGGTGGAAAAAGTGCTGCTCGCCACCAATCGCTGGCTGTGCGGCCAGGCCAGCCAGAGCGCGGAATTGCACCGCGGCCTCGCCAGTACGCTGAGCGCGCTGGTGGTCAAGTCCACCACCGCGCATCTGTTCCATGTGGGTGATACGCGCATCTACCGCCTGCGCGCCGGCACGCTCGAATTGCTGACGGTCGATCACCGTTTCTGGGTATCGCGGGAAAAAAACTACCTGACCCGCGCCCTGGGGATCGATGCGCGCGTCGAGATCGACTACACGAAATTTCCGGTCGAGCGCGGCGATATCTTCATCTTCACTACCGATGGCGTGCACGAACACGTCACCGACCGCCTGATCGGCGAGCTGGTTGCGGCACATCCCGACAACCTGGACCGCGCGGCGCGCGAGATTGCCACCCGGGCCCTGCAGAACGGCAGTCCCGACAATGTCACCTGCCAGATCGTGCGCTTCGATGCGCTGCCGTCGGTCGCCGACGCCGATGTCTATCGCCGCCTCACCGAACTGCCCTTCCCGCCCGAGCTGGCGGCGGGCATGAAGATCGATGGCTACCGCATCGTGCGCGAACTCCACGCCAGCAAGCGCACCCAGATCTATCTGGCGCTCGATGAAGCGAGTGGCGGGCAGGTGGTGCTCAAGACGCCCTCGGCGAACTTCGCCGACGATCCGGTCTACCTCGATCTGTTCCGGCACGAGGAATGGGTCGGCAGTCGGCTGCAAAGCAATCATGTGCTGCGCATCGTTGGCCAGGAGCGGCCGCGCCAGTTTTTCTACTATGTGACCGAGCACATCGACGGCCAGACCCTGCGCAGCTGGATGCACGATCATCCGGAGCCGGATCTCGGCGCGGTGCGCGAGATCGTCGGCCAGTGCGCGCGCGGGCTGGCGGCCTTTCACCGCCTGGAAATGATTCATCAGGATCTGAAACCGGAAAACATCATGATCGATACCGAAGGCACGGTGAAGATCATCGACTTCGGATCCACCAAAATTGCCGGCATCGAAGAGATCGCCTCGCCCATCGAACGACTGCAATTGCTCGGCACCAAGAATTACACCGCGCCGGAATATCTTCAGGGCTATCCGTGCAGCGCCCGCTCCGACATCTTTTCTCTCGGCGTCATCGCCTACGAGATGATCACCGGCCAGCTTCCCTACGGCGACAAATACGACGAAACGCGGCTGGGCCGCATGGAGTACATTCCGGCCCGCCGGTGGGTTCCGGAACTTCCGGCCTGGGTGGACCGCGCGCTGGAAAAGGCCCTGTCCCGCTCCATGGAGCGGCGTTACGCCGAGGTATCCGAATTCGTCTTCGATTTGTGCAACCCGAATGCCGATTTCTCCCACGAAAACCAACGGCCGTTGCTGGAACGCGATCCGCTCGGTTTCTGGCGCGGTCTCGCGATCGCCAGCCTGCTGCTCAATCTGGCGCTCGGGTTCTGGATGTTGCGCCGCTAACACCGGACATCATCCACGGCACTCAATGCCGATCACATTCCGCGAGAAAACTGATCAGGCTCTCGCGGTAACTGTAATAATCGGGATGCTCCAGCAGTGCCTTGCGGCTGCGCGGACGCGGGATGTCGATGTCGATCACCTTGCCGACACGGGCGTGGGGGCCGTTGGTCATCATCACCACGCGGTCGCCCAGCAAAATGGCCTCGTCCACATCATGGGTGACCATGAGCGCGGTGAGCTTGGTGCGATCCCAGACTTCCATCAGCACTTCCTGCAACTCCCAGCGCGTCAGCGAATCCAGCATTCCGAAGGGCTCGTCGAGCAGCAACAGCTTGGGCGCAAGGGCAAAGGCACGCGCGATCCCGACCCGCTGCTTCATGCCGTTGGAGAGCGCGCCGGCCTTCTTGTGCATGGCGTCGGCCAGGCCCACACGGGTCAGGTAGTACTCGACGATGTCGTCGCGCTCGCTCTGCTGGGCGTGGGGGTAGACGCTTTCCACTCCGAGATAGACGTTTTCGAACGCGGTCAGCCAGGGAAACAGACTCGGCGCCTGGAATACCACGGCGCGGTCGGGGCCGGCGCCGTCGATCTCCTTGCCATCGAGGATGATGCCGCCGCTGCTGATGTCGTTGAGTCCGGCACACATCGACAACACGGTGGATTTGCCGCAACCGGAATGCCCGATCAGCGACACGAATTCGCCCTGGCGCATCTTGAGATTGAAATCCTCCACCACGGCCAGCGGGCCTTTTGGCGTGGGATACACCTTGGTGAGCTGGGAGAACTCCAGATAGCGCTCGCGACCAGCTGACTCCGGCATCGGCTTCAGCGTCGTGGTATCCAGCTTCCAGTCGATGCTGGTATTGGGCCTCACGGGCGGCAAGGCGACCGCACGACCACCGGCACCCACCGCGTTGTCGATTCCCACGCCCATCAGATACTGAGTGATTTCCCCGCGCAGCTGCTTGAAGCGCGGATCGTGATTCATTTCCGTGCGCTGACGCGGCCGCGGCAAGTCCACGATGAATTCGGGTCCGAAGGTCGCATCGGGCCCCGGCTTGAGCGGAATCACCCGATCCGCCATCAACAGGCCTTCATCGACGTCGTTGGTGATCAGGATGACGGTCTTGCGATCCTGCTCCCAGATGCGCAGGATTTCGTCCTGCAGATTCGCGCGGGTCAATGCATCGAGCGCGCTCAAGGGTTCGTCGAGCAGCAGGATATCCGGGCTCGCCGCCAAGGCGCGCGCCACCGCGACGCGCTGACGCATGCCGCCGGACAGCTCCGCTGGACGCTTGTGGGAAGCCGGCCCCAGGCCCACCATCTCGACATACTTGCGGACCTGGGCTTCGCGCTTTTCCTTTGGCCAGTCGCGGAACACCTGGTTGACGGCCAGCGCGACATTGCCATGCACCGTGAGCCAGGGCATCAGTGAATAACTCTGAAACACGATGCCGCGATCTGGCCCGGGGCCCTCGATGGTCTTGCCCTTCAGGCGGATGCTGCCGCTGTCCGGCTGGATCAGTCCGGCAATGGCCGAGATCAGCGTGGTCTTGCCGCTGCCGGAAAAGCCGACCACAGCGACGAACTCCCCCTCCTCTATTTCGAGATTGATGTCGTGGAGCACCGGGGTGCGGGACGCGCCCTCGCCGTAGCCCTTGGTAACACCTGCCAGCGCAAGCAACGTCATGACCGCCCCCTCACGCCCGTACTTCGCCAAAGGAGAACAGCTTCTGCAGCGTGAGCATCACGCGATCGAGCAGAAAGCCGATGATACCGATGGTGAAAACCGCCACCATGATTCGGCCCAGGGAGCTGGAACTGCCGTTCTGGAACTCGTCCCAGACGAACTTGCCCAGGCCCGGGTTCTGCGCCAGCATCTCGGCGGCGATGAGCACCATCCAGCCGACCCCAAGCGAGAGCCGGAGTCCGGTAAAGATCAGCGGCAGCGACGAGGGCAGAATGATCTTGGTGATCTGGGTCGCCTTGCCGAGCTGCAGCACCCGGCCGACATTGATCAGATCCTTGTCGATGGAGGCAACGCCGACGGCGGTGTTGATCAGCGTCGGCCACAGGGAACACAGGGTCACGGTGATCGCCGACACCAGAAAGGACTTCTCGAACCAGGCGCCGCTGCCACCGGCGTAGAGGGCGCTGACCACCATGGTGACGATCGGCAGCCAGGCCAGTGGAGACACCGGCTTGAAGATCTGGATGAGGGGATTGAGTGCGGTATTGATGATCCGGCTCATGCCGCACAGGATACCCACCGGGACCGCCACCAGAGTGGCGAACAGAAAGCCCGTGAACACCGTGTACAGGCTGGTGAGGATCTGGCTCGGGTAGGTGGGCCGGCCGGTGTAGGGCCGGATCCGCACCTCGGCGTTCGGATCCGCCGCCAGAAGCTCGGTGTTGCGCTGCTCCTGGCGAGCCATGAAGGCCGCTGCCTTTTCCTGCTCGGCGCGGTGTTCCTTGATCAGCCCTCCGGCCTCCTCCCACACCTGGGCGGGCCCGGGAATCACGCCGAGACTGGTCTCGATCTTCGCCGCGCCCCAGTGCCAGACGACCAGGAAGGCGAGCAGGGCCAGCACGGGAACGCCGGCCATCAGCCACAGCTCGCGGGCCTGCGCGCGCGGGTTTTCTCCCGCGCACAGATTGACCAGGGGGACGAACCAATTGAGCCCCAGCAATTCCAGCACCTTGCGGATACGGACATAGAGGGGCGCGCCCCCCTTGGGGGCTGGCTTCGGCGGCACCGGGGGACGCCCGGCGGGCCTGGCCGGAGCGCTACCCGCGGGGGGGGTGGGGGCCGGCTTGAGCGGGACTGGGGCAACTGCGGTGCGGGTCATGAGCGGTCTCCTCCGACTGCTGGGCGGACCGGCCCGGGGCCGGCCGCCGACGGACAACTTGCGTTGCACATCACTTCAGGGTGTCTTCGACCTTCAGGCCGATGGGGAATTTGGCGAGATAGGCATTGGGCTGGGTACCGTCGTATTCGATGCCATCGATGAATTCATCGGTCGGCGCCCGATAGCCCGTCTCGGCGGCAAAGTCCGGAAAGTCAGCGGCGCTGAATTTGCCTTCGGCAATCAGCTCCGTGGCGGCCTGCTGATAGATATCCGGCCGATAGACTTTTTTCGCCATGTCCTTGTACCAGTCGTCCGGTTTGGCCTCAGCGATCTGGCCCCAGCGCCGCATCTGGGTCAGATACCAGATGGCGTCGCTGTAGTAGGGATAGGTGGCGTGGTAGCGGAAAAATACGTTGAAATCCGGGATCGGCCGTCGATCGCCCTTCTCGTACTCAAAGGTGCCGGTCATAGAGTTGGCGATCACCTCGTAGTCGGCACCCACGTAATTGGACTGAGACAGGTAGCGGACCGCCGCGGGCCGGTTGGCGTTGGCGTCGGCGTCCAGCCAGTGGGCGGCGCGGATCAGTGCCTTGACGATGCGCACCGCCGTGTTGGGATAGCGCTGGGCGAACTCCGCGGTGATGCCGAACACCTTCTCGGGGTTGTTCTTCCAGATCTCGTAGTCGGTGATCACCGGCACGCCGATGCCCTTGAACACCGCCTGCTGGTTCCAGGGCTCGCCCACGCAGTAGCCGAGGATGGTGCCCGCCTCCAGGGTCGCCGGCATCTGCGGCGGCGGCGTCACCGAGAGCAGCACGTCGGCCTGCACCTGCCCGGCGGTGTCGCCGCGGGCCGGCGCGTAGTAGCCGGGGTGGATGCCGCCCGCCGCCAGCCAGTAGCGCAACTCGTAGTTGTGGGTGGAGACCGGGAACACCATGCCCAGATTGAAGGGCTTGCCCTGGGCGCGGTAGGCGTCGACCACGGGTTTGAGGGAGTCGGCCTTGATGGGATGGGCCGGCTTGTCGTCCGCGCCGCGGGGGATGTGCTCCTTCATCTGCGCCCAGACGGCATTGGAAACCGTGATGGCGTTGCCGTTGAGGTCCATGCTGAAGGGCGCGATCACATGAGCCTGGGTGCCGAAGCCGATGGTCGCGGCCAGCGGCTGACCGGCGAGCATGTGGGCGCCGTCGAGCTGTCCGTCGATCACCCCGTCAAGCAGCACCTTCCAGTTCGCCTGGGCTTCGAGGGTGACATACAACCCTTCGTCTTCGAAAAAGCCCTTTTCGTAGGCAATGGCGAGCGGGGCCATATCGGTCAGCTTGATAAAGCCGAATTTGAGACCTTCCTTTTCCGGCGGTCCGATCGCAGCGCTGGCAGCCAGCGGCAGCAGACATAGCACTGCGGCAAGTACGCGCTGGCAATCAGCGAAAATCGCAGAAGAGAAGAAGGACAATCGGGTGTTGAGCATGCATTCGACTCCTTTGGTGACGTGCGCCAGGCCAAAAAAAAGCCCACCCCGGGGTTGACCGGGGTGGGCTGCACTGCCCTGGCTTACATAAACGACTGACGGTTACACCTTTGCACTTACCTTCCAGTTAAAGCAGATGTCGTGCCACTCCTTTCGATACCTGAGGAAACTCGCTCTGCGTACGGTTTTTCAAGGCGTTATGCTCCCGACTGGCCGGTTCGCCTCGCGCCGGACCTGAGCGCGGACGCGCTCCGGCGCACCGGGATACGACCTTGCGAGGGCCGAGTGCCCTATCACCGCGCATAGTGCGGACCGCTCGTGCGCACACTTGCCGACGGCTCGAAGGTACGGCCATCGAGCATCAGGTCAGGGCCAAGCCGGACACCGGGCGCGATGTCGTGCGCATCTGCATGCTGTCCTTCGGCCTTATAGTCCATCGTCGGACAATTCCAGCCGAGACGTTCGGCGCACTCGCGATACAGATCGGTGCGATAGCTCGCGACTATCAGCGCGGCGATTTCACTGTCGGGGAGCGACTTTCCCAGCAGACTCAGACACTCTTGCAAAAGCCACTCGGCACGGGATCGCCAGGGAAACCCGGCCTGGTAGCGATGGAAGACCATAAAATCGGGATTCCCCACCACCGGACCATTGCGTCGGTACTGGAAATTCCCGAGCAGCGCCGGCAGCAGCAGGGCTTCCGGTACATCCAGATAGTGCGGGGCAGACAGCAATTTCGCGGCCTGGCGACGATGCTCCGGCTCGACGAGCCACTGTGCCGCGCGCATCAGCGCCAGTCGCAGCCGCAAATGGGTGCCGGGATGTTTCTCGTGCCAATGCCCGGTGACGCCCAGTACCTTTTCCGGCGCGTTGTTCCAGATCTCGTGACCGGATGCCGCCACCACGCCCACGCCCGCCTGTACCGCCGCCGAGTTCCAGGGTTCGCCGACGCAAAAGCCGTCGATGATGCCGCGCGCCAGGCTGTCGACCATCTGCTCGGGCGGCAGCACGATCAACCGCACCTGGGTATCGGGATCGATGCCGCCCGCGGCCAGCCACAGCCGCAGTTGCAGGGTGTGGGTGGAAAACGAATATACCGTGGCAAAGGTCGGGCGCCGGCCACCGGCGATCCAGCGCGCCAGCCCGCGTGCCGCCGCTAGCGGATCCGCGGGCGGAACAGCGCCCTCGCCCAGTTGCTCATGCAGGCCCGCCGCCAGGGTAATCGCGTTGCCGTTCAGATTCAGCATCAGCCCCGTCAGCAGCTGGCAGCGCTGGCCCGCCAGACCCAGCGAAGTGACCAGCGGCATGGGGGCCAGCATCTGCGCAGCGTCCAGTGCGCCGACGGTCACCTTGTCCCGGATGTTGGCCCAGGACACCTCGCGGATCAGTTCAACGTCGAGTCCGAACTCCTCGAAAAAACCCCGTTCCCGTGCAATCACCAGAGGCGCTGCATCGGTAAGACGCATAAACCCGACGTGCAGCCGGGTCTTCTCGGCGAGCGGCAAGCCGGCCAACGGCGCTTCAGAAGGATTCATGCACGGACTCCGCTGGATTCTTGTCGAGGATGGCGATCACACCGGTCGCCACCGCGGTGATTTTCTGATTGCTGTTCATGGCCAGCTTGCGCATCAGCGCGTAAGCCTGGTCTTCGTCGATCTTCTGGTGCGCCATCAGGAGGCGCTTGGCGCGATCCACCAGCTTGCGGCTTTCCAGTTCGCGCAGCGTTTCTTCAAAGTTGCGGCGCAGTGCCTGAAAATGCTCGAACTGCGCTATCGCAATATCAATCACGGTTTTTACGCGATCCGGATCGACGCCTTCGGCGAGATACGCGCTGACTCCGGCGGCAATCGCCTGCTGGATGAAGGCCGGATCCAGTTCGCGCGAAAACATCACCACGGGCGTGGGTTGCTGCTGGTTCAGGACGGCCAGGCTTTCGAGAATGTCCCTATCCGGCGATTCCAGATCGATCATCACCACCTGGGGCCTGTGCTGCTCCATCTGGAACAACAGCCCCGAAGCGGTGGGCAATACGGCAACCACGTTGAAACCCTGGCAACCCAGCGCGGCTTCGACCATGGCGGCGCGCTCGGGACTGTCGTCCACCAGCATGATGCTGATCTCTGCGCCTGGATACTCAGACATGACGACGCCGCGGGACCGGTCCATAAAAAAGGGAGCACGCAACATGCTCCCAAGCACAACGAGAGGAGCGGGCAATCAGAATGTTGCGGTTACCATCAGCCATAGCTTTTCGGTATCGGTAGCGAACTCGTCGGCGTCGTAAGACGCATATTTCAGCTGCGCGCCGTAGCGCGGACTAAAGGCGTAGGCGGCCACCAGGTCGATCTCGTCGCCGTAGTGCATACCGCCGTCTTCCGCGTCAAACTCATGGTAAAGGGCTGTCAGTGCGACGCCCGCCAGGGTGACTCCTGCTTTCAGATAAGCATCTTCTATGCCCTTCGGTGGCGTGGTCAGAAACTTGTCGGCGAAACCATCGAACTTGTGCAGGGTGGCGAGCGGAGTCTGAAAGCTGGTAACACCCTGGTCGCTGCCCATCACCTCGTAGCCAGCCCCGAAACTGACGGGCATGGGTTTGGCGGCACCGCCCACGAGGTTCACCGGAACCATGAGTCCCATCACTTCACCGAAGTAGTAGGGCGCGCTGTAGCTGAGCTGGCTGTCGCGATAGTCCTCCTGGTGTGCATAGGCAAGATTCACCGCCAGCGTCAGCGCTTCCGACACCTTGGTGTTGCCCTTGTACTCAAGGCCGAAAGTGCTGCTCGACAGATTCGGCAATTCATGAATCCCCAACAGGTAACTGTAGCCCGCGAGGGTGCGGCCACTGCCGAGATCGTAGGTCGCAATGGCGGCGTGGATGTCGCCATTGAAATCGCCGAGCGCCGTATCGCCGGGAAAATCGCCGAGGTCGGTGTGGGGGTCGAAGACCCGGTTCACGTCCCAGATGTAGGCATAATCGACCGCGAGGCGCGACACGGGCTTGAACTCGATGCGCGCGGAGTCGAAGGTCTGCTCGTTTTGGCGCCAGGCCACGCCGCCCAGGAAGCGTTCGCCGGCATGTTGGATGCGCTGGCGCCCCACCGTGATTTTTGCATTGCGGTTCACCACATAGCTCAGCAACGCCTGGTTGACCTCGGTGTAATCCGGGTCGGCGACGATGGGGTAGGTGGCCTTGCGGTTGGTGGTGTTGTTGAAGTCGTCATCGCCGAGGTAGGAAACGTTGTCCACCTCAAACAGTCCGCTGACGCCGCGTACGGTGCCGGATTTCCACGTCAGTCGCGACAGCAACGTCGAGGCATTGGCATCCTGGGGTAATCCATCCTGATCCACGGATTCGTAGCGATAGCGAAAGCTCAGCGTGGTATCGCTCTGCTTGATGGCCCTGGAGAAGCCATCGGCAATGCCGTCCGCCAGTGCCGGCGCGATTCCCAGCGCGAGCAGGGATGCCAGCGCCAACCCGGACTTGGTGTACTTGAGCATGGGGAACTCTCCTGTATCGACAACCGCTGGTGTCGCGGCCGCAACTGCAAAAAAAAAGCCCACGGACATTCCCGGGGGCTTGAGGGAGGTCCGTGGGCAGCATTGCCCGCTATGGCGTGGAGTACATGCACCATGTGCGCTGTTCAGAAATACAAGTTCCGTGCCATCCGTCGCCGCGCCGGTTTTCCAAGGGTTTAGGTCCTGTCTGCGAACCTCAGTCGCGCTCGGGCGCTTCGAAAAACAGCAGCAAATTACCCGACCGCACCGCTACGGTGCCGGAGAGCCCGGCAATGACCCGACGCGATCCCTCCGCGAGCGGCTCCGGCCGGGTCATCGACAGCGGTCGGATGCGCCCGCCCTCGATCTGCCGGATTTTGAGCCTGAACCGACAATCGCCCATAATGGCGCGCCGCTGATAGTGAGGTACGCATCGTGACCATCGCCCTGAAATCCGTCGTCGCCATTCATTACACCCTTACCGATGACGGTGGCGTGATTCTCGATGCCAGCCAGCCGGACCAGCCGCTGGTCTATCTGCAGGGTGCCGGCAACATCATTCCCGGCCTCGAACAGCAACTGCTGGGCCGTGCCGCCGGCGAGCAGTTCACTGCGGTTATCCCGGCCGTCGCCGCCTATGGCGAGCGCGACCCCGACATGGTTCAGCGCGTGCCCCGCGATATGTTCCGGGAAGACCAGGAAATCGAGATCGGCATGCGCTTCTCGGGCAACACCCCCCAGGGGCAGATCACCGTGGTGGTCACCGAGATCGAAGGCGATACCGTGACTCTCGACGGCAATCACCCGCTGGCCGGCATGACCCTGCATTTCAACGTCACCGTGGACTCGGTGCGACCGGCCACCGAGCAGGAACTGCTCCATGGTCATGTCCATGGCGCCGGCGGCCACCACCACTGACCCGGGCCCGACCGGAAGCAAACCAATAGCCATGTGACACTTCGACTGCCCATGCGGGGTCTGGCCCACGCCGAAGCGGCCAGGGCGTGAATCCGCGGGGAAGCCACCCGGGGCGCGTTGCAGGAATATCCAGGGCCCGCACGCGCGGATCTGCCCCGGACCCGGGATGATGAAATTGGTCGCGCGCGGGCAGCCGCTGCCCGCGCGCGCATAGCGATAACGAGCGCCGGCAACGGCGACGGGGGGAAGGGGAATGATTGCGATGCGCTGGCTGGCCGGCATTGTCGGTCTGCTGTGGTTGTCCGCGCCATGCGCGGCCGCGCCGACAGATTCAAACAAGGTTATGGCTGGCTGGCTGGAGCCCGTCTACCTGTCCGAGCTGCCGCAGCATCGGATCAAAGCCAAACTGGATACCGGCGCCAAAACCTCCTCGATCAACGCCCGCGACATCGAATCCTTTACCCGCAACGGCAAGCCCTGGGTACGCTTCGAGCTGGTCCTCAAGGGCATCCGGGGCAAGACGCGGACCATTGCCCTGGAGCGTCCGCGCCTGCGCAGCGTCCTCATCAAGGAGCACAACGGCAAGCCGGGCAAGCGCCCTGTCGTAACGCTGGAACTCTGCTTCAGCGGCACCCCTCACCAGATCGAATTCACGCTCGCCGACCGCAGCGAGTTCAACTACCCGGTACTGCTCGGGCGCCGCTTCCTGGCCGGGATCGCAGTGGTGGACCCCCAGGCAACCTACGTCACCGAACCGGACTGCACCGAAGTTTCTGGCGGCAAAACCGCCGCCGGCGCGCCGGTCAAATCATGAAGAACGTCGCGGTACTGGTCTGGGCAGCACTCCTGATCCTATCGGGGTTGGGTATCTGTGCCTACAAGGCCATCGAACTCGGCATGCCGGTCAAGGCGGATCAGGAAACCCCGGTGTGGACCGTGCAGGCGCGCATCGGCTTCCAGGGCGATGGCGGTCCCGCCATCGTCGACCTCGTGCTGCCTTCGGTACTGCCCGGCTTTCTGAAACTGGACGAAAATTTCATCGCCAACCGCTACGGCATTGCTGTAGACGAGACCGGCGACCGGCGCAAGGCGCAATGGGTCAAGCGCCGCGCCCGGGGCGCGGAGACTCTCTACTACCGCATTTCGGTGGCGGCGTCGGATCAGACGGCAAACTGGCGCGACCAGCCGGAACTCCCTTCGCTGCCGGATTACGAGGAGCCCTACGCTACCGCGATTCGCATCATCATCAACGATGTGCGCGAAGAATCGGCGGACGTCTTCACCTATACGCGCACCCTCCTGCGCCAGCTCAACGCCCCACAGCCCAACCAGAATGTCACCCTGTTGCGGGCCCGGGCGCACAACCCGCACGAGTGGACAAATCAGGTCATCGATATCCTTAAGGGTGTCCGCATCCCGGGACGGATTCTCTGGGCATTGCCCCTGGAAGACGCCACCAACGACACCCACATGGTGCCACTGCTCCAGGTCCACAACGGCAAGACCTGGCTCGTCTTCAATCCGGCTACCGGTGATCCGGGGCTCCCTGCCAATTTCCTGCCCTGGCGCATCGGCGACGCCCCGCCCTACACCGTCACCGGCGGCCACGACATCGATGCGAAGTTCTCCGTTACCCGAAGCCACCAGGAGTTGCTCGAAGTAGTCCGCCGCAACGCCCAGCTCCAGGGTTCGATCTTTGGCGACCTTTCGCTCCTTTCTCTCCCGGTACAGAGTCAGAATATCTACCGCGTACTGCTCATGGTTCCGCTGGGCGCGCTGATCGTGGTGCTGATGCGCACCTTCGTCGGTATCAGCACCTTCGGCACCTTCATGCCGGTACTGATCGCCCTCGCTTTCCGTGAGACTCAGCTGTTGTGGGGTATCGTGCTGTTCTCCCTGATCGTGTCGATCGGCTTGATGCTGCGCTTTTATCTCGAACGGCTCATGCTGCTCCTGGTGCCCCGCCTGACAGCCATTCTCATCATCGTGGTCGGCCTGATGCTGCTGACCAGCCTGATCACCAATAAACTGGGCATGGAACGCACCCTGTCGGTCGCCCTCTTCCCGATGGTGATCCTGGCGATGACCATCGAGCGCATGTCGATCACCTGGGAGGAAAGCGGCGCCCGCGATGCCATCCTGAACGGGCTGGGCAGCCTGCTGATCGCGTCGCTGAGCTATCTGGTGATGAATCAGCGCGACCTCGAGCACCTGGTGTTCGTGTTTCCGGAACTGCTGCTGGTGGCACTCGGACTGAGCCTGCTGATGGGCCGCTATACCGGCTACCGGCTCTCCGAATTGCGGCGCTTCCGCGACTTCCGCGGCACACCGCACGCATGAGCTTCCTCGCGTCTCCGCGCCGCCTGCGCCAGCTCGGCGTGCTGGGCATGAATCGACGCAATGCCGATTTCATCATGCGCTACAACCCGCGCCACCTGTATCCGCTCGTCGACGACAAACTGCTGACCAAGAAGCTGGCGCTGGCGCGCGGCATCGCGGTGCCTGAACTCTACGCAGTCATCACGGAGCAGCACGAAGGCAAGGAGCTGGGCGATATCCTCGGGACGCGCGAGGATTTCGTCATCAAGCCGTCCCACGGCAGCGGCGGCAACGGCATCCTGGTGGTGTGCGGCCGCTTCGGCAACAGCTTTCGCAAGCCGAGCGGCGATCTGATCACGCTCGCCGCCATGCAGCACCACGTCTCCAACATTCTCAGCGGCATGTACAGTCTGGGGGGAATGCCGGACCAGGCGATCATCGAGTACCGGGTCAAGTTCGATCCCTTTTTCGAACACATCAGCTTTCAGGGCGTACCCGATATCCGGGTGATCGTGTTTCGCGGGGTGCCGGTCGCGGCCATGGTGCGGCTGCCGACGCGGGCGTCCGATGGCAAAGCCAACCTGCACCAGGGTGCCATGGGCATCGGCATCGATCTGGCCACCGGCAAGAGTCGCGACGGAGTTTTTCGCGGCTCGTCCTGCGACATCCACCCCGATACCGGACACTCCACCCTGGGGATCGCCATCCCCCATTGGGATCGCATCCTGCAACTGGCGATTCAGTGCGCCGATACGGTGGGACTGGGCTATCTGGGCGCAGATATCGTGATGGACCGGGAACTCGGTCCGCTGATGCTGGAACTCAACGCCCGCCCCGGGCTCACCGTACAGGTCGCCAACCAGCGCGGTCTGCTGCTCAACCTCAACCGGGTACAGGCCATGGAGACCCTGCCGGAGAGCGTCGCGGAAAGGCTCGCGTTGGCGCAAGCACTGGCGGATTGCTGAAAAACCGCGGCGGCCTGCGGTGTTGCGCGGCGCTCGCGCCCTCGGCTATCGACTGGACCTGTCGCGATCGCTGCGCCCCGGTGCGCGATGTACCAGAGCCTGTGCGGACTCAACCACGCAGCATGCGTACCAGGGTCTTGTCGCGATCGACGAAGTGATGTTTGAACGCGGCCGCGGCGTGCCCCGCCGCGGCCAGCGCGATCAGAATCCAGACGATCTCGTGAACCTCCTCAAGGAACTCCTCCAGCGGCTCGTTTTCGGCGATCAGTCGGGGCAACTCCAGGGTGCCGAACAGCGCGAGGCCATGGCCCGCGGCCTGCACCTGCACCAGACCCGAGAGCGGCTGGATGATGACCAGCGCATAGAGCAGCCAGTGCATGAGGGATGCCAGTCGCTGCGTCAGCGGACTGCCGATCGGCCGCGGCACCGGATTCACCAGCCGCCAGGCGAGCCGCAGCACGACCAGCGCCAGTACCACCGTTCCGAATGACTGGTGCCAGTTCATCAGGCCGGTGCGCCCTGGTCCCTTGGGCATCTCCTCGACCACCAGGCCGAGAATCATCACCCCGATGACGAGCACCGCCATCAACCAGTGCAGCGCCCGGCTCACCCATCCGTAACCATCGACCGAATTGCGCAACACTCCTCGCTCCTCCCAAAAAATTCCGATAACCGCCCACTCGGTGATTATAGCCTGAGCGCCTTACCGGCAAGTTACAGAGGCGCAAACGGATTCCGCTATGATACAAACCAGCCACTCACGACAGCCCAGGAGGACAGGCCATGGCACGTTCCGGTACCGATCTCATCAACCAGTTCGAGTTGTACTTCGACGGCGCGGACAAGGACAACGCCAGTCTCTACCTGTGCGTGGACGACACCCTCGGCGACGTCGGCGCGCAGCGCATCATCGCCGCGCTGCGCCACGCCGGGCTCTGGTCGGAAGCCGCCGCCAAGACGGTGCCCGCCGCGCAAAAACCCATGTACGCCGAGCAGATGCAGTTCATCGGCCAGGGTTCCGGCCACTTGGGGGGCAAAACCTTTCACATCGCCGCCTACGACCATCCCAAGTTTCCCTCGAATCCGCAGCGCTGGCAGGCCTGGCTGGACTTCGTCGCCAAGAACTATCCGTGACACTCACGGGTCCTGACACTCACAGGCCCTGACACTCACGGACCCTGACACTCACGGGCGCCGGCCACCGGCGCCACACCACAGCTAACGATAAGGAGAAGACCCGTGGCGAAACGACATGTCCTCGACGGCGTGCGCGTGCTCGATTTCTCGCAGCACGTCGCCGGCCCCGCCTGCACCCGGATGATGGCGGAGATGGGCGCGGAGATCATCAAGCTCGAGCTGGCGCCCTTCGGCGAACAGATTCGCAACGTGGGCTTCAAGGTCAACGGCCGCAGCGTTTATTTCATCCAGCAGAACCGCGGCAAAAAAAGCGTCTGCGTGGACATGAAATCCGCCACCGGCCTCCAGCTCATCCACGATCTGGTCAAGCAAGTCGACGTGGTGATCGAGAACTTCGCTCCGGGCGCGATCCGCCGCCTGGGACTGCCCTGGGAAAAAGTGCACGAACTCAACCCCAAGGCCATCATGTGCTCGATCTCGACCTTTGGTCAGGACGGACCACTCTCCGGACTGCCCGGCTATGACTTCATCGGCCAGGCCTATGCGGGCATCACCGGCATGATCGGCGACCAAGAGAACGGCCCCTACATCCCCATCGCCGCCCTCGGCGACACCACCACCGGCGCCCACGCGCTCGCCGCCATCAATGGCGCGCTCTATCACCGCGCCACCTCGGGCGATGATGGACAGTATCTGGATATCTCGCTGCTCGACTGCTATTTCCACAGCCACGAAATGAACGTCGGCGCGATCAGCGCCAGCCAGGGCGCGATCAACCCCTACCTGCCCGGCCGCTACCATTCGGCGGTGGCGCCGCTCGGGGTGTACAAGAGCAAGGACGGCTATCTGATCCTGATCGCCATCCTCGGCCGCTGGAAGGACTTCTGTAACGCCATGGGCCGCCCCGAACTCGCCACCGACCCGCGCTACATCGACGACCCGGCCCGGGTCGCCCATCACGCCGAACTCAAGGTACTGATCGAGGACTGGCTGCAGGCCCAGGAGAGCGACGCAGCCACGATCCGTCTGCTCGGCGAGCACCATGTGCCGGTGGCACCGATCCTCTCGATCCAGCAGGTGATGAACCATCCCCACATGCAATACCGCGGTACGGTGCGCACCATCACCGACCGCGGCGCCGGCAGCTTCGAAATGCCCGGCATGCCGCTGCGGTTTTCGGCCTTCGCCAACGACCTCGACCTGCAGGCGCCCTATCTGGGCGAGCACAATGGCGCGATCCTGGGTGGCTTGCTCGGCCTCGCGGCGGAACGCATCGCCGAGCTGACCGCGGACGGCGTGCTCGTCAGCGAGCCGGTCCCGACCTGACCGGCCCGCGGCTCTCTGCTCGCGGCGCTCGGCCTACGACAAGGGGCTCAGAACCCCTTGACGCCCGCGTCGAGCTGCACACCGAACGAGTTCAGCGCCATCGACACCAGATGGTACTGGCCGACCGCGAACACCACATCCATCATCTGCAGATTGTCGTAACGCTCGGCGAGCGCTTTCCAGGTCGCGTCGCCGATGCAGGAGTCGTGGTGCAGTTCGTCGGTCGCGCGCAGCAGTGCCGCCTCGAACGGCGTCCAGCCCGGCGCATCCGGTCCCGCCTTGATGCGCGCGATCTCGGCATCCGTAAGGCCGGCTTCGCGCGCGAAGATCACATGCTGGCCCCATTCGTACTCGGCCTGGCACAACCAGCCCACGCGCAGAATGAGGATCTCGCGCTCGCGCGGCGCGATGCGCGAAGTCTCGCCCATCACGTGATAGGCCCAGACAGTGAATTTCTGCGCCGCGTCCCAGTGCCGCGACAGGGTTCCCAGCACGTTGTAGAAGGGCTGCGCGGCCTTGACCGGCCCCAGCACCTTGCGCTGCTCCTCGCTCCATTCGCTCTCGGCCAGGGGTGGAATACGGGGTTGGGAAAGTTTCATGGTGACCTCCAGGCAGTGGTTTTTTGTTGTGATTTTGTTGCTGTAGTTTTGTTTTTGTGGCTTTGAACCGTATCGGCCGCGCTCCCGGCGCAGTTCAGGGTACCTGCGCCGGGCATCCGCACGGGTTGCCTACATCCGCTCCACATCCACCCCGACCGTCATCTTCTGGCAGTCGCCGCCGTCGAAGATGACGCCGCGCAGGGGCGTTACGTCGGAATAGTCGCGGCCCCAGGCGGTGGTGATGTGCTGCGCGCCCGGCATGTTGTCGTTGGTGGGATCGAACTCCACCCAGCCCTCTCCCGGCGCATAGACCGCGAACCAGGCGTGGGAGGCGTCGGCGCCGACCAGGCGCGCCTGTCCCGGCGCGGGCCGGGTCTCCACATAGCCGCTCACATAGCGCGCCGGAAACCCCAGCGCGCGCAGACAGCCGACGGCGAGATGGGCGAAGTCCTGGCAGACGCCGCGCCGGCTTTCCAGCACGTCTTCCAGGGGCGTCGCGACGGTGGTGAATTCCGGATCGTAGGCAAAATCGCTGAAGATGCGGCTGGTGAGTTCGCGCACCGCCGACAGCAGCGGTCGGGTATCGGCAAACAGTGGCGCGGCGTAGTCCCGCAATGCGATACCGGCTTTGATCATCGGGGAATCCAGCAGGAATTCCCGCGCCAACAGATGATTCTCATCGCTTTCCCGCCACAGGCGGTCGCGCGCCTCGGCGCAGGTCGCGCCCAGATCCAGAACCGGGGTTCCATTGCGATCCAGATCGACCTCGACCTGACTGGAGACACTGACTTCCAGCTCGCGATGCGGTGTCTCGACGGAAAACCGGTAAACCCGGTTGCCGAAATAATCGCGCTCCTCCACCGCCGTCGCCGGCGCCGGCGTCACCTGGATGCTGCTGTCCAGACAGCGCTGATTGCGGGTGTCGCGGGGCAATAGATGGGCCTGGTTGTGGCACAGCGTGACGAGGCGCTCGTAGCGGTAGCGGGTGACATGGCGAACCCGGTAGATCACTGCCCGTAACCCCAGTCCGCCGCGATGAGCTGTTGCTGCGCGGCGCGATGGTCGAAATAACATTCGGCCAGCATTTCCGCCGTCGCGATCAAGAGGCCCTCCAGCCGGCCCAGCAGTTCCTCGAGCGCCCCGCGGCCGGCTTCGCCCGCGCCGACAGCCAGTTCTTCGGGTCGACTGAGGTGCAGCGCGGTGAGCGCCTCGAGCGCCAGACGTCCGGCGCGTGACAGTCCGGGGCCGGATTCGACGGCGGGCAGCGCGGCGATGTGACCGCCGAGGCGCTGCACCTGGTAGAGCAGCGCCCGCGGATTGGTCTCGTCCAGCACCAGCAGTTCGAGTCCGTGGCGGATGTCCGGTTCGGCACGATAGCGTCGGCGGTAGGTGATGAGGGTCTCGCAGGTCAACAGCACGGACTCCACCACCACCGGGATATCGTTCTCTGCCAGATCGGGCACCAGCGTTGCGCGCAGCAGGGTGGTGAGCTGGATGGCTTTTTCGATGCAGCGGCCCAGCTCCCAGAAGCGCCAGTTCATGCCGCGGAACATACTCTCGTGGCGCAGCCCGGCGAGCGCCAGCAGGGAAGTCACCAGCGGATCGAGCGCCTCTTCCGGCGCCACCAGTTGTTCCGCGCCTAGCTGCTCGGCCAGCGCCGCCAGCTCGTCACGCAGATCGTTCAACACCCGCTGGGTGTCGGCGGAGAGCAGCTCTTTGACTTCTTCACCGGCCTGCAACATGGCGCGCAGGCTCCCCACGACCGAGCCCGGACTGGCGGCGTCCAGCACCACGGCTTTCAGTTCGCGTTCGGGCGTCGCGAAAGGCGCGTCCGCCACCGTGAAGCCCGGCAGGGTATGAGTCACCCGGGTCACCGCGCCCAGCAGCACGCGGCGCGCGCCATCGGACAGCGGCTCCACTCCGTTGAGTTGCAGGAACAGGGTACGCAGCAGGCGCAGGGCCGCCTCGCCGCGCTCGGCGTAGCGGCCCATCCAGAACAGGTTTTCGACCACCCGGCTGGGCAATACCCCGCGCTCCGGCGGCGCGCGGGTGGCGACGGCCTCCCGCCGCAGCGAGAGTTGCTTCTCCGGCTCGGAGGCGAGCACCCAGGTGTCCTTGCTGTTGGAGCCGGTCAGGTTGGTGATCACCCGCGTGTCGCTGGCGCGCCCGATGCGGGTGAGGCCGCCCGGGAGCACCGTGTAGGAGGTGGGATTGGCGACCGCGAAGCTGCGCAGCACCATGGGCCTGGGCGTGAACGCACCACCCTCCAGCACCGGCGTGCGCGATGAAACCTGGTAGCGCTGGGCGACATAATCGAGCGGCGCGTCCTGAATCCGCCGCTGCCAGAGTGCCAGTTCCGCCGTACCCAGATCGCTGCCGAACACGCTGTGCTGACCGTAGCGGCGAAACGCCGGCTTGATGACCAGTTGCGGCAGTTCCGCCAGGACCCGCTCGCGATCCGCCGGATCGCCGCACCAGAACGTCTCCACGGTGCGGATGCGGGGCTCGCGCCCGAAAAAGAATTTGCCGATCGCGGGCAGGTATTTGAACAGCGCGGGATTTTCGACAAAGCCCGCGCCCAGGGGATTGGCGATCACGACGCGACCGGCGCGCACCACTTCGAGCAGGCCCGGCACGCCCAGCTGGGAGTCGCCGCGCAGCTCCACCGGGTCGCAGAAGAAATCGTCCACCCGCCGCAGAATGATGTCGATGCGGCGCAGGCCTTCGAGGGACTTCATCCACACCCGCCCGCCGCGCACGGTGAGATCGCCGCCCTGCACCAGGGGATAGCCCAGGTAGTTGGCCAGAAAGGCGTGCTCGAAATAGGTCTCACTGTAGGAGCCGGGCGTCAGTACCGCCACCTGGGGAATGGCATCGCCGGGGGCCAGTGCCATCAGCTTCTGGCGCAACTGGTGAAAGAATCCCGACAGGCGATGCACATGGCTGTCGCGGAACAGGCTGGGCAGCACCCGCGACATCACGGTGCGGTTCTCCAGCGCGTAGCCGACACCGCTCGGCGCCTGGGCGCGATCTCCGATGATGCACATGGCGCCATCGGCATCGCGCACCATGTCGGCGGCGTAGAGAATCAGGTGATGCTCGCCGGGCACCCGGATACCCTGGCACTGCCGCAGGAATCCCGGGTGGCTGTAGACCAGCTCGGGCGGCACGATGCCGTGGCGGATCAGGTCGCGCCCGCCGTAGATGTCCTTGAGCACCAGATCCAGCAGTTCCGCCCGCTCGATCAGGCCCGCCTCGATGTGGCTCCAGTCCTCGCTCTCGATGAGCTGGGGGACCAGATCCAGCTCCCAGATACGACTCGCCAGGGGTTCGCTGGAGACGTTGTAGGTGGCGCCGTCGTCGCGCAGGATGCGCCGCGCCTTGCGCTCGCGCTCCGCCAGCACCTCGGGCCCCAGGGCCGCCAGACCTTCCAGCAGATAACGCCAGTGGGGGCGCACCGCGCCGCCGGGTTCATAGACTTCATCGTGGCGGTCGGCAACGGCGGGACCGTAACCCGGCGCCGCGTTCAGCGCCGCCGTCGCCTGCCCGCCCTGCTGCAACTGGCTGGGGATGGGCTGAAACGGGCGTACAGAGTGAAAATCGGTCATGGGTTCGAAAAGCCTGCCCGGTGGTCGGCGAGCGGCGGATTCTGGCACAGTCGGGCGCTCCCGGCAGCAGGTATGCGCCCCGTGTCCACCGCCGAGGGCGCGCCCGGCTCAGGCGCCACGCCGCAGGTCCAGCGTGTGCGGGTATTCATCACTGGGCTCTTCGGGTGGAGGCGCCATGGGCCGCGGGAACTGATCGCGCGGTACGAAATTACGCAGCACCGGCGGCAACGCGACCTCGGCGAGCTTGCCGGGCGTGTGCCCGAACGCCGTGAAACGGCTGACCCGGCGCGCCTCGGCGGCGTTGGCATTGACCGGAAAGTCGTCGTAGCTGCGCCCGCCGGGATGCACCACATGGTAGGTGCAGCCGCCGACCGCGAGACCATTCCAGGTGTCGATCAGGTCGAATACCAGGGGCGCCTGCACCCCGATGGTCGGATGCAGCGCCGATGGCGGCGCCCAGGCGCGATAGCGCACTCCGGCCACGTATTCGCCGTGGCGGCCGGTGTTGCGCAGGGGTACGCGGCGGCCGTTGCAGGCCAGCACATAGCGGCTGTCGGTGAGCCCCTCCACCTTGACCTGGAGCCGCTCCACGGAAGAATCCACATAGCGGGCGGTGCCGAAGCTCCCGACTTCCTCCCCCAGCACATGCCAGGGCTCGATGGCCCAGCGCAGTTCGATGCGGATGTCGCCGATCTGCACCTCGCCATAGTGGGGATAGCGAAACTCGGCGAAGGGCGCGAGCCAGTCGAGCTGAAACGGCAAGTCGTGGGCATTCAGATCCGCCACCACATCGCGCAGATCGACCCAGGCATGGTGCGGCAGCATGAAGCGATCATGCAGCGCCGTGCCCCAGCGTACCAGCGGCCGGTGATAGGGCGTCCGCCACAGGCGCGCCACCAGGCTGCGCAGGAGCAGCGCCTGCACCAGCGCCATATGGGCATGGGGCGGCATTTCGAAACCGCGGAATTCCAGGATCCCCTGGCGCCCGCTGGCGCTGCCCGGCGCATACAGCTTGTCGATGCAGAACTCGGATCTGTGGGTATTGCCGGTAATGTCGGTGAGCAGATTGCGCAGCAGCCGGTCCACCAGCCAGGGCTGCGCGATCTCCCCGGACGGCATCTGCTGGAAGGCGATTTCCAGTTCGTAGAGGGTCTCGGCGCGGCCTTCGTCGACCCGCGGCGACTGGCTGGTGGGACCGATGAACATGCCGGAAAACGCATAGGACAGTCCCGGATGGTGCTGCCAGTAGGTAATCAGGCTGCGCAACAGGTCGGGCCGCCGCAGCAGTGGGCTGTCGGCCGGGGTGGCGCCGCCGAGCGTCACATGATTGCCGCCGCCGGTGCCGGTGTGACGGCCATCGTGCAGAAACTTCTCGGTGCCCAGGCGGGCCTGGTGCGCCTCGGCGTAGAGCGCCAGGGTGTTGTCGCGCAATTCGGACCAACTGCTGGCGGGATGGATGTTCACCTCGATCACGCCAGGGTCCGGCGTCACCAGCAGGCGCAGCAGGCGGGGATCGCGGGGCGGCTCGTAGCCTTCGATCACCACCGGCAGGCGCAGATCCGCCGCGCAGGCTTCCACCGCCCCCACCAGCGCCAGATAGTGTTCCAGATGCTGGAGCGGCGGCAGGAAGATATGCAGGGTGCCGTCGCGGGGTTCGATGCACAGCGCCGTGCGCACCAGGGGCGCCGGCGGTTCCGCATCGGCTTCGGGATCGGCGGGCTCCGCCATGGTCTGGCGGCGATCCGCGACCGCTTCCAGCACCGCCTGGGCGTACTGGTGGTAATCGGCATCCAGGGGTTTGGCAGGCGCGAACGGATCGCGCTCCGCCTCGCGCGCCTCGGCCTCGGTCACCTGCGGCAGCGAGTCCAGCGGGAGGCGGTAACCCATGGGCGAATCGCCCGGGATCAGTATCAGCTGGCCGCGCCGCAGCGGCCAGGGCGAACTGCGCCAGCGCTCCGCAACCGGGTCCCAGCCCAGGGGCAGCGCGAGGCCGGTCGGCGCGTGCAAGCCCTGTTGCAGCAAGCGCGCCAGTCGGCGGCGCTCCAGACTGTCATCCAGGGCAGCGGTCTGGGGGTCGAGATGCTCCGGCAATTCCTGCTCGCGCCAGAGATAGTGAAAAGCATCCTCGCGCGCAATGAGCAGCCGCGCGGGATCGAGCCCCAACGCCACGCACAGGTGGTTGGCGAAACGGTCGGCGGCGGCAAAGTCGTGGCCCTGATCCGTGCCCACCGGCGCCAGCCATTGCGGCTGGCGCCACACGGGTTCACCGTCACTGCGCCAGAAACAGCCGAGCGCCCAGCGCGGCAGCTCCTCGCCGGGATACCACTTGCCCTGACCGTGGTGCAGCAAACCGCCGCGGGCAAAGCGGTCGCGCAGGCGCAGCAGCAGCTCCCGGGCGAGACGGAGCTTGTCCGCGCCGAGCGCCGTGGTGTTCCACTGCGCCGATTCCATGTCATCGATGGACACAAAGGTCGGCTCACCACCCTGGGTGAGACGCACATCCATGGCGTCGAGGCGCGCGTCCACCGCGGCGCCCAAGGCATCGATCAGCGCCCACTGCGCCTCGGTGTAGGGCTTCGTGACCCGGGGATCCTCATGAATCCGCAGCACTTCGTTGCGGTGGTGAAACTCCACCTCGCAGGTATCGGTGAAGCCTTCGATGGGCGCCGCCGACACCGGGTCCGGTGTGCAGGCCAGTGGAATGTGGCCCTCGCCCGCAAACAGCCCCGAAGTCGGGTCGAGCCCGACCCAGCCGGCCCCGGGCAGGTACACCTCGCACCAGGCGTGGAGATCGGTGAAGTCGGCGGCGGGCCCCGAGGGACCGTCGAGCGCCGCCACATCCGCCTTCAGTTGCACCAGATAGCCCGATACAAAGCGCGCGGCGAGCCCCAGATGACGGCAGATCTGCACCAGCAGCCAGGCACTGTCGCGGCAGGAACCGCGCGCCAGTTCGAGCGTCCGCTCGCAGCTCTGCACGCCGGGCTCCATGCGGATGTTGTAGGAAATATCGCGCTGCAGGCGCTGGTTGAGCCCGACCAGAAAGTCGTTGGTCGGGATGGGCGCGCGCGCCACGCCGGCCAGCCAGCGCTGCAACAGCGGCCCGGCGGGCTCGCATACCAGATAGGGCGCCAGCTCATGGCGGTCGCGCGCGCCATAGTCGAACGGAAACCGCTCGGCGCCTTCGTCGAGAAAGAAGTCGAACGGATTGATCACGGTCATCTCGGCGATGACCTCGACCGTGATCGACAGATGATCGCTGCGCTCGGGAAATACCAGGCGCGCAAGATAATTGCCGCAGGGATCCTGCTGCCAGTTGAGGAAGTGCGTGGCTGGGCTCACCCGCAGCGAATAGCCGCGAATCGGCGTGCGACAGTGGGCCGCGGGCCGCAGGCGCAGCACATGGGGCGACAGGTTCACCAGCCGGTCGAAGCGGTATTCGGTGACGTGGAGCAGCTTGACGCGAATGGTCATGAATTCAATGCTCCGGATTCAGTGCGGTGGGTTGGATAGTCCGGTTTCAATATTTCAAACTTGTCGTTTCAAATTCATCGTTTCAAACTCGTCGCTTCAAATTCAAGATGCCGGATTCAGCGCTGCGCAAACCAGGCATCGCGGATGCGTTCATGCATGGTGCCGATCCGAATCTGGATTTCATTGAGATAGTCGCGAAACGCCGGACCGAGATCCTCGATCGACCGGATCGGGTAATACACCGCCGCGACTTCTTCCAGCACACCCAGCATCGCCTCACTCCCCGGCAGCGTGCGGATGGCGCTCGCCACCTGTTCGCGACAGAAGCGGATGGTACGGGGAAAATACGGATCGTTGAGCAGAAAGTTCGCCACTTCCGGACCCGCCACCCGCACCCGCACCGCGCGGCGGTAGGCGAGTTCCGCGCTCAGCGAGCGCAGCACATGCCCCCAGACAATCTGGCCCAGGTTCACCTGTCCGCGCTCCGCCGACTGCAACAGCGCGACGGCGCCGGCATCGAGAATGCGCGTGGTCATGTCGGCGCGCTCCAGATGCCGGCCAAGCTGAATGAACTGCCAGGGCGCATCGCGGCTGGTGGTGGCGGCGATCTGACCGTTCACCTGCTCGCAACCGCGAATGATGCCGCTGGTGAACTGGTGGCGCAGTTTGCGTCCCGTTCCCTGCGCCACATTGTCGGTGGCGAAATAAAACAGATCATTGACGAACTCCCACACCTCGGGAGCGAACACATCGCGGGTGGTGCGCAGGTTCTCGCGCACCATGCGCAGCGAGTTGACCAGCGCGCCGCTGTGATCGGCATCGGCCAGCAGGAACTTCACCACATTGCGCTCGTCCCGCACCCGGTAGCGCTCGGCGAAGGCTTCGGTGGCGCTGTTGAGCTCGATCAGGTTGTACCAACTGATGTCGATACCCCGGGGCAGATCCAGGAGCAGGCTGTCGTAGACGCTGACCAGGCGCGCGGTGTTCTCGGCGCGCTCCAGATAGCGCGCCGCCCAGTAGATGCGCTCAGCGACCGACGACAGCATCACTTCGCATCCGTGTCGACGATCCAGGTGTCCTTGCTGCCGCCGCCCTGGGAGGAATTCACCACCAGGCTGCCCTTGCGCAAGGCCACCCGGGTGAGTCCGCCGGTGGTGACGTACATGTCCTCGGCCTGCAACACGAAAGGCCGCAGATCCAGATGGCGCGGCTCCAGGCGGCCGCCGTCCACCAGGGTGGGCGCCACCGACAGTTTGAGGGTGGGCTGGGCAATGTAGTTGCGCGGATCGGCCTGGATGCGGCGCGCGAACTCGGCGCGCTCCTTGCGGGTCGCGTGCGGACCGACCAGCATGCCGTAGCCGCCGGATTCGTTGGCGGGCTTGACCACCAGCTCGTCGAGGTGGTCGAGCACATAGGCGCGCTGCTCGGGATCGGCACACAGAAACGTCTCGACATTGGCGAGCAGGGCTTTTTCGCCCAGGTAGTACTCGATCATTTTCGGCACATAGGCGTAGACCACCTTGTCGTCCGCCACGCCCGCGCCGGGCGCGTTGGCGAGCGCCACCTTGCCGGCGCGCCAGGAGCGCATCAGCCCGGGCACGCCGAGCGTGGATTCCGGGTTGAAGACTTCCGGGTCCAGAAACAGGTCGTCGATGCGCCGGTAGATGACATCCACCCGCTCGCGGCCGGCGATGGTGCGCATGTACACGCAGTCGTCGTCGCCCACCAGCAGATCGCGACCCTCGACCAGTTCCACGCCCATCTGCTGGGCGAGGTAGGCATGCTCGAAATAGGCCGAGTTATAGATGCCGGGCGTGAGCACCACGATGCCCGGATTGCTCAGCTTGCGCGGCGACAGCGCGGCGAGCATGTCGAACAGGCGCGCGGGATAGTCGCTTACCGGCAGGATGGCGTCACTCTCGAACAGCTCCGGCAGCACCCGCTTGGTGATGGCGCGATTCTCCAGCATGTAGGCGACGCCGGAGGGGACCCGCAGATTGTCTTCCAGGACGAAGAACCGGCCGCGCTCGTCGCGCACCAGATCGGTGCCGCAGATGTGCGCCCAGACCCCAAAAGGGGGCGACACACCGACGCATTCCGGACGGAAATTCTTCGACTGCGCCAGTACTTCGGAAGGAAACACACCGTCGGCGATGATGCGCCTCTCGTGGTAGATGTCGTCGATAAAACGATTGAGCGCACGCAGCCGCTGCTTGAGGCCGGCATCGACCTCGCGCCACTGCCGCGCCGAGATGGTGCGGGGAATGATATCGAAGGGCCAGGCACGATCGATATTGCCCTCCTCCGAATACACGGTGAAGGTCACCCCCATCTGGCGGATGGTCGCCTCCGCCATGCGTCGGCGCGATTCGATCTCGGCATCGCCGAGTGACGCCAGATACGCCACCAGACGCCGCGCCGGCGCCCGCGCATTGCCGGGACTGCTGATCAGCTCGTCGAACAGCCCGCCGCTATCGTAATGTTTCCAGTCCAGCGTCATTTCGCCCATCCGGGGCTGCGGAGCCGGAGCGGCCCTGCCATCGACAGATGCTACACCAGAAAGCGGCCAGCCCGGCCGCCGCGTGCCGCCACTGAGGCGAAGATGGGTGAAATCACCGGGTTCGCGAAGCTCCATAAGCACTCAACGTCGGGAAGAATACTTTTGGAACTCGCAATTTGTGGGCCATGTAGCCAAGGTCCAAAAGTAACCAAGGTCCAGAAGCGGCCGAGGTCCAGAAGCCGGACGATCGGTAGTGTCTCAGTTTGAAAAGCTAGACTCTTGACATCGGGCAGGCAGGCGCTACGCTGTGCGTACTATGCCTAAACGCTCAAGTACTGGTCGCAAAGACCTAAACCAACTAGCCGCGTCGATTGTCTCCCAGGCTACCGACGAGGAACCCAAGCAACCAGAACAACTGGAGAAGAACCCGGCTGCGGTGGCGCTTGGTCGGCTTGGAGGGCTGAAAGGCGGCGCTGCCCGCGCAAAAAAACTGACCGCTGAAGAGCGGTCGGAGATTGCGAAGAAGGCGGCAGCGGCTAGGTGGTCTAAGTAGGCTCATCATCAAGTAATTCAAATTGTGTACCGGCTCTCGGAAATGCTCTTGCGAAAGCCCTGTCGAATTCAGCCTTATTCCTAGATGCACTAAGAATACCAACAACTTGCCATAAGTGAGCCCTAAACATTGGCAATCCGATTGTGTCGGTCAAGAACTGAAACATCTTATATTTCCGCCCGCCACTTTCGGTCACAACTGGATTTTTCTCATCTAGCATTTCCAAGATTGCGCCCTTGCTGTCTGCTAGTGGTTCGTAGATATATCGGCGCGTCAATTTCCCAAAGAATTGAGGATGCTTTCCTGGTTGTCCAGGAGAAAGTTTGTATAGCCGGTAAAGGTTGTCCGTGAATTGTTTAGGAAATTCCTTCTCGTATTCCTTAACCTGTTGCCTAATGAATTCTTGGAAAAGCTCTCGATATTCATCCTTTCGTTTCTCTTCTATGTGCCCTGTTGCCTCGTCCACCAAAGCAACAATTCCGACCTCGGCAAGGCCGCGCATTATGAAGTCCGCCTGAACTGATAGCGGAACCTGAGAGGCAGTTAACGGCTTCTTGTCGTTATCCCGCATGTTGAGATAGACGTTACAAATCTTCGGAAGCAGTGACGCCTCAACCCCATAAGCGGCGGTGCCGCCTTTCTTTGGGCGGTAAATTCGGCGCCGACCCAGGGAGATAGATAACTCATTGTCTATAAACGGTTTAATGTTTCCAGCCGAGAGAAAAATGGGCAAATAGGCGCCATCGGGATTTTCCTTCAAACGCCGCCAATGCGATCCCCCCCGCTTACCACCAAATGCCTTGGTAATGGCTCGTTCTGATAGAACCCGTGTCCCGTCTTCAAGCACTGCGCAGGGTATCGAAATGTCGCCCATTTCGATTGTTCCAGATCGCTTGGCGATCTCGATGGAATCATCCCATCGAGCGTCTGCGCCTTTTTTTGCTATGTCCTTCAGCTTATCGGGTGTAAGTACCTTGGCTCTAGCAACTCCACCTTTCGCCTTGCCTGAAACATTCTTCTCACTCATTGCAAGCATCCTTTGATTTAATTTTGATGCTTGCATTATCCAGACATTTCGATAAAGTGCAAGCATTAGTTTATTTTATATTATGCTTGCATTATCTTAACCGCTCAAGCATAATGTTCAATATGAACTGAACGCTTGAGGGGAAGCCGTGAATAAGCTGAGTATCGAGAAGCGCGCACAGATCATCGGCCTACTGGTCGAAGGCAACAGCATGCGCGCCGTTACTCGGCTGGTTGGCTGCTCCATCAACACCGTTACCAAACTGCTCGAAGACGTAGGCGCGGCCTGCGCAGAGTTCCAAGATGGCGCAATCCACAACATCAACAGCAAGCGCGTTCAGTGCGACGAAATATGGTCCTTCTGCTATTCCAAGGCCAAGAACGTGCCGACCGCAAAGGCGGCGCCGGAAGATGCTGGCGACGTGTGGACTTGGACCGCGCTGGATGCTGATTCCAAGCTGATCGTGTCATATCTGGTGGGCGGTCGTGATAGTGGGTACGCGATGGAGTTCATGGACGATGTGGCAAAGCGCCTGGCAAACCGGGTGCAACTGACCACTGATGGCCACAAAGCCTACTTGGGCGCGATTGAGGAAGCCTTCGGCAACGATATCGATTATGCCCAGCTTGTGAAGCTATACGGCCCGGTGCCAGAGTCGCAGCAGCGCCGCTACAGCCCAGCTCCCTGCGCTGGCGCGATCAAGACCCGCGTAGAGGGCAATCCTGATCCACGCCACGTCAGCACGTCCTACGTCGAGCGCCAAAACCTGACCATGCGCATGAGCATGCGCCGCTTCACGCGCCTGACCAACGGGTTCAGCAAGAAGATTGAGAACCTGGGCCATGCCGTGGCTCTGCATTTCATGTTCTACAACTTCGGACGCATTCACAAGACGCTGCGCGTAACGCCAGCAATGGAAGCCGGCATCGCGGATCATGTTTGGACGTTGGAAGAAATCGCGGCGCTGGTCAAGGATGAAGCGCCGGCCAAGCGTGGTCCGTATAAAAAGAAAGAAAATTCAAACTGAGACACTACCGGACGATCAGATACCTTGACCATCGGAGCGCAGGAATAACCCGTCATTCCCGCTGCCATGAGCGTGGATGCCGTCCGGCGCGGGATCAGCCGCCCCGCAGTAGCGACAGGCCGAACGCTATCGCGGCAACTGCCATCAGCATGCGCAGTGCTGATGGCACGCCGGCGCGGGTGCCGCGCAGATGTCGGAAGCCCGTACCCAGCACAGTGCCAAAGACCATCATCGCGGCCAGCACACCGACGGCGAACAGCAGCACATAACTCATGCCGAGCCACGGATTGGCT
>JBFXFL010000015.1:0-53271 GCA_050179115.1 Porticoccaceae bacterium | reverse complement strand
GACGTCACCTACCGCATGGCCTGGTACCGGGGACTCAAGACCACCTATTACCTGCGCTCGCTCGCCGCCACCAGCACCGAGAAATCCACCGTCAGCGGCGGCACCCTGAACGCCGTGGCGGCAAGTGGCCCGGCGCCCGTGCCCCTGGCCTGTGCCATCGACGATCCCGACTGCGAAGCCTGCCAATGAGCGTGGCCCGCAACGTCCGCCGGCAAACCATCTGTACCGAACAGCGTCACGAGGCAAAAAGAACATGTTGAATTGGGACGATTTTCATCACGAGGAACCCCTTCGCAAACCGGCGCCCCCCGCGCCGCCGCGTGCGCCGAAGCTGACGTCCACGCCGGCCGCCGTCGCCGCGGCAATGCCCGCGCCGCAAGCGGCCACCGCCGCCCCGCCGCCGGCACCCGCCGCCCGCACCGCCCCGGCCGACCCCCACCGCGAAGCCCAGGAACATCTCGCGGCACTCGACGTGGCACCCGGCCTCGAAGCCCTCGAAATGGGCGCCGCGCGGGTTCAGGTGGACGACAAGCGCATGATCAACTGCCGCGCCGATCTCAACCAGTTGGTGCCCTTCCGCTACGACTGGGCCTGGCAGAAATACCTCGACGGCTGCGCCAATCACTGGATGCCGCAAGAGATCAACATGACCGCCGACGTCGCCACCTGGCGCAGCGCCGACGGCCTGAGCGCCGACGAGCGCGAAATCGTCAAACGCTCGCTCGGCTACTTCTCCACCGCGGATTCGCTGGTCGCCAACAACCTGGTGCTCGCCATCTACCGCCACATCACCAACCCCGAGGCGCGCCAGTACCTGCTGCGCCAGGCGTTCGAGGAGGCCATCCACACCCACGCCTACCAGTACTGCATCGAATCCCTGGGCATGGACGAAGGCGAAGTCTTCAACATGTACCGCGAAGTGCCCTCGGTAGCGAAGAAAGCCGCCTGGAGCCTCAAGTACACCCAGGCGCTGGGCGATCCCACCTTCGTCACCGGCACCCCGGAGACCGACCGCGAGCTGCTGCGCAACCTGCTCGCCTTCTACTGCGTCACCGAAGGCATCTTCTTCTACTGCGGCTTCACCCAGATCCTCTCCATGGGTCGCCGCAACAAGATGACCGGCGTCTCCGAGCAGTTCCAGTACATCCTGCGCGACGAGTCCATGCACCTCAATTTCGGCATCGACGTCATCAACCAGATCAAGCTCGAAAACCCCCACCTGTGGAGCGAAGACTTCCAGCGCGAGGCGGTGCGCATGATCATCGAGGGCACCGAACTCGAAATCGCCTACGCCCGCGACACCATGCCGCGCGGCGTGCTGGGCATGAACGCCGCCATGATGGAAGACTACCTCCACTTCATCGCCAACCGCCGCCTCAACCAGATCGGGCTTGCCGAGCAGTACCCGGGCGCCAGCAACCCCTTCCCGTGGATGTCGGAGATGATGGATTTGCGGAAGGAGAAAAATTTCTTCGAGACGCGGGTGATTGAATATCAGACTGGTGGGGCTTTGAGTTGGGAGTGAGGCGACCCCAATATCGCGCGGGTGGCGCAAGGCATGAAACAAGATCAACCGCCGCACCCAATCGGCGCAGGTATTCTGGGTGCGGATGCTGTCATTCAGCGGGCGAATACGGGCGCGCACCTCGTCAAGCAGTTTCGGCCTAGCGGCTGTGCCAGAGGCGTGATCAATGGGTGCTTTAGGGTGCGCTGCGACGTTTTACATGGCCGACAACCTCTGTGCAATCGGCATCTGCCAAACATTAAGCGCCCACCAGGTGTAATGCAAGACGCCTTTTGGGGTGTCTGTTTATAGTTGGCCCCTCAAGGAAGGCTTGATGGAAATCCACATTGAATCACAGCGTGTTCAGGCCGAATGGGAGCGTTGGAAGAAGCACTTCGGCGATGTTGATCCGTATGACTCGCAAAATACTGTTGGAATCATTGATGTTTTGAGATCACATTTCCTGATCGCTGACTATTTCTATGGCCAAGACTACGGTATCGGTGGCGTAGGCCCCAAGGATCCAGAGCTTCTACATTCCGCCGTATATCGGCAGTTCACATCCTTCGGCGGAGTGGAAAAGTGGCCAACTGCCTTTGAAAAGGCTGCGACATTGGTATTTGGAATTGTAAACGACCATCCCTTCCATGACGCCAATAAGCGCACGGGACTCCTCGTGATGCTGTACGCACTGCACAAAATGGGTCGCACTCCAAACGGCGTTGACCAGAAAGATCTCGAAAATCTGATGGTTGACATTGCCGAAGGCAGTCTTGAAAAACATAGGCGCCGCAGAGAGCTAGGAAAGAAAGACGATGCTGATGTGAAGTTCATAGCCGACTACATAAGGCGGTACTCGCGGGCGCGTGATTCCAAGTTTTACACTATCACCTACCATGAACTTGATCAGCGACTGAAAGCCTTCGGATTCTATTTGGCCCATCCTAGTGGCAACTACATCGATGTGTGCAAGGTTGAGGAAAGACGGCGCGGCATCTTTGGCTTTGGCAAGCTGGAGAAAAATGAAGTAAAGGTCACCCAAATTGGGTTTCCTGGCTGGAAAAAGCAGGTCGGAAAGGGGGCGGTTGCCTCCGTTCGGAAGGCAACAAGGCTATTGCCAGAACATGGAATCGATTCGACAACCTTCTATCACGGTGCGGATCCGCTAAATGCGCTAATTCAACAATACGAAGGCCCCCTGAAGCGCCTGGCATTTAGGTGATCAGGGCTAATCCTTCGCTGCAGGGGCGACGGCCCTGACGGGCCTCGGCTTGAGCTCAAACGTTAAGCCTCACAAGGAGACTCCAATGGATCCAATCTCACTGGCAGGCGCATATCAAGGGCTGAAAGCAGCCAAGGATATTCTGACGATTCTCTTCGACGCCAAGGTAGATGCAGAGGCGAAACCCAAGATTCTTGAGGCACAAGGAAAGCTTGGCGAGGTACAAGATGCTCTATTTGTATTGAGGGAACGTCTATCAGAACTCCAACAGGACCGCGACGACTTGAAGGCCAAGTTGGCGAATGCCGGGGCATGGCAGACTCATGCCGATCTATACGAACTCACAACTACGCCAGGAACTGCCGTTGTTTACAAGTACAAGGGACAGCCAGATCACTTTGCCTGCCCCAGTTGCTTCAACAAGCGCGAGGTTCACATACTCCAAGACAATAAGGGGATGGCCGGCACCTACCGCTGCACAGGGTGCAGTGCCAACTATCCTGTGAAGCCGCCAACCCACTTAGGGTCGGCGGCAGTTATCAGGGGCTAGTGGTGAGGCATTGGCGGCTTGCAGGCTTCCAATAAGGAGGGTAGATGAAAGTTGGTCGCCTTGTGTCTCAACTTGATAAGTGGGGGTGCGGTGTAGCGTGTGTGGCATCTGCGCTCGCCATCTCTTATGCGGAGGCAAAACGCCGGCTAGTCGAGGCCAAGGGAGGAGGGATAGATGAGGAGCCGTCTGGCTTGGAACTGGAGCCCATTTTGGAGGTGCTAAAAACGAGTGGCAAGTCGTTCCGGAAAATCTATACGGGTAGAAATCTCCCTATCGGCACCATTGTCTTTCTCTCGGAAACCGTCGGAAGATATGCGGGGTTTGGCCACTACTTGCTGAAAACGAAGGATGGCTGGATGAATCCATGGGCAAACATGCTAGAGAAAAAGCCTCGGGCTGCGTATCAACCACGCCTACCAAATAATGCACCGGTTCAAGCCGCACTTATTCCGGTTAATCATTAGTGAAATAAGGTGGCCGGGCAATGGAAATGGATGATCATGCTACACAACATCCTGAAGATTCACGGATATGAATGGGAATTGGCGTAGCGCCGAGAAACGGCGACGCGTTTTCGCGCTTTGGAGGAAAATCGAGCTGAATTGTCGAACGACAAAGGATTCTCGTGTGAACGACACAAAAACCGAACCTCTGGCGCATCGGCGGCGCTCCGATTCCCGGGGTTGGGTTTTTCTACAGGCTCGTTAGCGGTTCAACCACAGCGCACCAAAATACAAGGGCCGAATCTTGCAATCGACACAGATGACTCTTGGGCTACTGGATCCAGCCTGCACCTCTCAGAAGGTGCAGGCGGCAATAGATCAATTGGCTTTGAGTGCCGAGAGCAATTCTCGGGGTGCAGTTTTCACACGCCGAGAGGTTGTGGACTTCATCCTTGACCTGACTGGCTACACGGAAGATCAACCGCTCCACGAAAAACGGATTTTGGAGCCGTCATTCGGCGGCGGGGATTTTCTGCTGCCGATCATCGTGCGGCTGCTGAGTGCATGGCGGGCAGCAAGGCCGAACGGTTCCTCGCTCGACGAACTGGGCAATGCGATCCGCGCCGTTGAGTTGCACCACGATACATTCCGCAGCACCCAGGCTGCCGTTGTCGCGCTGCTCAAGCGCGAGGGAATGGCCGCGAACACCGCTAGGGCCTTGGCTAGCCTTTGGTTATCGCAAGGGGACTTTCTGCTGGCACCGCTGGAGGGTCAATTCGATTTTGTGGTGGGCAATCCTCCCTATGTCCGTCAGGAACTGATCCCGGCCCCGCTGCTGACGGAGTACCGCAGTCGCTACCAAACGGTGCAGGACCGGGCCGACATTTACATTCCCTTCATCGAGCGGTCGCTGTCTGTCTTGTCCGATGGTGGCAGTCTGGGCTTCATCTGCGCGGATCGCTGGATGAAAAACCGCTATGGCGGAGCGCTGCGCAGATTCGTGGCCGAACGGTTCCACCTCAAAGTCTATGTCGATATGGTGGATACCCCGGCTTTCCACTCGGACGTGATTGCCTATCCGGCGATTACCATCATTAGCCGGGAAGTGCCGGGTGCAACACGCATAGCCCACCGTCCGGGCATTGACCGGGCGACGCTGAGCACGCTGGCGGGTATGCTGCGTGCGCAGACGTTACCGGAGGGAACCAGCCCGGTGCGCGAACTCACCCGAGTCACCAATGGCACAGAGCCGTGGCTGCTTGAGTCATCCGACCAGATGGCGCTCATTCGTCGTCTGGAAGGCTGCTTTCCCTTGCTGGAGGAAGTGGGGTGCAAGGTTGGAATTGGTGTCGCAACCGGCGCGGACAAGGCGTTCATCGGCGACTTCGATGCCCTCGATGTCGAGCCAACCCGCAAGCTGCCTCTGGTGACAACCAGGGACATCATGTCCGGTGAAGTGAAGTGGCGGGGTCAGGGTGTCATCAACCCCTTTACCGAGTCGGGCGGACTGGTCGATCTCGACGAGTATCCGCGCCTGCGGCGCTACCTTGAGGTTCGACGAGAAGTGATTGACGGGCGTCACTGTGCGCAAAAGGCTCCGGCCAACTGGTATCGCACGATTGACCGCATCACCCCGGCGCTGGCCGCGAGGCCGAAGCTCCTGATCCCGGATATCAAGGGTGAGGCGCATATCGTCTTTGAAGGTGGCGAGCTGTATCCCCACCACAACCTCTACTACGTCACGTCAGATGATTGGGATTTGCGGGCTTTACAGGCTGTGCTGCTGTCCGCTATCACTCGCCTGTTTGTAGCGACCTATTCAACGAAAATGCGGGGTGGATTCCTGCGCTTCCAAGCGCAATACCTGCGCCGCATTCGCATTCCGCGCTGGGCGGATGTGCCGGAACTGCTGCGCCGCGAGTTGGCTGAGGCTGCCATCAAGCGAGACGTGGAAGCCTGCAACCGGGCTGCGTTCAAGCTCTACGGCCTCAGCCACGAAGAACGATCCGCACTCGGCGGCAATGGAGAATAAATGGCGCTTGATCTCGTCGATTACGAACGGAAAGCCCGCGAGGCCATAAAGGCGTTTTGGGGCAACCGCGAAGCAGCAAGGCAAAAGCAGATTGAGTCGGGCAAGGCCGACCAGGGTGAACGCGGAGGCGTCACCGCAGGCAAGAACATGGACGGGTTCTTGGCTTTGCTACTCGACATCATCAAGGCCAATGGGCTGGCCCAAGCCGAGATATACCGGAACAAGGCGATGCTGACCTTGCCCGGTTACTTCCGTCCGACGAAGTTGTGGGATCTCCTGGTAATCTACAGGGGGGATCTGATCGCCGCCATTGAGCTTAAAAGCCAAGTTGGACCATCGTTCGGTAATAATTTCAACAACCGAACCGAGGAAGCTATCGGAACGGCTCATGATCTATGGATGGCCTACCGTGAAGAGGCCTTCGGCAAGCAGCCGCGTCCCTTTGTCGGCTGGCTGATGATGGTTGAGGACGCCCCGGAGTCACGCAGCCCAGTCCGTGATTCTTCGCCACACTTCCCTGTGCTCGAGGAATTCAAGGGCGCGTCGTACCTCAAGCGATACGACCTGCTGTGTCAGCGACTGGCGCGGGAGCAGCTTTACACCACGGCAGCAGTCCTTGCAGCGGAACGCAATGCCATAGATACCGGCGATTTCACTAACTTATCGGATATGACCAGCTTGAAGGTATTCATAACGGCACTTGCTGGCCATGTCGCATCAACGGCGGCAAGGCTAGGGTAGTGAGCGTCAAATCCGCCCCGGCAACGGTTTTGTGAAGACAGGCTCGTGAAGGAGGAATGCTTGCGTATTCTGGTCGCGGTACTGGCGCTGCTCATGCTGTCCGCCTGCGCCTCCGAGGCGCAACGCAAGGCGAGGTTTTACCAGGCGATGGACCCGTTTATCGGCGGGACGGCAGACGATCTGGTGCTGGCCAAGGGTCCGCCTTCCAATTCCTTTACCTTGACGACGGGCGGGCGCGTGTTCGAGTACATGCAACGCCAGACCGTCACCAGCGGCGGCGGTTCCTACCCCATCGGGGGTCCGGTTGTGGTCTCTGATCGCCACGGCGGCGGCTGGGTATTGCCACCGGTCTATCATCGCATTCCGGTCACCACGGCGGAGTACTACTGCAAGATCCTGGTGCGGATTTCGCCCGCCAATATCGTCGAAAGCTGGTCGGCGGAAGGCAATGGTTGCTACTGACGACCCACGATCAGCGACCGACCCTGTCCCGGCATTCCCAGCGGAACCTGGCAGGCTGCTGAAAAACGTTGGCGAGGCAGCGGATGCAAGGCGAGAATGGCCGAAAAAGCGGAGTTTACCGGTAGTAAATGAGCATTTTGAGGCCATTCTCAACGCCGCAGACGCAACGCAGGTAGTTTTTCAGGAGCCTGCTAGACCTGCCAGACCATGGCGGCGATACTTGGTTTACCTACAACCTTGAAGCCGTGAGAGCAGCCATATGTCCGTCATGTCAGTCCGAACAGACCCGGTCACTGGATTAAAGATCTTCAACACCCGCGCCGCCAAGGCCCACGACAAGATTACCGGCAAGGGCTACGCCATCGTCAAGGACGAGGCCCTGAAAGCACTTCCCGAAGCGCCCCGCGGCGCCGTGTTCAATGCGCAGGAGCAAGCCAAGTATCGCGAGTTCAAGGAGTCGCGCGCCGGCGCTGCCGATTACATCGCGCTGGAGGGAACCTTCAGCAAATACCTCGAGGATGTGCATTCGGTCGCTCCGGTCCCCCGCGAGGCCCTGACCGACGAGTGCGAGATTCTGGTGGTGGGCGCCGGTTTTGCCGGCCTGATGCTCTGGTACAAGCTCAGTCAGGCGGGTTTCAGGGACGTGCGCTTCTGCGAGAAGGGCGGCGACGTGGGCGGCACCTGGTACTGGAACCGGTATCCGGGCATCGCCTGCGATGTGGAGGCCTACAGTTATCTGCCCCTGCTCGAAGAGACGGGTTACATCCCGACCATGAAGTTTGCCAGTGGCTTCGAGATCATGGAGCACTGCCAGAACATTGCCGAAAAGTTCGGTTTCTACGACCACTGCCTGTTCCACACCACCGTGGAAGAAACCCGGTGGGACGAGGCGACGGGACGCTGGATCGTCGGCACCGATCGCGGCGATAGCATGAAAGCCAAGTTCCTGATCATCGCCAACGGTATCCTGACGACGCCGAAGCTGGCGCGCATCGAGGGCATGGAGACGTTCAAGGGCGAGGCTTTCCACACCTCGCGCTGGGATTACAACGTCGATCTGACCGGCAAGCGGGTGGGCATCATCGGCACTGGCGCCACGGCGGTGCAGGCCATCCCCGAACTCGCCAAGATCGTGAAAGAGCTGTACGTCTTTCAACGCACCCCCTCTTCCATCGACGTGCGCGACCAGCGCGCGACGACGCCGGAGGAGATCGAAACCTGGAAGAACGAGCCGGGCTGGGCGCGCGCCCGGAGGGCGAGGTTCGCGAAAATCTCCTCGGGTCGCAGCGCCCTTGCCGCCAATGACGACTACCTGTCGGGCAAGATTGTGGAAGCCAAAGAGAAAAAAGTGCACGCGGCGCCAATCTCTCCCGAAGAACTTCTGCAGAAACAGCTCGACACCAATTTCCGCATCATGGAGCAGATTCGCGCCCGGGTTGACGCCATCGTGAAGGATCCCAAGACCGCGGCGGCGCTGAAGCCCTATTACGCCTATGGCTGCAAGCGACCGGCGTTTCACGACGAATATCTGCCCACCTTCAACAAGCCCCACGTCCATCTGGTGGATACCGCGCCGCTCGGCGTCAGCAAGATCAATGAACGTGGCGTCGTCCACGACGGCGTGGAATACCCCCTCGACGTGCTGGTCTACGCGACCGGCTTCCAGTGGATGGCGACGCAGACCTTCGACATGATCATCGGTCGCGACGGCATGTCCCTGAAGCAGAAATGGCAGCAGGGCGGCACCCGGACCTTCCTCGGCCTGCAGAGCCGGGGGTTTCCCAACCTGTTCGTGATTTCCGGACCCCAGGGCGGCGGCGGCAGCTTCAATTTCACCGATACCATCGAGGATCACGGCGATTACGTGCTGTGGATGCTGAAAACCATGCGCGAGCAAGGCGCCGACACGGTGGATATCAAGGAGGAAGCGGAAAACCAGTACGCGGCACACTGTCGCGAGGTCGATCTGGCCACCCTGCCCCTGCGGGATTGCATTTCCTACTACAACCACGAGGGCCATGCGGAGCCGGGCGCCCTCGCCTACTACGGCGGCGGCCGCTGGCACAAGTACCGCGTCCAGGCGCAGGCGACGCTGGAGCCCTACCTGTTTGGAACCGCATCCGGGCACTGAGGGCTCGGGACCGTCGGGTTGAGATTGGGGCCGCTGGCCCCAATCCTTTGCCGGGTCATCCCTGATGCTGGACGCGGACGCATGAAGTATGCCGGCACCATTGCATCCGTACAGCGATCCAGCCGCAACGAGAAGTGAGCCATGAGCGATCCCGCCGACACCACACCAGCCTCCCCCGCGCCGCGCCCCTATGGCGAAGGCGATGCCTCGTTTCAGGCGGCCGGCGGTGTCGAGGGACTCCGTCGGCTGGTCGCGGATTTTTACCGGATGATGGATACCCTGCCGGAAGCCGCCACGATCCGCGCGATGCATCCGTCCGACCTGTCCGGCTCCGCCGACAAGCTGCATCGGTTTTTGTGCGGATGGTTGGGTGGTCCCAAGCTGTATCGGGAAAAATACGGGTCGATCCACATCCCTTCGGCCCACGCGCACCTGGCGATCGGCGAACGCGAGCGCGACGCCTGGTTGCTGTGCATGGAACGCGCCCTGGCGCGGCAAGACTACCCGCGGGAGTTTCGCGATTATCTGTTGCGCGCGCTGTTTCGCCCCGCCGAAGCGAGCAGGCTGGCATCCGAACAGGCCCGCTGATGCGCTGACGCCCGGACGCGATGCCCCGGACGCTCCGCAAGCAGGTACCCAATACCCCCCAGCAACCGCCGCCAGGCGCATGGCCGACGGCTGTCTCTCAGCTGCTCCTGGCTGTCAACAAACCGTCATGCGACACACATACCTCTGCAACATCCTTCCCCAAGACTCAATGCGCCCGGCAGGCCCGAACCCGGTTCCCGGACTGCCGACTCCCGGGTCAAATCCCGACCGTCGTATTTTTCGATCAACATGGGGATGAGGCAATGCGAATTTTGAAACCAATGCTGAACAAAGCCGCGCTCGCCACTGCCATCAGCGCGGTGTTTGCCGGTATCGCCTGCGCGGGCTCCGAAATGAACGGACCCATGGCGTTCGATCCCATCGCCGGATCGGCCTATGCGCCCGAACTCACCACGGATCCGGAGACGCTGACCGAGGCGCCCTGGAAACTGCCCGAGGGTTACCGGCAGTACATCGTCTCCGACGAAAGCGATCTGGACATCTATGTCGAGAGCGACTGGAACGATATGAACACGGCAAACGAAACCCGGAAAAACGCCGGTCGCTATTTGTATCGTACCCATGAAGTGCGGCCCGGTGCCGCTGGCGACGATGCCAATTCGGTGCGCAAGGACGGCGGCAGCGGCGGCGCGGTATCGGTCGTCGATCTGAAAACCGGTGCAGCCTGGGAACTGGCGGGGCGCAGCGACTGGGAAGCCCTCGACGGCATCGTCTGGACCCCCTGGCACACGATCCTCTTCGCCGAGGAGGTCAATGCGGCTGCACGACCCGACCTGGAGTACCCCGGCGCCTGCTGCGGTCTGGTCTACGAACTCGAGGTGGATAAGCGGGATCCGACCCAGATGGCGAGCGTAGTGGCCCGGCCGCTGCTGGGTTCCATGTCCCACGAGGGTATCGAAACCGATGCCGAAGGCAACGTCTACATCATCGACGAAGACCGCAAGCCGAACGGCCAGATCTACAAATTCGTGCCGGAGAACTACGGCGACCTGTCGAACGGCAAGCTGTTCGCCCTGAAAGTCGCCGGCGGCCAACAGACCGGCGCGGCGGAATGGGTCGAACTGGCGCTGGATCCCGTTACCTACGACGCCGAAACAGCCGCCAAGGCTGTGGGTGCCACCGGCTTCTGCCGCCCGGAAGACGCCGAGCGCATTGCCCAGACGCTCTATGTCGCCGTCACCTGTGAAGACGTGACCAACCCGAACAACTCCAACGGAGCGGGCGCGGTGCTCTCGATCACCCTCAATGGTGCGCCCCAGGTCGATTACTTCGTCGCCCACGGTGTCAACGTCGATTTCGAAGACAGGGCCGCTGGCATCACCGGCTTCAAGAGCCCCGACAACCTCGCCAATGGCCCCGACGGCCGGCTGTGGATTATCGAGGACAATGTGCCGAGCGACATCTGGGTAGCGGAGCCGGATCATGACGGTGACGGCAAGAGCGATGGCGTGCATCTGTTCGCCTCACTCAAGGACGATGGCGCCGAAGGCACCGGCATCTACTTTGGCAAGGATCCGCACACCCTGCTGGTCAATGTGCAGCACTCGGCCACCGGCAATGACAAGACCATGGCGATCACCAAAGGCCGCAGGCATCACCGGCTTCAGGAGCCCAGACAATCTGGCCAATGGCCCCGACGGCCGGCTGTGGATTGTCGAGGACAATGTGCCGAGTGACATCTGGGTAGCGGAGCCGGATCATGACGGCGACGGCAAGAGCGATGGCGTGCATCTGTTCGCCGCACTCAAGGACGATGGTGCCGAAGGCACCGGCATCTACTTCGGCAAGGATCCGCACACCCTGCTGGTCAATGCGCAGCACTCGTCTACCGGCAATGACAAGACCGTGGCGATCACCAACCGCTAACGCAGCGATTGATCCTCGCCGCACAAGGGCCATGACACCAGGGTCATGACACCCGTGTATCCACGCAGCCCCGGGCCGGTCCCGGGGCTGCGTTTGTTATGATGCCCCCCATCCGGAACACCCGTTGCGAGCGGTTTTAGCTGGACCCCGACCCGGCTAACCCGGCTCAACAGGTGGTGATGCTACCAGGCCATGGCGCCAGCCCTTGCGCGCCGGGGGAATACATTCGTAATGAAGTCCGTACCCGCGAAACGCCCGCTATTCCTGCTCGCCGCGCTGGCGTTGGTGTGGTTCGCCGCACCGGCCATGGCGCAGACCGATCTCGATGCCAGTCTGCAGGACTTGCAGCAGCGCTGGGCGGTCGCCAACTATGAAAAACGGGGATTACCCCGTATTGCCGCGCTGGACACCCTGGCGCAAAGCGCGATCCGCCTGACTGCCCTGCACCCCGATCGCGTCGAAGTCTGGATCTGGTCGGGAATCATCCAGGCGACTCTCGCCAGCGCCGGGACCGGCATCAATTCATTGAATGCCGCTACCGCCGCGCGTATCGATCTGGAGCGTGCGCTGGCACTGGACCCCGAGGCAATGGAAGGCGCCGCCTACACCACCCTGGGTGCGCTTTACTACAAAATGCCGGGCTGGCCGGTGGGTTTTGGCGACCGCGAAAAAGCCGAGAAACTCCTGCGGCTGGCGCTGAAAATCAGCCCCGATGGCATGGACAGCAACTATTTTTACGGTGACTTCCTGCTGGAACAGGGCCAGCGCCGCAAGGCCCGCGAGCATCTGCTGCGCGCACAGCAGGCGCCGCCCCACCCGGGAGATGCGTTGGCCCATGCCGGACGGCAGCGGGACATTGCTAAACTCCTCGCGCGAATTCAAGCACAATAAGTTTGCTCTGGCCTGAGGAGTTTCGCGTTGCGGCTGCTGCTGGTGGAGGACGACAGATCGCTGGCGGCCGGTCTGTCGCTGGCCCTGCGCAACAAGGGTTTCGCCGTCAACCATGTGGCACGCGGCGACCATGCCCTGCTCGCCGTGCGGACCGATCCGCCCGATCTGATGATCCTCGATCTCGGGCTTCCGGACATGGACGGGCTCGACGTGCTGCGACAGCTGCGCAGCACCAATCGCACGATTCCGGTGCTGATTCTTACCGCGCGGGACACCACCAGCGAGAAGATCGCCGGTCTTGATCTCGGCGCCGATGACTATCTCGCCAAGCCCTTCGATATCGATGAACTGGACGCCCGCCTGCGCGCGATGAGCCGGCGCCTGGGCAACGCCACCGGCAGCGTCCTGACCGCCGGTGATCTCAGCCTGAATCTGGCCACCCGGGAGCTGACCAAGGGCGATCTGCCGATCGATCTCTCGCGCCGCGAATACGCACTGCTCCGGGCCTTCATGGAAAATCGCGGCAAGGTGCTCACCCGCGAAGCCCTGGAGGGCAAGCTCTACGCCTGGGGCGAAGAGGTCGCCAGCAACGCGCTGGAAGTTCACATCCACCATTTGCGCCGCAAGCTGGGTTCGGATGCCATCAAGACGGTGCGCGGCATCGGCTACAGCCTGCGCCTGCCATGAAGTCCATTCGCTCCTACCTGGTGATCGCGGTGCTGTCCGCCATCACCCTGACCAGCTTCGTCGCCGCGCTCTATGGCTACCGCACCAGCGTCGCCGCGGCGCAGACCCTGTTCGATGCCCAGCTCTCCGACACGGCAAGCCTGATCGCCGCGCTGCTGGCGGCGCAGCCGCCAGAGGCCACACCCGCAGAGAGCCGCGGCCTCACGCCGAGCGCCGGGCAGGCGGCATTTCAGATCTGGACCGCCGACCAACGGCTTGTCCTGTATTCCGCCGACGCCCCCACCACCGCCATCGCGCCCTTCGAGCCCGGTTTTCACGACCGCAACTTCAACGACCAGCGCTGGCGCGTGCTGGTACGCCACGCCCAGGCCAGTGACCACTGGATTCTGGTCGCCCAGCGCGCCGACACCCGCTATCTGCTTGCCGACAGCATCGTGATGGAATCCGTCCTTGCGGTGGTCATCAGCCTGCCGGTGGCGGCGCTGTTCATCTGGATCATCGTCGGTCACGGATTGCGCCTGCTGGCGCGCCTGGCATCGGAGCTGCGCCACAAGAAGGCCGCCGATCTCTCACCGCTCGATCTCGACGATCCGCCCGAGGAGCTCGCCGTCATCGTGGCCGCCGTGAACGCTCTGCTGCGTCGTCTGGCGCGTTCCTTCGCGCGGGAACGACGGCTGACCGCCGATGCCGCCCACGAACTGCGCACCCCCATCGCCGCGTTGAAAATACACCTCCATAATCTCACCGCGAAACTGCCGCCCGGTGACCCGACGCTGGCCCAGTTGCAGGCGGAGGCGACGCGCCTGGAGCATCTGATCGCGCAAATCCTGCTGCTCTACCGCATGGAACCCGAGCACTACCGGGCCACCATGGAAGTTCTCGATCTCTCCGAAATCGCGCGGCAAACGCTGGCCAACCGCTACGCGGAATTCGAACAAAAAGAGCAGGACGTGCTTTTCGAAGGGCAGAGCCAGCCCATCCTCGGCGACCGCTTCGCGATCACCACCCTGGTAGACAACCTCGTGGCCAACGCCAGCCGCTACACTCCCACCGGCGGGCAGATCGCCGTCGCGACCAGTGCCACCGCCGATCGGGTGATTCTCGAGATCAGCGATTCCGGTCCCGGCATGGCGGAGGCGGAACAGGAGCGGGTATTCGATCGTTTCTACCGCATCGGCGGCGACCGCAATCCGACCTCCGGAAGTGGGCTGGGCCTGTCGATCGTGAAATTGATTGCGGAACTGCACCATGCGACCATCCGCTTTGACGCCTCGCCCTTTGGCAACGGGCTGTCGGTGTGCGTCGAATTTCCGCTCTCGGAAGAACTGATGAGCCCCGCGCCGGACCGGAGCCTCTGAGCCATGGCGACAACCAGGCCTTTTCCGTGCGGTACAAACCCGCGCCATGCGAAATGGTCCTCCGCGGCGGTACGCCGGCGCGGAGCAATTTTCGTGCTGATGTACGCCGCCAGCGCCGCGCACGCAGAAACCCCCGCCCCTCCCACGGTGGAATTGCGGATTCGGAATCATCTGTTCGAGCCTTCCGAAATTTACGTTCCGGCGCACACCCAGGTGCGTTTGCTGGTACACAACCTGGATTCAAGCCTGGAGGAATTCAAAAGCTGGGATTTGAATCGCGAAAAAATCATCTTCGGCGAACACAGTGCCACGCTGTTCATCGGGCCGCTGGCTCCCGGGACTTACCCGTTCTTTGGTGAATTCAATCCCAAAACCGCCCTTGGCAAGCTGATCGCGAAGTGAGCCCATGCTGATCGATAGCGTCATCATTGTGTCGCGGGAAATCATCGAGGCCGCGTTCCTGGTCAGCGTTCTGCTTGCCGTGACGAACGTCCTGCGTCTCAGTGCGACCGGATTTCGCTCCGCAGCACTGCTGGGACTGTGCAGCGCCGTGCTGTTCAGCTTGCTCCTGCCCAGGGTATTCGACTGGTTCGGCGGCGTCGGGTACGAACTCGCCAACGTCGGCGTGCAGCTTCTGACCTATCTGGCGATCCTCGCCATCCTCGCCATCCTGGGCCAGCAGCGCTTCGGCCCACCGTCGTCGCCGCGGACCCAGGCCGTCCTGCGCTGGGCCATGGCAGCAGCCGTGGTTCTGGCAATGACACGGGAAGGCGCGGAGATCCTGCTGTATTTCGGCAGCTTGAGCGCGCAGGAGGGCGCGACCTCCGACGCCGTCACCGGCGCCGTCATAGGTATCGGGGTCGGCTTCAGTGCGGGTACGCTGTTTTACTATCTGCAACTCGCCCAGCGTCCGTCCGCCGCCCTGGCAACAGGTGCGGTGCTGCTCGCATTGATCGGCAGCGGCATGTGCGCGCAGGCGACGCAGTTGCTGATCCAGGCGGATTGGCTACCGGCGCAGGCGCCACTGTGGAACAGCTCCCGGTGGCTGCCGGAGTCCTCACCGCTCGGCCAGTTGCTCTACGCGTTGATTGGCTACGAAGCCACCCCAAGCCCGCTGGTGGTCGGCATCTATCTGGCAAGCATGATCATCGCCCTGACGGTTGCGCTCGGCGGTCGCCGCCAGGGCGCCAAAGCGCTCGCGCGGCGCCGGCAGTCAGCGCCCAATACGCTTCCCCAGCCCTGAGCACAGGCAACGCTACGCACGGATTGTTCGATGCGAGGACCGCGAGTTTCACTGGCCCCAGGGCCGCCGGCCGGACCACCACCCCGGACTGAGCGAGCTGGGTTTGGGAAGCCGGCCTCGGCCTGTTGCCGCCGGCGCGCGACACTGGCAGACTGGCGCCCCCTGCGGGTGTAGTTCAATGGCAGAACGGCAGCTTCCCAAGCTGCACACGAGGGTTCGATTCCCTTCACCCGCTCCAATCCGTTTTTTTCCAAGTGCTTCTGCGCTATCGGTGTGCGCGGCAAACCTTGGATGCCTTGTTCATCACACGCGGGCGCGCCGCTGAACAAGATCGACGGCGAACCGCGCCGCGGCCCGCAACTCTCGCAACGGCTCAGTCGTGGCGAACGCGATGCCTGAGCATCGCGTCGAGCTTGTCCACCGCTTCCACCCAGTCGGAATCATCGGCAATCGCTTCGAGCAGAAATTCCCGCTGCGCGGGCTGCCAGAAGGGCGCCTCGGCGAGGGTAAGCGTGGGGTCGAGGGGCCGGTGCTGGTCGATGAAAGCGGCGATGGCATCCGGGTCATGGGCCAAACCCAGCTGCGCAAACAGCGCTTTCAGATCATGTCGTGTGGTATCCATCAGATGCTCCCGCAGTCAGTTGGCAGTCAATTCCCAGAGCTCCTGATCGAACTCGACATCGTGTTGGGTACGGCGGGCAAGGCCGTCGCGTTCGAGTTTCAACAGGTGCGCCCAGAGGGAAAAACGCGCGTAGAAAAATACTTTCGGATCCACATCGTCATACACCACGGGCAGAAAATCCATGATGGTGCCGGGACCGGTTTTTTTCATGCCGGCAACCACTTTTTGTTCGCGCATCAGGCGATGGCGACGCAGGGTGTCGATGACCTTGCCGGGGTTGGGCATCAGATTGCCGTGACCGGGCGCGATGCCGGTCGCCGGATATTTTTCCAGCACCGAGAGCGAATCGAGATAGTCCTTCATGTCGCCGCTGGGCGGCAGGATGACCACGGTGGAGCCATCCATGATGTGATCGCCGGCAAACAGCAGCGCGTCTTCGTGGAGAAAGAAGCAAAAATGATTGCCGACATGCCCCGGAGAATAAACGGCCTCCAGCGTGAATTCCCGCGTCTTCAGTTGATCGCCGTGCCGAATGTCCGTGTCGACCTGAAAGCTGGTGTCCTGGAATTCGTCGCCCGGGCGCAGCATGCAGCCCATGAGCCTGGCCCCGGTTTCGGCGGCGAGCCGCGCGGCGAGCGGCGAATGGTCCTTGTGGGTGTGCGTCACCACCACCCATTTGATGCGTCCGGCCCCGGCCGCGAGGATGGCCTGATAGTGACTCTCGTAATCCGGACCAGGGTCGAGCACCGCGACTTCCTCCCGACCGATCAGGAAGGTATTGGTGCCGGCCCCGGTCATCACGCTGCCGTTGGGCGCCACGATGCGCCGCACCAGGGGTGAGAACTGATCGACGGTAGCCGTGGCTGTAGCTGTGGTGGTCATTGCGAATCTCCCGAAGCCCGGCCCCGAAGCACCAGGCGGCTGATGGTTCTTATTGTCTGGGTGAACGCTGCCGAGCCTCAGAGCTCAACCACGGGATCGACGTCGGCGCTGTAATCGACGCCCGGGATGCCAAAGCCGAACAGTTTCAGAAACTCCTCCTTGTAACCTTTGAGATCCGTAAGTCTGTCCACGTTCTCGGTGGTCACCGTCTCCCACAGCATCTTCACCCTGGCCTGTACGTCGTCGCGCAGCTCGTTTGCATCCATGCGCAGACGCCCCGCTTCGTCCAGCTCGCGCGCGCTGCCGTAAAGCTGGCGCGCGAACAAACCCTGGATCTGCTCGATGCAGCCCTCGTGCGTACCCGCCTCCTTCATGATCCCGTAGAGGATGGAGATGTACAGCGGCATGATGGGAATCGCGGAGCTCGCCTGGGTCACCAGCGCCTTGAGCACCGACACGCGGCACTCACCGCCGATGTCCTGAAGTTGTTTCCCGATGGCGACGGCGGCGCGGTCCAGATCGCGTTTGGCCATGCCGATGGCCGCGTGGCCGTAGAGCGGCCAGGTCATCTCCTTGCCGATGTAGGTGTAGGCCGTGGTCTTGCAGCCTTCGGCGAGCAGGCCTTCGTTGTGGAGCAGTTGCATCCACCATTCCCAGTCCTCGCCGCCCATCACCTTGATGGTATGGGCGATCTCCTCCTCGGTCGCGGGTTCCACCGTGGTTTCTTCCACCACCAGGGAATCGGTATTGATCCCGCGCATGGTGAAGGGCGCACCGATGGGTTTGAGCGCCGAGGTATAGGTGATGCCGGTGCGCGGGTCGGTGCGCCGGGGCGCGGCGATCGAATAGATCACCAGGTCCACCGGACCCAGCTCGCGCTTGAGCTTGTCCACCACCTGGGCCTTGACCTCGTCGGAGAACGCATCGCCGTTGATGCCTTCGGCGTACAGCCCTTCGGCACGCGCAGCGCGCTGCATGGCGGCAGTATTGTAGTAACCGGCCGTGCCGGGACGCCGCTCGGTGGGCTCCTTCTCGAAGAACACGCCGAGCGAGCCCGCGCCGCAGCCAAAGGCCGCGGTAATCCGCGAGGCAAGTCCATAACCGGTCGAGGAACCTATCACCAGCGCCCGGCGCGGACCGCCGGCGATGGGCCCGCGGCTCTTTACGTAATCGATCTGTTGCTGGACGTTCGCCGCACAGCCCACCGGGTGCGCATTGGTACAGATGAATCCCCGGACTTTGGGCTGGATGACCATGAACTCTCCCCTGGATATCGCGTTGTTGCTGGGTCTGCTGTCGCCGTGACCGGGGCCGGCAGTCGCCGGTGAAACGGCGGGGCAATAATACGCTGAACCCCAAATCGACTCCACGACTCCCAACTTGCGCAGGCGCGTCCCCGGGCCCGGGACCGCGGCGCGCACGAATTTTCACGCCATCAGTACACTGGGGAAAAGATCCGCGGCGGCCCGGACCGCGTGTTGGCCGAAGCGCGGCCCCAGTGGTGGCAGCAAGTATTGGCCGAGGTTGCGCTCGCCAGGTGAATCCATGATCATCAAGGTGCCGGGTGTCTTCTGCCCCGGTCATCGAAGGCCTGTCGTCGAAGCGAAAATCGCGGACTGCGCTTTTATCCATGGCGGCGACAGTCACTGCCACGGACTCACAGCCAAGGACTGTCGCCGCCATGGATGATCCCCCCTGCCCCGGGGTGACCACAGGGGCGCATTGTCCGCCAGCACAAGTCCAGGTCCCATGCCGCGAATTCTGACCATCGAAGACGACGCCGTCACGGCGCGCGAAATCACCACCGAGCTGGGCAGCCACGGTTTCGAGGTCGATTGGGTCGACAACGGCCGCGACGGCCTGGTCAAGGCGGTGGCGACACCCTACGACGCGATCACTCTCGACCGTATGCTGCCGGGCCTCGATGGTCTGGCGATCGTGACCACCATGCGCCAGCTGGGCGTCGATACGCCGGTGTTGATGATCAGCGCCCTGTCCGATGTCGACGAGCGCGTGCGCGGCCTGCGCGCGGGCGGCGACGATTACCTCACCAAACCCTTCGCCCCTGACGAGATGGCGGCCCGCATCGAGGTGCTGATTCGCCGCCGGCGCACCAGTACCCCGCTCACCGAATTGCGCGTCGCCGATCTGGAGCTCGACCTGATGCGACGGATCGCGCGTCGGGATGGCCATACACTGGAACTATTGCCGACCGAGTTCCGTCTGCTCGAATTCCTGATGCGCCAGTCCGGGCAGGTGCTCACCCGCATGATGATTTTCGAGACCGTCTGGGGCTACCACTTCGACCCCGGCACCAACCTGATCGACGTCCATATCGGACGCCTGCGCAAAAAGGTGGATCGCGCGGGCCTGCGTCCCCTGATCCGCACGGTGCGCGGTTCTGGCTACATGCTCGCCGATGCGCCCTGAACCACTCCACGCCCGCAGCCGCTGGCGCTCGTCCACAGCGCGCCTGATCGCAATCTACGGCGCGCTGTTCGTGGTCTGGGGCACGGTATTGATCGGCATCGTCCACTGGGAAACTCGGTACTACCTGTCGCAGGTGGTGGACCAGATCCTCGAACAGCGCGCGCACTATTTCACGACCGTGGCGCACAGCCATCTGCCCGACGCGCTCGCCACCGCCAGCGCCGCCGACCTGCAGGGCTTGATGGCCTACGGTCTGTTTGGCGCCAATGGCCGCTGGCTCAGCGGCAACATCACGGAACTCCCCACTGCACTGCCTCCCGATGGCCGCGTGCGCCTGCTGCGCAAGGGCATCCAGCGCCGCGACCATCCGGGCGAATTCAGCGCACGGGCACTGGCGCTTCCCCTCGACAGCGGTGAACTGCTGGTGCTGGCGCGCGCCACCAGCGTCATCGATCAGGTCGGCGTGATTCTGCGTCAGAGCCTGCTGTGGGCACTGTCGCTGACGCTGATCCCGGGTGTCATCGGCGGATATGTGTTGAGCCGTGGCCCGCTCCGGCGCGTGCGCGCCATCGAGGCGGCGGTCCAGCCTATCATGCGCGGCGATCTCGGCCGGCGCCTGCCGCTCAGCGCGCGCGGCGACGAACTCGATCTGCTGGCGCATATCGTCAATACCATGCTCGCCGAACTCGAGCATCTGATGAGCGAGGTCAAGGGCGTCTGCGACAATATCGCCCACGACCTGCGCACGCCCCTGACGCGGCTGTCGACGCAACTGCACCGCCTGCGGCAACAGGCAGTGGACAGCGCAACGGTGATGCTGGCGGAAGGCTGCATCGGCGAAGTCGATGCGCTGCTGCGGCGGTTTTCGGCGCTGCTGCGCATTGCCGAGCTGGAGGATCTGCGCCGCCGCGAGGGTTTCGCGAGTGTCGATCTGGCGGCGACACTCCGCGACGTGCATGAGCTGTACATTCCCCTCGCCGAGGACAAGCAGGTCCAACTCGACCTGGCGCTGGAGCCCTTGCCCCATGTCCGCGCCGACCGCGAACTGATGTTCGAGGCGATCAGCAATCTGGTCAGCAATGGAATCAAGTTCACACCCGCCGGCGGCACCGTCCGGTTGCGCGCCAGTCCCTACGGCGGCGGCGCACGCATCAGCGTGCACGACAGCGGTCCCGGCATTCCACCCGCAGAGCGCACGGCGGTGCTGGAGCGCTTCTATCGCAGCGAAACCACCCGCCAATTGCCCGGCTCCGGCCTCGGCCTGAGCATTGTTTCCGCCATTGTGCGTTTGCACGGTTTCGAACTGGATATCGGCACCACCGCCGAAGGCGGCGCCTGCGTGATACTCGATTGTGGCGTTCCCACCTTTGGTGAGGAGCGTTAGCGGTGCGCACTCTCTATATTTCGAAGCGTGTCGATACCCGACTGACGGAAGCGCTGCGCCAGGCCGGCCATGCCATCCATGCCCTGCATCCCGACGAAGCCAATTGGGCCATCGCCGAAAGCCGCCACCAGATCATCGTCTACGACACCGAGGCCGCCGAGCTGCCGCGCTTGTGCCAATGGACGCGGCTGCGGCCGCCCCATGCGGTGCTGCTGACGATTCTCGGCGCGAACTCCCGGACCACCGTCGCCGCCGTATTGCGGGCCGGTGCCGACGCCTGCCTGCGCAAACCCCTCTCGCTACTGGAGTTGGAGGCCCGCATCCAGGCGCTGCTGCGCCGCGCGGTGATCGATACGGGTCTGCAGGGCCCGGCACCAGCGGCGGATCAACTGACCATCGGGATGCGTGCGCACGTCGCCACCTACGCCGGTCGCCAACTGGCGCTGGCACCCCGGGAGCACGCCCTGCTGTTTCTGCTGGTCCGCGCCCGGGGCCGGGCAATCAGCCGCGAAACCATCTGCGAGCATCTGTGGTTCGACACGGACGAACCGCGACCGGAACGTGTCGATCTTTATATTTCGCGGCTGCGCCGCAAGCTGACAAGACTCGGCGCGCCCAACACCGTGCACACCCTGCGCGGCTTCGGCTACCGATTGCAGGGACCCGTCGCACTGCATTGAAGCATCTCCGGCGAAATGAAACTTTGTTCATAAAGCCGACAGGCTTGCGCTAAACATTCACGCCCATACTGCAAGCCTTCAACTGCCACGGTATTCCCCATGCAGGGACTGGTCAGGATCGCGCTTGCACGCCCCTATACCTTCGTCGTGCTCGCACTGCTGATCCTGATCGTCGGGCCGCTGGCCTATTTCCGCACGCCTACCGACATCTTTCCGGAAATCCGGATCCCGGTGATCGCCGTCGTCTGGCAGTACAGCGGTCTGCCGCCGGATCAGATGGAGGGCCGTATCACCAGCCAGTTCGAGCGCTCGCTGACGACGACCGTCAACGACATCGAACACATCGAATCGAACTCGCTGGTCGGCAGCAGCATCGTCAAGATTTTCTTCCACCCGCAGGTGAACATCGCCACCGCCAACGCCCAGGTCACGGCGATCGCCCAGACCATGCTCAAGTGGCTGCCACCCGGCGCGACCGCGCCGCTGATCCTCAATTACAACGCCTCGACGGTGCCAATCATCCAGCTCGCCCTGTCCGGTCACGGCTTTTCCGAGCAGGCCCTGGGGGACCTGGGGTCGAACACCATCCGCCCGCAACTGGTCACCGTGGCCGGCGCCGCGGTGCCCTACCCGTTCGGCGGCAAATCCCGACAGATCATGATCGACGTCGACAACGCCAAGCTGCAAGCGCGCGGGCTGTCGCCCCAGGACGTTGCCGACGCACTCGCCGCGCAGAACCTGATCCTGCCGGTCGGCACGCAGAAAATCGGCAGCATCGAATACACGGTCAAGCTGAATAACGCGCCGCTGCGTTTCGAGGATCTCAACGACCTGCCGATCAAGTCCGTCAACGGCACCAACATCTATATCCGCGACGTTGCCTTCGTGCACGACGGCAATGCCGTTCAGACCAATATCGTGCACGCCAACGAAGGCCGCTCGGTGTTGCTGACGGTGTTCAAGAACGGCGCGACCTCGACGTTGGCCATCGTCGACGGCATCAAGGCCCGCGTCGAGCAACTCAAGGACCTGGTCCCGGAAGGCCTGAAGATGGACCTGATCGGCGATCAGTCGATCTTCGTGCGCGGCGCCGTCAACGGTGTGCTGCACGAGGGCATCATCGCGGCCGCGCTGACCAGCGTGATGATCCTGCTGTTCCTCGGCAGCTGGCGCTCGACGGCCATCATCGTGGTGTCGATCCCGCTGTCGGTGCTCGGTGCCGTCGCCATCCTGTCCGCGCTCGGCGAGACCCTCAACATCATGACGCTGGGCGGCCTCGCGCTCGCGGTCGGGATCCTGGTCGACGACGCGACAGTGACGATCGAAAACATCAACTGGCATCTGGAGCAGGGCAAGGCCGTCGAGACCGCGATCCTCGACGGCGCTGCGCAGATCGTCACGCCCGCGTTCGTCTCGCTGCTGTGCATCTGCATCGTGTTCGTGCCCATGTTCTTCCTCGAAGGCGTCGCACGCTTTCTGTTCGTGCCGATGGCCGAGGCGGTGATGTTCGCCATGACCTGCTCGTTCCTGCTGTCACGCACCCTGGTGCCGACGATGGCGAAGTACTTGCTGAAACCCCACGCTCCACACACGGATATGCATGGCAACGACGTCGCGTTGCCGCCATCGCGCAATCCGCTGGTCCGCTTCCAACGGGGTTTCGAAGCGCGCTTCGAGCGCTTCCGCGCGGGCTATCACGATGTGCTCGCGCTCGCATTGCACCGCCGCCGCATTTTTGTGCCGGCTTTTCTGGGTTTTGTCGCGCTGTCATTTCTGCTGGTGCCGTTTCTGGGTCGCAACTTCTTTCCCGCGGTCGATACAGGCCAGATGCTGCTCCATGTGCGCGTACCGGTCGGTACCCGGATCGAGGAGACTTCGCAACACTTTGCCCATATCGAACAGGCCATCCGCCGTATCATCCCCCCGGGGGAACTGGCGGCGATCGCCGACAATATCGGCCTGCCCGTCTCGAGCATCAACAGCACTTACAACAACAGCGGCACCATCGGTCCCCAGGACGGCGACATCCAGATCGCGCTGACCAAGGATCACCGGCCGACCGAAGAATACATCGCCGTGCTGCGCGAACAACTGCCGCGCGCGTTCCCGGGCGTCACTTTCTCGTTTCTGCCGGCCGATATCGTCAGCCAGATTCTCAACTTCGGTGCACCCGCGCCGATCGATGTGCAGATTCGCGGTCCCAAACCGGATGCCAACTACGCCTACGCGCGCGAACTGCTGCACCGGATTCGGGACGTGCCCGGCGTAGCCGACGCGCGCATCCAGCAATCCCAGCGTTATCCGGCACTGAAGATCGACATGGATCGCGCGCGCGCCCAGCAGGTCGGGGTGACGGCGCGTGATGTCACCAACAGCATGGTGCTTTCACTGGTGGGCTCCAGTCAGATCGCCCCCACGTTCTGGCTCAATCCCGCCAACGGCGTGTCCTATCCAATTGCCGCGCAGGTACCGCAATACCGGCTCGACTCACTGGCCGATCTCGAAAGCCTGCCGATCTCGGCGCGGGGCGGCGGTACGCAGATTCTCGGCGGCGTCGCCAGCATCTCCCGTGGCATGACCGATGCGGTGATCACGCACCGCGACATCCTGCCGGTCGTCAACATCTTTGCGACGCCGCAGGGTCGCGATCTCGGCGCCGTTGCCTCCGACATCCGGAAAATTGTCGCCGACGCCGCCGGCGCGGCGCCGAAGGCGACCACGGTGACACTGCGAGGTCAGGTAGAGACGATGGACACCGCATTCTCCGGCCTGTTGTTCGGGCTGCTCGGCGCCATCGTTCTCATCTACTTCCTGATCGTCATCAATTTCCAGTCCTGGGCCGATCCCTTCGTCATCATCACCGCGCTGCCGGCCGCGCTCGCCGGCATCATCTGGATATTGTTCACCACGCATACCACGTTGTCGGTGCCCGCGTTGACCGGCGCCATCATGGCGATGGGGGTATCGACGGCCAATTCGATCCTGGTGATCAGCTTCGCGCGCGAGCGGCTCGCGCACGGCAGCAACGCCGTGCAGGCGGCGCTCGAGGCCGGTTTCACCCGCTTCCGACCGGTGCTCATGACCGCGCTCGCCATGATCATCGGCATGACACCCATGGCCCTGGGCCTCGGCGAAGGCGGTGAGCAAAACGCACCCCTCGGCCGCGCCGTGATCGGCGGCCTGCTGTTCGCAACCATCGCGACGCTGGTGTTCGTCCCCGTCGTGTTCGCCATCATCCACGGCCGCCGCCCGTCCGCCTCTTCCTTCGCGCCTGCGGGAGAACCCGATGTCACCCACTGATCTTTCCCAACCGCCGCGCCCGGTAGTACCACGGGGCCTGCGCGCGGTCGGCATCCTGATCGCGATCCTGTTGATCCTGATCGTCGCGGTCGGCCTGATCCAGCGCGCACGTAGCAGTGCCGAACTGGAGGCGCGGACCACGGCCAATGCCGTGCCCACTGTCACCCTGACCCAGCCGCAGCCCCTCGGCGAAGCCCCCGGGCTGCAATTGCCAGCGCGCCTGGAGGCCTATTCACAGGCACCGATCCGTGCCCGCGCGAGCGGCTATCTCAAAAGCTGGAAGGCCGACATCGGTACGCTGGTGAAAGCGGGCCAGGTACTCGCCGAAATCGAAACGCCCGATCTGGACCAGGAACTGGCTCAGGCCAGGGCCGATCTGGCCAAAGCCGACGCCGACGCCGAGCTCGCCAGATCCACCGCCGAGCGCTGGCGGTCCCTGCTCGGTACCGATGCGGTATCGCGGCAGGAGGTCGACGAAAAAATTGGCGATCACCGCGCCAAGGAGGCGGCTCGCAAGGCCGCGCGCGCCAATGTCGAGCGTCTGACCGCGATGCAGGGTTTCCAGCGTATCGTTGCACCCTTCGATGGCATCGTGACCTCGCGCTCCACCGACGTCGGCGCGCTGATCGACGCCGGTGGCGGCGTCGGTCCGGAACTGTTCACGGTTGCCGATATCCACAAACTGCGGGTTTATGTGCAGGTCCCACAGAACTACATGCCGTCGATCAAGGTCGGCCAGACCGCAAAACTGAAAGTGCCCGAATATCCCGACCGCAGTTTCCCGGCCCGCATCGAAAGTATCGCCGGTGCCGTCACAGCCAGCACCGGTGCCAGCCTGATACAGCTCGCCGTCGACAACGCACGGGGCGAGTTGCTGCCCGGTGGTTACGCCGAAGTGAGCATTGGCCTGCCGGGCGCCAACGAGGGAACCTCGATCCCGGCCAGCAGCCTGATCTTCGACGGCAGCGGCATGCATGTCGCGCTGCTCGACGCCGACAACAAGGTGCGGATGAAGCCGGTCACCATTTCCCGCGACCTCGGCAAGACCGTCGAAGTCATCGGCCTCTCCGGCTCCGATCGCGTGATCGACAGCCCACCGGATTCACTCGGCGAGGGCGATACGGCGCGGCAAGCTGAAAAACCGGCGGAAAAGGCCCCGGTACCGGCCACTCCCGCGCAGAAAGATGCACCCCAAAAGAACTGACCGCCGGGGCCGGGCCAGGGTATCCGCGGCTGCAAACCGCGGGAGCAATGGCGGCGGGAACTGACCCGTCGCTGCACGCCCTCCGCGTACCAGCGCTGCCACTGTCGCACTGGCGTCATTCCGATCAACTCTGCTTCAATGGTGTCGTCTTCAGGATGAGGAGCAGACCATGAAAGGACTCACCGGCGGTCGATTTTTCTGCAGGGCTCGACACAAACCCGATGTCAGCGTCAGCCGCCGCCGTCCCCGCAAGTGCTTCCCGACAATCTCTGGTGCCGCACTGCGTACGGCGTGGATCGGCCTGACCTCGCCGGCGCAGGCTTCGCGGCGCCGGCCGGTGCCGAGACGATCTATCGGTGCAGCGACAAGCAGGGCCACGCGGAATTCAGCGCACAGCCCTGCGGTACCGATACCGAAGCCATCGAAATGAAAGATGCTCCGCCCGCCGGCGTGGATATGGGTATCGGGGGAGATTTTTCGGCGACCGAGAAGGCCAACCGCGCGCGGGAGCGCGAGCGCGGCATCGCGCAACAGGAACAGCGGATCAGGACTCTGCTACGCGACCGCGACGACCGCCTTGCGGTGCTCCGCGCCCGCCAGGCCGAAGTCGGCAACTCCCGGGCCAGCGCGGCGAATCGGCGGTTGCTGGCAGCCGAAATACGCGCAGCGACAAACGACTACAACGCGCGCCTGCGCATCGAACGCGATCGGCTCGCGCACCTCAAGCGGCGCTGAACAGAAATCCGCCGAGCCCGGCTCAGTCTTCCAACGACCCCTGGAGCACCGTGCGCACATCGTCCGCGCGCGCATCATCCACGTCCCCCCGCAGTTCCGGCGCCGTGAGACTGCGGGTTTCCTGGGTGAGCGGCGCTACGGTTTCGATATCGCGATCACCGCCCACGGTCTTGAGGTCGCGAAAGCGCCGCGCCGCCGGCAGCACGCGGGCTTCCAGCGTACCGACGGACTGGTTGTAGGCGTCCACCGCGCCGTCGAGGCGCTCGCCGACCCGCGTCCAGTGTTTGGCAAGCTTGGCGATGCGATCGTAAAGCTCCTTGCCGAGCGCGGCGACTTCGCGCGCACTCTCGGCCATGGCCTCCTGGCGCCACCCATAGGACACCGCCTTCAGCAGCGCGATGAGCGTGGTCGGACTGGCCGGAATCACGCGGTTTTCGGCGGCGTATTCGATCAGCAGGGGATCCTGCATCAGCGCGGCGGAGAAAAACGCCTCGCCCGGCACGAACAGGACAACGAATTCCGGCGTGGGATCGAACTGGTCGAAATAGCTCTTTTTGGCAAGCTGGCCGATGTGGTCCTTGAGCTGGCGGGCGTGGCCGATCAGCGCCTTCGCCCGGCCGGCTTCGTCCTGGGCTTCGATGGCGAGCAGGTAGGCATCCAGCGGCACCTTGGCGTCCACCACTACCTGACGGCCGCCGGGCAATTTGACGATCATGTCGGGGCGCTGACGACCCGCGTCGGTAGTCTGCGAGACCTGCTCCTCGAAATCGCAGTGTTCGAGCATGCCCGCGAGTTCGACCACGCGGCGCAGTTGCACTTCGCCCCAACGGCCGCGCGCCTGGGGTTGCCGCAAGGCTTTGACGAGGTCGGCGGTCTCGCGGTGAAGCTGCGGCAGATGGGTATCCACCAGGGCTTTCAGTTGCGTGTCGAGCGCCTGATAGGCGCCGATGCGCGCTTTCTCGATGTCGTCAAGTTTGCCGTCGAATTTTTCGAGGCGCTCGCGAATCGGTTGGGTGAGTTTTTCGATGGCCTGCTCCCGCGCCGCGAGTTCCGCCGTGGCGCCTTGCTGAAAGCGACCGAGGTTTTCCTGGGCCAGGCGCAGAAAGGCTTCGCTGCTGGCCTTGAGCGCATCGGCGGACAATGCCTTGAAGGTGTCGCCAAGCTGCTCGCGCGCCTGTTCGAGCAGCACGAGCTTTTCGGCACCCTGGCGCTGCTCGGCCGCGAGACGCTCACCGAGACGCGCGTTGTCCTCGGCGAGCGCCGACTGGCGGGCGCGAAGGTCGATCACTTCGGCGGTCAGTGCCGCCGCGCGCTGCTCGCTTTCGGCATGGCGCACGGCCAGCTCGCGGGTTCGGGCAGCGGACCATAGCCACAACGCCAGCGCGCCGACCAAAAAACCTGAGGCTGCGGCAATCCATGGGGCGTCCATCATCGCCGCGGCTTCCCGCTGGAGGCGCGGCACCGGGAAGCAATCGGGAACGGGGTTTCGGGCTGCATCGGTATTCTCCAGTGTTGCGGATGTACGGGCGCGGATCGCAAAGGCGCCGCTCCGGCAACCTTATACCGCACCAGCGCCTCCGGTGCCGCCTCGATTCAGCACGCGGATGGGCTGGCGGGCGCGCCGCGCCAACGCTTTCTTCGCCGGGGCGACCTTCCTATAATGCGCGGCTTCATCCGCCAGCGCCGTTGACCTCCCATGAGCTACAGCAGAATCCCCTGCGGCAACCACTTGCCCGACGATATCAATGTCCTGATCGAAATCCCCGCCAATCACGATCCCATCAAGTACGAGATCGACAAGGATTCCGATGCCCTGTTCGTGGACCGCTTCGTGGCCACCCCGATGTTCTACCCGGCCAACTACGGCTACATCCCCGGCACCCTCTCCGAGGATGGCGATGCGCTCGACGTGCTGGTAGTGTGCCCCTATCCGGTGGTGCCGGGTTCGGTGATTCGCAGCCGACCCATCGGCGTGCTGATGATGATCGACGAAGCCGGTCCCGACGCCAAGCTGATCGCGGTGCCGCACCAGAAGCTGACCCGGCTGTACGATGCGGTGAGTGAGGTCGAGGACCTGCCCGAACTGCTCCGCCTGCAGACGGTGCATTACTTCGAGAACTACAAGGCGCTCGAACAGGGCAAATGGGTCAAGGTCCAGGGGTGGGGCGATGCGGCAGCGGCGAAGGCCGAGATCATGGCCTCCCGCGAGCGCTACCTGCACCGCAGCAACAGCCAGTAACCGACGCGGACGCTCTCGCGTCCAACTGAAAACCCCGCCCCGATTGCGCATCGGTGGCGGGGTTTTTTTATTTCCAGCGACGTTCGTCTATTTCCAGCGACGTTCATCCCCACCGAGCCGCCGAGACTCCCGCGGCCCGGGTGTCGGGAGCGGATCAGGTTTTTGCGGTAACAAATGCGCCGATCACCTGCATCGCCTGCTTGCCTTCCGGAATCAGCGCAGCCATCAGATGCCAGACGTGCATCATGCCCTCCCACACTTCGAGGGTGGCATCGACGCCGGCCGCCTGCGCCACGCGGCTCAGGGTGATGGCGTCATCGTAGAGCGCCTCTTCGGTACCCACCTGGATCAGCAGCGGCGGCAGGCCCTTGAGGTCGGCGAAGATCGGCGAGGCCAGCGGCAGTTTGGGGTCCTGGCCGTTGAGGTACAGATCGGCCATCCATTTCAGCGCGGCGGGCCGCAGCAGGGGGTCAGCGTCGGCCATCGAGGTCATGGAGCCGCTGGAGCAGGTCAGATCCGCCCAGGGTGAAATGCAGATACCGGCGGCGGGCAGCGGCAGCTTCTGGTCGCGAATCGAGACCAGCGCGGCGACGGTCAGGCCACCACCGGCGGAGTCGCCCGCGATACAGATTTTGGCGGGATCAAAGCCCTCATCCAGCAAACCTTGGTAAGCGGCTACCGCATCCTCGACCGCGGCCGGAAAGGGATGCTCCGGCCCGAGCCGGTAATCCGCGATAAATGCCCGGGCGTGGGCGGCATCCGCAATCCCGCCGACCATGTCGCGATGGCTCAGGGGCGAGCCCAGCGCATAGCCACCCCCGTGGAGGTACAGAATGGTCCGGCCGCCGTCGCCCGTCTTGGGGTACTGCCATTCGCCGGATACCCCGTTGATGGTGGCCACCAGTCCGGGTGCGCGCCGGCTCATCAACTTGGACATTTTTTCGAGTGTTTCCCGCTCTTTCGCGACCGACCCACTGGCGCCGAGTTTTTTTTTCATGGTGCGGCGGGTAACCCACGCCAGACACTTGCTTCTGAGACTTGCCATAGTGCTCCCCTGGTTGATCAAGCTGTCCGACCGGCGGCGGGTCGAAACCCGATTGGAGTGTGCAACAAACCCGACCTGCGCCGCAATTCAATACGTACCTCTCATACGCACTTCAGTTGGCGGTAACGCGACCCCCGTCGATCACCAGCGTCTGCCCGGTCATGAAGGCACCCGCCGCGGAGGCCAGAAATACCGCGGCACCGGCGATCTCCTCGGGGGTACCGATGCGCCGCAACGGCGAACGCTCGGTCGCCTTGGCGAGGTACTCGGGGCTGTCCCACAGGGCGCGGGCGAAATCGGTCTTGATCAACCCGGGCGCGATGGCGTTGGCGCGGATGTTGTCGGGCCCGAATTCGGCGGCGATGTTGCGGGCGAGCGCCAGGTCGGCCGCCTTGGACAGGCCGTAGGCGCCGAGCGTGGTGTGGCCCAGAATCCCGCCGATCGAGGAGATGATGACGATGACGCCGTCCCTGCGGGCCCGCATTTCGGGGATCACCAGGGAGCACAGCCAGTGATTCGACTTGATGTTGTTGTCGAGAATCTTGTCCATCTGGTCGTCGGAGATCCCCAGCATCGAGCCGTAATAGGGATTCGACGCCGCGTTGCAGACCAGAATGTCGATGGCGCCGAGCTGCTCGCGGGTGTGCGCCACCAGGTGTTCCAGGTCTTCCTTGCGGGAAATGTTGGCGGGCACCGCGATCGCCTTGCCGGCGCCCTTCCCCGCCACTTGCGTGTTGATGGCCGCAGCCACCTCGCCACAGGCATCGGCCTTGCGGCTCGACACCACGACGCTGGCGCCGTGCAGCGCCATCTGCTCGGCAATCGCGCGGCCGATGCCCTTGGTGGAGCCAGTGATCACCGCCACCTTGCCGGTCAGGTCAAACAAGTTCATCGCGCGCCTCGGAGTTGTGCAGGGAAGATGCCCATTCTAGGCGATACAAGGAGCAATATGCCCCTCGATCATGCCTCCTTCGTCATCGCCCCCCACGCCCGGGATATCATCCGCCGATGTCCCGATTATTCTTGACCCCTGCCACGGTGTGTGCCGAAATTCCGCCTTTCGCGGGCCGGACTCGCGAATGACCGGCACACACAAACATAACGAGGCCTCAACCATGAGTTCGACACCAGCTCCCAAACACCTCCTGGCCGGCATCAAGGTGCTGGATTTCAGCCACTATGTCGCGGGACCGCACTGCACGCGCCTGATGGCCGAAGCCGGCGCCGACGTGATCAAGATCGAATCCCTGGGCGGCGATACGGCGCGCGCACTGCCGGTACAGCGCGAAGGGCGCAGCGGGTATTTCATCCAGCACAACCGCGGCAAGCGCACCATGTGCATGGATCTGCGCAAGACCGAAGCCCAGGAAATCTGCCGGGAGCTGGTCAAGCAGGTCGATGTGGTGGTCGAGAACTTCACCCCCGGCGTCATGAAAAAATTTGGCCTCGACTGGAATGTGCTGCGCGAGATCAATCCCGATCTCGTCATGTGCTCCATTTCCTGCCTGGGTCAGGAGGGCGAACTCGCCCATCTGCCCGGCTTCGATTACATCGGCCAGGCCTATTCGGGAATCATGGCGATGACCGGCCAGGCCGGCGGCTATCCCGCGCTGTCCGGCATGGCATTTGGCGATATTTCCACCGGCGCCCACGCCTACGGCGCCATCGTCACCGCACTGTTCCACAAGTTGCGCGGCGGCGGCGGTCAATATCTGGATATCACATTGCTCGACTGCCTGTTCAGCTATCACGAAATGAATGTCCAGGTATGCAGCGGCTCCGGCGGTCAGATGCTGCCGCGCCGCAGCGGCCACCTGCACGCCTTCGTCACGCCGCTGGGGCTGTACAAGTGCGGGAGCCGCTACCTCGTCGTGGTCGCCATCGGCGCGCAATGGGAAAATCTGGTGAAGCTGATCGAGCGTCCCGACCTGCTGACCGACCCGCGCTTTGCGGACCTCGCCGGCCGCCATGCCAACAAGGAGGAAATCAATACCGCGATCGAGGCCTGGCTCGCCAAGGTAGGAGACCCCGACCGCGCCCTGCAATTGATGCAGACCGCCCATGTGCCCTGCGCGCCGGTGCTGGAGGTGGAAGAAGTGATGGCCCATCCCCACATGCGCAAGCGCGGCACGGTGCAGAAAATCACCGACCGCATATACGGCGAGCTGGAATTGCCGGCGAGTCCGTTGCGCTACTCGCAATTTCCGGAACCGCTCGAATTGCAGGCCGGATTTCTCGGCGAGCACAATCGCGAGATTCTCCAGGCCCAGCTCGGTTACGGCGATGAACGCATCGCCGCGCTCGAAGCCGCCGGAGTGATCGCCGCCAAACGCATCTAGCGCTCGACCGGCGTCAGGACGGGCGCTCCGGGCGCTCGTCACCCAGGCGCGGGCTTATACTCATCGATGCGATCATTTTGGCCGGAGGCGCCTGATGAGCAACTACGATGCGAACACCGCCCTGATCGTGGTCGACCTGCAGAACGACTTCGCCGATCCCGGCGGCAGCCTTTATGTTCGGGAAGGCGAGACGATCATTCCCTTCGTGAACCGCGAGATCGAGCGCGCCCGAGCAGCGGGCGCACTCGTCGTCTACACCCAGGACTGGCATCCCGAAAACACCCCCCATTTCGCAAAGGACGGCGGGATCTGGCCCGTGCACTGTGTCGCCGAAACCCGGGGCGCTGCATTCCATCCTGCACTGCACATCGCAGGCACAGCCTGTATCCGCAAGGGCCGCGGCGGCGAGGACGGCTATTCGGGATTCTCGGTGCGCGATCCGGTTTCCGGCGAAATTGTCGCCACCGAACTGGAGGCGATTCTTCGCAAGCGCGCTATCGCGCGGCTGGTGGTGGTGGGTCTCGCCACCGACTACTGCGTGAAGGAGACCGTGCTCGACGCGCGCCGGCTCGGCTTTCCCACCACAGTGCTGCGCGCCGGCATCCGCGCCGTCGAGCTGGCGGCCGGCGATGGCGAGCGCGCCTGCACTGCCATGGAACGCGCGGGAGCCGTTCTCGAATGACTTTCGGCGCGGAACGCCCGCCCCACGCATCGGCGTTGTTCACCGACCTGTACGAACTGAAAATGCTACAGGCCTACCACCGCGAGCGGATGGAAGACATCGCGGTATTCGACCTCTTTGTGCGCAAGCTGCCGCCCGAGCGAAATTTCCTGCTCGCCTCCGGCATCGACGACGCACTGCGTTATCTGGAGGAACTGCATTTCGAGGCGGCGGAACTGGCCTACCTGAACTCCCTGGGATATTTCACCACGGGGTTTCTCGACCGGTTGTCCGGCTTCCGTTTCAGCGGCTCGGTGTGGGCGGTCCCCGAGGGCACCCCGGTGTTCGCCGATGAACCCATACTCGAAGTGGTGGCACCGATCGCGGAAGCCCAACTGGTGGAGACCTACCTCCTGAACCAGATCAGTTTTCAGACGCTGGTCGCCTCCAAGGGAGTGCGGTCGGTGCTGGCGGCGCGGGGCAAACCTGTCATCGATTTCGGGGCGCGGCGCGCCCAGGGCACCGACGCCGCACTGAAGGGAGCGCGCGCGCTCCATATCGCCGGATTCCAGTCCACCTCGAACATGCTCGCCGGACTGCGCTACGGCCTCCCCGTCACCGGCACCATGGCGCACAGCTACATCGAAGCGCACGATGACGAGGCCGGCGCCTTTCGGGAGTTCGCCGCGCTCTATCCCGACACCACGCTGCTGGTGGACACCTACGATACGGAAGCCGGCGTGCGCCGCGTGGTCGAACTGGCACAGCAACTGGGCGCCGACTTTCAGGTCCGCTCCATCCGCCTCGATTCCGGCGACCTCGGCGCCCTCGCCCACCGCGCGCGGGAAATACTCGACGCCGCGGGCCTGACCCGGGTCGGCATCATCGCCAGCGGCGGACTCGACGAATACGCCATCGCCGCCCTGGTGAACGCGGGTGCGCCCATCGACGCCTATGCCGTGGGCACCAGCGTCATCACCTCCGCGGACGCCCCGAAACTCGATACCGCCTACAAGCTGGTCGAGTACGCGGGCCGGGGACGCCTGAAACTTTCGATCCACAAGGCCACCCTGCCCGGCCGCAAGCAGGTGTTCCGGCGCTTTGATGGCGACCTCGCGGACGGCGACCTGATCGCACTGCGGGACGAACCTTCGGACGGCGAACCCCTGCTGCGCGAGATGATGCGCAACGGCCGGCGCCTCACCAGTGCGAGTCCATCACTGGCGGAAAGCCGGGTTCATGCCGCACGCCAGCTCGCGCGCCTGCCGCCGGGGCTGCTTTCCCTGGCGCCCGCGGACACCACCACCTACCCGGTGCGCATCAGCGACGCGCTCCGCGCGGAGCAGGTGCGGGTCGGCGCCGGGTTCGGGAAGCCTGCTCCCACTGCAAGGGAGTGTCCCGAGGATGCCACCGATTCAGGGCGCTAGCGCCACTGCGCCACCAGCCGGCCGTCGGGGCCCAGCTCGACCCCGGCACCGAAGCGCCGGCTCTCCCGGTCGAGGGTCGCGCGCAGCCACTCGGCGTCGGCAGGGGCGGCGCGGCACAGACGGAATCCGCGGATCCGCAACCGCGCCGCTGACCCGCTGGTATAGCATGGCGGGCAAGGATTCGAGGGCCGGGGTCGCCCCGCAGCCGACCGCAACGGGGGGCGCCATGCGCATCGACGAAAAAGTGGTCCGCCTGTGCGAGCCCGGTCTCTATCGGGACGGTACGCAGCGGGTGGAGGTCATCGAAACACATTTCTCGTGGATATTCCTCACCGAGCACCATGTCTACAAACTGAAAAAGCCGGTCCGCTACCAGGGTCTGGATTTCACTACCCTCACCGCCCGCCGCCACAACTGCGAGCAGGAGGTCATGCTGAACCGGCGGCTCGCCCCCGACGTCTACCTGGGCGCGGTAGCCTTGACGGTTTCCGCCCGCGGCGAGCTGGCACTGGCGGGACCTGGCCCGGTGGTGGACTGGCTGGTGGCCATGCGCCGCCTGCCGGCAGAGCGCATGCTGGACGCTGCCATCCGCGCCGGTACCGTCAGCGCCGAGGAGGTGCGAAAGTTCAGCCTGCTGCTGGCGGATTTTTACCGGCGCGCGGCGCCCATGGTCCTGGACCCGGTCGCCTACCGGCAGCGTTTCGCGAATGCCATGCAGGCCAATCATGTCGAGCTGATCAAACCCGCGTACGACTTGCCGGGACACCAGATCGCTGCGCTCACCCGATGCCAGGAACACTTCCTGCGCGATCGCGGGCAGTTGCTGGCGCGCCGCGCCCGCGACGGCCACATCGTGGACGCCCACGGCGACCTGCGCCCGGAACACATCTGCCTGACACCGGATCCGGTGATCATCGATTGTCTGGAGTTCGATCCGGAACTCCGCCGGCTGGACCCGGTGGACGAGCTCGCCTACCTGGCGCTGGAGTGCGAGCGGCTCGGGGCGGCGGCCTTGGGCACGGATGTCCTGCGCCATTATCGGGAAGCTACCGGCGACGCCTGTCCCGACGCGCTGATGTACTTCTACCAAGTCTTCCGCGCCTGCCTGCGTGCCAAGATCGCCATCTGGCACCTGGCCGACTGCGCGCCCGGCGATCGGGCGCGCTGGTCGGAACGCGCGCGCAGCTATCTGGATTTGGCCACGTCCTGCGCCGACCGCTGGTAACCGCCCCGCGGGCGGCCCTCCTATTCCCCCAGCAGGTCGACGAGGGAGCCGCCGGTATGGATGCGGCGGATGGCTTCGGCGAGGAGCGGCGCGATTTCGATCAGCGTCAGCCTGGCGCGCACCGGCGTTCCCTCCAGACGGAAGGGTGGGATCGAGTCCGTGACCACCAGGCTGTCCAGCGCCGAATCGGCCAGCAACTGACCGGCCGATCCCGCGAAAATGCCGTGCGCGGCGGCGGCATGGACCCTGCGCGCGCCCTGTCGCCGGCACGCCTGGGCCGCGCGCACCAGGGTGCCGCCGGTGCTGATCAGATCGTCGACGATGATGACGGCGGCGCCCTCGACCTCCCCGACCAGCGTCTCACCGCTGACCACGCCGGCGCTGCGCTTCTTCTCCATGAAAGCGCTGCCCACCGGGCGGCCCAACTCCCGGCTCAGCGCCTCGCGCAGCCGCTCCGCCCGCTTGATGCCGCCGGTATCGGGTGAAACAACGACCACCGGGACCACCGGCTCGGCGCCGATGCGCGCCGCAAAATGCCCGGCAAACAGGCGTGCGGTATCGAGCAGTTCGGTCGCGCAGCGAAAGGAGTTCTGAAAGGCGGCGGGATTGTGGACATCCAGCACCACCACCCGATCCGTGCCCACCGCTTCCAGCAGTTGCGCCAGATAGCGGGTGGTCACCGGGTCGCGCGCCTTGGTCTTGCGGTCCTTGCGCGCGTAGCAGAGATAGGGAATCACCGCCGTCACCCGCGCTGCGCCCGCATCCTTCAGCGCGCCGATGAAAAACAGCAGCCGGCAGAGCTTGTCGTTGACGGATTTTCCCGGCTCACCGTACAGCGACTGCACCACGAACAGGTCGCCATTACGGACGTTTTCCAGCGCGCGGATCTTGTGTTCGCCGTCCTCGAAATCCCGCTCCTCATGCAGGCCGAGCGGGACTCCCAAGGCTGTGGCGATACGCGCGCCGAGCGCTCCGCTTTCGCTCAGGGCGAACAGTTTCAAGGCCTGGTCGGTCATCGCACGAGATGCTCCACAAACCAGTCGCGGGTGAGTTCCGCGACCCGCTCCAGCGCGCCGGGCTCCGGGAACAGATGGGTGGCGCCGGGCACGATGTCCAGGCGATGGGGCGCGCGCAGCCGGGCGGCGGCCTTGCGGTTCAGCTCGATCACCACGTCGTCCTCGCCGCCGACGATCAACAGCGTGGGCGCCGTCACGGCGGGCAGACTCGCCAGCGCCAGGTCTGGACGACCGCCGCGCGATACCACCGCAGCGACACCGTTGGGACGTTCCGCCGCCGCCCCCAGCGCTGCCGCCGCACCGGTGCTGGCACCAAACAGTCCGATGCGCAGTCCGGTGGTCGCCGGCTCGCGCTGTGCCCAGTCGATCACCCCGACCAGGCGGGCGGTCAGCAGCTCGATAGCGAAGCGCAATTCTCCCGTGCGCTCGTCGAGCGCCTGCTCGTCCGGGGTCAGCAGATCGAACAGCAGCGTCGACAAGCCGGCCCGGTTCAGCACGCCGGCGACCTGGAGATTGCGCGGGCTCAGGCGACCGCTGCCGCTGCCGTGGGCGAAAATGACGAGGCCCGCTCCGCCCGGTGCGACGGCGAGCGCGCCGTCCAGTCGCGCATCCCCCAAATCCACCCGGACATCGCGGTGATTCATGGCGCACTCCCTCCATCGTCGCCCACGCCCGAATCCCGCCAGGCCTCGGCCAGCAGCTCCCGGACCTCGTCGTCGGTGAGCTGGGGAAATTCCCGGTACCAGGGACCGATGGCGAAGAAGGCTGCGGGGGTTTCCAGGCAAATGACCTCGTCGGCTTCCGTCCGCAGGCGCGCCACCGTATCGGGCGGGGCCACCGGCACCGCGACCACAATACGCGCCGGATGCTGCCTCCGCAGCGCCGCGACTGCGGCGCGCATGGTGGCACCGGTGGCAAGGCCGTCATCCACCAGAATGACGCAACGCCCCGCGATGGCGGGTGGTGGGCGCTCGCCGCGATAGGCCAGTTCACGCCGCGCCAGTTCACGCTGTTCGCGCGCGGCGCTCGCCGCGATCACCTCGGCGTCGAGGCCCAGTGACGCTACCAGCTCCGTGTTCAGCACCTGCACCCCGCCGCTGGCGATGGCGCCCATGGCCAATTCCTCCTGACCCGGCACCCCCAGCTTGCGTACCAGCATGAGATCGAGAGTTGCTCCAATGGCGCGGGCAACTTCAAATCCCACCGGTACGCCGCCGCGAGGCAGCGCCAGCACCAGGGTATCGGTGCATCCCGCGTAGCGGTGCAGCGCCTGGCCGAGCCGCCTCCCGGCATCGGCCCGGTTCTGAAACACTCTGGTCATGGCAGACCTTCCTCAGCTTCGGCTACCCGCTACAGGCAGCGGGAGTCACCGCAGGCGGTACAAATATCGCAGCCTTCCTGATGGATGCGCGCCGCCGCCGCGCACTTGGCGCAGCGCCGGAAAGCCTGTCCATCATCGCTCAGCACCGCGCCGCGCACCGCATTCGGCCGGTAGGTGGTGCACCCCTTGCAGCCGAGATCATAGGCCTGATCGTAGATATTCCTGAAATCCCCGAAAGAAATTTCGGCCGGCAGATTGATGGTCTTGGAAACCGCCGCGTCGATGTATTTCTGCACCGCCGCCTGCATGGCCAGGTGCGCGGCGGGCGCCAGTTCCCGGGCGGTGACGAAAGTCGCCGGCAAGGCCGCCCGCTCGCCCTCGATCTGCCGGAACAGACGGTAGGCATGGTCCGTCATGTGCTCGACGCAGCGGGTGCCGTCGGGCAGCAGGATGTTGCGCGCGTACGTCAGCGCGTAGACCGGCTCCAGCCCCGAGGACAGGTTGTCGGCGACCAGCGAGATGGTGCCCGTGGGCGCCACCGAGGTCACCAGTCCGTTGCGCATGCCGTGCTCGGCGATGGCGGCACGCAGTTCCGGTTCCAGCGCGCGGACATTCGCACCAGCCAGGTAGCGATCGCGGTCGAACAGGGGGAAGGCGCCCTTCTCGGCGGCGAGCTCGGTGGAGGCGAGATAAACGGCGCGACGCAGGTGGAGCAGCCAGCGCTCGGTCGCCGCCAGCGCTTCGGCACTGCCGTAGGTCAGACCGCACAGGATCAGCGCGTCGGCGAGGCCGGTGACACCGAGACCGATGCGGCGCTTGGCTCTGGCTTCGCGGCGCTGCGCGTCCAGCGGAAAGCGCGAGACGTCGATGGCGTTGTCGAGCATGCGCACCCCGAGGCGCGTCACCGCCGCCAGTTGTTCCAGATCCAGCGCGGCGTCGCTCGCGAAGGGCCGCTCGACCAGCGCGGCGAGGTTGACCGAGCCCAGCACGCAGGCACCATAGGGCGGCAGCGGCTGCTCGCCGCAGGGATTGGTGGTGGCGATGGTCTCGCAATAGCCGAGGTTGTTGCGGGCGTTGATCCGGTCGATGAAGATCACGCCGGGTTCGGCGCTGTCGTAGCCGGCGCGCAGAATCCGCTCCCACAGCGCCCGCGCCGGCAGGGTGCGAAAGACGGCGCCACCGAACTTCAGCTCCCAGGGCGCGTCCGCCCGCACCGCCGCCATGAAGGCGTCGCTCACCAGCACCGAGAGATTGAAGTGGGTCAGCCGTCCCGGCTGCGCCTTGGCGGCGACGAAGTCCTCGATGTCCGGGTGGTCGCAGGCGAGCGACGCCATCATGGCGCCGCGCCGGTAGCCGGCCGACAGGATGGTCGCGCACATGGCGTCCCACACCGCCATGAAACTCACCGGGCCGGAGGCATCCGCGCCGATGCCGTGCACCGGCGCGCCCCGCGGCCGCAGGGTCGAGAAGTCGTAGCCGATGCCGCCGCCCTGTTGCAGGGTCAGCGCCGCTTCGCGCAGGTGCTCGAAGATTCCGCCCATATCGTCGGGGATGGTGCCCATGACGAAGCAGTTGCACAGGGTGACGTCGCGGGCCGTGCCGGCGCCGGCCAGGATGCGCCCGGCCGGCATGAATTTGAAATCTGTCAAAGCGTCGCGAAAGCGCCCGGCCCAGAGCGCCGGCTCGGCCTCGGGCGCGGCCAGCGCGGTGGCGACCCTATCCCAGGTGTCCTCGATGGAGCGCTCGATCGGCGCGTCGGTGGGCGCCCTGAAGCGATACTTGCGTTCCCAGATTTTCTGCGACACAGGGGAGAGCGGAGCCATCGGAGTCCTCGCGCCCGTGAGTGTGGCAATCAGCATAGGAGGTGGGGATCGGTCGGACAAGGCGACGCGCCCTGCCCCTGGTGTGCATCCCATCCCGGCGCTCCTGCGGGGCGACCCAAGGCCTCGGGGCACCAGGGCTGTCCGGCACGCCGGTATCAGGGGAAACGCCGGACCCTTGATCCGGAGCGGAATAAGGGAAGGGGAAGAACCCGAGAAAATACCGGAAAATAAACGCCTAATCCCTTGAATAAAAATAGTATTAACGAGATTGAAACCTGGTTTGCTGCCCTCCCTGGCAGCGCTCCCGGCCCTCAGCGCACCCGTATTGAGCGCATCGGGAATCAGTACGACTTCGGCAGCCCCAGGATGAACTCACCGATGTAGTTCAGCGTCATCTCGCGGTTGATGGGCGCGATCTTGCCCAGCCGCGCGGCAATGAAGTGGCTCAGCATGTCGTAACTCTCGCAGAACCCGTAACCGCCGAAGCACTGGAGCGCGGCATCGGCGGCTTTGTAGGCCGCGTCGGTGCCCACCAGCTTGCCCATGTTGGCGATGTCGCCGACCACCTTGGGAGACTGGCCCTGGTCGTGCAGCCAGGCGGATTTCAGCACCAGCAGGGAGGCGGCTTCGAGTTGCGCGCGCGCCTCCGCCATGGGGTGTTGCAGGCCCTGATAGGCGCCGATGGGGCCTTTGAAGATGGTGCGCTCGTTGGCGTATTCGACGCCGCGCGCGAGCGCGTGACGACCGCCGCCGATGGCGCCCGCCGCCACCACCATGCGCTCGGGATTCAAGGCATCGAACAGTACCTCGATGCCACGCCCGACCTTGCCCAGCACGTTTTCCCGCGGCACTTTCACATTATCGAAATAGACGAAGAACTGCCCCTCGGCATTCATCAGCATGGTGTCCATGCGATCCCAGGACAGACCGGCGGAATCGGTATCCACCACGAACAGGGTCAGCTCGGCGCGCCCCTCGCCCGTGCTGGTCTTGGCCACCACCAGCACCTGGTGGGCGTCGTTGATGCCGCTGATGAACAGCTTGTTGCCGTTCAGGATGAAATGATCGCCCTCCTCCTTCGCGACGGTCTGGATCTTGAAGGTGTTGGTGCCGGCGTTGGGCTCGGTAATCGCAAAGCAGCAGCGCTTCTCGCCGCTCGCGATGGGCGGCAACCAGCGCTGCTTCTGTGCCTCGGTGCCGTGGCGGCTGATGCTGGGCACCGCGATGCCCTGGTTGACGACGAAAAACAGCGGCGCCACGCCGCGCTCGGCGAGCCGCTCCTGCAACAGCACCAGCGCCACCATGCCCAGGCCCGAACCGCCATAGGCCTCCGGCGTATTGATGCCGAGAATCCCCGCGCCGGCCAGGGCATCCCATTGCGCCTGGGGAAAAGTCTGGGTCTTGGCGCACTCGACGTAATAGGAACGGGGAAAATCCCGCGCGATCCTGTCGGCGGTGTCGAGCAACATCTGGTGTTCTTCGGTGAAATTGAAATCCATGACGTGGGTTCCCCGTTACCAATGGTGTAAAACAAGGTGCAAAAATTGATGTAGAAAATTTGGCGTAAATAGTCCATGCGAAAAGTCTGGCGTGGCGAGACCGAGCCAAACATGCGCCGCCGCGCATCCAGAGGGTACCACTTCCTACCCGCTGGTAGCGCATCCCAGCTTATCGGCCCCGCGCTACCCGGCAAGCGCTGCCTGCGACCAGCGCGCCACGGCAGCAGGCGTCCATCGCCGGCAGTTTTCGCCATAATGGCGCGACCACTCCCAAACAAAACACGGTGCCCGTCATGACCAAACCCGATCTGGGACGCCTGGGCGTCTGGACCTGGCTCGAAGCCTACCCCTATCCCGATTGCATCGCCCTGGCGCAGCGGCTGGAGTCACTGGGCTACGGCGCACTCTGGGCGCCCGAAGCGTTCGGCCGTGATCCCTTCGTGCTGCTGACCCTGCTCGCACGCGAGACCAGTCGCCTGAAACTCGCCACCGGCATCGCCAATATCTATGCCCGCGATGCCATGGCCATGAACGCGGCGCGGCGCTCCCTCCAGGAGATCAGCGGTGGCCGCCTGGTGCTGGGACTCGGGGTCTCCCACGCCGAGATCGTCACGCCGATGCGTCACCATGACTACGGGAAACCCGTGGCCACCATGCGCGCCTACGTCGCGGCCATGAACGCGGCGAGCTACGCCGCTCCGCTCGCGCCGCAACCCGTGCCGCTGATCCTGGCCGCGCTGCGCGACAAGATGCTCGCCCTCGCCGGGGAAGTCGCCGACGGCGCCCACCCCTACTTCGTCACCCCCGAGCACACCGCCCGCGCCCGCGCCATTCTCGGCCCCACCAAGTTGTTGGCGCCGGAACAGAAGGTGCTGCTGCTGAAGGATCCCAGCGAAGCGCGGCGGGTGGCGCGCAAGTTCATGGCGCTCTATCTGGGCTTGCAGAACTACCGCAACAATCTGCTGTGGCTGGGTTTCGAGGAACGCGATTTCAAGCACGGCGGCAGCGATCGCCTGGTGGACGGGATCGTCGCCTGGGGCGATGCAACCGCCATCCACAAGCGCATCGAGTCACACTGGGCCAACGGCGCCGACCACGTGTGCATCCAGCCGCTGCGGCCCGACGGTGAACCCGGCTTCGATGCCGATGCGCTGACCGCGTTGGCACCGGGGCGCTGAGCCAGTAGCGCGCAACGGCGGGTGCAGCCTTCTGTACCGACCGGCGGTACCGTCCGGCGCCGCCGCTGCCCATCGGGCCGAAACCCTGGCTCCGACCCGATGGGTTCCCCTGGGACGAACGCCTCAGGGTGCGCGGCGTTCTTGGGCTCGCAAACCAGTCAACTTCGAATCACTCGCCACACCCGCGCAAGCCGGTATGGCGAAGGGGGTTCCTTGCTGATCGGTTCTTTCTTGGTCAGTTACTTCAGGCCCAGGCAATTGGCGTAATAGGTGACGGTCGCCGGCCAGTCACTGAACACGCCAAGTACGCCAACGTCCTGCGCCAGCACGTCGAGCGCAGTCATCATGTCGCCGTCGTTGTCGATCGCGTCGGTGACGGTCTGATAGTAGTAGCCGCCGCCCGTCGCCATCGGCCAGGAGCGCTCCAGCGTCCAGGTGATGATATCGAGCCCTGCCGCCCTGGCATCCAGCGCCCGTTGCGAGGGGACGATGTGGCCGGTCGGATCGAGCGCGAGCAGCGCCCACATCGGCGGCGCCCAGATCCGGATACCCTGGGCCGCGTAAGCCTGAAGATCGGCGGCGCTGGGGAGGTCGGCGGGAACATCGGCGTCGTCCAGGAACACCGCCTGCCGCCCGAACGCGGGTTCGTTGGCGATCCAGTAGAGCACATCGTTGCGGTCGAAGGATTGCGCCCACACCCGTCTCGGGGCAATGCCCGCCGCCTTGTATTCGTCGATCATCTGCTGCGCGTAATCCGCCTGACTGTAATCGCCGACGCCATCGCCATCGCTGTCAAACGGCATGGCCACGCTCGCGGATTTCAGCTCCGGCGTGAACTTGGCGCCCAGACCGCGGATGAGCTCGATACTCTCGGCATGGGTCATCAGGGTGCCGTTCTGAGCATAGAGATCGGTACGCCAGCGCGGGGTGGCATCCAGATACGCCTCGACCGTGGTCGCGGCGGGATTGGCCGCATCCATCTTGCCTTTGAGGGTCTTGAACTCCGCGACCGTGATGTCGCTGGTGCAGCACGTTGCCTGGGCCGGCTGCAATACTTCGCCCGTCACCGGATCGATCACCGCCGGCACAAAGTCCTGAGTACATTTTGCGGCGAGCGGGGTCGCCAGAATGTTCGTTGTGGTGTGCAAATCGCACTGCGAATGGCGACACACCAGTTCCTTATCCTTGGTGAAGGTCACATCGCACTCGATAATCCCGGCCCCCATGCGCGATGCCGCCTCGTAGGACTCCCGGGTATGCTCCGGAAACTGCAACCCAGCGCCACGATGCCCTATGGAAAAATCGCTGCGGAAAAACGGACCCTTCTCGCAGGACGCAAGCTTGTCCTTGAGCGGACCTGCATCCATATCCTTCACCAGATAAAACGGCCGTGGCCCGAGTTGCACCTTGTGAACGCCGAGCGCTAGACCGTTCCCGCCTTTGGCTGCCGCCGGCGCGGCCGCGTAAAGCGCCCCCGCCATACTGACCAGCAGACCGACGACACAGCTTCTGAACATCATCGTCTTCACCATGATCGATTTCCCCTGCAATTCATCCGTACTCGAGCGGCGAGTACCACCTTGGATCGCGATACTGTCGGCGATCCCGTGCCAAGACTGCCCATGGCCTGTGACTACTTGATGCCGGGGACGTGACGTCTGGATGGAAATTCCGTGACCGCCGGATACGGCCTGTCCTGTCGGCGTGGGCAGTGGTCTCCGCCACCGGTGGCTGCCGGCCTTGCCGGTACCGTCCGCCGTCGGTCCGGGACTGCTGATTTTCGGCGCCAATCACCCCCATCGCGGCAGGGTCGGACCTGGCATTTTGATTTCGCATGGGTTTTCCTGGGGCACGCGATAAGCGCTACAGCGGCCCAGCGCTGCGCGCAAACATTCCCGACCGGACCTGATGTACCCATTCACTCAGCCGAGGACAGTGCCATGCTCAAGCCAACGCGCTGACCGCGTTGGCACCGGGGCGCCGAGCCGCACGCCGCGCGGCAGTTACCGCAGCGTTCCGCACCGGGTCTCGTCGACCTTCGCGCCGGGCACCGCGGGTGCGCGAACGGATGGCTGGGGCTCAGTGGTGTTCGTACATCCGTGCAATTTCGGCCGCGAATCTTTTTTCCAGGCCGGGGCGCTTGAGTTTGAGCGTGGGGGTCATGAGTCCCGCATCTATGGTCCAGGGCTCGCTCGTCAGAAACACCTGTTTGGGTGTGGCATGGGACGGAAAGGATTTCGCCTGCGCAGCAATGCGCGCGAGCGCCATGCGGCGCGCGGCATCCGACGACAGCGAATCCGGACTGGCCGGATCCAGGCCCAGGGCTTTGGCCGCGTGCTCCCAGGTGTGCGGATCCACCACGGCCAACACCGCAAGGAAGGGTCGCTGCTCGCCCACCACCAGCACCTGGGCAAACAACGGGTCGGCCTGGATGGCGAGCTCCAGATCGCCGGGCGGGATTTTTTCACCGGTCGAGGTGACGATGATGTCTTTGATGCGACCCACGATGTACAACCGGCCATCGACCACCCTGGCCTGGTCGCCGGTGTGCAGCCAGCCGTCGGGCCGCAGCACGCGCTGCGTGTCCTCCGGGCGCTTCCAGTAGCCCCGCATGACGTTGGGGCCGGCGATGAGCAGTTCGTCGTTGTCGCCAATGCGCGCCTGCACACCCGCCAGAGGCCGACCCACGGAGGCGGGCTCATTGTCATCCGGCGCGTTGCAGCTGACTACCGGGGAAGTCTCGGTCATGCCGTAGCCCTGCAGAAGATTGAGGCCCAGGCCGAGGAAGAAATGGGCCACGTTGGCGCTCAAGGGCGCACCGCCGGCAATGGCCATCCGCAGCCGTCCGCCGAATGCCGCCAGGACTTTGTCCGCGACCAGCGGCCGCAAGGCGTCCCAGGCCAACCGGTCGGTCCGCGCCGGAGCCACATGATGTTGGGCAGCAAGAAATACGCGCCACCCGATTTTTTCGGCCCACGCCAGGAGCGTGCGGCCCACGACGCCGCGCTCCTGCATGGCCTCCTGTACCTTGGCATGGATCCGCTCGTAGATGCGCGGCACCGACACCAGCACGGTGGGCCGCACGCTGAGCAGGTCTTCCGGCAGCAGCGCGACCGAGCGGGCGTAGGCCACACAAGCGCCCGCTGCCATGGGCAGGTAATAGCCCACCGTGCGCTCGAAGGTGTGCGACAGCGGCAGGAACGACAGCAGCACATCGCGTTCGGTCAGCGTGTAGCGCTCGAGCAAGGCATGAATGTTCGACACCACATTGCGGTGGGACAGCATCACTCCCTTGGGGCGACCGGTGGTGCCCGAGGTGTAGACCAGCGCCGCCAGGGCTTCGGCTGGGACACGCGGCAGCTCGTGGTCATCATCCGTTTCCAGGTTGGACGTGTCGGCGGTTTCCAGCCAGGCGTTCAGGCCAAGCACCAGGTCGCCGCCGGGGGCCGTTGCGCCGGCGTCCAGTGCGATCACGCGTTGCAGCGCGGACGTGACGCCGCCCGCGGCGGCGATGGCTTGCCAGCGCTCCACGCTGTCGACCAGCAGGAGCACAGCTTCGCTGTCGTGGAGGATGTAGCCTATGCTCTCGGGGTTGTCCAACGCGTGCATGGGTACCGGTACCAGTCCCAGTGACAAGGCCGCCAAATCCATGCTGACGTGGTCCAGCCCATTGGGCAGCAGGATCGCAACCCGAGCCCCGGGCGGGAGACGATGGGCCAGCAGCGCCCGTCGCCAACGCGACACCTGGACACCGATCTCCTGCCAGGACAGGCTGAACCATTGCGCGGTCGCGCCATCGAACCAGCGATACGCCGTCCCACGCGGCGAGGCCGCCACGCGCCAGGCGAACAACTCGGGCAGGGTTTGCACATCGCGCAGACTCGCGGGGATGTAGCAACGGACCATCGATCACCTCTTCATCCGGACGAACGAGGTGCGAGCATACACGCCGACGCGAACCGCACTCCCTGAGTGATCGACACGCCCGGTGGGGACGGCCCCTGCCGAGCGCCGCTTCGCCGCCCCGTTCGGCAAGCGCGCCCGGCATGGCATTTTGATTTAACTTGGGTTTTACTGGGTTTCATAAGCACAGCAGCGGCCATGTATCGCGCGCAAAATTCCCGACCTGACCCGCTGTACTGATTCACCGACTGAGGCCTGTTCGTTCGCCTGTTGGGGCCTGTTCATTTATCTGCTGAGGTCTGTTCATTCACCTGCTGAGGAAAGTGCCATGCTCAAACCCGTGATTTCCGCGGACTCCCATATCGCCGAGCCGCCCACCTGTTATACCGACAACATCGATCCGAAATTCCGCGACCGTGCGCCTCATATGATCGAGCACGAAAAGTACGGCGATATCTTCGTCATCGACGGCCTGGATCAGCCCGTGCCCATGGGGCTGGTGGCGGCGGCCGGGCGCAAGCCCGAGGAGCTCAAGCCGGGCGGCATGAAGTTTTCCGACCTGCCGCGCAGCTCCTGGGACGCCAAATTCCGGGTCGCCGATCAGGACCGTGACGGCGTGTCCGCCGAGCTGATCTACCCGACCGTCGGCATGATGCTGTGCAACCACCCCGACATCGATTATCAGGTCGCCTGTTTCAATGCCTACAACCGCTGGCTGGAAGGCTATGTGGCCGACGCGCCGAAAAATCGCCTGTTCGGCCTGGGTCAGGTCGCGCTGCGTTCGGTGGACGAAGGCATCAAGGAAATCGAAGACGCCAAGAAGCGCGGCTTCGTCGGCGTGATGATGACCGGCAACCCGCCCGCGGCGGACTACCACGACCCCATGTACGACGCCCTGTGGGAAGCCGCTGTCGATCTGCAGATGCCGCTGTCGTTCCACATCCTGACCTCCAAGGCCGATTCGATCACCAAGCAGCGCGGCCCGAAGATCAACGGCTTTCTCGCCATCATGCGCGGCTGCCAGGACATTCTCGGCACCTTCGTGTTCGGCGGCGTGTTCGAGCGGCACCCGAAGTTGAAAGTGGTCTGCGCCGAAGCCGACGCCGGCTGGGTGCCCCACTTCATCTACCGCATGGACCACGCCTACAACCGGCACCGCTACTGGATGAAGTGCCCGCCGCTGGAAAAACTGCCGAGCGAGTATTTCCAGAGCAACATCTACCTGACCTTCCAGGATGACTGGACCGCTTTCAGGCACCGCGATGAAATGAACCCGCGGCGGCTGATGTGGGCAAACGATTTCCCCCACAGCGATTCCACCTGGCCCTGGTCGCAGGAGATTCTGACCGAGCACACCAAGGACATGTCCGAGCAGGAAAAGAACTGGATCCTTCACGACAACGTCGTGGAGTGCTACAACCTGCCGATCTGAACCGGGCCGTGAATACCGCCAACCCCCGCACCCGCCCGGCAGCCCCGGGCGGTTTGCGTTAGCGAGGTGACACCATGAGCAACACCACCGACACCAGTACTACTTACGACATCAAGATCACCGGCGGCACCATCGTCGATGGCTCAGGGACACCCGGCTATCGCGGCGACGTCGCCATCAAGGACGGCAAGGTAGTGGCACTCGGGCAGGCGCCCGGCACCGCCGCCACCACCATCGACGCCACGGACAGGATGGTCACGCCCGGGTTTGTGGACATCCACACCCATTACGATGCCCAGGTGCTCTGGGACCGGATGCTGACCATCTCCCCCTGGCACGGCGTCACCACCGTGGTGCTGGGCAACTGCGGCTTCGGCGTCGCGCCGACCCGCCCCGAACACCGCAACCTCATCATCGGCACCCTCGAAAAAGTCGAGGGCATGAGCCCCGCCGCGCTCAACGCGGGTCTGGGCGCCGACTGGCCGTTCGAGACCTTCCCGCAATATCTCGATGCCATCGAAAAAGCCGGCACCGCCATCAACGTGGGCGTGCTGATCGGCCACACTCCGACCCGCCTCTATGTGATGGGCGAAGCCGCCACCGAGCGCGAGGCCACCCCGGACGAAATCGAGCAGATGCGCAAGATCGTCGCCGAGGCCATGGCCGCCGGCGCCATCGGTTTTGCCACCTCCAAGTCCGCGACCCATGTGGGCCTCAAGGGCCGGCCGGTGCCGAGCCGGGTCGCTTCCTACGAGGAAATCCGCACCCTGGTATCCACCCTGAAGGGCGGCAAGGGCATGATGCAGGCCACGGCCGGCAAGGAACTCTGGTTCGACGAGTACGAAAAGCTCGCCGAGGAAAACGGCATCACCATCAGCTGGACCGCCATGCTGGCCGGCATGGTCAGCCCCGACGCGCACATCCTGCAACAGCAGCGCACCGCCGAGCTGATCGCGAAGGGCCGCAACATCGTGCCCCAGGTGACACCGCGCCCGCTGTGCTTCGAATTCCAGTTCAAGGAACCCTTCCCGTTCGAAAGCCTGTCGGTGTTCAAGCCTGTGGCCGCCGCCGATGCCGAAGGCAAGAAAAGGTATTACGCCGATCCCGAATTCCGCCGCGCCGTGAAGGAAAAAATGGCAAGCGTGCGCGCCTCGTTCCGCACTTCCTGGGAAAACGCCGTCATCTCCATGTGCGGCCGTCCGGAGTACGAGGAGCGCACGGTCGGCGAGGTGGCGCGGGAACTGGGCGTGGCGACCATCGATCTCGGCTTCGATCTGGCGCTCGCCACCAATCTGGAAGCCCGCTTCCGCATGCCGGTCGCCAACGCCAACGAAACCGCGGTCGAGGATCTGCTCAAGGACCCCAACACCGTGCTCGGTCTCTCCGACGCCGGGGCCCACGCCAGCCAGTTGTGCGACGCCTGTCTGCCCACCTATCTGCTGGGTCGCTGGGTGCGCGACAAACAGGCCATCCCGTTCGAGGAAGCCATCCGCATGCTGACCTCGCGGCCCGCCGCAGTGTTCGGCATCAAGGACCGGGGAACCCTGCAAGTGGGCAAGCCCGCCGATGTGGTGGTGATCGATCCCGCCACGGTGAACGCGGGCGGACTGGAGCGGGTCTACGACCAGCCTGCGGGGCAGGACCGGCTGATCGCGAAGGCCTTTGGTGTCGATGCGGTGATCGTCAACGGCGTGCTGCTGCGGCAACGCGATCGCGATCTGCTGGGCACGGGCGACGCTCTGCCTGGCCAGTTGCTGCGGCGGGGGGTGAATGCCTGAGGCGACACGACTCGCAATGAACCCGGGAGAATCCTGTTCGTAAATTCAGCCCCTGCGGTCACGCAGGGGCTGAATTTGTTTACCGGGTCTTTGCGTGAGTCCCACCGACCGAAGCCATCCTGGGCGGTTGGCATTCTTGCCGAAAGTGAAAAGACGAAAACAGGGAACCGGTCGCCCCTTGATTGAGGTTACTGAATACCGGAATTGACGATAACTGCGGCCTGACCGCCTTTGATCAGCCACGCCGCCTCCAGTTTGAATTCCCCGGTGCATTTGCCCCGGGGTTGCCCGTCGTTTCTCTTGCTAACTTTTGAATCTCCGGTCACTGCATTCGACCATCGGCCAGCGCGTACGCTTTTGGGGGGCACTCACACCACAGTCTGCGCGCCCCTCATCAACACCCATCCGTCAGGCGGCGCTTTGGCTTTTCCAGTTATGCAGCTCGGGGATACAACGCGCCCCGTACAGCTTCATGCTGCGCTCGCAATAGTCATAGGGCATGCCCGCAAAGCTGAAGCAGCCGTTGAGCTGGAAGTCGCCCAGATCTTTTTGGCGGGTTTCGAGTTTGTCGAAAATCTGTTGTGGGGTGCCCCAGATCTGGAAATCGACAAAGGCATCCGCCACCTTGTCGAGTCCGAGCTCCTGCAGCATCTTGGCGGCATCGCCGTAGGCCGCGTAGCCCTTGGTACCGGCGAAGTGCGAACCCGCCATCTCGTAGTGCTTGGCGGCGGTGAGAAAGTAGGCGGCGATGTACTTGCGGGCCATCTCTTCGGCGCGCTCGGCACTATCGTCGCAGATGATGAAATCGTTGCACAGCACCGGCAGCGGCTCGCGTCCGTGGTGCTTGCGGTACAGCTCCCGGTAGCGGTTCACTTCGGCGGCCATCTGCTCGATGGGACGTTGCATGAACAGCATGATCTGGGACCCGAGCTCAGCGCCGGCATCGATGGAATCCGGCGACATGGCCACCGAGAAGGTGCGGCCGGCAAAGCTTTTCAGCGGCCGCGGGCGGATTTCGACGCGGGGCTGCTTGACCACTTCACCGTCATATTCCGCGAATCCGGTTTCGAGCGCCGTGGTGATCATCCGGGCCGCTTCGTTGAACTTGGTGCGGCTCTGGTTCATGTCCTCGCGGAAACCTTCGTACTCGAGTCGCGCCAGTCCGCGTCCCATGCCGAGGATGGTGCGGCCATTGCTGTAGTAATCGAGCAGCGCAATTTCTTCCGCCACGCGCAGCGGATCGTGCCAGGGCAGGATCACCGCACCGGTACCCAGCTTGATGCGGCTGGTGCAGCCGGCCATGTAGCTCAGAAACTGGGTGACATCGGGACACATGGTGTAGTCGGTGAAATGGTGTTCGACGCACCAGATGGAATCGAAACCGAAGGGCTCGGCCAGTTTGGCGAGCTTGAGCTCGGCGGTATAGACCTCGGCATCGCTGAGGTTGCCGGGGTTCTGGAACAGCATCTGTATTCCGCATTCCATCGGGGGTCTCCTGTGGTGGTGCCGCTGGGCGACGCGCGGTTGGGGAAAATATTCAGGCGGGGTAAGTTAACCCATACAACATCCTGCCGCCAGTCGGCGCCCGGCAGCGGACCCCGGTGCCAGGAATGCACGCACACTGATGGCGATGACTTGACATAGGCCAAGTATTCGCATCGCCACGGCGCGTCACTTGCCCTAGAATCGATCCCACTCGACTGCCGCAACCGGAATCGGACCATGCTTGTCTTTCGTCAATTGTTCGACCAGGAATCGTCCACCTACACCTATCTGCTCGGCGACGGCGACACCGGTGCTGCGGTGCTCATCGATCCGGTGTTCGAGCAGGCGCGCCGCGATACCGCACTGCTAACGGAACTTGGGCTGAAGCTGATCGCGGTGCTGGATACCCACTGCCACGCCGATCATGTCACCAGCGCCTGGCTGCTCAAGCAGCGCACCGGCGCCGACATCCTGATCGCCGCCAATTCCGGGGTCGAGGGCGCGGACCGCTATCTGCGCCAGGGCGAGCACGTCAAGTTCGGCGGTCGCTATCTTGAAGTCCGCGAAACGCCGGGGCACACCAACGGCTGTCTCACCTATGTGCTGGACGACGAAAGCATGGCCTTCACCGGCGATGCCCTGCTGATTCGCGGCTGCGGCCGCACGGATTTCCAGCAGGGCGACGCTGGGCGCCTGTACCGCTCCATTCATACCCAGATTTTTTCCCTGCCCGACGCCACCCGACTCTACCCGGGCCACGACTACCACGGTTTGACGGTGACCAGCGTCGGCGAAGAAAAGCGCTATAACCCACGCTGCGGTGGGCAGATCAGCGAGGCGGATTTTGCCGGCTACATGAACAATCTCAACCTGCCCCATCCCAAGAAAATCGATATCGCGGTACCCGCCAACCTCAAATGCGGCCGTCCGGACACCGGCACGGTGCCGGACGATGGGCCGCATTGGGCACCGCTGACCTATACCTTCGCGGGGCTCTGGGAGATCGACCCTCGCTGGCTGGAAGAGCACCTCGATGCCGTGCGCGTACTGGATGTGCGCGAGCCCGACGAATTCGAAGGCCCGCTCGGGCATATACCCGGCGCCCAGTTGATCCCCCTGGGCACACTGTCGGCACGGATCGCCGAGATCGCCACCGACAAGCCCGTGGTAACGGTATGCCGCTCCGGGGGTCGATCCGCCCAGGCAACCGTGCTGCTGCAGCGTGCCGGCATCGAGCGCGTTGCCAATCTGGCCGGCGGTATGTTGCGCTGGCGCGCCGGTGGCCACGCCGTGGTGGGTGGAGTGAGCGGCTAGGGATGCTTATAAATCCGTGTGTGGTGAGCCCTGAGCCAACCGAAGGGTCGAACTGAAGTGCATTTTGGCGCCTGCCATGCACTCTCCGCCGGGCTCAGCACGAACGGCAGGATTGTTCAGAGCCGCCCTGAGTAGCGCGAGCCGCGCCGGACATCGCTGCCACCACGGCGCCTCTATCTGAACCGCGGCGCCACTTCCGTCATGAACGCCTGTTTGGATTCCCGCCAGGCCGTCAGGTGATCGAGGTGGTCGTAAGCCATGGTCAACAAACAGCCAAAGCCACCCGACTCCTGCTGCAAACGCGCCAGCTTGTCGGCCACCGTCGCCGGTGAACCCACCAGCCAGTTGTGATCGGCCAGGTATTCCACGGTGACATCGGCATCCGTGACATCCGGCCGGTGCTTCATTACACCGGTCATGCCGAACTGTTTGAACAGGGGTAGCAGGTACTCCCGCCAGACCTGCCCGATGGGTCCGTCAAGGGCCAGCTGCCGTGCCTCGCGGTCGGTTTCCGCCACGAACAGATCGCGGCCCAAGCGCCAGTCCGAACGCCTGGCCGTACGCCCGGCCGCCTCGGCCGCCTTCGCAACGATGCGCCAGTTATCGCGCA
>JBFXFL010000014.1:39924-53668 GCA_050179115.1 Porticoccaceae bacterium | reverse complement strand
GGTGACGCCGCAGCCGATGTAACAGATCTTGTCGAAGGGCGCGTCGGGGCGCACCTTGGCCAGCGCGATCTCGGGCAGCACCGTGTAGTTGGCAAACGTCGAGCAACCCATGTAGTGCAGCAGCGGCTTGCCATCCAGCGAGAAGCGGCTGCTGCCATCAGGCATCCGGCCCTGGCCCTGGGTGGTGCGAATCGCCTGACAGAGATTGGTTTTCGGATGCAGGCAGTACTCGCACTGTCGGCATTCGGGCGTGTACAGCGGGATCACATGATCGCCGGGTCGGACCGAGGTCACTCCCGCGCCCACTTCCACCACCACGCCCGCGCCCTCGTGGCCCAGGATCGCCGGAAACAGCCCTTCCGGGTCGTCGCCCGAGAGCGTGAAAGCGTCGGTATGGCAGATCCCGGTGGCCTTGACCTCGATCAGCACTTCACCGGCGCGGGGGCCTTCGAGGTCCACGTCGCAGATCTCCAGGGGTTTGCCGGCACCGAAGGCCACGGCGGCTTTGGTTTTCATGGGCAGGTCTCGGTCGAGAGGAATCGTACCGGACGCTCAGCCCAGCACATCGCGAATCGATTGTCGCAACCGTGCGACGAAGAGGTCAATTTCCGCTTCGCTGATGATGAGCGGCGGCGACATCACCAGGTTGTCGCCCACCGCGCGGCACAGCAGGCCGTTTTCCCAGCAGCGGTTGTGCACCGGCACGCCAACCCCGCCCGGATATTTGACCGCATCGGGCGTCAGGGTGACGGCGCCCAGCAGGCCATAGTTGCGGATGTCGATCAGGTGCGGGATGTCGCGCAGACTGTGCAGGGCGTCTTCCCAGTAGCGGCCGATGGGCCCGGCCGCGCGCGTCAGCAGGCCCTCGCGTTCGTAGATCTCGAAGGCAGCGAGGCCCGCCGCCGCTGCCACCGGCGCGCCCGCGTAGGTATTGCCGTGGAAAATCTCGGGTACGCCCGCGGGTGCCGCGTCGAAAATGGCCTGCTGGATGTCCCGATGCACAAACACGCCGCCCATGGGCACGGTGCCGCCGTTGATCGCCTTGGCGGTGGTCATGATGTCCGGCGTCACACCGAACTCGATGGCGGCGAAGGCCGACCCGGTGCGGCCAAAGCCGGTGACCACCTCGTCAAAGATCAACAGGATGTCGTGGCGGGTGCAGATCTCGCGCAGTCGTTGCAGGTAACCCACGGGCGGCGGCACCATGCCGCCGGCGCCGACGATGGGTTCCACCACCACCGCGCAAATATTCTCTGCGCCGCGCTGGGCGATGAGTTTTTCCAGGGCATCGAGTTTGTTGGCGCCCTGTTCCGGCAGCCCGCGACTGAAGGCATTGGCGGGAATGTCGAGCAGGTCGGGCAGGAAGTCGACATTGTCCAGCACCGGAAAACCCTTGCGGTTGTTGGGAATCCCTTGCAGGGATGTGCCGCCGACATTGACGCCGTGGTAGCCCCGCTCACGGGCGACGAAGCGCGTCTTGCCGGCCTTGCCCCGGGCGCGCTGCCAGACATGGGCGATCTTCATCGCGGTCTCGACCGCTTCGGAACCCGAGTTGGTGAAGAACACCCGGTCGAGCCCCGGCGGCGCGTATTGCGCCAGCTTCTCGGCGAAGCGAAAGGTCACCGGCGAACCGAACTGGAACGGCGGCGCGAAATCCATTGCCAGCAACTGCCGGTGGACCGCATCCGCCACCTCGCGCCGGCCGTGGCCGAGATTGACGCACCAGAGCCCGGCGGTGATATCGAGGACCGCGCGGTCGTCCGGCGTGTACACGAAACAGCCTGCGGCGCGGGCGATCAGCCGGGGGTGGTCGCGAAACGCCCGGACATTGGTGAAGGGCTGCCACCAGTGGTTGAGATTGAGGTCGGTCATCGGCGGGCCCGGTTGGGGCGGTCAAGCGGGGACGGGCAGTTTAACAGCTGTTGAAAAACTGCTGCGGCAGCCATCTGCTTCGTTGCGCGGTGCTCGCTCCCTCGCCTATCTATCGGATATGTCTCGGTCGCTGCGCGCCGTGCGCCTCGCATCTGGCCCCCTCGCGACGTTTTTCAACAGCTGTTAAGCAAAAAAAGGCGTGCTTCCCAGTTCGGTTGCGAACCGCTCGCAATTGGCCGGTGGACCTGTTATCGTGGGAAAGCATCACTGTCGGCATCAACTTACCGGTGTAATCATATGATAGAGCTTGGATTTTTCCAATGAGCTCACCGGTCGGCGGGCAGGCAATGGAGGGCCAGCTACTCGAATACGGGGATCTCATCATCGCCTACCTGGAGCAACTGGGCGTCGAGTATGTGTTCGGCATCCCGGGTGGCGCCATCGAGCCTTTCTACAATGCGCTGGCGCGCAGTGAGCGCCGCGGCGGCCCCCGGGCGATCGTCGCCCGCCACGAGACCGGGGCGGCCTTCATGGCCGACGGCTACGCGCGCAACACCGGCAAGCTGGGCGTGTGCTGCGCCACCACCGGCCCCGGAGCGACCAATCTGATCACCGGGGTGGCTTCGGCCTACGAAAATCACATCCCCATGCTGGTGATCACCGCGCAGACGGCGTTGTCGACCTTTGGTCAGGGCGCATTTCAGGAGTCCTCCTGCACGGGCCTGAATACCGTCGAACTGTTCAAGCATTGCACCCGCTACAGCACCCTTGTTTCACACCCGGGGCAAATTGAATCAAAGCTGAGCTCCGCGATACTGCACGCTTACGGTGATCCTTGGGGCCCGGTGCATCTCAGCATCCCCATTGACGTAATGGCTGCACCCCATTCGGGAGCCCGTCCTCGCCACGAGTTGTTGCCATTACTGCGAAAGCCCTCGCTGTTTGATGCGGAAGCGGTAGAGACCTTATTTACAGAAATCAAGAGTGCGAAATATCCGGTATTCCTGATCGGAGATGGTGCCGGAGAAGCGATGGCGCCCATACTGGATGTGGCGGTTGCCATTGACGCCGAGATCGTCACCACTCCGCACGGAAAAGGTTTGATCAGTCCATTTCATCCCCTATATCGAGGTGTTATCGGGTTTTCGGGCCACCGAGAGGCCGTGACGCTACTTACCAACCGGGAAGTTGACCGGATCATAGTCGTTGGAGCTCGCTTGGGTGAATGGGCCACCGGTGGCTGGAATCGAGACATTTTCGACAACCGCGTGATTCACGTTGACTCCGTAGAGGGGAACTTGCATGAAACGCCAATGGCGCGCCTCCATGTAAGAGGCCGTATCTCGACGGTTTTTGAGGACTTGGCAAAGCGACTTGGAGTTGCCCGTAAGGAAGGCATCAGCCGCAATTCCCCGGCTGATGCGAAAGCAGTAGAAAAAACGATGAAACGGCGATTTACGCTCGATGAACAGGATAAGTACGATTCAAATGACGCTCCCATCAAGCCGCAAAGATTGATGCGCGAGTTGCCCAACCTGTTTCCACCCAATACCCGTTACCTGGCGGATACCGGGAACAGCTTTTCGTGGACCACCCACTACCTGTTGCCTTACGACCGAAGAATGGCAGGAGTTAGAGACAACACTGGCGGGCTGGTTCGCGCCTGCCTGGACTTTGCGCCAATGGGTTGGGCTATTGGGTGCGCAGTGGGCACGGCGTTCGCGCGGCCCAGTGATCCCGTGGTCTGCATCACGGGTGATGGCAGCATGCTGATGAACGGCCAGGAAATAACGGTTGCGCTACAACATGGAATCCGAGTGATTTTCATTGTGTTGAATGACGGGGCGCTCGGGATGGTCAGGCACGGCCAACGACTGACCGGAGCAGAGTCTATTGGCACAGAGCTTCCTGGGGTCGATTTCGCCGCTTTTGCCAGAGCCATGGGTATCGACGGCTTTGTCATAGAGAGTCCGGACGACCTGGCTCAACTGGATATTGCCGCCATGTGTGATAAACGAGGGCCGACCTTGCTCGATGTGCGTGTCGATCCAGAAGAAACCCCACCAATCGGAATACGCGCGTCTACCCTGAGAAGCGGGAAAGCGCTACGGGCAATATGACCAGTCAGAAACAAGAAAGTATTTCGACCGGAATCTGGCGTGAAGAACCGGAGCCGGACAACCCGTTTGCCGCCCGCGCCTGTTACTGTTCCGGATTCGACGTTTACGGCGATCTGCTGGGCAAGATCTCCTGGATTCAATATCTCTGGCTGTTGATTCGGCTGGAACCCCCCACCGCAGCTCAGGCACAAATGCTCGAGGTCCTCGCGGTCGGCCTGGCCAACCCCGGCCCCCGGGAGCCCAGCGTGCATGCCGCCATGAGCGCGGGTGTTGGCGGCTCCACGCGCGCGTCCGCGCTCATGGCGGCACTTGCCGTAGGTGCTGGAAACCTGGGCGGGGCACGCGATGTCTTTGCCGCGATGGGGAACTGGGCTGCTTGCGGCACCGACCTGGCGGCCTGGCGCGAGCGCATCCGCAATCCGCCGGTCGAGGAACGCACGGATGTCTGGCCGCCCTTCGAGCACACCCCCGGGTTCGACCCCAATGGCGCCGGCTGTCCCACGCCGGTGCGGCAATTGTTGAACCATCTCACGGCGCTGGACGCCGGCCCGGTGCTACCCTGGCTTCAGCAGCATCGTGAAGTGTTGCAACAGGAGGCCGCCGCGCCCCTGGCGTTCTCCGGCGTCGCCGCCGCGGCCCTCCATGCCCTGGGCTTCACCCCGGAGCAGGGCGAGATGCTGTTTCTGCTGCTGCGCCTGCCTGGGGCGGCTGCCCATGCCCTGGAACAGGAAATGAACTGGGCGCAGTTCCCCTTTTTCGGCAACGGCCTGAAGCTCACGGATGATCCCGGTCCGGCTTCACCGAGTCCCGATCATGAATGAAGGTAAAGGCCCGGACCTGCTCGCCCGCAGCGAGGACAACTGGGTGACCGCCATGGGCGCCTGGTTTCCGGGCGAACGCGTGGTGCTGCGGGGCAAGGATGTACTCAATGATCTCGGCCACCGGCGCTGGATGCAGTATTTCATCTACGCGATCAACGGCCAGGAAGATCCCAGGTTCGCACGCTTTGTCGAGGGCGTCTGGGCTCTGACCACCAGCTATCCCGATCCCCGCCTTTGGAACAATCGGGTGGCTGCCTTGGCGGGAAGCACCAGATCGACCGGCGTGTTGGCCCTGGCCGCAGGGATTGCGGTGTCCGAGGCGTCCTTGTACGGACTCCGGCCGATCAAGGGTGCTCTGGATTTTCTGTATCGAGCCGATCGCAAGCTTGCCGATGGCGCGACCCTTGAGGATGTGATTTGGGAGGAACTGCGCGCCTATCGCAATGTGTTCGGCTATGGCCGTCCCATTACCTCTGCCGACGAACGGGTCGGTCCCTTGATGAAGTTCGCCCATTCCCTGGGGATGGGGAAAGGGAAGTTCATTCAGTTGGCATTTGATGTTGAAAAAATCTTAAAACAATCCCGGCTGAAGTATCAGATGAATATAGCCGGCGCCGTTGCCGGGTTGGTCGCGGACGAAGGGCGTACTCCGGATGATCACTACTACATGGCGGCGCTTTCCTTCGTGGCCGGGATGATGCCTTGCTATATCGATAGCCTTGGCAAACCGGAAGGCAGCTTGTTCCCGCTCAGGGTTACCAGAATCGACTACAAAGGCGCGTCTGAACGGCGCTGGGATGAGACATGAAGAATAACTATAAAAGGCTTCGCATCAGGGCGCTGTTGACGCTGTTACCGGCGGTTGCGATGGCCCAGCCGTCGCCCGAAGAGGAATTGGCCGAACTCTATGGCGGCGAGGAGTTCGTCCGTATCGCCACCGGCGTCGCCCAGCCGGTATCCAAGGCGCCGGCAGTGGCCTCCATCATTACCGCCGACGAAATCCGCGCCATGGGCGCCACCGATATCGATGATGTATTGGAAACCGTCCCAGGGCTGCACGTGGCGCGTAGTGCCCTCGGATACAGCCCAATTTACGTATTTCGCGGCATGTACTCCGACGTCAATCCCCAGGTGCTGATGCTGATCAATGGTATTCCTCTCACAAATTTATATTTCGGAGATAGGAACTTGGCGTGGGGTGGAATGCCCGTTGAAGCCATCTCGCGGATCGAGGTAGTGCGCGGACCGGGTTCGGCGGTCTATGGTGCCGATGCGTTCGCCGGGGTGATCAATATCATCACCAAGACGCCGGCCGAGATGGACGGGCTTTCGATGGGCGCCCGGGCCGGTAGCTTCGACACCCAGACGGGATGGTTGCAGTACGGGGGCAGCCGCGGTGAGCTCAGCTACGGCGCGGTGATCGAGGCCCTCCGGGCCGATGGTCAGCGCGAGTCTGTGGTTGCCGACGGGCAAAGCTTTCTCGATGCGATTTCCGGCACTGGCGCCTCCCTTGCGCCGGGACCGGTAAATCTGCACCGGGAGAACCTGGATGCCCGGCTGGAGCTGGGTTATCGCAACCTCACTTTTCGCGGCGGCGCGCAAGTCAGAAACGATGGTGGCGTCGGGGTCGGGGTAACTCAGGTGCTGGACCCCCAAGGGGCGGTCGGTAGCGATCGCTTCAACGCCGACCTGACCTACGACAACCCTACGCTGACCGACAATCTCGGCCTGAAGATCCAGGGCAGCACATTGTTCACCAGCCAGGAAGTGGACCAGGATCTTCGCCTCTTCCCCCCGGGCTCGCGGGGTCCCTTTTTCACGCCCCTGGGGGCGCCGGTCTTTCCGCCCTTCCCGGACGGGATCATCGGCAATCCGGAAGTCTACGAACGCCATTATCGGCTCAACGCCACCACGCTGTACCAGGGGATTCGGGATCACAAGATTTCCCTGGGTACCGGCTATTACTATGGCGAGGTCTACAAGACGGAGGAAACAAAGAACTTCGGTATCGATCCCGCCACCGGCCTGTTCATCCTGCCGGGCTCTCCGCTGGTGGATGTCTCCGACACGCCGCTGGTGTTTTTGCCGGAAGGTCGGCGCGAGAACACCCATGTCTTCCTCCAGGATATCTGGCATTTCGCCCGGGACTGGGAGCTGACCGCCGGGGTCCGCTACGATCACTTCTCCGATTTCGGCGATACCACCAATCCCCGCGTGGCCCTGGTGTGGTCCGCGCGCCGCAACCTGACCTTCAAGGCCTTGTACGGCGAGGCCTTTCGGGCGCCGTCGTTCTCCGAGACCCGGGTGCAGTCGAACCCGGCGTTTCTGGGCAATTCCATGCTGAAGCCGGAGCAGCTCAAGAGTTACGAGCTCGCCGTCAACTATCAACCGACCTTCGGCCTGACCCTGGATTTCAATGTCTTCCATTATCAATGGAATGATGTCATCCAGTTCGTCACGGACCCGGGCGCCGGTACCCGCACCGCCCAGAACGCTGGCGAGCAGACCGGCAACGGCGCCGAGTTCGCGCTGTCCTGGGATGTCACCGAGGCCCTGACCCTGACCGGCAATCTGGCGGTGCAGAAGTCCCAGGATCAGTTGACCGGCGAAGATGCCGGCAATGCGCCCGAGCATCAGAGCTATGTGCGGGCCGACTGGGATTTCCTGCCCGGCTGGAGCCTGGATGTGCAGGCCAACCGGGTGGCGTCGCGCAATCGGGTGTTCGGCGACCCGCGCAGTGATATAGGAGACTATTTGATCACCGACCTGACCCTGCGCAAGCGCCAATGGGCACCCGGGTTCGAGGTGGCCGTGCTGGTCAAGAACCTGTTCGACGAAAATGCGCGCGAGCCCAGTCTCGACGGGGATCCGCTGCCTCTGATCCCCAGGGATCTGCCCTTGGCGGGCAGGGCCGCTTTCCTGGAAGTGCGCTATACCCCCACCACCCCTTAGCGCGGTATCAACCAGTAGGGAAACCGGTACCACCCGACATGAAGTATCCGACATGCTTTGCCCTGATATCGATCGCGCTGCTTGCCGCAGGCCAGGCGCTGGCCCAGCAGGTGGTGATCGTCTCTCCCATGGTCAGCGAACCCTATGCGCGCATCTACCGCGATACCCTCGCCGGGATTGAGCAGTCCTACAAGGGAGACAGCCGGAGCCTGCTGGTACAACCCGGACAGGACCTCGCCCCGGGATTGCTCGCGGGCGACGCCGGCATCGCGGTCGCCCTGGGTGACAGCGCGGCGCGCGCGCTGAGCAAACTGCGACCATTGGTTCCGGTGATCACTACCGCGACTGCGGATATCCCCTTCCAGCGGCGCCATCGGCTGGCTTACTACCCGGACCCTCCCATGCTGCTGGCGCAGCTGCGCCGCTTTCAGCCCGGAGTCGAGCGCGTAAAACTGGTCGCGGCCCCGGAGGTCGGCGACTATGTGGCGCTCGTGCGGCAAGAAATGGCCGCCGCCGGGCTCGGGTTGGACGTGTGCGACGCCGACGGTCTCAAGGCGGCCGCCGAGTGTTATCGGCAGCTGCTGAGCCAGGCGTCCGCCACGGACGCGATCTGGCTGCTGCAGGGCGGCAAGCTGCTGGAGCCGGCCCTGCTGTCGTACATCCTCGATGTCGCCTGGCGGCGGCAGCTCCTGGTCTTCTCCTCGAATCCCTCCCACGCCGGCCGCGGCGTTCTGTTCGCGCTCTACCCGGATAACGAAGCGGCCGGGCGCCAGATCGGCTCCCTGATCAACGAGTGCTTGCGCCGCTGCAATGGCGAGCCCTCCCGGGTCAGCTACCTGCGAGAGATGAAGCTGGTGCTGAACGAGCGCACCGGCCGCCATCTGGGCCTTACCATCAGCCCCGACGCGCGCAAGAACGCCGATCTGATTCTCTGAGGATGCGCGGCTCAATGCGGACGTTTCGATTGCGCAACCTCAAGTTTCGGCAACAGTTTACGCTGCTGTTTGTCATCGGCGCCGTGCTGATGACGCTGGTTGCCTCGATCGGCGCCAGCAAATTTGCCAGCGATCTGGTGGCCAAGGAAATGCGCGAGCAGGGCATCAATGTGGCGCGCACCCTGGGCCTTCACGCCAAGCTCGCCATGCTCTACGAGAGCCGGGAAGCTGCGGCCGACGCCGTCAAATCCATCGCCGGCTTTCCCGATGTCGAAGTGCTCGACATCCGCTCCGCAGGGGGAGCCTTGCTGTACGGCGGCGGCGCCGCATCGGTATTTCCGCAGGCGGTGTCGGCGGCTGGCGCCGACCTGGCCGAGCTCGACCTGGCGGATCGCTGGCTGTTCAGGGTACAGGTGTATGCGGAATTTGCGCCGGACGCCACCGGGACTGGCGAGGTGGAGCGTCCTGAACACCTCGGTAGCGTGACCATCGCGCTGTACAAACGTGCCCAGCAAGAACTGGCGCAACGGATTTTCGCCGGGATTGCCGTCGTATTTTCCCTGGCCGCCGGAGCACTGTTGTTGTTTCTGATCCAGATGTCGCACCGGTTGACCAAGCCGCTCGAAGCGCTGGCGCTCAGCATGCGCCAGGCCGAGGAGGGTGACCTGCGGGTGCGTGCCGACCTGCACCGCGGGCAGGTGGAGGTGCTGCAGATGCAGCATGCCTTCAATGCCATGATGGAGGAACTCCAAAATCGCGAGAGAGAGTTACAGCGCGCCCGTGATGCGGCGGTGGAATCCGCCCGGCTCAAGGGGGAGTTCGCCGCCAACGTTACCCACGAGTTACGCACCCCCATGAATGGCGTTCTGGGTCTGCTCGATTTGCTGGATGACGGGAAGCTCAACGCCCGCCAGGCGGAGTACGTGGAGCTGGCGCGCAAGTCCGCCGAAGGCTTGCTGAGCCTCGTCGACAATATTCTGGATTTTTCGAAAAACGATAGCGGGATCGCGCAGCAGGAGCCCGGCGAAATCATTTTGCGCGATCTGCTCGAGGATCTCGTGGCACTGGTTGGCACCCAGGCGCTCGGCAAGGGAGTGGATATCGGCTATTTCATGGCGATGGACGTACCGGGAATGCTCAGCATCGACGCGTCCAAGGTCAAGCAGGTGCTGATCAACCTGTTGGGGAACGCCGTCAAATTTACCGAGCTGGGTGAAGTATTCCTTACCGTCACCCGATTGTCGGACCATGAGCCCCGCCTGCGCTTCGCGGTGTCCGATACCGGCATCGGTATCGATCCCGCGGTGCAACAGCAAATTTTCGAACCCTTTACCCAGGGCGATGCGTCCACCAGCAAACGCTATCAGGGCACCGGGCTTGGCCTGACCATCTCGCGGCAACTGGTCGAGATGATGGGCGGCGAGATCGGTCTCGAGAGTGCGCCGGGCCGCGGCAGCACCTTCTGGTTCGAACTGCCCTGCGCCGCGCCGCCCGCGCCAACGCGCGTGCCGGCGAGCGACGCGGGCACCGCGCTGTGTATCCTCGCGAGCGACAACAGTTTTGCCTTCATCGCCGATACCCTGATGCGCCATGGGATCCGCGCGCTGCATGCCGTCAACATGCAGGCAGCGCGCGGGTATCTGGCGGAGTTCGGCACCGGCCACCGGGCCGACCTGGTGCTGGTCGACGAAGGAATCTATTTCGCGCACAGCGACGAATTCGATCTGCTTGCCGGCGCTGCGCCTGGCCGGATCCAGGTGCTGCGCAATCCCTTCGCCAAACTGCAGATAACCGCGACGGACGTCGGGGTCCTGGACAAACCGTTGAGTTTTGCGGCCATCGCGAATCTGGCCGAGGCGTTGCATACCGGTGGGGCGGTTGCGCCCACCGCCGCCACGCCCGCACTGCCCGGCCCGGAAACACTCGGACACTTGCGCGTGCTGCTGGTGGAAGACAACGCGGTCAACCAGAAAGTCGCGTCTGAAATGCTGTTGCGCCTGGGGATCGCGGCGGACCTTGCCGAACATGGGCGGCAGGCCATCGCCATGGTGGCGCGCGCCGATTACGACCTGATCCTGATGGATTGCAATATGCCGGTAATGGACGGCTACGACGCAACCCGCCAGATTCGCGAGCTGGAAGCCGATGGACGACGGGTTCCCATCATCGCCATGACCGCAGGTACCGGCGAGCAGGAACGGCAGCGTGCCCTTGAGGCGGGCTTCAGTGATTTTCTTTACAAACCCGTACGACTCGAACCGCTCGCGGCCAAGATTGCCCGCTGGGCACCCGTGCGTACCGGTGTGGCGATCCGCCAGGAAAAAGCAGCGTCGCCGCCGGACCTCGGGAACGGCTACAGCGAACAGGCGATGAATGAACTGCACGCCAGCGTCGGCGATGTCACCTACCGGATGATCGAGTCCTTCCTGGAGGATACCCCGGTCTACCTGGATTCGCTCAAATCGGCCCTGCGTGACGGCGAAGCCCAGCGGGCCTACGAGATTGCCCACACCATCCGGGGTAGCGCCAGCAATTTTGGCGCGAAATCCTTTGTGGACGCCGTCGTCGCGCTGGAAGCTTTCAGCAAAGCGGGCGATTTGTCGGGCAGCGATGCCCTGCTCGATATCTGCAATGAACGGTTCGCGGTCCTGCGCAAGGACCTGGAACGGCATCAGGCGAGCGAGTCCGGACACCACACGGGCGTGCCGGGCAAGTATCGGCTGCTGATCGCCGATGACGACCGCACCCTGCGCCTGGCGTTGCGCGGCACCTTTGCCGGCGATGAGTTCGATGTGCTGGAGGCGGCCGACGGCGCCCAGGCCATCGCCCTGTGCGAGCGGGTCATGCCGGACATCGTCCTCATGGACGCCCTGATGCCGGAGGTCAGTGGCTTCGATGCCTGCCAGCGCATCCGTCAGTTGCCCGGCGGCGCCGAGCTGCCGGTGCTGATGGTCACCTCGCTCGACGATGAGAACGCCATCGCGCAGGCGTTCGCGGCCGGCGCCTCGGATTACATTACCAAACCGATTCACTTCACCGTGCTGAAGGAGCGGGTGGGCCGCCTGATCAAGGCGAATCGGGCCGAAGTCCGCGCCCGGACCATGGCGTTTGCCGATGCCCTTACCGGGCTGCCCAACCGCGCGCGGCTGACCCAGGAACTGGGTCTGGCGCTCAATCAGGCGAGCATCAACAACGAACGCATTGCGGTGTTTTTTCTCGATCTGGATAACTTCAAGAACATCAACGACAGTCTGGGACACCAGGTCGGCGATCTGCTGCTGAAGGCGGTCGCCGACCGCCTGCGTTCCAGCGTCCGGCGCAGCGATTTTATCGCCCGCCTCGGTGGTGATGAATTTACCGTGATCCTGCGCCGGGTCGAGAGCGAAGCGGTGGTTGCGACCATTGCCCGGAATATTCTCGTCGCCCTGAGCGAGCCTTTTGTTTTTATCCACAAGCGCATGATGGTTTCCACGAGTATCGGTATTGCGCTGTATCCCGACCACGGCGCGGACGTCAGTTCATTGCTCAAGCATGCCGATCTGGCGATGTTCAAGGCCAAGGAGACCAAGAACCAGTTCTGCTTTTACCAGGACGGGATGGAAGACGCGGTATCGCATAAATTGGAGCTCCAGCAGGAGCTGCGCCAGGCCATCGACAATGACCTTTTCGTGCTCTATTTCCAGCCCCAGTACGATTTGACGACCAATCTGGCGGTAGCCGCGGAGGCGCTGGTGCGCTGGCCCCGGGACGACGGCACGGTACTGGGTCCGGGTGCCTTCATCCCGCTGGCGGAAGAGACGGGCCTGATCACCGAACTGACCGACCTGGTGCTGGAAAAAGCCTGTGGTGCGATCCGGGATTGGCTTGTCCGCGGCTATGCCGTGAAGCTCTCGGTGAATCTGTCCGGCAAGGATTTCGAAGTGCCGGAACGCTTGATCCAGCGGGTTACCGAGGTGACGCGCAAGTACGAAATCCCGCCCCGGCTGCTCGAGCTGGAAATCACCGAGAGCATGTTGATGGCCGACCCGGAGCGTAGCCGCAGGGAATTGCTGGATCTCAAGAATGCCGGATTCAGTCTGTCGATCGACGATTTCGGCAGCGGCTATTCATCGCTCTACTACCTGAAAAACCTGCCGGTCGACGTGTTGAAGATTGACCGCGCTTTCGTCAAGGATCTGGACGATCCGGAAAACCGGCGCGACATCCCGGTGATTACCGGCATCATCGCGCTGGCGCGCAGCCTCGGTTTGCACACGGTTGCCGAAGGCGTGGAGACCCATCACCAGCGGGCGGTGATTCAGTCGCTCGGCTGCGAGATGATCCAGGGCTACCTGATCAGCAAGCCACTGCCCCGGGATGAATTTGAACGGGCGTTTCTCGAGCAGTTCCGGGTGGTAGCCACAGGCCCGCAGCTGCGGCAGCTAAATCCGGGATAGCCCGATACGGTCACAGGGGCGACGCGCGCACCACTGGTGGAACCGGCTCCGGGGTTCATGGCAGGCCAGCCCGCTTCCGGCGCTTTTCTTGGGACCTCATCAGAACCATGCATCGCGCATCTCGAAGGGCACCGGGTTGGCGCGTTGCAGCAGCGCCGCCTGGTAGTCGATCTGGGTCAGTTCCCAATCGAAGTAGTAGCGGGCGGTGTGCAGTTTGCCGCGATAAAAATTCTGGTCGTCGGCGTGGCAGTCGGCGTCCAGCCCGGCCGCTGCCGCCAGTGCCTGCTTGAGCCAGAGCCAAGCCGCCAGCACCCGCCCGTAGAGATCGAGATACAGGGTGGCATTGGCCAGACCCCGGTCGATGTCGGCGTCGAGTTGGCTGAGCAGCGTGGTGGTGGTGACATCCAGGGTTTGCAGGCCGCGTTCGAGCTGCTGGGCGAGGCGAGCGGTTTCTCCCCAGCGCTGCGCGCGGGCAATATCTTCGCGTGCCGCCGCGAGCAGGATGCGGTGCCCCGCGCCCTCCTTCAGCCGCAGCTTGCGGCCCAGCAGGTCGAGGCCGTGAATCGCCTCGGCGCCCTCGTGGATGGGATTCAGGCGCTGGTCGCGAT
>JBFXFL010000014.1:0-39824 GCA_050179115.1 Porticoccaceae bacterium | reverse complement strand
TCGCGTGCCGCCGCGAGCAGGATGCGGTGCCCCGCGCCCTCCTTCAGCCGCAGCTTGCGGCCCAGCAGGTCGAGGCCGTGAATCGCCTCGGCGCCCTCGTGGATGGGATTCAGGCGCTGGTCGCGATAGAGCTGTTCGGCTCCGTATTCGCGCATGTAGCCCGCGCCGCCGAGGATCTGGATCGCGTGGTCGTTGGCCACGCAGCCGTATTTCGACGGCCAGGACTTGACGATGGGAGTGATCAGATCGAGCAGCAGCGCGGCGCGCTCGCGTTGCGCTGCGTCCGGTGCCGTGTGCTGGTCCTCGAACAGGGCACTGGCGAACAGGCACATGAACAGACCGCCCTCGGCGTAGGCTTTCTGCGCCAGCAGCAGGCGCCGCACGTCGGCGTGCGCCACCAGCATGACTTGCGGCGATGTGGGATCGGAGCAGGATGCGAGGCGTCCCTGGGGACGTTGGCGTGCGTAGTCCAGGGACAGGTTGTAACCCTGATAGGCGATGGCCGCGGCGCCCAGGCCGATGCCGATGCGCGCTTCGTTCATCATCTGGAACATGTACCCCAGGCCCTTGTGGGGTTCGCCCACCAGGTAGCCGATGGCGCCGTCGTGCTCGCCGAAATTGAGCACCGTGTTGGTCGCATTGCGATAGCCCATCTTGTGATTGAGACCGGCCAGGGCCACGTCGTTGCGCGCACCCGGACTGCCGTCGGCATTCGGGAGGTGTTTGGGGACGATGAACAGCGAGATGCCTTTCACGCCCACCGGAGCGCCGCGGATTTTCGCCAGTACCATGTGGATCACGTTGCCGGTGATGTCGTGGTCGGCGCAGCTGATGAACATTTTCTGGCCGAACAGGCGGTAGCTGCCGTCGCCGGCGGGCTCCGCCGTCACCTTGATATCGCCGAGCGCCGATCCCTGCGCAGGCTCGGTGAGCGCCATGGTGCCGTTGGCGCGGCCGGACATCAGCAGCGGCAGATAGCGCGCTTTCTGTGCCGCGGAACCAAATGCCCGAATCAGGTTGATCACGCCGATGGTGATGAAGGGATAGGCCGCGGTGCTGACGTTGGCGGCATTCATGTAGGCCATGACCATCCGGAAGATGACTTCCGGCAACTGTGCGCCGCCTTCCTCCGCGCGCTCGTGGGCGGCGAGAAAACCGGCTGCGACGAAGGCTTCCCAGGCGGCGCGGGTCTCCGGAATCAGGTGCACCCGCTCGCCATCGAAGCTGGGCTCGTTGGCATCGCCCTTGGCGTTGTGGTCAGCGAAATACTTTTCCGCGACGGTTTTTGCGGTGGCGAGCGTCGCGTCGAATACTTCGCGGGAGTGATCGCCGTACTCGGGGCGATCGAGCAATGCGCCGGTGTCCAGCACTTCGTAAAGCTGAAAGGCGATATCACGGTCGTTGAGCAGTGGGGTCATCACAGCAGTTCCTTGTTATTGGTCTGAGAGGCAACCGCGTGGCGCCGGATTTATGGCGGCTCAGTAACTCAGCAATTCAGTAACTGTAGTCGCGAAACTGGTCGCGCAGGTCCTTCTTGCTCACCTTCCCGGTCGCGGTGTGGGGGATGAATTCGACGAACACGCAGTCTTCCGGAATCCACCAGGTGGCGATCTTGCCCTTGAGAAAGGCGAGGATGGCTTCTTTCGCGGGATGGGTGCCGGGGCGTTTCACCACCACCAGCAGCGGGCGCTCGGTCCACTTCGGGTGCGGCACGCCGATCACCGCCGCCTCCAGCACATCGGGATGGCCCATGGCCGCGTTTTCGACCTCGATGGAGCTGATCCATTCGCCGCCCGACTTGATCACATCCTTGGTGCGGTCGGTGATCCGCATATAGCCGTGGGGGTCGATGCTGGCGACATCGCCGGTGTCGAACCAGCCGTCCGGGAGATGCGCATCCGAATGGTCGAGCCGGTAATAGCCTTTGCACACCCAGGGGCCGCGTACCTGGAGCCGTCCCGATGCCTTGCCATCCCAGGGCAGTTCGGAGCCGCTGTCGTCCACGATGCGCATCTGGACACCGTAAATGAGCCGGCCGGCCTTGAGGCGGTAGGCGGTTTTTTCTGCATCCGGAAGCTCTTCCATCCAGGGCTGGAGGGTGTTCAGGGTGCCGAGCGGGCTCATCTCCGTCATGCCCCAGCCGATATGGGCGTAGACGCCGAACTGGTCCAGGGCGCGCAGCAGCGCTTCCGGGCAGGCCGCGCCACCGATGACCACCCGCTTCAGCGAAGGCACCGTGCCACCGCTGTCGCGCAGGTGATTCACCAGGGCGAGCCAGACGGTGGGCACCCCCAGCGCCAGATCCACGGCTTCGTCGTTGATCAGTCGAGCCAGGGTTTCCCCGTCGCCCATTTTGGGTCCAGGAAACACCAGCCGGGCGCCGGCCGCAGCAGCGGAATAGACGACACCCCAGGCGTTGACGTGAAACATCGGCACCACCGGCATCACCGTATCCCCGGCCGCCAGGCCGATCACGTCGCGCATGCTGGTGGCGAGGCAGTGCAATACGGTGCTGCGATGGGAGTACAGCACGCCCTTGGGGTGACCCGTGGTGCCGGAGGTGTAACACAGCGCGCTGGCACTGTTTTCGTCGAGCTGAGGCCAGTCGTAGCGATCGGGCTGGTCGGCGATCAGCGCCTCGTAGCAATGCACGTTTTTCAGCGTGGTCGCCGGCATCAGGGCCTGAGTGGTCAGCACCACGAAACCCTTGACGGTTTGCAGTTGGTCTTGAAGTTTTTCCAGCAGGGGGACGAAGGCCACATCGGTGAAGATCCACTGATCCTCGGCGTGATTGGCGATATAGGCGATCTGCTCGGGAAACAGGCGCGGATTGATGGTGTGGCAGATATAGCCCGCGCAACTGATGCCGTAATACAGCTCGAAATGCCGGTAGTCGTTCCAGGCCAGGGTGGCAATGCGGTCGCCAGGCGCGAGCCCGAGTCCGTCGAGCACGTTGGCGAGCCGGCGCGCGCGGGCAAAGGCCTCGCCGAAGGTGCAGCGGTGGCGCGGGTTGTCGGCGGTGACCGAGACGATCTCGGTGTCCCGGAATACCCGGTCGGCAAACTCCATGATTGAAGTGATGGTGAGTGGTTCGTCCATCATCTGACCGAGCATGATTGTCTCCAGCGCGTTGATTTACAGGGTTGTTGCGGCAAGACCGGGTACCACGGGGGGCGGGCTTTGGGCGCAATGGGATGGCCGCGAGTCTAGCACAGCAGTGTGCGCCTGCCTCCGCGCGGAGACAGGCTTCAGTTGCGATTCAGGCTCGCACTGACCACCAGCTGTTCGAGCAGATCGAAATCGGGGATGAGCGCGGGTTCGCCGCGCACCTCGACGACGAGCGCGGCGCCGCGCGGGGCCGCCACGTCCAGCGCGCGCAGGCCGCTGTCCGCGCTCAAGCGCAATGGCCGGGGCAACTCCCGAATCGCGAGTCCATAAAAGCCCTGGCTGGCCGCCGCGCCGATGGCCTTGATGATCGCAACCCGTTGGCCGGCGTGGAACGCCGTTGCACTGCCGCCGGCAATGCCTTCGTAGGCGAGCAAAGGGATTTCGCAGCCGCGCCATCGTAACCAGCCGTGCAGCCAGGGTTGATCCGCAGCGGTCGGCGCAGGCAGTGGAGTCTCTTCGAGAATCTCTGCCACCGCAGCCTGGGGCAACAGCAGTTGCAGTCGATCATTCGCCAGCGTGAGCAGCAGACTGTCGACCTCCGACGCGTTGCGAGAGCCTTCACCGGTTTCGCTCAAGTAACCTCCGCCTGCGGCCCGGGGGCCGGCGTGCCATAACGGTAGTTGAAGCGGCGCGCCAATGCCGCCACATCGCCACTGTAGTCCACTGCGCCCCGGGCCAGCACCGCCTCTGGCATGGCGGATGCGATGCATCGATCCGGACGTTGTACCCAGATTTCCCCACCGTGTTCGCGAATATGCTCGCTGCCCAGGGCGCCATCGTCTCCCATGCCGCTGAACACCACCATGCCGGCCGACTCGCGATAGGAGAGCGCAAGGCTTTCGGCGACCTGGTCCGCGCTGGGTCGATAGGGTCCGGGCCAGGGGGAGGAAAGGACGCGCGCGCCCCGGTCGCGATGGATGCGCAGTTTGTTTTCGGGAGAGACGACGGAAAGGGTACCTTCGAGGAGGTAGTTGCCCGTGTTTGCGACCTGGACATGCCAGCGGCCGGCACGGGTCGCGAGCCGTCGCACCAATTGGGGAAAATGTGAGGCGGTCAGGTGCTGCACATAGAGCAGCGCAACGCCGGGCGCCGGGATGGTGGCGGCAAGGAACCGCTCCACCGCATCCGGCCCTCCCGTGGAGGCGGCCAGCAGCCATACCCGCTCGGCGCGGGCCGCCGGCCGTCCCGAGTCCCCGACGACCCGGGGAGCATGCTCTATGCGCTGCCGTAGACTCTGTTTCCAGGCCGTGTAATCGGCATCCGCCGCTGCCATGAAGGCTGGCGGCAGTTCGAGCTCGAAACAGTCGCGGCTCAGGTGACGATCGACGCCGAAGCGCGCTCCCACCCATATCAGCAGGTCGAAACGGTTGCCACCCGCGAGCGCGCCAGTTGGCTCTGGCGCGGCATCGAGCAGCACGACGACGTGTCCCAATTCCTCCAGTGCACGGCGCAGCACGGCGCGCGCGGCTCCATTGTGCGCGACCACGCCGACCTTCACCGAACGCCTGGGGGGTTGGCCAGTAATTCCTCGACCACCGACAACAGCACTTCCTCCTGATAGGGCTTGCCGAGGTAGCGGTTCACGCCCAGCGTCAGCGCCTTTTCACGGTGCTTGTCGCCGCTGCGCGAGGTGATCATCGCGATGGGAAGACCGCGCAGTAGTTCGGACGCACGCACCTGGCGGGCAACTTCGAAGCCATCCATGCGGGGCATCTCGATGTCGAGCAACATCAGATCGGGTTTGACTTCCTGCAGTAATTGCATGGCCTCCAGGCCATCGCGGGCAGTGAGCACGCGATAGCCGTTGCGTTCCAGGAGCCGGCTGGTCGCCTTGCGCACGGTGACCGAGTCGTCGACGACGACGATGGTGGCGGCGCGCGCCGGCGCCGCCCCGGCGCTTGCCAGCGAACCGGGCCCCGACAGCGCCGGTTGCGGCAGAGCGTGCGACCAACTGCCACGGTCCGCGATCAGGGCTACCAGGTCGACGATGGGTACCACCCGGCCGTCGCCGAGCAGGGTGGCGCCCGCCAGCCCGCGTACCTTGGCAAATTGTGGCCCCAGGGATTTCACCACTATCTCCTGGCTGGGCTCGAGCGCATCGACCTGGACGGCGAAATTGTCGGACTTGCCCTTGACCAGCAGCACCGACAGCTTGCCAGCCGCCGCGGGGAGCGCGGCAGGGACGCCGTCGAGCAGGCTCGTCAGGGGGCATACCTTGTAGAACTCGCCCTCGAAGTGCAGACGCTGCTCCGGGTCCGCGTGGAGCGACGCCAGTTCGACATTATTCAGCTTGACGACGCCGGCGACACTGTTGAGCAGCACGCCGTACAACTCGCCGTCCGCCTTCATCAGCAGCGCGCGATTGACCGACGCGGTAAATGGCAGGCGCAGCGTAAATTCGGTGCCGTAATTGCGCCGCGATGTCAGGGTGACGCTGCCGCCGAGCTGCCGGACTTCGTTGTCCACCACGTCCATGCCCAGCCCGCGACCGGATATCTGGGAGACCGCCTGCGAGGTGGAAAATCCCGGCCGGAAAATGAGTTGCATGACGTCCTGATCGGTCAGCTCGTCGCCGGGGGGCAGCAACTGCAGGCTGGCCGCCTTGGCGCGGATGGCTTCCAGGTCCAGTCCGCGGCCATCGTCGGAGAGACGAATCACGATGTCGCCCGCCTCGCGCGCGAAGGTGATGGCTACGGTGCCGGTCTCGGGTTTGCCCGCCAGACGGCGGCGCTCAGGCGATTCGATGCCATGGTCTATCGCGTTGCGGATCAAGTGCTCGAGCGAAGGAACGATGCGTTCCAGGACGGCGCGATCCATCTCGCCTTCGACGTTATCCAGTTGCAGCTCGATGGGTTTGTCGAGCTCGCTGGCGGTCTGCCGCACGATGCGCCGCAGCCGCGGTACCACGCGTGCAAAGGGCACCATGCGGGTGAGGGTCAGGTTTTCGTGGAGATCCCGGTTGACTCGGGCCTGCTGGACCAGCAGGGTTTCGGTGTCCTGTGCCTTGTCGAGCAGCGTGTCCTTGAGGTCTTGCAAATCGGATGCGGATTCTTCGAGGCCTCGCGCGAGCTGCTGCAAGTGCGAATACCGATCCATCTCCAGCGGATCGAAGTCCTCTGCGCCTGCGGTGATGTCCGGCGCTTCGCTGCGCGGCAGGGTGTGCGCTTCGGTTTCCATGCTCAGGCGCCGCACCTGATCATGAAAACGCGTGACGGTGGTTTCCATCTCTTCGAGCAGCGCATGAAACTGATGGAGTTGTTGCTCGATGCGGCTGCGACTGATGCTGGTTTCGTCCACCAGGTTGACCAGGGTGTCGAGAATCGGTGCGGCGATCCTCACCATCTCCCGAGGCTCAGTGACGGTTCCGCCATGATTCTGGCCGGAGCGTTGCTTCGATCCGACCGCGGCCACGCGCCAGGGCGCCGGCACCTGCGGAGCATGGCCGACGCGCCCGCGGAGCGGTGCAGGGTGCTGGGGTGCCGTGGGCGCCGGAGGCATCGGCGGCGGCAGCACAATGACCTGCCCACTGACGGGAGCCGGCGATCGCGCGAGCGGTGGTGTGTCGGGAGTCCGGGGCACGGCTTCGGGTTCGCGCACCAGCCCGCGGATATGCTCCAGCTCGGACTCGATCTTGTCGTAGTGGTCGAGACTGGTCGCGAAAAACCCCTCGCTGCCAGCGTCAGCACTTGCCTCGGCGCGCAATACGAGGGTTTCAAAATCGTGACACAGGGTGCCGAGCGTCCGGCACCCCGCCATGCGGGCACCGCCCTTGAGCGTGTGGAGCGCGCGCTTGAGGGCGCTGGCGCTCTGCACTGGATCAGCGCCGGCCTGCCACTGCTGCAGGGCGTGCTCCAACTGCTCGCCGAGATCGGCGGCTTCTTCCAGAAATACGCCCACCAATTCGGCGTCCACCCGGCTGCGGTCACCCGGTGCGCCGTACTCGGCCCAGTCGGTGCCGGCCGCTGCGGCAGCCTCGCCGATGGCGCCCGCTTGGTCGTCCGGCAACGCAGAAGCGCTGGGCGTCACCGCGGCGGCCTCGGGGGCGATGGGTTCGGGTACGACGAATTCGGGAGCCGGCGCGCGAGCGGATTCGCTGGCGGCGTTCCCCAAGCCAAGCCCCCGGAGTGCCTCGCGCTGGGCCGCGGGCAGCGCGGCGACGGGGTGATGGGCAGCCACGGCATCGAGCATACCCAGGAGCAGATCCGTAGCTGCACTCAGGGTTGCGCGCGCGTCCGCCGTCAGTGGTACTCCGGCGCACTGCCGGCAGGCGGCGGCGAGCAGCGACGCCAGTTCCTCGAGCGCGGGCAGCTCGGCGGCGTTGGCACTGCGCGCCAGCTCTTCCATCTCGCTCGCCAGTGCGGGCAGCTGAAGGTTCAGTTCCGCGCCATTACCGCCGGGCGTGGCGAACTGTTCCGGTGCGGCCAGTAGCTGCACCAGCCCCTCTGCCATCAACTGGCGCAGGCGCTCGCGCCCTTCGTGGGCTGCCGATCGGGTCAGGTCGGCGCGCATGCCGTCGAGCTGGTCACCGAGCCGCGCCAGATCGATCGTCATGGGCCCGGCGCCGGTGAGCAGGGCGCGGCTGCTGGCGAGCGCCTGTTCGAACAGGTCCAGACTCGCCGTATCGGGCGGCTGGCCGCGTTCGCTGCACAGATTGACCAGCGCTTCCAGCGCCCGGATCACGCGGGGTAACTGCGGGTTGCCCGCGCGTTCGCAGCAGCCCACGAGCATGTGCAGCGCCCGCGCAACCGCCTCGGAAGGCGGGCTTGCGGGCGCGCGGCGCTGCGCCTCCAGGTAGGCTGCCACCGTCTCCAGATGAGCGGTCGCTTCATCGCTGAAGGCTTGAGACGGCGGCCGGATAGCCTGGTCTGGCACTAGCTCCGCTGGGGCCGAAGCGGCGACCTCGGCCTGGAAGCCGCCACTGGCGAGGTTCTCCGCGGCCTCGCGCAGCAGTGTTCCGGAGGTGCCGAGGTCCGCCGCGGTGCCGGCGGCAAAAGCTTCGATCAGCTCCGGCAGTTGGATAATCGCGCCGCTGACCAGTTGGGCGACGGGCGCCGACCAGGGCACATGGCCATCGCGGATTTTGTTCAGCAGGTACTCCACCGCCCAGGACAATTCGGCGATCGCCGTGGCGCCGACCATGCGGCCACTGCCCTTGAGGGTGTGGAAGCCGCGTCGGAGCTCAGCCAATACCTCGGCGCTGGTCCCCGGCGAACGGGTTTCAAGGTCGCGCAGGGACTCCAGAACCTCGCGGGCCTCCGCAGCAAAAATTTCGCAAAGCTCCGGATCCGCATCAACCGCGGATGCGGGGGTGCCAACCAGCGTCGGCACCGGGCGGGCAGCGGGGGTCGGGGTCTCCGCGGGAGGCGCAACCGGCAGGGGGGACAGCGGCACCACTTTTGCCTCCGCAGCATTGCCGGTAACGACTGGCTGTGGTTCAACATCGAAAGCAGCGAGCTCGATGACTTTGGCCTCGGCCTGATGCAGAAAGCGATCGCAGGCGGCGGTATCGGCCCGAGCCAGGGACTCGAGGTAGTACTCGCACGCGATGAGGGCGTCGGCGAGCGCATCGAGCTGCGACCAGGAGGCGCTGGCGCCGGGGCGCATCAGTTGCCGAGCGACGTGGTCGCCGCAGGCGGCCACCACCAAGCCCAGGCGGTGCTGCTCGATGAATTCCAGGGCGCGTGCGATCTGCACGGCGCGCGCGGGCAGTCCCTCCAGGTACAGGGGGTTGTTGCGCGCCGAGATATAGCCCACCACGGAGTCCTTGATCTCGTCGAGCAGTCCGCGCACGGTGGCGACCACGGCGGCAGCGGCGGCATCGACCCAGGCGATTTGGCGCCGACCCTGATCCTCCGTGGATCCCGTCAATGGGGTGGTTGTATCGCACACCAGTGCTTCCAGTGCGCTGATCTGGTCCGCCCATTGCGGCCAGGAAATCCGGATCGGATGGTCGGTCAGCTCGCGGTAGGTCGCGCCCGCGCTTGCCGCCGCCGGATGAGCAGCAGCTACCAGGGTGTCGCGCAGATGCAGTAGCGGGGGCGACAGGGTCGCGGCAGCCTGTTCCAGTGCGATGCCGGTATCGACGAACTGGTCGCTCAGGTCCTGAAGCTGGTGCAGTGCGATCGTCAATTGGTCGCGTAACGCGGTGTTCGGGCCATGGGTGACGGAACCTTCATCCTGCGCCGCTGGATGTCGGAGAGGGGTCTGGTCGAGGCGAAACAGGCTGCGCAGCTGTAACGCCCCGGGTTGCCGGTCGCTCGCCCTGGCAACGTAATAGAGTAGATTCTTCAATAGATTGCGCGCCGCCGGAGGCAGTGCGGAAGCAACGGCTGCGGGATCGCAGCAGGTGCGCAGATCGCGATCAAGCTCCCGCAACAGTTGCCGCAGTGCCGGGCCTGCCGGCGCTTCGGCACCCAGGCCGGCGAGGACGGAGTATCCGGCGCGCCACAGCAATCCGCGCTGGTGCCCGGCAAAAAGTTCCTGCATGCGTTCGGCGACGGTGCTCATGCGCCGGAGCGGGAGGTCGATCAGCGGCTCTCCCTTCAGCAGGCTCAGCAATCCGAGTTGGTAAATCTGGCGCAACTTCTGGCACAGCGCCGCCAGTTCCCCATGGTCGACAGCAGTGGGCAGGGATTGGTTGCACTGGTCGAAGGGCGTGAGATCCGGATCGAACACGCCGTCCTCGGTTGCGAGCGGTTGCCCCTGGAGGGCGCGCAAGTCGTTGCGAGGCGAGAGCAGGACGGCGGGTTGATCGCCGTGCTCCGCGATGACAGTGTCGAGATAGCCTGGCACGGCGGCGGCGGCGGCGGCCAGCGCCTCGCCCGCCACTACCCGGTCACTCACTTCGCCACCGAGCAGTGCGTCCACCAGGGCTTCCATCTCCACCAGCAGTTGCACGCCGGCATGGCAATCGGCCATCGCCATCGATCCCGCCACCTGGTGCAGATACGCCCGGCAGAACTGGAGCTGTTGCCGGTCACTCGGGTCGCGCAGGTAACTTTCCAGTGCGTCGGTGGCAGCCTCCAGCGTGACCCCGACTTCGTCGATCAGCCACTGCAGGCCCCAGGGGCCGGAATCAGCTCCCATGGGACGCCTCGCCGTCGGCCAGGCGGCGGTACGCCGCGACGCCGGGGTGCTCGACGCGGGTCAGGCCGGTCGGACACCAGTCGTGGGCCTCTCCCGGTCCCAGAATCAGATGACCGCCGGGCTTGAGGCGCTGGGCGAGAAAATTCAGGGTGTCGTGGCGACGCCAGCGGCGGAAGTAAATCAACAGATTCTGGCAAAAGATGATGTCCGCGCCCGCGGGGAAAAATCCCCGCTGCCGCAGCAGCAGGTTGTCCACGACAAACGCCAACCGACTGCGCACTTCGATGCGAAACCGGAAGCGCCCGGCACCGACCGGCTCAAGAAAGCGCGTCGCATACTCCCTGGGAAGGTCGAGCAGGGCGTGCGTGGGGTAGATGCCGGCGCGGGCTTCCCGCAGCGCGGACCGGCTCAGGTCGGTCCCGATCACGGCGAAGTCATCGCTGCGTCCGGCGGCGCCGAACCCCGCGATGGCATCCAGTGCGAGCGAATAAGCCTCTTGCCCGGTGGAGCAGCCGACGCTCCACAGGCTGAGGCTCTCCCCGCCGGCGGCGCGACGATGCACGATGTCACGGACGAAATCGTGGGAGTCCCGGTGGCGAAAAAACCGGGTTTCCTTGATCAACAGGCGATCCAGCAGCAGGCGCCTTTCACCCTCGCCGGCCGCGGTGTGCAGCAGGCGTTCAAAATACTCATCCGGATCCATACAGCCCAACTCGAGCAGTCGCTGCTCTAGTTGGCGGCGGACAAAGGGCTCGCGGCGCTGGTCGACCACAATCCCGGTTTCCTGTTCGAAGCCGTCGGCCCACAGCTGGTAATGACTATCCTCCAGAGTGCGGACCTGCTGCTGAAGGACGGTGTCATCAGGACCGGGCGCGGGCTGCAAAAGGTGATCGTGTCCGCTCCCCGCGGGATTTGTCGAGTCCGGGCGACTGGTCCTCTGGGTGGTGGTCATCGGCGCGGATAATCGGCGTTCGGATCGAGATCGAATTCGTCGAGGTCGATTTCCGCAAGCTCCTGGTGGAGAGCGCCGCTGAGATTGATCTCGGTGGTGTTTGGGGCAGTTCGCTCGGATCGCGTCTCGGGCGACAGGGTGGCCCCCCAGTCCTCAAGATCGATATCCTCCAGCGCCATGGAGTGTTCAGCGGGAGTGGTGGTGGCTTGCGGGACGTGTGTTTGGCGTTCTCGCGGCTGCGCGCGGCCCGGCCACTGGCGGTCTGAGTCATCGCTCGCGGCAGTGCCATCGGCGCGGGCGGTGACAGGGGACGGTGCCTTGTGGTGCACGGGCGTCTGGTTCGGTCGCAGGTGATGGCGATCGATCTCATCCATGGCCGCTTTGCTTTCGGCAAGAACGGAGGCGATGTGTGGCTGGGGGCGCCGCATGACGGGGGCGGTGGTGCTGGCTGGACGCCAGGTCCGCACGGTGTCCGGTTGTTGGGTGGCGGGCGCAGCGGATGTCGGATTCGCACTGCCCGGAGGATGTGGCGAGACTTCCGGGAGCCGGAAGCCGGACACCGATTCGCGCAGATCGACCGCCATGTCGGCGAGCTCGCCGATGGATGCGGCGGTCTGGTTGGCCTGCTCCAGTGTGCGCGACGTGATCTCCTGGATCACGCTCATGGTGTTGGAGATGTGGCCAGCCGTGGTGGACTGGTGACGCGCGGCGGTCGAAATATCCTGAATCAACTCCGCCAGATTGGTGGAGACGGTTTCGATTTCACCCAACGCCACGCCCGCGTCCTGACTCAGGGCCGCACCCGCCACCACTTCGGCGGTCGTCTGTTCCATGGAGGCCACGGCCGCGGTAGTGTCGGACTGGATCGCCGTGACGAGCGCTGCAATCTGTTTGGTGGCACTGGCCGAGCGTTCGGCCAGGCGTTGCACTTCATCCGCCACCACTGCGAAGCCGCGTCCGGCATCGCCCGCCATGGACGCTTGAATCGCGGCGTTGAGCGCCAGGATGTTGGTTTGATCGGCGATGTCGCCGATCAGGGAGACGATGTCGCCGATTTCCTGGGAGCTTTCACCGAGGCGCTTGATCCGTTTCGACGTTTCCTGGATCTGGTCGCGGATACGGTCCATGCCGGTGATGGTATTGCGCACGACCGCCGCGCCACGGGCGGCAATGGATACCGAGCGCTCGGCGACTGCGGCAGATTCGGTGGCATTGGCGGACACCTGATCGATGGTGATCGCCATCTCGTTGATCGCGGCGGAAGCGTCGGTAATTTCGTGCGATTGATTTTCGGCGGCTTGCGACAGTTGCAAGGCGGTGGCGCGCGTGGCGTCGGATGCCGCCGAGACATCGGCAGCCGTCTCAACGATACGCGACACCAATTCACGCAATTGTTGAATGGAGTAGTTGATCGCGTCGGCGATGGCGCCGGTGAAATCCTGGGTGACGGTCGCCTCGACGGTCAGGTCACCCTGGCCCAGGTCCTGGATTTCGTCCAGCAAGCGCAGGATGGCATCCTGATGGGCCTGGTTCGCGAGCGCGGTTTCGCGCAGTCTCCGGCGCGTGTCGGCGACCAGAATGAAGGCCAGAGCGGCGAGTCCGGCCACCAGCAACCCGACGCCAGCAATAGCTACGGCGGTGATACTGAAACCGGGCAGTATTTCCCGGTTGGCGCTGCCCAGGTCGCGGATGCCCTTGGACAGGCCGTCGCCCTGTGCGACCAGGCTGTCGCGGCTGGTCAGGATTGCCGCGGTTGCCGTCTGGCTGGCCACCACGCCGGGAGCAAATCCCTCGACAGTATCCAGCGCTGCGGCCAGCGGCCGGAAACTGTCGGCTACCACAGCGAGTTGCAGTCGCGCCGCCTGATTGCGGGCGGGCAAGAAATTCCGGGCTGGGTCGCCATTGCGCAGGCCTGACAGTACCGCCGCAAAACGCTCTTTTTGTTCCCGCAGGCCGGGCAGGATTTCGGCGGTATTCCGATCCGGCTGGGAAAGCGCGGCAATGGCAGTGGCCATCTGCTCGACGGTGGAGACGAGAGAGTAGCCTGCATCCACCTCTACCGTGGAAGCCTGGGCGGCGACCAGGGTTTTACCGAGGATGCTGGTGGTTTCGCGCAGCCTGGGGATGGTTTCCCGGGCCGTGGCCACGGCCCCTCGAAAGCCGGTTGCTGCCTCGCCTTGGGCCGCGATGGTGTCGACCTGGGCCTGGATCCGTTTCCATTCCAGGCCAAAGGCCGCAATCTGTGCGGCCGGTAGCTGGTCCGCAAGATTTTGCTCAACGTCGAGCCAGATGGCATCCATCCGTGCGCGCAAGCGGAGCATGGTGCTACGCGCTTCGTCGTCGCCGAGGGACGCGGCAGAGGCGGTTTCTGACAGCTGTTCGACGAGGACCCGCACGTCGGCCGCCATCTGCACGCTGGCGCGATCGTATTCGGAGTTCCGGTACAGCGTATAGAAAATGTAGCCGAGAGCGATCGTCAGCGCGATCAGCCCCACCACCAGGACGATCACCGGCAGACCGGTGAGCGCGCGTCCTCTCGCTGATTTCGTTTCCATGGGGATAAGGCTGCTCCGGCTGCTGATTTTCGGTTGACTCATCTGCCTAGCGAGGCGTCGCGAAACGCGGGATCCTGAAACAGCAGGGCGGGATCGAACAGCGGCAAGATACGCCCGTTGGCGTCGATCAGTCCACCCGCCACAAATGGATGAAACGGCCCGGCCGGGAGCTCTTGCCGTTCGCGGAAGGCGTCGTGGGCAAAATGCCGCAAGCCATCGACCCGATCGACGATAACGCCCGCGGAAAAATCGTCCGAGACCATGACCAGTATGCGTTGGTCTTTGGACGGAGCCGTCGCGCCCTGCCCCAGGAATTGGGCACCGTCGACCACTGGCAGGAGCTTGCCGCGCACATTGGCAATGCCGCGCATCCAGGGCTGTACCTGAGGCAGGCGCGTCAGGTGACGTACCGGAAGAATTTCCGAGAGGCACTCGAGGTCGACCAGCGTGTCGCAGCCGGCGAGCCGGAACGCGACCATGGTCGCTACCGGGGCGTACTCCGCCTGCTCCGGCAGTTGGCTCGCTGCCTTGGCGAAGGTTCGGGCCAGATCCTGCAGCAGGGTGAACGGATCGGGCGGCACCACGGCGTTCATGCGGGCATCACGGAATCAGACTCGCGACCACGGCGATCAATTCGTGTTCGCGAACCGGCTTGGTGACGTAGCCGCTCGCGCCCTGCCGTGCGCCCCAGACGCGATCGGTCTGCTGATCCTTGTTCGAAACCATGACGACGGGGATGTGTCGCGTTTGCGCGCCTTGGGTCAGCAGGCGCGTGGCCTGAAAGCCGTTCAGCCCCGGCATGACGATGTCCATCAGGACGATATCCGGCTGTTGATCGCGCGCCACCTGCACGCCGAGCTCGGCGTCGTCGGCGGAGATCACGACGTAACCGTGGCGGCTGAGGATTCCGGTCAGGTGCAGGGTATCCACAGGCGAGTCGTCGATGATCAATACTTTTGACATCAGTTTCGGCATCCCTAGCTTGATCCGGCGCTGACCCGGTAGTTCCGTCCGCGCAAAGTACTCCCCGCCGCGGCGCTAGGAAGGTTCCGCCTCCGTCTGGCCGGCTGCATCGGCGTTTGCGCCGCCCGCCATGCGGTCGACCACGTCCATCAATTCCTGGCGGCTGAACGGCTTGGTGAGATAGGCGTCCGCGCCCACGATCCGCCCGCGGGCCTTGTCGAACAAACCGTCCTTGCTGGACAGCATCACCACCGGGATGTGGCGAAAGCGGCGGTTGTTCTTGATCAGGGCGCAGGTCTGGTAACCATCGAGCCGCGGCATCATGATGTCGACGAAAATGAGGTCCGGGGGGGAGTCGGCGATCTTTGCCAGCGAGTCGAATCCGTCCACCGCGGTAATCACTTCGCAACCGGCGCGCACCAGCAACGTCTCCGCCGTTTTGCGGATGGTGTTGCTGTCATCGATTACCATAATTTTCAAGGTGTTCGAGCTCACTGACCCCCCGGTGCGCAACGCAGCGTGGAGCCCGGACCGGGGCCACAAACCATGCGTCATAACGAGTTTCTTATGTAACACAACATCGGGTTATTATCCATATTTGGCGGCCTTGATCGCCAAATGGGCCGCGCTTTCGCTACTTTGTCCCCGCCTCGTCAGGAGTTAACCGCGATGTCCCGCAACCTTGGGGTGATCATGGATCCGATCGCGACCATCAACCCGAAGAAAGATACCACCCTGGCGTTGCTGCTGGCCGCGCAGGCGCGTGGTTGGTCGTTGTGGTACATGGAGCAGGCGGATTTGGCGCTCGAGGACTGTGTGCCCGTCGCCCGGCTGACGCCGCTATGGGTACGCGACTCCCTCACGAACTGGTTCGAACTCGGACTGCCGGAAGAGCGGCCGCTCGAAACCCTGGACTGCGTGCTGATGCGCAAGGACCCGCCGTTCGACGGCGAATACATCTACAGCACCTATCTGCTGGAAGCCGTGGAGCGGCTCGGGGTGCTGGTGGTCAACCGGCCGGGCAGCCTGCGCGACTGCAATGAAAAGATTTTTGCCACCCGGTTCCCGCAATGTACGCCGCCGCTGCTGGTGAGCCGGGACCCGGCGCGGTTGCGCGCATTCCACGACCATCACGGCGACGTGATTTACAAGCCCCTCGACGGCATGGGAGGGATCGGGATTTTCCGGGCGCGCGCCGACGAGCCCAATCTCAGTGTCATCATCGAAACCCTGACCCAGCATGGCCGTACCACGATCATGGCGCAGCGCTACATCCCGGAAATTGCCGAGGGTGACAAGCGCATCCTGGTCGTCGACGGCGAGGCCGTGCCCTACTGCCTGGCGCGGGTGCCGGCGGTGGGAGAGGTGCGCGGCAACCTGGCGGCGGGCGGCAGCGGCATCGTGCAGCCGCTGTCGGAACGGGACCGCTGGATCGTCGCACAGGTCGCGCCGACGCTGCGCGAGCTGGGGCTACTGTTCGTGGGACTCGACGTCATCGGCGACTATCTGACCGAGATCAATGTCACCAGTCCGACCTGCGCGCGGGAAATTGACTACGCAATGGACACCGACATCGGCGGGCGTCTGCTAACCGCCATCGAGCGGCGACTGCGTTGAGTTCGAGCGTCCCCCGGTTTCCGCGGACATTCATCAATCACGACCAGGACCGGTTGGGTTTTGCGCTGCTGCTCGCCCTCGCGGTCCATGTGATCGTCCTGTTCGGAGTGGGTTTCACCGTCGATAGACCGCGGCAGGTGGCCCCGTCACTGGAAGTTACGCTGGCGGTGACCGCAACGGAGCAACCTCCGGAAAGGGCCGATTTTCTGGCGCAGAGCAATCAGTTGGGTGGTGGCGACCAGCCGGAGCCCAGCGAGCTGAGTCAGGTGCAGATGGCAGACTTCACCGAAACCCGGGTGCAGGACGCGCTGCCCGTGACGGAGTCGCCCGCCCCGCCCGCGCCGGCGAGTGGGGCGGACCCTAGCCCCATAACCGTGTTGGCACCGAGTTCGACCGCCGCCCAGGTACCTGCGGATACCGCCGCGCCCGCTGCCGCGGAGCCGCAACCTTCGCCCCAGGTCAGCGAGGAAATCGCCAGTTTGCGTGCCCGGCTGAGCAAACTGCGCAACTCCTATAGCCGTCTGCCCAACGTATTGCGCGTCACCGCCGTCAGTACCCGTGCCGACCCGGCAGCGGCCTACCTCGACGATTGGGAAACCCTGGTGGAGACCGTCGGCAACGCGCACTATCCCGACGAGGCACGTCGTGATCACATCTTCGGCAACTTGCGGCTCGCGGTGCGCCTGCGGCCAGACGGTACCGTGGATGACGTCGAAATCCTGGCGAGTTCGGGTCAGCGTGTGCTGGATCTCGCCGCCATCCGTACCATACGGCTGGCCGCGCCGTTCAAACCGTTTCCGGCCGAACTGCGCCAATGGGACCGGATGGAAATCATCCGCACCTGGCAGTTCATGCCCGGCAATCGCCTCCAGACCAGCGCCGTGGAATGATCCATGTACGGCCCGGCGGGCTCTTGTTTTGTGGCGATCGCATCCCAATACTGGCGGCATGGATACACCTGTTAACAGCGGACACTTCGTCTGTCTTGACCATCATTTTCTGATTGCCATGCCCGGGTTGCTGGACCCGGCGTTTGCCCACTCCCTGGTCTACATCTGCAAGCACACACCCGACGGTGCCATGGGTTTGCGTATCGATCATGCGCTGGAAGTCACGCTGCGGGAGCTCTTCCTGCAGTTGCACCTGCCTTGTAACGGTGCGCTGGCCGACCGCCTGTTGCTGGCTGGTGGACCGGTGCGCAGCGAGTGGGGGTTTGTCTTGCATCCCAAAACCCAACGCCAATGGCAATCCACCCTGGATATCGCCGACGGCGTCGCGCTTACCGCGTCGCGCGACATCATCGAGGCGCTGGCAACCGGCGTCGAGGCGCCCGAACACAGTCTGGTGGCACTGGGTTACGCGGGCTGGGGCGCGGGTCAGCTGGAGCAGGAGCTGCGCGCCAATGCGTGGCTCACGGTGCCCGGCGAACCGGCGCTGCTGTTCGATGTGCCGATGGAACAGCGCGCCCGGAGCGTGGCAGCCCGTATCGGTGTCGATCTCGCCAAATTGAGCACCAGTGTCGGCCACGCCTGAGGCGCACGTCTCCCTGCTGTGTTTCGATTTTGGCACCCGCCAGATCGGCGTTGCCTATGGACAGACGGTGTCCGGTACCGCGCAACCGGTTGCCGTGCTGCGCGCACGCGACGGCCAGCCCCAGTGGAAACAGATAGCGCGGCTGGTCGCCGAGTGGCAGCCCCAGCGGCTGCTGGTTGGATGGCCCCTCAACATGGATGGCACGGAAAGCGAGTTTTGCGCGCGTGCGCGGCGCTTTGCGGGTCGCCTGCACGCGCGCACGGGAAAACCGGTTACGCTCGTGGACGAACGGCTGTCGACGGCTGAAGCGAAACGCGACAGCGATGGTGGCCGCGACCATCGCCACAATGACTACCGTCGCCACCCGGTCGACGGGTTGGCGGCGGCGTTGATTCTGCGTACCTGGCTGTCCGAGCCGGCCGCCGGCCGCGACCTGTAGGCCCTGCTGACCCCTCCCGGGCTAATAGCGCTGGAAGAGCCGCGTATGCTCGGAGTCTTCTTCCTTGAGGACAAAGTCGTCGGCGGCGTTGGCAAGATAGTTGGGATCAGTCTCCGACTGTAGTTTGATCATCAGGCGCAGATCGTTTTTCGAATCCGCGGCCGCGAGGGCATCTTCGTAGTTGACGACGCCATCGTTGTAGAGCCGGAACAACGCCTGGTCGAACGTCTGCATGCCGAGTTCCGTAGAGCGGGTCATCAACTCCTTCAGCTTGTGCACCTCGCCCTTGCGGATCAGATCGGATGCCAGTGGCGTGTTGATCAGGATCTCGACGGCCGCGCGCCGACCTTTGCCGTCGGCGGTTGGAATCAACTGCTGCGCGACCATGGCGCGCAGGTTGAGCGACAGGTCCATCCACAACTGGGGGTGGCGTTCGGCCGGGAAGAAGTGCTGAATGCGGTCGAGCGCCTGGTTGGCGTTGTTGGCGTGCAGGGTGGTCAATACCAGGTGGCCGGTCTCCGCGAAGGTAATGGCATGTTCCATGGTTTCGCGGGTGCGGATCTCGCCGACCAGGATCACGTCGGGGGCCTGGCGCAAGGTATTCTTCAACGCCACCTCGTAGGATTCGGTGTCGATGCCTACTTCCCGCTGGGTGACGATGCAGCCCGCGTGCTGGTGGATGAACTCTATGGGATCCTCGACCGAGATGATGTGCCCGCGGCTGTTGCGGTTACGATGTCCCACCATGGCCGCGAGCGTGGTCGATTTGCCGGTGCCGGTAGCGCCGACCAAAAAGATGATGCCGCGCTTGATCATCACCAGTTCGTCGAGGATGGGCGGCAGCAGCAGCTCGTCGACGGTGGGAATCCGGGTTTCGATCAGGCGCAATACCATGCCGACATCGTTGCGCTGATAGAACGCACTCACCCGAAAGCGGGCGTGCTCGACGTGCTCGGAGGTGATCGCAAAGTTGAGCTCGTGATGGGCGTGAAACTCGGCGCGCTGCTGGTCGTCCATCACGGCTTCCACCAGTTCGCGGGCCTGGCGGCCTGACAGCGGCACTTTTCCCACCGGCATTATCTTGCCGTTGATTTTCAGGCTCGGCGGTACACCGCGGGTAATGAACAGATCCGATGCTTGTTTGTCGAGCATCAATTTCAGAAGACTATCGAATTCCATCGTCCAACCCTCTGCGTCGCGGGAGCCACCGGGTGCCGGGCGCCATGGCTCATGTGAAATCGTCGGGAATTTTGGCTTTTTCGCGCGCGGCATCCCGGGTGATGACTTTCTGCTGTACCAGTCGGCGCAGGCACTGATCCATGGTTTGCATTCCGTAGCTGGCGCCGGTCTGGATGGATGAGTACATCTGGGCGACCTTGTCTTCGCGAATCAGGTTGCGAATCGCAGGGGTGCCGATCATGATTTCGTTGGCGGCGATGCGCCCGCCGCCGATTTTCTTCATCAGTGTCTGCGAGATAACGGCCTGCAGCGACTCCGAGAGCATCGAGCGCACCATGGCCTTTTCGCCGGCGGGAAACACGTCGACAACCCTGTCGATGGTCTTGGCCGCCGAGGTGGTGTGCAGCGTGGCGAATACCAGGTGACCGGTTTCGGCGGCCGTCAGTGCGAGGCGAATGGTCTCCAGATCGCGCATCTCACCCACCAGAATGATGTCGGGGTCTTCCCGCAGCGCCGAGCGCAGTGCTTCGGTGAAGCCATGCGTGTCTTTATGGACTTCGCGCTGGTTGACCAGGCATTTTTTGCTTTCGTGCACGAATTCGATAGGGTCTTCAATCGTAAGGATGTGCTGGTAGCGGTTATCGTTGACGAAGTCGATCATGGCCGCCAGCGTGGTGCTTTTTCCCGAGCCCGTGGGCCCGGTCACCAGCACCAGTCCCCGCGGCAACATGGAGATGTCGCGGAAAATCTGCCCGAACCCCAGATCGTCGAGCGTGAGTACCCGGGACGGGATGGTACGGAACACGCCGCCGGCGCCGCGGTTCTGGTTGAACGCGTTGACCCGGAAGCGCGCCACTCCCGGGACTTCGAAGGAGAAGTCCGTTTCCAGGAACTCTTCGTAGTCGCGCCGCTGTTTGTCGTTCATAATTTCGTAAATCAGCGCATGCACCTGCTTGTGTTCCATGGGGGGCAGGTTGATGCGGCGCACGTCGCCGTCAATGCGGATCATCGGCGGCAGGCCGGCGGACAGATGCAGATCCGACGCGCCCTGCTTGACGCTGAATGCGAGCAGTTCGGTGATGTCCATGTTCAGTCCCGTTGATTCCGTGGATCGCTGCCCCGACGCGAGCGGGCCGCCCGGCTGGCCGTTTCAAGTATATGTTCAAACCAGGGAAAAACATAAGCCGAGTGCGCGCGGAAATCCACCGGGCGGCGCAGGCCGCGGGCCGAAATGCCAACACCATCATGTTGGTCGCCGTGAGCAAGGGCCAACCGGTTGAGGCCATCGCCGCTGCCGCTGCCGAGGGTGTCCGCGACTTTGGCGAGAATCAGGTCCAGGAAGCGCTGAAAAAAATCGCCGCGCTCAGCCACGCGCACCTCCGCTGGCATTTCATCGGTCCGGTACAGTCCAACAAAACCCGCGCCATCGCGGAGCATTTCGACTGGCTGCACAGCCTCGATCGGTTATCCATCGCCGAACGCCTCGCGCGCCAGCGCCCGCCCGCCATGGCGCCGCTGGAGGTTTGCCTGCAAGTGAATATCGACCGCGAAGCGACCAAGGCCGGTGTCGATCCCGACCAGATCGAAGTCCTGGCGCTGGGGGTGGCGGCGTTGCCCAATCTGCGGTTGCGGGGCCTGATGGCCATTCCGCGACCGCGCGCAGGAGCGCATCAGCGGGAGCCGTTTCGGGAGCTGGCGTTGCTGCTGGCGCGGTTGCGCGCCACGTCGCCCCGGTTCGCGGGTTTGGATACACTGTCCATGGGCATGTCGGCGGACCTCGAAGCGGCCATCGCCGAAGGCGCCACCATCGTCCGCGTCGGCCGCGCGATTTTCGGCCAGCGCCCGGATCCTCAACCCCATTCGTAGGAATTTGTTGAGTGCAGCACAGCAAACTGGTGTTCATCGGCGGCGGCAACATGGCCGCCAGCCTTATCGGCGGCTTGATTGCGCAGGGCTATCCTGCGAGCTGCATCACCGCTTGCGATCCGGTCGCGGAGGCGCGAACGCGCCTGGCGACGCAGTTCGGAGTTGCCACCACAGACGACAATCGCGGCGCCGTCGCGGCGGCCGAGGTTGTGGTGCTGGCGGTCAAACCCCAGGTGATGGCGGCTGTCGTTGAACAGCTCGCTCCCGCCGTCGGACGCGGGGTGCTGGTGATTTCCATCGCCGCCGGCGTGCCCGTCGCGGCACTGGCCGGACTCCTGGGTACGGATATCGCCATCGTTCGCTGCATGCCGAACACGCCGGCGCTGGTGCGCACGGGCGCCACCGGCCTCTACGCCGCCGCCGGCGTCAGCGCGGAACAGCGCCGCACGGCGGCGGACATTCTGGGCGCGGTCGGCACCACGGTCTGGGTTTCGAGCGAGGGTGAAATCGATGCGGTCACGGCGCTATCCGGCAGCGGCCCCGCATACTTTTTCCTCGTGATGGAAGCGATGATGGCGGCGGGCATCAAGCTCGGCCTGACGCCCGAGGTGGCCAGCCGATTGACGCTGCAAACCGCGCTCGGGGCCGCACGCATGGCGCTCGACAGCGATGTGGACGTGGCTGAGCTGCGCCGCCGGGTTACGTCACCGGGTGGAACCACCGCCGCGGCGCTCGCGGTGCTGGACGCTGGCGGACTGACCGAGCTCTTTGCGCGCGCGCTCGCCGCCGCCGATGCGCGTGGACGGGAGATGGGTGCGGCCATGCTTTCGGAGCACCAGCAGCCATGAACATCGCAACCAGGTTGCTGGTTTACACCATTCAATACGCCGGCGTACTGCTGGCAATGTTGTTTCTGTTGCGATTTTTGCTGCAACTGGCGCGCGCCAGTTTTCACAATCCGATCTCCCAGTTCGTGTATCGGGCCAGTCGGATCCCGGTGGACGGCTTGACCCGCCTGTTGCCGGCCATAGGCCGCTTCAGTATTGCCAGTCTGGTGCTCGCCCTGGCGATGGAATGGCTCGCCATCATTTTGACGCTGCTGGTGGTGGGCGCCGGCTTGCCCGGGATCATTCTGCTGCTGTGGTGGGCTGTGCTGGGGCTTGCGGCGCTGCTGGTCAATCTGTATTTCTACGGCATTTTCGCGATGGTCGTGCTGAGCTGGGTGGCACCTCAGACCCACCACCCCGCTGCCGTACTGCTCATGCAGTTGCTGGAGCCCGTACTCGGTCCCGCGCGTCGGTTGATCCCGCAGCTGGGCTGCCTGGATCTGTCGCCGATGCTGGTTCTGTTCCTGCTGGGAGCCTTGCGGCTGTTGCTCCACAATCTGGCCGCGGGCAGCGGCATGATCGCGGGTCTGGTGCCGGGATTCTGACCGGTGACGACCGCCGGACCCTATGGCCAATGGCGTGCTGACACCCTGATTCTGCGCTGCCGGGCGCAGCCGGGCGCGCGGCGCGATGCTTTCCTCGGCGCTTGCGGCGACCGTCTCAAGTTGGGGCTGGCGGCGCCGCCGGTGGATGGCAAGGCGAATGCGCGCGCGATCGAGTTTCTGGCCGCTGCGTTCGGAGTGCCCAAATCGCGGGTCACTCTGGTGCGAGGCACCCACGGCCGCGACAAGGTGTTTGCCATAGCCGCGCCGACCCGGTTGCCGGCGGAGGCGCTGGTGGCAGGTTTCCCGCCCTGACACCGGTCGAATGATCCAGGCCGTGCTTGCCTGTGCCGGACCCCGTCTTTAGACTTCCCGGGTTCTGAGAGTCGTACCCCATGCCGGACAGCTTTCCCCCTGATTCCGTTGGTCTGGCTGTGCCAGAGGTCCATCACTTTACCGAGCCCCTCGAACTGAGCTGCGGCCGGTTGCTGACTTCCTATGATCTCGTGGTCGAAACCTACGGCCAGTTCAACGCCGCGCGTTCCAACGCGGTATTGATCTGTCACGCCCTGAGCGGCAGCCATCACGCGGCCGGGTTCCACAACCTGGACGATGCCAAACCCGGGTGGTGGGACGACTACATCGGCCCCGGCAAGCCCATCGATACGCGACATTTCTACGTGGTCTGCCTGAATAATCTCGGCGGCTGTCATGGCAGCACTGGCCCATGCACGGTCAATCCCGAAACCGGCAAGCGCTGGGGCAAGCATTTCCCGCCGCTGCGGGTGCGCGACTGGGTGCTCAGTCAGGCCCGGCTGGCGGACCGCCTGGGCATCGAGCAATGGGCGGCGGTGATCGGCGGCAGCCTGGGCGGCATGAACGCCATGCGCTGGGCGCTCGAATATCCCGAGCGGGTCCGCCACTGCGTGGTGATTGCCTCGGCCCTGAAGCTGACCGCGCAGAATATCGCCTTCAACGAAATCGCCCGGCGCGCGATTCGCTCCGACCCGGATTTCCGCGACGGCGACTTTGCCGAGCACGGCGTCGTGCCGCGCAACGGCCTTGCGCTCGCGCGGATGGTAGGCCATGTGACTTACCTGTCTCACGCCCTGATGGGACTGCGATTCGGCCGCGAGCTGCGCTCCGGTTCCTTTGAACGCGGCCTGGAAGCGCCGGTTGAATTCAAGGTGGAAAGTTACCTGCATTATCAGGGCGACAAATTTGCCGAGAGTTTCGACGCCAACACCTATCTCCTGATTACCAAGATGCTCGACTATTTTGACCTGGCACGGGAATACGGTGACGATCCGGTAGCGGCGTTTAGAACCGCGTGCGCACGGTTCCTGGTGATTTCCTTCACCAGCGACTGGCGCTTTGCGCCGCAGCGTTCGGAGGAAATCGTCCAGGCTCTGGTCGCCGCCAATCGCGATGTGGCCTATGCGTGCATCGACTCCGACATGGGGCACGACGCCTTCCTGTTGCCCAATGCCCGCTATGAAAAACTGTTGCGGACCTACATGAACCGGGTTGCGGAGACCTGCTGATGCTGCGCGTCGATCTGGATATCGTGCGGCGCTGGATTGCGCCCGGCAGCCGGGTTCTGGACCTGGGCTGTGGGGACGGCGAGCTGCTGCGCGTGTTGATGGATAGCCGCGGCGTGGAAGGCTACGGCATTGAAATCGACCCGGAGAAAATCACCCACTGCGTCGCCCGCGGTGTCAATGTGATCGAAGCCGATGTCGATCAGGGTCTTACCGACTTCCCGGACAAAAGCTTTGACACCGTGTTGATGGCCAACTCCATGCAGGTCCTGCGCCGTCCCGATCACGCCATTGCCGAGATGTTGCGGGTGGGTCAGGAGTGCATCGTCACCTTCCCGAATTTCGGCAATATCCGCACCCGCCTGTTCCTCGCCGTCTGGGGCCGCATGCCGGTCACCCGGCAGTTGCCGTATCAGTGGTACGACACACCCAACATTCACTTTTGCACGGTGCGGGATTTCGAGGCGCTGTGCCGGGAACAGTCGATCCGGGTACTGCATCGCGAATTTGTCGCCGAACAATTCCCCGATCGGCTGCTCAAAGGAGTATGGTCCAATCTGTTCAGTGCAACGGCGATCTACCATTTGGCGAAATAACCCTTCTCGAAGGCTTACCTGAGGACGCGACCCATGAAAATAGCGCAACTGCCTCCGCTGTCCCACCGGTTGATTATCCCCCTGCTGGTTTTCGCCGGCAGTCTGTCGGCGGACGACCGACCGTTTCGAGAGTTCGGCGACTATCGGGTCTATTACAGCGCCTTCAACAGCAGCTTCGTGAGTCCGGAGGTCGCTGCCGCTTACGACATTGTGCGTGGCCGTGATCGGGGTCTTGTCAACATCGCGGTGATGCCGGCCGGGGTGATCGGTGGCCGGCCCGCTGAAATAAATGGACATGTTTCCAACATCTTTGCCCAACGCCAGGAGTTGGCGTTTTTCGAGGTTCGGGAAGGTGACGCGGTTTATTATCTCGCACCGTTCAACTTCGAGAACGAGGATTCGCTGACGTTCAATATCACCGTGAAGCCGAATCCGGACATGCCCTCCTATACGCTGTCGTTTCAGCGCACTTTCTATCGCGATCGCTGACCCGTGCGCGATGCGGTCGTACTGGCCAGCAACAATGCCGGCAAGCTCGGCGAGTTGCGCGCGCTGCTGGCCCAGGTGGGCCTCGATCTGATATCCCAGGGCGAACTCGGAGTGAGCGCGGCCGAGGAGACCGGCGCAACCTTTGTCGAGAATGCGCTCCTCAAGGCGCGTCACGCGGCGCGGGAAAGCGGTCGTGCGGCACTCGCCGATGATTCCGGCCTGGAAGTCGACTGGCTGCACGGTGCGCCCGGCGTGCATTCCGCGCGCTTTGCCGGGGCAGATGCCGACGACGCCCGCAATAATCAAAAACTCCTGACGCTGCTGCGCGACGTGCCGGCCGCGCAACGGGGCGCGCGGTTTCGCTGCGTCCTGGTCTACGTCGATTCCGCCACCGATCCGGCGCCGCTGATTTGTGAAGGTGTGTGGGAGGGCCGCATTCTCGATCAACCGTGCGGCGCCGGTGGCTTTGGTTACGATCCCCTGTTCCTGATTCCCGAGCTCGGTTGCACGGCGGCGGAACTGGCGGCGGCCGAGAAGAACTCCCGGAGTCATCGGGGCCGCGCCTTGCGAGAGCTGCTCCCGAAACTGAGCGCGCGGATTGCCGCCAGATGTTGAAGCCGCCGCCGCTGGCGCTTTATGTGCATATTCCCTGGTGCGTGCGCAAATGCCCGTACTGCGATTTCAATTCTCACCAGGCCGCGGGAGAGTTGCCCGAGGCCGAGTACGTCCGGGCGCTGCTCGCCGATCTGGACTGCGAACGGGATCGCGCTGACGGCCGCCAATTCAGCAGCGTTTTTTTCGGCGGCGGCACGCCCAGCCTGTTTTCGGCACACGCCATCGCGGCGGTGCTGGAAGCGGCGGAGCGGCGCATCGGCTTCGCTACGGGTGCGGAGATAACCCTGGAAGCCAACCCAGGTGCGGTCGATGCGGACAATTTTCGCGGTTATCGCGCCGCGGGGGTCAACCGGCTGTCCATCGGCGTGCAGTCGTTCTCCGATCCTCACCTGCGGGCGCTCGGCCGTATTCACTCGGGTGGCGAGGCGGTGCGCGCGTTTGATCTGGCTCGCGCCGCCGGATTCGAGAATATCAATCTCGATCTCATGCACTGTCTGCCGGGCCAAACTCCTCCCCAGGCCGTCGCCGATCTGGAGCAGGCGATCGCGCTCGCTCCGGAGCACCTGTCCTGGTATCAGCTCACCATCGAGCCCAATACCCTGTTCTACCGGAAACCGCCGCAGCTCCCCGACGAGTCCGTACTGGACGCCATCAATACGGCCGGCGCGACGCTGCTCGAGCGCGCCGGTTACCGGCAGTACGAGGTATCGGCCTATGCGCGCGACGGGCGACACAGTCGGCACAACGTCAATTATTGGGAGTTCGGCGACTACATCGGCATTGGCGCCGGCGCCCATGGCAAACTGACCGACGCCGCTGCAGGCGCTATCCGGCGCCGCCGCAAAGTGCGCCATCCGCGGGATTATCTCATGCGGGACGATGACAGCTGTGCCGAACAGATGACGCTGGACGCAGCCGACCTGCCCCTGGAATTTTTCCTTAACGCATTGCGTCTGAATGCGGGAGTGCCGGTGCATTACTTCGGCGAGCGCACCGGCCAACCGCTGGCGGTGATAGCGGAACCCTGGGATGATCTGGTACGGCAGGGTCTGGCCGCACCCTTGACCGACCGGCTGGCGACCACCCCCACCGGGCATCGCTTTCTGGATACGGTACTTGCCGCGTTTTGAATCCGCGTTGACGCCGATGACATGGTTTTGACATGGATTGTGGGTACGATGGGCAATGGTCTTTGATATTCTGTCGGACAATGAACGAACTGCCGCTGCAAAAAAATCCGCCATCTTCCCCGGGCGATCCTGCCGATAGCCTGAACGATGGCGCCGATTACCAGCAACCGGCGTATTACCTCAACCGTCATCTCAGCCTGATGCAATTCAACCTCCGGGTGCTGGACCAGGCGCTGACCGAGTCCTACCCGCTGCTCGAGCGATTGCAGTTTCTGCTGATCTTCAGCTCCAACCTCGACGAGTTTTATGAAGTCCGGGTCGCCTGGCTCAAGCGTCAGATCAGTTTTGCCCGCGAGGTTGTCGCCACCGACGGACTTCAGCCCCAGGAAGTACTGAAACAGCTGGGCGCCATTTGTCATGACGGGATCCAGCGGCAGTACCGGATTCTGAATGAAACGCTGTTGCCCGCATTGGAGCGCGAGGGTATCCGGTTTCTGGCGCGGGATGTCTGGACCCCGGAAATCGACCGCTGGGCCCAGGAGTATCTGCGCGAACAGGTATTGCCGGTCATCAGCCCCATTGGCCTGGACCCGGCGCATCCTTTCCCGCGCCTGGCAAACAAAAGCCTCAATTTTATCGTCAGCCTGGAAGGGCGCGATGCCTTTGGCCGTGAGAGCGGCCTGGCCATAGTGCCGGCGCCGCGCTCGCTGCCGCGCATCATCCGGGTTCCGGACCGGCTGTGTCAGGGCGGGGACAACTTCGTGTTTCTGTCGTCGGTGATTCATTCCCACGTCGATTTTCTCTTTCCGGGTATGCGCGCAACGGGTTGTTATCAATTCCGAATCACCCGCGATGCCGATCTGGATCTCAATGCCGCGGAAGTGGAAGACATCGCGCGCGCATTGCGGGGCGAGTTGCATACCCGGCGCTTTGGCAGCGCGGTGCGCCTGGAGGTGGCATCCGAGTGCCCGCCGGATCTGGTCGAATTTCTGCTCGATCAGTTCAATCTCGAGCACGCCGATCTCTACCATGTCGAAGGTCCGGTAAATCTGGGCCGCATGATGCAGTTGCGCGGAATGGTCAATCGGCCCGATCTGGTGTTTCCGCCCTTCACGCCCAGTCTCCCGGCACCGCTGCGCGAGGATCCCAACTATTTCCAGGTGCTGGCTCAGCGGGACATTCTGCTGCATCACCCCTACCAGTCCTTCACCCCGGTCATCGACCTGTTGCGTCAGGCCGGGCGCGACCCTCTGGTGCTGGCGATCAAGATGACGCTGTATCGCAGTGGTTCGCGCTCGGAGATCGTCGATTTGCTCGCGGAGGCAGCGCGGGCAGGCAAGGAAGTCACCGTGGTCATCGAATTGCGGGCACGGTTCGACGAGGCGGAAAATCTCCAGCTCGCCAGCCAGTTGCAGGAGGCGGGCGCGGTGGTGACCTACGGTGTCGTGGGCTACAAGACCCATGCCAAGGCGATGCTGATCGTGCGGCGCGAGGGTCGGGAACTGAAGCGTTATGTTCATTTGGGCACCGGCAACTACCACGCCGGCAACGCCCGGCTCTATACCGACTACAGCCTGCTCAGTGCCGATGCCGAACTCGGTAGCGACCTGCACATTTTTTTCCAGCAGTTGACCGGCATGGGTCGCGCGGAGCATGTCAAAAAGCTGTTTACTGCGCCCTTTACACTGCAAACCAAACTGCTGGCGCTGATCGACCAGGAGGCGCAGGCCGCGAGCGAGGGTCGGGAGGCGCACATCATCCTCAAGGCCAACGGACTCACGGACGCGAGCCTCATCCAGGCGCTCTATCGGGCGAGCGCCGCGGGGGTAAAGGTCGATCTGATCATTCGCGGCATGTGTTGCCTGCGTCCGGGTCTGGCGGGGATATCGGAAAACATCCGCGTGATTTCAATTATCGGCCGGTTTCTCGAACATTCGCGCGTGTATTACTTCCGCAACAGCAAACCCGCGGTTTACTGCGCGAGCGCCGATCTTATGGAGCGCAACCTGCGCAATCGTCTCGAAATAGCCTTTCCGCTGCTCGACCTAGCATTGGCGCAGCGCGTGATCGAGGAGTTGGAGACCATGCTGGCGGATGATTGCCAGAGCTGGGTGCTGCACAGTGACGGCGGTTATGTACTTCGACAGCCGCAAAACCCGGATGCCGAACACCGCGCGCAATCAAGTTTGCTGGCACGACTGGCGGAGTAGCAGGTTGCTGAAACCTGGCAGCGGCAGCCATCCGTTGCGCCCGTTTCTTCGCCCGCCCGTTTCAAAGGTCCCGGTCGCTGCGCGCCGCGCAGCTCCCAGCTGGTCGTCCTCGCGACGTTTTTCAGCGGCCCGTGAGCCCTGTTCAACCGTCGGCCTTTGTGCGCGACCGGCTCAAATCAGTTCGATGTTGAATCCCGCCTGCGCAAGATAGGCCTGTTCCCGACCGAGTTCAGCCAGGGTCAGCGGATGCTGCTGGAGCCAGCCGGCCGGAAAATCCAGCTGATAACCGCGTTGCGTCGCACGGATGTTCATGTGGGGGAGGCCGTCGAGCGGCGCTACATACTTGAAGGCTACGGCAAGACGCAGCAGCAGACACAAGCGCGTCAGAGCGAGGCGATCAGCGGCGCCGAAAGACGCCGGCAGACTGCCGGGAAACTTGCGGCGATGCGCCCGCACCAGGGTCGCGATCGCGGTTTGCTGGTCGCGGGAAAAGCCCGGCAGGTCGGCATTCTGGATGATGTATTGACCGTGTTTGTGGAACTGGGAATGAGAAATCGTCAGGCCGATTTCATGCAGTTGCGCGGCCCAGCGCAACAGCTCGCGGTGTTCGGGCTGAAGCTTCCAGTCATCGCGGACCCGGATGAACAGGTCGTCGGCCACCTCCCGGACGCGGCGCGCGTGCAGGTCCGGCAGCCCGCTGCGCTTGAACAGCGCGTTGACGGTGCGCTCACGCACATCCTCGTGCTGCAGGCGCCCGATCAGGTCGTAGACAACACCCTCACGCAGCGCCCCCGAGGAAGCGTGCATCGTGGTGATATCGAGCGCTTCGAACACCGCACTGGCGATGGCAACGCCGGCCGCGAACACGTTGTAGCGTGCGGGTTTGAGGCCGGCAATCGCACCCAGAGCATCGACATGGCCGCAGTCGATGACGGCGCGGCGCAGTTGCTGCAGGCCGCCGCGCGTTATCTCACCCCGGCTCCAGCCCTGGGCGCGCAGGGCCTCGGCGATGGCGAGATGGGTCCCGGAGGAGCCCACGCAGTCCCCCCAACCGCGCGCGCGAAACTCTTCGCGGACGGCAAGAACCTCCAGGTACGCGGCCCGATACGCGCTATCAAACCGGGATGTGGTAATGGCACCGGTCGGGAAAAAGCGTTGCTGATAGCCAACACATCCCATGTGCAGGCTTTCCAGCACACGTGTCTCGAAGCGCTCGCCGATGATGAGCTCGGTGCTGCCGCCGCCGATATCCACCACCAGCCGGGCGTGATCGTCATCCGCCTCGCTGTGGGCCACGCCCAGGTAAATCAGGCGTGCCTCCTCGCGCCCCGACACGATTTCGATGGGATGGCCGAGGATTGCCTGCGCCGGACCGATGAACGAGCGCACATTTTTTGCCGCGCGCAGGGTGTTGGTCCCGACTACCCGGACGGTATCCGGGGTGAAAGTGTCCAGGACCTGGCGAAAGCGGGTCAGGGTTTCGAACCCGCGCGCGATGGCGTCGCTATCCAGCACGCCATCGCGGAGGCCGGCGGCCAGTTGCACCTTTTCGCCCCTGGTCTCCAGGGGACGCATTTCCCCGTGGCTGACCGCCGCCACCAGCAGGTGAAAACTGTTCGATCCCAAGTCGATGGCCGCCAGCAAGGGCGTCGCGGCCGCGACACCGGGGCCTTCCGTATTCATCGTGGTCATCGCCATCGCTTGGGTCGTCGTTGCCGCTGGTAGTGGATGCCATGATCGCATTATTGTAAGGTTCGATCCTGCCGATCACCCAATCCCTGCCTGATACGGAGCCCGCCGATGAGCGCCAAAATCGTCCACGTGAGCGATGCCAGTTTTGATGCCGATGTGCTGCAATCGAACCTCCCGGTACTCGTGGACTTCTGGGCGAGCTGGTGTGGCCCTTGCAAGATGATTGCCCCGATTCTGGACGAGATGGCCGACGAGTTCGCTGGCCGCCTCAAGGTCTGCAAGGTCGATGTCGATGCCAATCGCGAGATTGCCGCCCGGTACAGTGTCCGCGGGATCCCGACGCTGATGCTGTTTAAAAACGGTAATCTCAGCGATACTCGGGTGGGCGCCCTGTCCAAGGCGCAATTGACGGCATTTGTTGCCGGCGCGGTTTGAGACGCCCTTGATCGAGCGAGAGCAGCGGTCCAAATGAAGTTTGCTAATGGTGCAGGGCCGGGTATACTGCGGGCTATAACTGATCTTCGCTCTGCCCGTAAGCCGGCCCGAATTACGCCATTAATTCCCGGTTGACTACCTCCAGGTAAAATGAGCTCCAGGTAAATTAGGCTCCAGGTAGAATGCGCCCAGCGCGATTCGCGCCCGACTTGTACCAGTTCGTACCAACCATCCCGGCCATCCCGGCCACCCCGGCTCTTGCAGCCACACCGACAACACCAACTTCATGAATCTTACCGACCTGAAAGCGAAACCCATCGACGAATTGCTGCAAATTGGCGCCGAGACCGGCCTCGAAAATCTCGGTCGCTCGCGCAAGCAGGACATCATTTTCACTATCCTGAAACGCCACGCAAAAAGCGGCGAGGATATTTCCGGCGACGGGGTTCTGGAAATCCTGCCGGATGGTTTCGGTTTTCTGCGTTCGGCGGATTCGTCGTATCTCGCCGGCCCCGACGACATCTATGTGTCGCCGAGTCAGATTCGTCGCTTCAATCTCCGTACCGGCGACAGCATCACCGGCAAGATCCGTCCGCCCAAGGAAGGCGAACGCTATTTCGCCCTTCTTAAAGTAGACGATATCAATTTCGAAAAACCCGAGAACGCGCGCAACAAGATTCTGTTTGAAAACCTGACCCCGCTGTTTCCGGACAAGCGCCTGATGCTGGAGGCCGGCAACGGCAGCTCCGAGGATCTCACCGGACGCATCATCGATCTCATCGCGCCCATCGGCAAAGGACAGCGGGGCCTGATCGTCGCGCCGCCCAAGGCCGGCAAGACCATCATGATGCAGCATATCGCGCAGGCGATATCGCGCAACAATCCCGAAGCGCTGCTGATCGTACTGCTGATCGACGAGCGCCCCGAGGAAGTGACCGAAATGCAGCGCACGGTGCGCGGCGAGGTGGTTGCGTCCACCTTCGACGAACCGCCGACCCGCCATGTGCAGGTCGCCGAGATGGTGATCGACAAGGCCAAGCGGCTCGTCGAACACAAGAAGGATGTCGTCATCCTGCTGGATTCGGTGACCCGGCTGGCGCGCGCGTACAACACCGTCATCCCGTCATCCGGCAAGGTTCTGACCGGCGGGGTCGATGCCCATGCGCTCGAGAAACCCAAACGCTTTTTTGGCGCGGCGCGCAATATCGAGCACGGCGGCAGCCTGACCATCATCGCCACCGCCCTGGTGGATACCGGTTCGAAAATGGACGAGGTGATCTACGAGGAGTTCAAGGGCACCGGCAACATGGAGCTACACCTCGATCGCAAGATCGCCGAGAAGCGCATTTATCCCGCGATCAACGTGCGTCGTTCCGGCACGCGCCGCGAGGAATTGCTGATGAGCGAAGGCGAGCTGCAGCGCGTATGGATTTTGCGGAAGCTGCTGCACGACATGGAAGACCTGTCGGCGACCGAATTTCTGGTGGACAAGCTCAAGGGATTCAAGAGCAATAACGAGTTCTTTGACGCCATGCGGCGAAAATAACGGCGCCGCAAAAATGGCGGACAAAAAAACCCGGCACTGCCGGGTTTTTTTGCATTCATGCGGTGGTGGTGAAAACCGCGTCAACCAATCTCGTTGCCGACAATGGAGACGAAGCTGACGCAGCGGCCGGGCTGGCCGCCGAGATTGTGCGTGAGCCCCAGTTTCGGATTGGGTATCTGGCGCGGGCCCGCCTCGCCGCGCAGTTGCAGCCACATCTCGTACATCATCCGCAGCCCGCTGGCACCGATGGGGTGGCCGAAACTCTTGAGGCCGCCGTCGGGATTGATCGGCTGCGCGCCATCGCCGTCGAAGCGGCCTTCCAGCACATCGCGCCAGCCCTGGCCGCGCTCGGAAAAGCCCATGTCTTCCATCAGCACCAGTTCGGTGGCGGTGAAGCAGTCGTGGACTTCGGCCATGCTGATCTGTTCGCGCGGATTGGTGATGCCCGCCTGCTTGTAGGCGTCCTGGGCGGACACGACCACTTCCTGGAAAGTGGTGAAATCGTAATCGCCGCTGATAAAGCCTTCATTGGGACCGGCCGCAATCGAGAAAGCCTTGAGGTAGATCGGCCGGTCGGTGTATTTGTGGGCGTCCTCTGCCCGGCACAGGATGGCGGCGGCCGCACCGTCGGCTACCCCCGAGCAGTCGAATACGCCAAACATGCCGGCTACCCGCGGCGACTTGCCGATGGCGTCCATGGACACTTCCTTGCGGAACTGCGCCTTGGGATTCTTGGCGCCGGCGACGTGATTCTTCCAGGCGATGCGGGACAGCACGTCCTTGAGCTGGTTTTCATCGACGCCGTATTTCTTGCAGTAGGCCGGCGCCAGCAGGGAAAACATGGCGGGCGCGGTCATGCTGGACTCGGTGCCGTCGCCCGCGGGCGTGGGCACCACCAGGCCGGAGTAGCCGCCGTCCTTGAGTTTTTCCACTCCCACCGCCATGACCAGATCATAGGCGCCGCTGGCCACCGCGTAGGCGGCGTTGCGAATGGCCTCGCTGCCGGTCGCACACATGTTTTCCAGTCGCGTCACCGGCTTGTAGGGCGTTTTCAGGGCTTCGGAAAACACCAGACCGGAAACACCGCTGGCAAAGGTGCCGAGCCAGTAGGCATCGACGTCGTTGGGCTCGACGCCGGCCGACTTGTAGGCATCAGTGGCCGCCTCGATCAGCATGTCGGAGGCGTCCCGATCCCAGTGTTCGCCGAACTGTGTACACGCCATGCCGACGATGGCGACTTGATCCTTGATACCGTTACTTGCCATGGCACATACCCCTAGCGCACCGGGCGCGCTTTCCAGAAATAGTTGTGGACGCCTTCCCCGGTATAGAACCGGCGGAAGGTCATTTCGAGCTGGTTGCCGATGCCGACATCTTTCGGATCGGCATCGGCCAGTTCGCAGGCCATGCGGCCGCCGCAGCCGAAATCCACCACGGTGGAAATCACCGGCGGTTGCAGACTGTAGGCAAGATGGTCGAGGGTGAAGGTGGTGATACGACAGGGCTGGTCGGCAAAGGGCTCTTCTTTCATTTTGTCTACCGCGCCGCATTTCACGCACACCCGCTGCGGTGGCAGATAACCCTGGTTGCACTGCTCGCACCGGGAGCCGTAGAAGGCGTATTTCCAGCGTTCGTGCCGTTTCATCACCGGCGCCGCGGGCCGGCTGGGGTCCGGCCGCCGCGGCGGCTCGAAAGGCAGGATACCGCGCCATTTGAGGTAATTGTTGTAGGCCAGGTCGGTGCGCTTGGAGGCGAGCCAGTGGGCGACGCTGCGCGCGGGCCGTCCGGAAGCGATGCGATCGGTGACCTCGAACACCAGGGCGTCGCAACCGTCGGCGGTGGACAGCACCAGGATGCGGTCGCCCGGTTTGGCGGTATCCAGAACCTGGGCGAGCAACAGTCCGGCGTGGGCGACACCGGTGCGACCGAGATTGTCCACCAGCGGGTCGGCCAGCTGTTCGGACTTGAGGCCGAGCGCGCGGGGAATGTCGGCCACGTCGCGGCGGTTGGTGGCGTCCAGCACCACCTTGGCGAGGGATGCGGGCTCGACCCCGGCGTTGGTCAACGCGCGTTTGGCGGTATCGACACTCACCGGGCCGAGGATTTCGATCCCGAAGCGCTCCTCCCACTGGCGGGCGAAGGGATCACCCGGCAGTCGCCACACGTCCAGTACTTCCGCGGTACCCGATGCGCTGCCCAGCAGGCGGGCGATGGCCTCATCCCCGGCGCCGGTGACAAAGGCGACGGCGGCATCGCCGCTGTCCCGCTCGCGGGCGCCACCCGGTGCGCCGATCACCACGTCGCTGGCGCACACCAGCGTGGTGCGCCCGGCGTGGCCGAGTTCGCTGGCCAGCAACAACCCGGCCAGTCCCATGCGGCTGTTGCCACCGAGCTCGAGGGAGCGGGTGTGCGCCGGCAGGTCGAGGGCAGCGGAAATCGCCGCGGCATTGAGTTTTTCCGCGTAGGGCGGGCTGGTGGTGGCAAACATCAGGGTGTCTACCGCAGCGCCCCCGAGCGCCTGACGGCCGGCCTCCACTGCCATGGAGACCGAGTCTTCGTCATAACTGGCGATGGCGCGTTCGCCGCGACCGATGCCCGCCGCCTGGCGGTCGAGCCGAAAGTAGGGAATATAGGAACCGTACCGCAAAATACCGGACAAACCACACCTCCTGGTTCGGGAGCCGGCGCGCTGGGCGCCGGCGGCGACGTTGATTCGCTGTTTTCGTTGTTATCGGAGCCCACCCAAGGCCGTCAGGACCGAGGGCACGCATTGCAATTCAGGCTATCACATATTCCTGCAATTTCGGGTCGTGCAAGTCGGCGCGGAACCTGGTTGCCGTCCAGGGCCAGGAGCCGGGCACGCCTTTCTCGTCCAGATACCAGCTCTTGCAGCCGGTGGTCCACACCGTATCCTTCATGTTCGCCAGCATCTCGGCATTGAAGCGCAGGGTCGCATCCTCGCGGGGATAAACCTGCTCGAACTTGCGTTCCGCCCAGAGGTTGATGAACTTCATGATGTATTCGCTCTGGGTTTCGGCGATGGAGGCAAGCGAGAAGTTGCCCACCGGGCTGTGGGGTCCCATCACCATGAAGAAATTGGGAAAGTTGGGCATGGCCACGGTGCGATAGCCGCGTGGACCGTCCTTCCAGGCAGCGTCCAGGGTGACGCCGTGCGCGCCGGTCATGGTCATCGGCAGCATGTACTCGTTGGCGTGAAAGCCGGTGGCCAGCGCGATGATGTCGAGCTCGTGGAGCCTGCCATCCGCAGTGACGATGCCCCGGGGTTCGACGTGGTCGATGCCCACGCGCACCAGCTCGGCGTTGGGGCGCTGAATGGCGGGATAGAATTCCGACGACATCACCAGGCGTTTGCACATCGGCGTGTAATCCGGAGTCAGTTTGGCGCGCAGATCGGGGTCCTTCACGCTGTCGAGGTTCCAGCGGCACAGTTTGGCGACCATGCGCCGGGAGGCGTTGTCCTTGATGATGCCGCGACCCAGCACCTGCTCCATGAGAAACCGGTAGCTGTGGTAGTACAGCCGGGAAAGGACAGGCAGTTTCCCCGTCAGCCAATGGCTGAATCCGGAATATTTCCGGTTCGGGATCGGCAGCACCCACTGCGGGGTGCGCTGGAAGGAAATCACCTTGCTGCACACATCGGTGAGCGGTTTGATCATCTGGATGCCGGTGGAGCCGTTGCCGATGACGCCGACGCGCTTGCCGGCCAGCTCCAGGGAGTGATCCCAGCGGGCGGAGTGCACCACGGTCCCGGCAAAGGAATCCAGGCCGGGAATGTCCGGATACCTGGGTCGTACCAGGATGCCGCAGGCGGCGATCAGGATGTCGCACTCGAGCTGCTCGCCGACGCCGGCGGCAGTCGCCACATCCAGTTTCCAGCCACTACCGGTCCACTCCGCGTGCCGGGTCTCGGTGTTGAAGCGGATGCGTTCGAAGACCCCATACTTGCGCGCCATGCGCTCGAAGTACTGGCGGATCTCTTCGCCGCCGCAAAACCGGTGGCTCCATTGCGAGCTGGGTTCGAAGCTGTACTGGTAGTAATGCGAGGGCACGTCGCAGCGCAGGCCCGGATACTGGTTGTAGTGCCAGGTGCCGCCGCAGCGGTCGGCTTTTTCCAGCAGGATCAGGTCGTCGTAGCCGGCCGCCATCAGCCGCATTCCCATGCAGATCCCCGACAGCCCGGTGCCGACCACGATGATGCGCGGCTTGCGCTTGCCCGCAGCCAGTGTGTTCAGAATTTTGCCGCTTTCACTGATGCCCATATTTTTATCCACCCAAGCCGTAAAGGATTGCGCTGGCACTCGCCGGAGATCGATGTTACCGGTCGGTAAAAATTAGTTTTGCGCAAGCTCCGGAGGGTGTCAAGGTTGCCACGTTGGTATGCGCGACCCTGTATTTCCGCCTATCCCGGACTCGGGTACACATAGCCGGCCTGAAGGCCGAGCGGCAGCCCGAGTGCCCAGTAGCCGAGCAGGAGCAGGGTCCAGCCCAGCAGCAGCGCCAGCGCGTAGGGCAGCATCATCGCAATCAGGGTACCGATGCCGGCGTCACTGACATAGCGCCGGCAGAACACGACCACCAGCGGGAAGTAGGGCATCAGAGGGGTCACGATGTTGGCCGAGGAGTCCCCGATCCGGTACGCCGCCTGGGTCAGTTCCGGTGCGATGCCGAGCTGCATCAGCATGGGAACGAAGATGGGCGCAATCAGCAGCCACTTTGCCGACGCCGAGCCCACGAACAGATCGATGCAAGCCGATAACAGAATAATGCCGACGATGGTGAACTGGGGCGACAGGTGCAGCCCGCTCAGCCCGTCCGCGCCCGCGACGGCGAGCAGAATCCCCAGGTTGGAGTGGCTGAAGGCTGCGATGAACTGCGCGGCGAAAAACGCCATCACGATGTAATAACCCATGCTTTCCATGGCGCGCGTCATCCCGGCGATCACATCGCGGTGTCCGCGAATGGATCCGGCGGCGATGCCGTAGGTCACGCCCGGGATCAGGAACAGGACGAAGATCAGCGGCACGATGGCATGCATCAGGGGTGCGCCGAAGGATGCTACGGCACCGGTCGCTGGATCCCGCAGGGACGAGCTGGCGGGCAGGATTGCCGCGAGCAGCAGCGCCAGCGACAGCACCAGGCTGACCGCCGCCCACCACAGACCCCGTTGCTCCGGGGCTGCCAGGGGCGTCAACCCGGCGGTGTCCGGCGGGTCAGCGCTCACCGGGTTGGTCCTGGTCAGCCAGGGTTCGACGACCCGGTCGGTGAGCCACCAGCCGAGCCCGATCACCAGCAGGCTGGACGTGCTCATGAAAAACCAGTTGCACAGGGGATTGACCAAAAGGCCCGGGTCCAGCACGCGGCCCGCCTCCTGGGTGATGCCCTGGAGCAGCGGATCGAGCGCCGAGGGAATGAAGTTCGCGGAAAACCCGCCCGACACGCCGGCGAAGGCCGCGGCGATGCCCGCCAGCGGGTGGCGGCCGGCGGCACGAAAAATCACCGCCGCCAGCGGGATGACCACCACATAGCCCGCGTCCGCTGCGGTGTGGCTGATGATCGCTACCAGCATCACGATTGGTGTCAGCCAGCGGGCGGTGGTCAGGCTCAGCAGCTTGCGCAGCCCGGCGGCGATGAGTCCGGAGTGCTCCGCAACGCCGACTCCGAGCAGGGCCACCAGGACGATCCCGAGCGGCGCAAAGGCGGTGAACACCGGGACCATCTCGGTCAGGAAGCGCGTGAGCTCCGCCCCGGTCAGCAGATTGACAACCTTGATCGTGGCGCCGGTCTGGGGGTGTTGCGCAGCAAATTCGACCGGCGCCAACAGTGCCGACAGCAACCAGACCGCGATCAGCAGCAGCAGAAACAGCAAGACGGGATCGGGCAGCCGGTTGCCGAGCCTTTCAACCCCTTGCAGGATTCGTAACAGCGCGCCAGGTCGGGGCGGCGGATCCGGGTCGCTCACGCGGGCTTTCCAGGGTTTTGGCGCAGGGCTGGCGCGCGTGCCATCGGGCTGGTGGCCGCCCGGGTCAGGGTTTTGGCGGCTCCGGATTCAACACCAGCTGGCCATCCACCACGGGGATTCTTTCTCCGGGGCGATGGTCCATGCGGACACTGTGTTCTTCGCCGCGCAGGCGGTAGCGGACATCGTAGCCAGTCACCTCGGTTTTGGTTTCATGCTCGGTGTGGCAGCGGCGCTCGGTGGTGGTGTAGGTATCGTTCGCCTGTATCCGCTCCTGGGTTTTGTTGCCGGCGTAGCCACCGGCCACGGCGCCGGCCGCGGTCGCGATCTTTTTGCCGGAGCCGCCGCCGATCTGGTTGCCGACAACCCCCCCTATAACTGCCCCTGCCACAGTGCCGAGAATCTGATTCTGGTCCTTTGCCGGTCGCCTTCGCGTCACGGCCACGTCGGCGCAAACTTCCTTGGGTACTTGCACATCGCGGGTTACCTCCGTGACGTCGAGCACCTCCGCGAACTTTGGTTCGCCATAGAGCGCGCGATAGCCGCCGATGGCGCCGGCCGCCGTGGCCAGCACAGCCCCGGCAATGAGACCCGTAAGCATGCCTTTGTTCATGGTGAGATTGTCCGACTGGTTCCGGAGAGAAGCCGTAATGTGTCGATAATTCGGGCGGAATACAAGAGCTGTCCGGGTGGTACGTAACTACAGTGATTCAGGCCCCGGTGCCGATTGTGGCTGCCGAAGGTTTGGGCATGCGCCGGGGTATCAGTGTCACCGGGTCGCCACCCGGATGGCGGCACTCACCATC
>JBFXFL010000013.1:57922-60522 GCA_050179115.1 Porticoccaceae bacterium | reverse complement strand
CAGAATATCGACATAGGCGAAACGCTCACCGCAGGCCATCAACGCCTGCACCGAGCGCGCGGAAAACCCGCACTGCGGCTGATTCGGCGATCCTTTCATGTAGAGGATTACCGGATTGCTTTCGATCTGCTCGCGGATGGATTCAAAAATATCCATGATCGGCATCACCTCTCGGAAACTGATTCAACCGCAACAGTGTACTGCACTGCCAACGCCGCCGAAACCGACGTGGCATTGCCAGCGCTGTTTCGGGGCAGGGCATAGCCCGCCCGATACGGCACGCCGGGAGCCCCGGGTCCGAACGGAACCCTTCAATCGCGCTGCCGGGATTCGGGATCTGGGGCCAAAACAAGCTCCAACCCCATGGTGTTGGGGGATTATTTCGCTTCGGCACCCCGCTCATACCCAATGGGTCGGAAGCCCCGTCAGACCGTTTAAAATTCCTTGTACCGGCCCGCGAAAACGATGTTAAATGAGGCACATTTTTTGCTCCCTACTGAACGGATAGCAGCGCCTCCCGGTTGGCTGGCGCCGTTGACAGGAAAATGACTTTCCGCCCTTGGATGATCGACCAGTGCGCGCTATCAATAACCCCAACACCAATAACCCCAACACGCGCAATAACCTGAACATCGGCAGCGCCGTAATTTTTCTCGCGGCACTGCTGGTTACCCAGGCGGGTTGCCAGACTGCCAAACCGGTGGCCGTAGCGCCGGCGCCAGAACCGGCGCCGGCGGTAGTGGAACCCGCGCCCCAGGAAGCAACACCCCAGTACGTCGCCGAACCAGGACTGAAACCGCAGCAGCGTATCGAGCGGGCCATCAAGCATCTCGAGAAGGGCGAAGCCGGTCAGGCCAAAGCCGAGCTGGAAGCCTATCTGGCCGCAATTCCAAACAGCAAGGTGGCGCAGGATCTGGTCCGCCAGATCGATACCCCTGCCAGCGAGTATTTCCCCGCCGCCTCCCAGGACATCACGCTCGCCGCGGGCGATTCCTTTTCCGTGCTGGCGCAAAAATATCTTGGCAGCTACTACCAGTTCTACGCGCTGGCCAAATACAACGACGTCGCCGTGCCCCGGAATGTCAGCGCGGGGCGCAAAATCCGTATCCCCCTGACCCCCCGCGCGCGTCAGGTATTCGAAGCACCACCCGAATCCTTTCCGGTCTCCGACCCATCATCCGGGATAACCGCCGAAACCGTCCCGGGCTCGACAGCGGGCGAAGGCGACGCCCGGCCAGATCCCGTGGTGCCATCGGGCTGGTCGCTGGTCGCGGGATTGAATGCCGAAGGCAACTACGAGCCCGCCGCCCAGGAAATCGAACGATCGAGCCGGCTCGACTCACTCACCAAGGAACAGCGCCAACTCGGCATCGCCGCCTATCGCAACAGCGCCGATGCCTTGGCCGCGAAGGATCCCGCCCGCGCCTCGGCCCGTCTGTTGCAGGCCGGCAGATGGCTGGCGGCCGACCACAATGATGATGCCGCCCTCAGCACCCTGCAAAAAAGCGCTGCGCTCGATCCCAATAACGCTGCGGCGCAAAAAACCTACGCCGAATTCAAGACGAACCTTGCGGATACCTACCACAAGGAAGCGTCAGCCGCGTTTCGGCAGCAGCATCTCGACCGGGCCATTGCGCTGTGGGAAAAAGCCCTGACCATCGATCCCAACCACAAATTTGCTCAGGCCAACCTGAATCAGGCCCGTGAACTCAAAGCGAAGTTGGAAAAATTGAAGTGACCACCGGAACGCTACCGCGGACGTCCGCATTGGCATCGAATAGCGCGCACCGGAAGCTCTTGTCGGTTCCCGGCGCTCCCTGTAACGTCGGGGGAGTCAAGCAACCAGATCGCAACCGGGGGGAAACCCGCCGCCATGAGCCAGTCAGCCGGTAAATTTGCTCACTTGTTCAGTGAACTCAGGCGCCGCCGGGTGCTGAGGGTGGTAATTCCTTATCTGGCGGGTTGCTGGGTCCTGCTGCAACTCGGGTCGATCATGTTCCCGGTCCTGGGCGCCAACCAGACCGCCTTCTACGTGCTGGTCGGCGTACTCGTGGCGCTGCTTCCCGTGGTGACCGCCATCGCGTGGGTCTACCAGTTGACCCCCCACGGGCTGGTGCGCACGCCGCCCTTTGTGGAGCGCCGGGTGCTGAACAACATACCGCCCACCCTGGATCGGCGCGCTACCCTGAAGCACGCCACCAAACACGGCAGCACCAGCGGCTGGTCGATCTACGCGCAATCAGGCCCCACGGAAGGGTTGGAGTACTGCATCACCAAACCCATCGTCATCGGTCGCGCCATCGAGTGCGACCTCACCGTGCTGCGCTCCTACATATCCAGAAATCACGCGGAGCTCAAGATCGAGGACGGCGTGCTGTGGGTGCACGACCTGGGCTCATCGAACGGCACCCTGGTCAACGGCGTGCGGATCAACGGATCGCATGCCCTGAGTCACGGCGACGAATTGCGCTTCAAGGACGTGGTGTTCCAGGTGCGGGAGGATCGCTCCCAATTCAAGAGCGACGCCATGCTCAACCAGACCATGTTTATCGACAAGCCGGAGACCAGCTGAGCGCAAGCACGGATCACCGCACCCGGCC
>JBFXFL010000013.1:0-57822 GCA_050179115.1 Porticoccaceae bacterium | reverse complement strand
AAGGACGTGGTGTTCCAGGTGCGGGAGGATCGCTCCCAATTCAAGAGCGACGCCATGCTCAACCAGACCATGTTTATCGACAAGCCGGAGACCAGCTGAGCGCAAGCACGGATCACCGCACCCGGCCCCTGGCGCCGAAATCCTCGCGACCGAAAAACCTCGCAGCGGTAAATCTCCGCGGCACCCATCGAGTCCGGCCAACAAACAAGGGAATCGGCATCGGCGTCCGATACCACGGCCGACTGTTGGTCCGCCTGATCGATGTCAAGCCGGCGATTGAATCTCCGGTTGCGCGGGGTGCTAGACTTGGTTTTGCCATCTTTAACGGTGCTATCGTCCCACTGGGGCGCGGCCAACGATAAATCCAACCTGCGAGGACCACCACCGTGAAACCCATGATCTCTGCCGATTCCCATATCGTCGAACCGCCCAACTGCTATGTCGATTTCATCGACCCCAAATACCGCGCCACCGCGCCCCATATCGAGAAGAACAAGCACGGCGTCGATACCTTCATCATCGAGGGCATGAAGCACGGCTTGCCGCTCGGACTGCTGGCCGGCGCCGGCATTCCGCCGGACCAGTTGCGGGCCCAGCGCAACGCCAGTTTCGTCGATCTGGCCCGTGGCAGCTGGGATCCCAAGAGCCGCATCGCGATCCAGGACGAAGAGAACATCTGCGGCGAAATCATCTACGCCTCGGTCGGCATGGTGATGTGCAGCCACCCGGATTTCGCCTACAAGTCAGCCTGTTTTCAGGCCTACAACCGCTGGCTTCAGACCTTCTGCGCCGGTGCGCCCAAGCGCCTGTTCGGGCTGGCGCAAACGGCGGTTGCTTCGGTGGACGAAGCCATCGCGGACTTCAGACGCGCCAAGGAGATGGGCATGGTCGGCATGATGATGACCGGCAACCCCCAGCACGAGGATTACGACCACCCCGACTACGACGCGCTCTGGCAGTGCGCCGTCGATCTCGATCTGCCGATCTGCTTTCACATCCTCACTTCCAGTGATCACGGCGTCGAAACCGCGTTCAAGGCCGAACGCGGCCATGCCGCCAATGGCTTCATGAACATCATCCGCGGTGTGCAGAACGTGATGGGCGTGTTTGTTTTTGGCGGCGTGTTCGAGCGCCACCCCAAGCTCAAGATGGTGGTCGCCGAGGGCGACGCCGGCTGGGTGCCGCATTATATGTACCGCGCCGATCACGCCGCCGAGCGGCTGGGCACCGGGCTCGAACGGCTCATCAGCAAAAAGCCCAGCACTTACGTCGCGAACAATATCTGGTTCACCTTCCAGGACGACGCCACCGCCTACCAGACCGAAATCCTGGTGGGCGACAAGGCACTGGCGGACAGCGGCCACCTGATCTGGGCCAGCGATTATCCGCACACGGATTCGACCTACCCGCGCTCGCTGGACGTGCTGAATCGCCAGATGGCGCGCCTGTCCGAAACGCAGCGCAATGCCATCGTGCATGACAACGTCAAGCAACTGTTCAATCTGCCGGTGGGCTGAGGCCGCGACCGACGCACCGAAGGAAGATAGGAATTACCTGATTCCGTCCATGGTTGGACCGACTCACCACGGACGGAATCAGGTTGTCGTTCATGCTGGGCTCCGACGGTCCTGCGCGCGTCGAAGGCTCGAAGGATCCAAGGACTTGTTCAGCTCATCCCGGATCGCAGCCGGTTTGCCGAGCGGGATTACCCTGCCCTTTCCGATACCGGCTAGGTTCCGACGCCACTACCGGGCACCGGTTGGTACTGCGCCAAAAACAGCGCTACCGCGCGTTTGACGGTGAGTTCGCATTGCACCGCAGTGGGAACCTCGACTCCCAGCAATGCCTTCAGATGAAGGTCGGAACGCACCAGACTGAGGAATTCCCGGGCCGCTATTTCCGGTTGCATTGCGGGGATCACCTCCCAGCCCGCGAGGGCACCCAGATAGTCCGCCAGCTGCGTCACCACCTGGCCGGGGCCGCGCTCATAAAAAACCCGCGCCAGATCGGGAAAGTTGGCGCCCTCTGCCATCACCATGCGGTAAAGCGCCAGGCTCTGGGGTTGCACCAGCACGTCGAGATAGGTCTGCCCGAAGCGCCCGAGCGTCGCGGCCAGTTCCTGTGCGGTATCCGCGGCATCGGGCCGTTGCCGCTCGATAGGGTCCGTCATCCGGGCGACGAGCGCGGTAATGATTTCCGCGAACAGGTCCGCCTTGCAGCCAAAATGGCGGTAAACGGTGCCTTTGGATCCGCCCGCGCGCTGTACGATACGGTCGACGCTCGCGCCCGCATACCCGAGCTCCATGAATACCTCGGTGGCGGCTTCGAGAATCGCCAGGCGCCGGGTGTCGCCCCGGGTGGGGGCCGGTGACTGCATCATCTTGTCCCTGTTGCGGTGTGGACGGCGGGTCAGAACCATGCCAGTGACCAATCCGGTTAACGTCGGCGCGATTAGCGCAAAGAAGTTGCGCGAACTCCTTCCCCACTGATACCGTACCGTACAGTACGATTACAACGATAACAACGGCACCCCGGCAACTCAGCGCCGGGCCACCGCCGGAGCGACCTCACGCCACTGCAACAGGTATCACGGATCATGAAGCGCAAGTTGATTCTGGCATTACTGGGTATTGCCGCCCTGACGGCGATCATCGTGACGGGCAAAAACTGGTGGTTCGAGGGCCGCTTCTGGGAGAGCACGAACAATGCCTACCTGCGCGCCGACATCACGGTCATCAGCTCGCGCGTTGCCGGACCGGTGGCCGAAGTCCTGGTGAAAGAAAACCAGCACGTCAACGCCAACGACATTCTCTATTCCCTCGACAAGTCCGCCTATACCGCGCGCCGCGATCGCGCCCAGGCGCTGGTGGCACAGCGCACTGCCGAGTTGGCGCATCTGCAGTCCCGACTGTCTCACCAGAACGCCACCATCAACGCGAGGGAGTCCGAAGTTCTCGCCGCGCGCGCGGAACTCGAACGTACCCGGCAGGACCTGGCGCGGGCCGAAGTGCTGCAAACCAAGGGTTTCACCGACCGCCAGCGCTATGACCACGCGCGCACCGATGTCACTCGCGCCGAAGCCGAATTGGGCCGCACTTTGGCCAATCTCGCCGCCGAACGTGCCCAGTTCGGCGTGCTGTCGGATGAAGCCGGCGAACTCAAAGCCGCTCAGGAGCTCGCGGAGGCGGAGCTGCGCCTGTCGGAAATCGATCTTTATCTTACCGACGTGCGGGCGCCTACCGCCGGCATCGTCGGCAACAAGCAAGTCGAGCCGGGCGAATATTCCCAGACCGGGGTGCGCAAGCTGGCCCTGGTGGATCTCGACGATATCTGGGTCAGCGCGAACTTCAAGGAAACCCAGTTGACTCATGTGCTACCGGGACAGAAAGCCATCATCGATGTCGACGCTTTCCCCGACGAACACTTCGAAGGCGTCGTGGAAAGTGTATCGCCCGCCAGTGGCGCCGAATTCAGCCTGCTGCCCCCCGATAACGCTACCGGCAATTTCACCAAGATCGTGCAGCGTGTACCGGTCAAGATCGTGCTCGATCACAGCAACCCGAAGGTTGCCCGGTTGCGCCCCGGCATGTCGGTGACTGCCCGTGTCGATACCCGCAGCAGCGGAGATGATGCCCGCAAACGACTCGCGCTCGATGACGGTTCGTGAGTGAAAACCGCCCCACAACCTTGACAGATCCATGACCAGCGCGGCCACTACGTCGCCCGCGGATGCCGCGCCGGACCGGGTTTCCCTCGGCACCTGGCTGACGGTATTCGGCGGCGTGCTGGGCGCCTTCATCGCCGTTCTCAATATCCACATCACCAATGCCTCCCTGAAGGATATCCAGGGCGCGCTGGGCGCCACCCTCGAAGAGGGGTCCTTCATCTCCACCGCCTACCTGACAGCGGAAATCATGGTGATTCCCATCACCGGCTGGCTCACCCAGGTGTTCGGGCTGCGGCGCTACATTCTCTGGAATACCGTGCTGTTCATGTTCTTCACGACCCTCTGCGCGACGGCCTGGAATCTCGAATCCATGCTGGTGTTTCGCGCCCTGGCGGGGCTCTCCGGAGGCACGCTGATTCCACTCTCCTTCGCGATCATCCTGACCCTGTTACCACCCAGCAAGCAGGCGGTCGGGATGGGGATGTTCGCTCTGACGGCCACCCAGGCGCCCACTATCGGCCCAACCCTGGGGGGCTATTTATCGGAAAATTTCGGCTGGCAGACGATTTTTTATCTTCAACTCGTCCCCACCAGCATCATGTTCTTCCTGCTCTGGCGCGGACTGAAACCGGCAGCCGGCAATCTGGCCCTGCTGAAAAAGGGCGACTGGTGGGGAATCGCCACCATGGCGGTGGGGCTCGGCACCCTCGAAATCGTGCTGGAGGAAGGCAATCGCAAGGATTGGCTCGAATCCGATTTCATCCTGCGCGGCGCCGTGCTGGCCGGGGTCAGCCTGCTGTTGTTTCTGATCATCGAATTGACCCGCAGAGATCCCTTTATCAACCTGCGCCTGATGGCGCGGCGCAATTTCGGGCTCGCCAATGTCGTCAACGTGGTGCTCGGACTCGGACTCTACGGTTCGGTGTTCATCATGCCGCTGTACCTGACCCAGGTGCATGGCTACAACGCGCTCCAGATCGGCCAGGTGATGATGTGGATCGGGCTGCCGCAACTGGTGATGGTGCCCATCGTCTTGCGTCTGATGAAAATCGTGGACCTGCGCATCCTGCTCGCCATCGGCGCCGGGGTGTTTGGTCTGAGTTGCCTGCTCAATATCCACATGACGACCGACTACGCCTATGACAGCATTGTGATGCCGCACCTTATCCGCGGCCTCGGCATGCCCTTCATCATGATTCCGCTGTCGGTGATCGGCACCGCCGGCATCGAGCCCGCTCAGGTCGGTTCCGCTTCGGGACTCTTCAATGTGATGCGCAATCTGGGCGGGTCGATCGGCATCGCGCTGCTGGCGACTTTTGTCACCGTGCGCGAGCACTTCCACTCCAACCAGATTCTGGAGTCGGTCTCGCTCTACAACCCCATCACCCAGGAACGCTTGCAGACCATGACCGGGTATTTCGCATCCCTGGGCGCGGATCCGGAGCTGGCGCAGCAGCAGGCGCTGCTGGCCATCGACGCCATAGCGCGCCGGCAAAGTCAGGTGATGGCGTTCAACGATGCGTTCTATGTCATAGGCACGGCGTTCATCATCAGTCTGCTGGTAATCGCCTGCCTCAAGAAAGTACCCGCCGCCGGCGGCCACGCGGCCGCGGCGGATTAGCCGGCTGTCAAAGATACGGCGAAAACAACCAGCACAGCGCATCCCGGGTGCGCACGATGAGCGAGCGCCCCTCCAGCTCGGCGCCAGTGACCGGGCGCGAACCCGCGACCAGGGTGTCGAACAGGCCGCTCATGTCGGCGCCGAACGCCGGGTCGAACACTTCCACGCCGAGTTCATAATTGAGCCGCAAACTGCGGGGATCGATGTTCGCCGATCCCAGCAGTACATAGCTTTCATCCACCACCAGCAGCTTGCCGTGGTTGAACGGCGCGGGCTGATAGAACACGCGCACTTCGCGGTGGAGCAGCTCCCAGAGCAGGTTGCGGGTCGCCCAGTGCACATAGGGCAGATTGCTCCGCTCCGGCAGCACTATGGTCACGACAACTCCGCGCAGCGCCGCACTCTGCAGACCGGTGATCAGCTCCCGCGACGGCAGAAAATAGGGCGTCATGATGCGCACACTGCGGCGCGCGGCGCTGACCGCGGACTGCAACACCAGAGTAAGTTGATCCAGCGTCTCGTCGGGTCCGTCCGCGATCACCCGGCACAGACTGGCCCCCGTCGGCCCGGTGGTTGTATCGACCGAAGGTTTCTCTACGTCCGCCACCGCCGAGAAATTACCGCCCGCCTGCCGCCAGGTATCGGTGAACACCCGCTGCAAGTCGGCGACTACCGGTCCCCACAGCTGAAAATGCAGATCGGCAACCGGATGTTTGCAACGCGGTGGGGCCAGTAGATGGCGGTCCCCGATATTGATGCCACCGGCAAAAGCCACTGCCCCGTCCACCACCAGCAGCTTGCGATGGTTGCGCAGATTGACGGCGAGATTGGGCGGTAATAACCGCAGCGGGTTGAAGCTCTTCACCTCGAGTCCGCCGCGCCGCAGAAGGCGGTGGGCGCCGGGTGAATACCACTCGCCCATGCCGTCCAGCAGTACGCGCACCCGCACACCACGCTGCCGAGCGGCGACCAGGGCATCCACGAACCGGTGTCCAGTGGCATTGTTCTCGAAGATATAGGTCGAAAGATCGACACTGACCACTGCGGCAGCAATGGCCTCCAGCATGGCGGGATACACCTGCTCGCCATTGCGGAGCGCGGCGATGCGATTGCCCGGGCGCAGCGGCATGCCAGTGATGACGGCCCCGGCGCGTGCCAGATCGGACAGCTCGGACACCGCGATGCAGGAATCGTCGGGGCCGCAAGGTGCTGCGCCCGCCGCAGGCGACAGGCGACTCCTGCGGCGCGCCCGTGCGCGCACCCGATTGATGCCGAACAGCACATACGCCAGGGGCCCAGCGATCGGCAGCGCCAGCGCAACCGCCATCCAGCCGAGCGCCGAACGCGAATCGCGTTTGTTCAGCAATGCGTGCCAGGCCGCGCCCAGACCCAGCAGCGTCTGCACGACCAGCAACACCCAGCCCCAGCTCAGTGTCATCGCAGCGCCCGCGCGTCATTCATGGCGAGACCGGTCCGTTGCGTCCGAGATCGGCATTGTAACGGGCACCCTGGGCCGACCGCCCCGTCCTGAAGTATGATTTCGGGCGTTTTGGCCCGCTGATCCTGTTTTCTGTCGAGGAATTCCGATGACCTTCTCCCATCTGCTCGCGCCCCTCGACCTGGGGTTCGTCACCCTGAAAAACCGCATCATGATGGGCTCGATGCACTCCGGACTCGAACTTCTCGACCGGCCCTTCGAGCGCCTGGCGGCCTTCTACGGCGAGCGCGCCCGGGGCGGTGCGGGACTCATCGTCACCGGCGGTTACGCCCCCAACGAGACCGGCCGCATCGAGGAAGGCGGGCCCATTTTTCACCGCGCCGACGATATTCCCAGCCACCGTCTGATCACCGACCGGGTACATCGCGAGGGCGGCAAAATCCTCCTGCAGATTCTGCACACCGGGCGCTATGCGAAAGACCCGAGCATCGTCGGGGTTTCCGGCATCCGCTCGCGCATCAATCCGCGCGTGCCGCGGGTGCTGTCCAGCGCGGAAATCGCCCAGTACATCGAAGACTATGCCAACAGCGCCGTGCTGGCGCGCGAGGCCGGCTATGACGGTGTCGAGGTGATGGGCTCGGAAGGCTATCTGATCAACCAGTTTCTGGCGCGGCGCACCAACAACCGCAGCGATGACTGGGGCGGCAGCCATGAAAACCGCATGCGTTTTGCGCTCGAAGTCGTGCGTCGCATCCGCGCGCGGGTGGGCGCGGATTTCATCCTGATGTACCGCATTTCCTGCATCGATCTGGTGGAGGACGGCGCCACCGGCGCGGAGACCGCCGAACTCGCGCAACGCCTGGAAGCGGCCGGCGTCACCCTGTTCAACACCGGGGTCGGCTGGCACGAAGCGCATATCCCCACCATCGCCTACATGGTGCCGCGTGGCGCCTGGCGCTTCGCGGTCCGCAACATCACCGACCACGTCAGGGTACCGGTGGTGGCGTCCAACCGTATCAATACGCCGGAAGTCGCCGAAGACATCATCGCCGCCGGCGACGCGCACATGGTATCGCTCGCCCGCGCCATGCTCGCTGATCCCGAATTCGCAGCCAAGGTACAGGCCGGTCGCCCCGACACCATCAACACCTGTATCGGCTGCAACCAGGCCTGCCTGGATTTCATCTTCAAGGGCAAACCCACCCGCTGCCTGGTCAATCCGCGTGCGGGCCGCGAACTGGATGGCGAGCAAGCGCCCCGCCGTACCGGGAGTTCACGCAAGGTCGCGGTGGTGGGCGCCGGTCCCGGCGGCCTGTCGGCGGCGGTCTCCGCCGCGCAACTGGGGCATCAGGTCACCCTGTACGAAGCCGGCGGCGACATCGGCGGCCAGATGAATCTCGCCAAACGGGTTCCGGACAAGACCGAATTCCATGAACTGATCCGCTATTACCGCACCCGGCTCGCGGACCTGGGTGTCGCCGTGCGCCTCAACACCCGGGCGACGCCCGAGACACTGATGGCAGCCGGTTACGACGCGGTCGTGGTCGCCACCGGCATCAGCCCGCGCACGCCGGATATCGAGGGCATCGACCACCCCATGGTGATCCCCTATGCGGACCTGCTCGCCGGCCGCCGTCAGGCCGGGCCAAGGGTCGCGATTCTGGGCGCGGGCGGCATCGGCTACGACGCCGCCATGCTGCTTCTGCACGGGCACGGCGACAGCGCGCCGGACACCGATACCTTCCTCGCCAAGTGGGGCGTGGACACCAGTCTGCGCGCACCCGGCGGCCTGCTGCCCGGCGGACCCAAATTCCCGGCGCCGGCGCATCAGATCACGCTGTTCCAGCGCAAACCCGGCGCCATGGGCCGCGGTCTCGGCCTGACCAGCGGCTGGGTACTGCGGGCGGAACTGGAAGGCAGCGGTGTGCGCTGCATCCCCGGCGTCAGCTACCGCAAAATCGATGACGCGGGACTGCATTACCGCATCGGGGACGAGGATCGGGTGCTCGCGGTGGACAGCGTCATCGTCTGCGCCGGTCAGGAGCCTCTGGATGAGTTGAGCGCCACGCTGACGGCCCGCGGTGTTGCAGCCCATGCCATAGGGGGCGCCCGCCAGGCGGCGGAACTGGATGCCTTTGCCGCCATCGCGGCCGGCAACGAAGTCGCTGCAACTCTCTGAGGAATCCGTCAAACAAGGCAATAAAAAACGGGGCCGAAGCCCCGTTTTTTATTGCGCTGGCGCGCTCAATCCATGTCTGCCGGCGCGTCCGCCATCGGCACGGGTTCCGCCTTCGGCGCATGGGACGCCCTGGCGGCGCGCTCCGCATCATCGAGCGCGTCCTTGATGGACAGCTTGATGCGGCCGCGAGCATCGACGTCGAGCACCCGGACCTTGACCTTCTGGCCTTCGGTCAGGAAGTCGCTGACTTTCTCCACGCGCTGGTCGGCGATCTGGGAGATATGCACCAGGCCGTCAGTACCCGGCATGATGGTCACAAAGGCGCCGAAGTCCACGATCCGCGCGACCGTACCTTCGTAGATCTTGCCGACTTCCGCCTCGGCGGTGATTTCCTGGATGCGGAAAACCGCCCGATCCAGACCATCGCGGCTGTCGCTGTAGATACGAATCGAGCCGTCGTCCTGGATGTCGATAGTCGCGCCGGTTTCTTCGGTAAGCGCTCGAATGGTGGAGCCGCCCTTGCCGATCACATCGCGGATTTTCTCCGGATCGATCTTCAGGGTGCGGAAGCGCGGCGCGTTATCCGCGACTTCGGCGCGGCTGACCGCGATCACCTTGTTCATCTCGGCGAGAATATGCAGGCGCGCGGCGAGTGCCTGATGCAGCGCCACCTCCATGATTTCCTCGGTGATGCCCTGGATCTTGATGTCCATCTGCAACGCGGTAATACCCGCCGTGGTACCGGCAACCTTGAAATCCATGTCACCGAGATGATCTTCGTCGCCGAGGATGTCGGTCAGAACCGCAAAGCCGTTGTCGTCCTTCACCAGGCCCATCGCGATGCCCGCCACCGGCGCCTTCAGCGGCACACCGGCATCCATCAGCGCGAGGCTGGAGCCACACACCGACGCCATCGAGCTGGAACCGTTCGATTCGGTGATCTCCGACACGACCCGGACCGTGTAGGGAAATTCGTCTTCGCTGGGCAGCATCGCCGCGATGCCACGCCGCGCCAGACGACCGTGGCCGGTCTCGCGCCGACTGGTGCCGCCCATGCGGCCCGTCTCGCCGACCGAGTAGGGAGGAAAGTTGTAATGCAGCATGAAGCGATCACGGCGCGATCCTTCCAGGGCATCGATCATCTGCGCATCGCGCAACGAACCCAGAGTAGCGACCACGATGGCCTGGGTTTCGCCGCGGGTGAACAGCGCCGAACCATGGGCATTGGGCAGCACGCCCACTTCGATGGCCAAGGGGCGCACGGTACGGGCGTCCCGGCCGTCGATGCGCGGTTCGCCGGCGACCACGCGCCCTCGCACCACTTTCTTTTCCAGCTTCTTGAACAGGTTGCTCACCTGTTCGGCGGTTACGCCCGCGGCTTCATCGGCATGGTGGCCGACGCAGCGGTCGCGCAATTCGGTCAGACGTGCCTGGCGCTGTTGCTTCTCGGTAATCCGATAGGCAGCGGCCAGATCGTCGCCAATCTGCGCGGTGATCGCCTGCAACAGGGCGGCGTTGTCGGCCGGCGGCTGCCATTCCCAACGCGGCTTGCCCGCATCCCGCACCAGTTCGTCGATCACCTGGACCACCGCCTGCATTTCCTGGTGGGCGAAAAGCACGGCGCCCAGCATCAGGTCTTCGGGGAGTTCCTTGGCTTCCGATTCCACCATCAATACGGCGTCCCGGGTACCCGCCACGACCATGTCGAGCTGCGAGGTTTCGAGTTCGCTGTAGCGCGGGTTGAGCAGATAACCCTGGTCCGGATGATAGCCGACGCGTGCGGCACCGATCGGGCCGTCGAAGGGAACCCCGGAAATCGCCAACGCGGCCGAACAACCGATGAGGGCCGCGACATCCGGATCCATGTCGCGATCCACCGACATCACGGTGGCGACCACCTGCACTTCGTTGCGAAACCCGGCGGGAAACAGCGGCCGCAGCGGCCGGTCGATGAGTCGGCTGGTCAGGGTTTCCTTTTCGGTCGGACGGCCTTCACGGCGAAAAAATCCGCCGGGAATTCTGCCGGCAGCGTAGGTTTTTTCCTGATAGTTGACGGTCAGCGGGAAAAAATCCTGCCCCGGCCGAGCGTCGCGAGCAGCCACCGCAGTACACAACACCACGGTACCGTCCATGCTGCACAGCACCGCACCGGTCGCCTGGCGGGCGATGCGCCCGGTCTCCAGCGTGACCTCATGGTTGCCATACTTGAATGTTTTTTTTACCAAATTCACACGTTCACCTGCTTCTGGTTGCGGCGCCAACCCCCGCGGGGCAGGCGCGAATGAAATCGACTCAACGGCGCAAGCCGAGCTTGGCAATCAACTGCCGGTAGCGCTCCGGGTTCTTGCCTTTCAGGTAATCCAGCAATTTGCGCCGCTGATTCACCATGCGGATAAGCCCACGCCGGGAATGGTGATCCTTGCCGTGCGCCTTGAAGTGACCCTGCAACTTGTCGATGTTGGCGCTCAGCAGCGCAACCTGAACTTCCGGTGAGCCGGTGTCGTTTGCAGCGCTCGCGTTGTCGCGAATGATCACGGATTTTTCTTCTGCGTTCAGTGCCATGTCGTGGTCTCCAATATGCCGATAAGATTCGGGTCGGTCCGCGCATATTTGCAGACCGCCCAGTGGTTGCCGGATGCGGCACCATGCCGCTCCGGTATTCGTCCAGCAGATTTTCAACAACCTGCTAGCGCTGGGCTCCGGCCACCAACCGGTGGGGCTTGATGCGGCCGTCGTCCAATACTTCGCCAACGCCGAGAAATTCTCCCGGCGCCCTGAAAACCCTTACCAGATCGCCCTCGCTCGCTTGCTGCCGGGCCTGCGCCAGCGCCACCGCCTGGCCGCGCAAAAAATACCAGGACAGATTCTCTGGCAACTCCAGCGCCAGGCGGTCGGCAACTGCCGCATCCACCGGGTGCAGCAAGATATCCAGTGCCGCGAACGATCCACCGGTACGCAGCGCGTCGATCTGATCCAGCGTCACCGCATCGGCTTCGCCAAACGGACCCGACGCCAGACGCCGCAAACGGGTCACATGAGCGCCACAGCCCAATTGGCGGCCGAGATCTTCGGCGAGCGTCCGGATGTAGGTGCCCTTGCTGCAACGGATGACCACATCCACTTCGGCGCATTCGCCGCCACGAAACTCGCAAATTTCGTAGCTGTGGATAGTCACCCGACGCGGCGCGCGCTCCACCTCGATCCCCTGACGCGCCAGCTTGTAAAGTGGCTGGCCAGCTTGCTTGAGTGCAGAATACATCGAGGGGATCTGCTCGACGACGCCACGAAACGACGCCAGTTCCGCCTCGACCCGCGCGGCGGATATTCCGGCTGCGCTCTGTTCCGCCAGCACTTCACCGTCCTGATCGCCGGTGGTCGTGGTCACACCCAGCCGGAAAGTGCTGGCGTAGGTCTTGTCGGCCTCCAGCAAAAACTGGGTGAATTTGGTGGCTTCACCAAAACAGATCGGCAGCACACCCGTCGCGAGGGGATCCAGACTGCCGGTATGTCCTGCCTTGGCGGCGTCAAACAGCCATTTCACCCGCTGCAGGGCCTGGTTCGACGTCGGGCCCGCCGGTTTATCGAGCACCAGGATGCCGTCCACGGATCTGCCCTTGCGCGTACGCGCCACCTCAGCTTTGCTCCGCGCTGCGGGCGCGCTCGTCGCTCGCCAGCGCATGCTCGATCAAGGCGGCGAGTCTTTGTCCGCGGTCACCGGTCGTATCGTGGATGAACTGCAAGCGTGGCATGATGCGCAGGCGAATCATGCCGCTGAGTCTGCCCCGCAAAAAGCCGGCGGCGCCGTTGAGCGCCGCAATCGCCTCCGCGCACTGTTCAACGCTGCGCTGGCCGATAAAGCTCACAAACACTTTGGCGCTCGCAAGGTCACGGCTGACATCGACGCTGGTGATGTTGGCCAGCTCGACGCGCGGATCGTCGAGTTCGGTGCGCAGCAATTCCGCCAGCTCTCGCTGGAGTGCATCGGCGACCCGCTCGCTGCGCTTAAATTCCCTGGGCATATGCTGGCCTCGCTAGAGCTGCCGCGCCACCCGCTGGATGTCGTAGACCTCGATCTGATCGCCGGGGCGAACATCGTTGTAACCTTTCACCCCGACACCGCATTCGGTACCGGCACGCACCTCGGCCACATCGTCCTTGAAGCGTCGCAAGGACTCCAGTTCACCGGAAAAAATCACCACGTTGTCACGCAACACCCGAATCGGCTTGTTGCGATACAGCGCGCCTTCCACTACGCGGCAACCGGCGACCTGACCAAATTTGGGCGACCGGAACACTTCGCGCACTTCGGCGATGCCGACGATTTCCTCGCGTACTTCGGGCGCCAGCATTCCCGACAGCGCCTGCTTGATCTCGTCGAGCAGGTGGTAAATGACACTGTAGTAGCGGATGTCCACACCTTCGGCAGCGGCGACCTTGCGCGCGGCGGCATCGGCGCGGACATTGAAACCCAGCACCACCGCACCCGTGGTAACCGCGAGATTGATGTCGGATTCGGTCAATCCGCCGATCCCGGAGCTCACCACGTGCACGCCCACCTCATCGGTGGCAAAGTCATGGAGCGCAGACAACAGGGCTTCCAGGGAACCGCGCACGTCCGCCTTGACGACCACCGGCAGCACTTTGCGCGCGGTACCTTCGAACCCGGCAAATACGTTCTCGAGGTTGGCGGCTTGCTGACGCGCCACGCGCTCTTCGCGCGACCTGGTCTGACGCAACTGGACGATTTCGCGCGCCTTGCGTTCATCGGAAGTCACATAGAACTCATCACCGGCTTGCGGCGGGACATCAAGGCCGAGCACTTCGACCGGAATTGAGGGGCCCGCCTCGCGCGCCGGAGCGCCGTCGTCGCCGATCATTGCCCGCACTTTGCCGATACTTTCCCCGGCCAGCAAAAAATCGCCGGGCCGCAGCGTGCCCGCCTGCACCAGCAAGGTCGCTACCACACCCCGCGCCCGATCGATGCGCGCTTCGATGACGACGCCACGCGCCGGCACCGCGACCGGGGCGTGCAATTCGAGCACTTCGGCCTGCAAGGACACCGCTTCCAGCAATGCTTCAATGCCTTCGCCGGTATGGGCGGAAACCCGCACGAACTGCGTATCACCGCCCCACTCCTCGGGCACGACTTCCAAGGCCGACAACTCACTGATGATCTGATCGAGATTCGCGCCCTGCTTGTCGATCTTGTTGATGGCAACCACCAGGGGTACACCGGCGGCGCGCGCATGCGCGACGGCTTCCTTGGTCTGCGGCATCACGCCATCATCTGCCGCGACCACGAGAATCACCACATCGGTGGCGCGGGCGCCGCGGGCGCGCATCGCGGTAAAGGCGGCGTGACCCGGGGTATCGAGGAAAGTAATGAACCCGCGGGGCGTCGGCACATGATAAGCACCGATATGTTGCGTGATGCCGCCCGCTTCACCGGACGCAACACGGGATTTGCGGATGTAATCAAGCAGTGAAGTTTTGCCATGGTCGACGTGGCCCATCACGGTAACCACTGGCGCACGAGGCAGGGACTCCCCCTCCACCGCCGCGATCTCTTCGCGAAATGTCTCCTCCACAGCGGCTTCACGCGAGGCGACGGCCACCGGCTTGTGCCCCATTTCCTCGATCACCAGAAACGCGGTATCGCGGTCAATCGTCTGATTGATTGTGGCCATGGTGCCCATTTTCATCAATTCGCGAATGACCATTGCTGCCTTGACCGCCATCTTCTGAGCAAGATCAGCCACGGTAATCTGTTCTGGCACTTCGACTTCGCGCACAATTTTTCCGGTAGGTCTCTTGAACACATGGATATTGCGGGCCTGCACCGCCGGACGCCCCGACAACAGCCTCGGCTTGCGGTCGGCTTCGTCGTCGTCCACCAGTATTTCGGCAACGCCTTCGGTCTTTTGCTTGCGCTGCCCTTTGAGCGGCTTCTTCTTCTTGGGTTTGTCGTCGTCGGCATCCAACGGGGCGTCATCGCGCTTTTCACGCTTCTTTCCGGCTTTGCCGGCATCGCCAATCGCGATCGGCTCGGCTGCTGCTATTGCAGCAACCACGGCGGGCGCGCCATCGATCTTGGCAACCACCTTTTCCGGCTCCGGGCCAGGCTCCGGCTCTTGTCGTTCCTCTTCCGCGTTACGCGTACGTTCTTCATCGGCCTTGCGGCGCGCTTCAATCGCGGCGATCCGCTTGGCTTCCGGATCCTCCAGCGTGGCTGGAGCAGCAACCGCCGCAACAGTCTCTGTGGAGGATTCCGACGCTTCGCTTTCGTCCTGCTTGACGTAGGTGCGCTTCTTCCGCACTTCCACATTGACGACGCGCTTACCCGATCCCGCACGCAAGGTACTCACGGTCTTGCGGCGCAGGGTGATTTTGCGCGGCTCCTCCGTCTCCTCGCCGTGGAGGCTTTTCAGATAAACCAGCAATTTCCGCTTATCTTCGTCGTTGACTACCTGCTCGGCGGAGTCGTGCGACAAGCCGGCGGCGTGCATTTGCCGAAGCAAGCGCTCAACCGGAGCATCGACAACCTCGGCAAGTTCACTGACAGTCAGTTGAGCCATGCTTTTCCGTTCTCCGGTCTATGCGCGATCAGCATCACACCTGATCCGTTTCAAATTTCACCTGTCTCAAACTTCATTCGTTACAAACCAGGGCGCACGCGCTGTCATTATCAGCTCCGCGGCACGTTCCGGCGTCATCGCCTCAATGTCCAGCAAATCGTCCACCGACTGCTCGGCGAGATCTTCGACAGAGACAATTCCGTTGGCCGCAAGTTTATGAGCCAACGCGGGAGTCATGCCGGTCATCGCCAGCAGATCCTCTCCGGGAATCGCCTCCGCCAACTCCTCCTCGGATGCGAGTGCCCGGGTCAACAGGGCGTCCTTCGCGCGAGCCCGCAATTCTTCAGCCATATCGTGATCGAACCCCTCGATACTGGCCATTTCATCGATCGGAACGTAAGCGATCTCTTCAAGCGTCGTAAAGCCTTCCTCAACGAGTACGCTGGCTACGTCCTCATCGATATCGAGCTTGTCCATGAATTGCTGGATGGTGCTCCCGGCCTCCGCTTCCTGCTTGGCCTGAATCTCATCCACGCTCATCACGTTGATATTCCAGCCGGTGAGCTCGGATGCCAGGCGCACATTCTGGCCACCGCGCCCTATGGCCTGGGCCAGCGTATCGGCGGCGACGGCTACATCCATGGAATGGCTGTCCTCGTCCACGATAATGGATTCGACTTCGGCCGGCGCCATCGCGTTGATGACCAGCTGCGCGGGATTATCGTCCCACAACACGATATCAATGCGCTCGCCGTCGAGCTCGTTGGATACCGCCTGCACCCGCGCGCCGCGCATGCCGACGCAGGCGCCAATGGGGTCCATGCGCCCGTCGTTGGTCTTCACGGCAATTTTCGCCCGCGCCCCGGGGTCGCGCGCAGCGGCACGAATCTCGATCACCTGTTCGGCAATTTCGGGAACTTCGATGCGGAACAACTGGGTCAACATGGCATTGCAGCGCCGGCTCATCAACAACACCGGACCGCGGCCTTCGGTGTTGATACCGATCAGCACCGCACGCACCCGGTCGTTGACACGGAATACTTCCCGACCCACCAATTCTTCCCTCGGCAACAGCCCTTCCGCATTGTTGCCGAGATCAACAATGATGTGCTCGCGAGTGACCTTTTTGACCATGCCGGCCAGCAGCTCGCCCAGGCGGTGCTCATATTGCCGCGCGACCAGCGCGCGCTCGGCATCGCGCACCTTCTGTACGATCACCTGTTTGGCCGTCTGGGCAGCTATCCGCCCGAATTCGACGTTGTCGATCTGCTCTTCATACACATCGCCCGGCTTGAGATCCGGGTTGTGCTCATGCGCCTCCTCCAGCGTGAACTGGGTGCCCAGTTCAGCCAGCGTGGCATCATCGACTACGGTCCACCAGCGATAAGTCTCGTAGTCTCCGGTGCGCCGGTCTATCGTGACGCGGATATTGGAGTCTTCGTCGAAACGCTTTTTGGTCGCCATTGCGAGCGCCTGCTCCATGGCGTCAAAAATCACACCCTCGGCAACGCCCTTTTCATTGGACACCGCCTGGGCAACCAGCAGGATTTCCTTGCTCATTCCAACGCTCTCACTCGTTACCGAATTGCGGCACTACGCTTGCCCGCTCAACACTGGCATGCGGAAATAAATATTCATGGTCGTCGACCATCATGACAATCTCGTCTTTTTCCACGGCGATCAGGCGTCCCTGGAATTTGCGTCGCCCCTCAAACGCCGCGCGCAAGCGCAAACTTATGTCGGATCCAACAAACTGCCGGAACTGGTCCAGCTCAAAAAGGGGGCGATCCAACCCTGGCGATGACACTTCCAGGGTGTATTCGCCCGCAATAGGGTTTTCAACATCGAGCAAACTACCCAGCTGTCGACTGACACGCTCGCAATCCTGAATGCCGATTCCATCCGACTTGTCGATGTATACCCGGAGCAAGCCTTGCCGGCCAGCCGCCGAAAACTCCAGCCCCCAAAGCTCGCAACCGAACGCGGTCACCACCGGCTCGATCAATGCTCTAAGTCTGTCGTCACGCCGCATGCTACCCCGCCATTGTCGCCCCGGATTCGCCTCCAGCGGCGCGTCCTGCTGCGTCAGCACCTCAAACACACCAACCGCAGCCAACGTAAAATCCAGAAGCCCGGAAAACAAAAAGCCCCTGATATCAGGGGCCCTTGTCACCGGCCGACACATATGACATGTGCCGGCGAAATTTGGTAGCGGGGGCAGGATTTGAACCTACGACCTTCGGGTTATGAGCCCGACGAGCTACCAGGCTGCTCCACCCCGCATCGACAAACGGCTTGCGCCGCTTCAGGAATCTGGTAGTTCCCGACCCTCGCACCGCCCTGAACTTGCATCAATGCGAGGGGCGCGAAGTATAGGATCGGACCCTTATAAGGTCAAGCACCACAAAGCGCTCCAGGCGCTGTTATGGCACTCCTGAAACCCCAGCCGCGTCCCCATCAAATCAAATGGGCGCACTGTGCAGCCACGCGAGCACATGGCCGAAGGAAAAGAATATCTGGTCCGGCATCCGGCCAGGACCGGTTTACCGGCGGCGACCTCCTGTACGTCGGTGAATCGCGATTTGGCGATCGTTACAACCGGAACATTGCTACCAGAACATGGTGCCCAAGGCCGGACTTGAACCGGCACGGCTTACGCCACTACCCCCTCAAGATAGCGTGTCTACCAATTCCACCACTTGGGCAAAACTCAAGGTTTCGGTGGCGCCTCCTTCGGCACCACGTCTTTGCTCACTGTATCTCCAGTTACCACATCTTCGCTTGCGGCTTCATCGGTGATCGCCGGAATCTCCGCGTCGGCGGCATGATTGTCGCCAGCGTCCGCGGCCGGAATTTCAGCATCCGCAGGCGCAGCCTCGAGCATCTGGATCTCCGGCGTGAGCGCTGCACCTGCGCCGGCGTTATGTTTCGCGATCACCGCCAGACCAAAACTGGTCAGGAAGAATACCAATGCCAGCCCCGCAGTTACCCTGCTGAAGAAGTTCCAGCTACCCACACTGCCAAACAATGTTTGCGAAGCACCGGCGCCAAAGGACGCACCCGCCTCGGCGCCCTTGCCCTGCTGCAGCAGCACGAAAGCAATGATTGCACAGGCGGTGACAATATGTACCAGGATTACCAGGGTTTCCATGATTCTCCAACCGCCAGCCTACAAATGGCCATGAATTCTTCCGCCTGCAACGAGGCGCCGCCCACCAGAACGCCATCTACGTCCTGCCTTGCAAACAATTCCGCAGCGTTCGTTTTCGATACGCTGCCACCGTACAAAAGCCGGGTTTCGGCGCCACCAGCACCCAGCAAATCCCGAATGCGCACCTGGACATCCTGGACCTGCGCGGCGCTCGCGGTCGCGCCGGTACCAATTGCCCATACGGGCTCATAGGCGATCACCGACTTTCCCAGCGCTTCCCAGCCCGCCACGTCGGCAATCGCCTCCAGTTGGCGGTGCAGTACCTGCCAGGTCGCGCCTGCATTGCGCTCGGCCGCGTCCTCACCGACACACAGCACCGGAGTAATGCCCGCTCCGCGCGCGCGGTCAAACTGTCGCGTTACCCGGACGTCGGTCTCGCCGAACAGCCGCCGCCGCTCGGAATGCCCCACCAAAACGTACTGGCAGCCGACATCCGCCAGCATCGAGCCCGCCACCTCACCGGTATAGGCCCCAGATTCATACTCGCTCAGGGTCTGAGCGGCAAGGCGAATCCCGGTGCCGGAAATCCGTGCCGCCGCTTCGGCCAGATACACGAAGGGAGGGCACACGACAACTTCGATGTCGAGATTCGCAACCCCCGCAATGCCGTCAAGCAACTGACCCACTGAACGCTGTGAGCCGTTCATTTTCCAGTTGCCGATAACGAGAGGTTTGCGCATAACTCGGGTCGAAAAAGGGCGCCAATGGTAGCCAAGTTAACTTCGACAAACAAGAAAAAAGGCTTCAGCCAGTCGCTCCAGCCACCGCTGCAGCGACTTCCTCGGCCAGGCACTGCACCAGATCGATGTCTTCGCCTTCGACCATGACCCGGATCACCGGCTCGGTTCCGGAAGGTCTCAACAACACACGACCTTTGCCCGCAAGTTTACGTTCCGCCGTGCTGACAGCCGCGCGCACCTCGGGTCCGACGCGGAATGCAGACCCGGCGCTGACCGCCACGTTGATCATGATTTGCGGCAGCTTGGCCACATCGACGCACAATTGATCGAGCGTCCGTCCGCTTTCGATGACCGCGCGCAACACCTGCAAGGCCGCAACAAGACCATCACCCGTGGTGGTGAGATCGCGACAGACAATATGGCCCGAGCTTTCGCCGCCTAGGGTCCATTCGCGTTCACGCAACGCCTCGATCACATAGCGGTCGCCGACGGCGGTGCGCAGAAACGGCACGCCGATCCGCGCCAGCGCAAGTTCGAGCCCATAGTTGGTCATCAAGGTCCCGGCGACGCCAGTGCAGCCGTCGCCGTGGCGCTGCCGGTGCGCGGCAATGACGTAGAGAAGCTGATCGCCATCCACAATGGCGCCAGTCCGGTCCACGAATACGACACGATCGCCGTCGCCATCAAAGGCGATACCCAGATCCGCCTCCAGCGCCAGCACGGCCTGTCGCACGGCCGCCGGCGCGGTCGATCCGCAGTCGCGGTTGATATTGCAGCCGTCCGGTTCGACACCCAGGGCGTGCACAGTCGCGCCGAGCTCCCGGAACACATCCTGCGCGACGTGGTAAGTCGCCCCGTTGGCGCAATCCACCACCAGCTTCAGGCCCTTGAGACTGATATCGGGGGGCAGCGTCCCCTTGCAGAATTCGATGTAACGACCCGCCGCATCGCCGATCCGGCTGGCGCGCCCGAGCCGTTCGGATACCACCGTGGTAACCGGTTCGTCCAGATGGCGCTCAATCTCGATTTCCACCGCATCGGACAGCTTGCAGCCGTCGGCACCGAAGAATTTGATGCCGTTGTCATCAAAGGGGTTATGCGAGGCGCTGATCACTATCCCCGCCGAGGCGCGAAAGGTTCGGGTCAAGTAGGCGATTGCCGGCGTCGGCATCGGCCCCAGCAAGCTCACATCCACGCCGGCGGCGATGATTCCCGCCTGGAGCGCGGACTCGAACAGATAACCGGAAACCCGGGTGTCCTTGCCCACCAGAATCAAGCGCCGCCCCTCGCCGTACTGGCCGAACACCTTGCCGGCAGCCCAACCCAGGCGGAGCACGAAATCGGCGGTGATGGGATGCTGCCCCACGCGGCCGCGAATGCCGTCGGTGCCGAACAGCCGCTTCGTCATTGGATCGACTCAGCGGATGGCTCGGGCGACCGCAAGCCTGGCTCGACCGCGGCCAGAACTTTCAGCGCATCTACCGTCGCGGCAACATCGTGCACCCGCACCACGGCCGCGCCCAGACGCGCCGCAAGCAATGCCAGCGCCACACTGCCATGAGTCCGGTCGGCCACCGGGTTGCCGGTGATTTCTCCCACCATGCGCTTGCGTGAGAGTCCCGCCAGAACCGGCACTCCTGGCGGCGCGATGCTCGACAACGCGCGCAGCAGTGCCAGATTGTGCGCGAGGGTTTTGCCGAACCCGAACCCCGGGTCGACCAGGAGCGCTTCCGGCGATATCCCGGCCGCGCCACAGGCGGCTACCCGGGCCGCGAGAAATTCCCGGACCTCGGCGACCACGTCGTCGTAGTGGGGAGATGCCTGCATGGTCCCGGGCTCGCCCTGCATGTGCATCAGGCACACCGGCAATCGGGTCGCAGCAGCCGCCGCCATCGCACCGGGCCGCCGTAGCGCGCGGACGTCGTTGATCAGCGCCGCACCAGCGGTTGCGGCCTCGCGCATGACCGCAGGCGAGCTGGTATCCACAGAAATCAACACATCGAAGCGGGATGCCAGCGCGGCGATAACGGGAATCACCCGGGCAAGCTCGGCGGCGTCGGATACCGGCGTGGCACCGGGCCGGGTGGATTCGCCACCCACGTCCAGCAGGTCGGCACCTTCCGCGACCAGCGTCGCCGCCCGGGCGATCGCCCGGTCAACACAGCTTCCGCTGCCGTAAACGCTTGCGTCATTGGCGAACAAACCGTCACCGGAAAATGAATCCGGCGTCGCATTGAGAATGCCCATGACCAGCGGCACGGCTCGGCGACGCTCCAGCCAGCGCAGCTGAGGTGAAGTCACACAACCCTCCATCACTGGCCGGACCGGCAGTTATCGGCCATCAGTTCCGGGTCAGCTGCCTTCGACCGGACCACCGATGGGCGCCGACCCGGTCGCGCCGCGCGCGTCACCCTTGGGCCCCTGTCCAAGGTCCAGGTCGTGCCATTCCCTGGGCGGACGCACCTTGCGTCGCGCCATCAGATCGCTGACCTGGTCGGCATCCAGGGTTTCGTACTCCATGAGGGCGGCTTTCATCGCGTGCAGGATATCGAGGTTTTCTTCCAGCAAGCCTTTGGCGCGCGCGTAGCACTCGTCGATGATGCGCCGCACTTCCTCATCGATCCGCTGGGAAGTGGCGCCGGAAAAGTTGCGCGCCCCGGGGACCGGACCCATGGTCTCCTCCTCGCCATAGAGAATCGGGCCGAGTTCCTCGGTCAGACCCCATTTGGTGACCATGGCGCGCACCAGCTGGCTGGCGCGTTCGATGTCGTTCGAAGCCCCGGTGGTGACGCCCTCTTTGCCATGAATCAGCTCCTCGGCGATGCGCCCCCCGAACAGGCTGCACACCAGTCCGAGCAGCTTGCGGCGACTCATGCTGTACTGATCCTCTTCCGGCAGGAACTGGGTCAAACCCAGTGCGCGGCCGCGCGGGATAATGGTGACCTTGTGGACCGGGTCATGCTCGGGCATGAGCCGGCCGATGATCGCATGGCCGGCCTCGTGGTAAGCGGTATTCGCCTTTTCTTGCTCGGACATCACCATGGAGCGCCGCTCGGACCCCATCATGATCTTGTCGCGGGCTTTCTCGAATTCTTCCATGGTCACCAGGCGCTTGTTGGAACGCGCCGCGAACAGGGCCGCCTCATTGACCAGGTTGGCGAGATCCGCGCCGGAAAACCCCGGCGTACCGCGTGCCACGATGCTCAGGTTCAAACGTTCGTCGACCGGCACCTTGCGCACATGGACCTTGAGGATCTGCTCGCGGCCCCGGATATCGGGCAGCCCGACGAACACCTGGCGATCAAAGCGGCCCGGGCGGAGCAGCGCCTTGTCCAGCACATCGGAGCGATTGGACGCGGCGATCACAATCACGCCCTCGTTGCCCTCGAAGCCGTCCATTTCGACCAGCAGCTGGTTGAGCGTCTGCTCGCGCTCGTCGTTGCCGCCCCCCCAGCCGCCGCCGCGGGTGCGACCGACCGCATCGATTTCGTCGATAAAGACGATGCAGGGCGCCTGTTTTTTGGCCTGATCGAACATGTCGCGCACCCGCGAGGCGCCGACACCGACGAACATTTCCACAAAATCGGAACCGGAGATCGAGAAAAACGGCACCCGCGCCTCACCGGCAATCGCCCGCGCCAGCAGCGTCTTGCCGGTGCCGGGCGGTCCGGACATGAGGACACCCCGGGGAATGCGGCCCCCGAGCGTCTGGAACTTGCTGGGATCGCGCAGGAATTCGACCAGCTCGCGGACATCTTCCTTCGCTTCGTCGACACCGGCGACGTCGGCGAAAGTGGTCTTGATCTGGTCCTCACTGAGCAGCCGCGCCTTGGATTTCCCAAACGCCATGGGTCCTGCGCGTCCACCACCCATGCCACCCTGCATCTGGCGCATGAAGAACATGAAAATGCCGACAATCAGCAGTATCGGAAAAGCAGCGAGAAACAGTTGCTGCCAGAAGCTGGCCTTGTCGGGCTCGCGCCCCTCGACATTCACATTGTGATTGAGCAGATCGCCCATCAGCCCGCTGTCGTAAACGTCAGGGCGAACGGTCCGAAAGCGAGCCCCACTTTGGCGTTCACCTTCGATCACCAGACCGTCGATGATCACCGACCGCACCTGGCCCGCCTGCACGTCATCGACAAAATTGGTATAGGTGATGGTCTCGGGCGCCGCCCCGCCCTTGAAATTCTGAAAAATCGACAACAGGACGGCGGCAATGATCAGCCACAAAATCAGGTTCTTTGCCATCTCGCTCAACGGATTATCCTCGTGGTGGCCCAAGGCCACCTGGATGGGCGACAGCATCTGCCATGGGAAACGATTATAGCCACTATGCTACTCCGACTGCGCGCTCGCGCGGTGCCCGCTTGCCACCCAGTAGACTTCACGGGATTCCTGGCGCGACGCGTCCGGTTTGCAGACCAGAACCCGCGTGAACTGCCTGCGCGCCGCCGCGAGCAGCGGATCGGAGCCTTCGCCCTGAAACACCTTGGCCACGAAAACCCCGCCGGGCTTCAATACGCGGGCGGCAAACTCGAGCGCCAACTCCACCAGATACATGGCCCTGGGTTGATCCACGCCCCGCATGCCACTCATGTTGGGGGCCATGTCGGAAATTACAACGTCTACCTGCGCATCGCCGAGCGCATCCAGCAATACCGCCAGCACTTCGGTTTCCGTGAAATCGCCCTGCAGGAACGTCACCCCCGGAATGTCCGCCATCGGCAACAGATCGCAGGCAAACAGCCGGCCACCGGGCGCGATTTTCTGAGCCGCCACCTGCGACCAGCCACCGGGCGCCGCGCCCAGATCAACCACGGTCTGCCCGGGACGAAACACGCGATACGCCCGATCCAGCTCCAGCAGTTTGTAGCTCGCACGGGAGCGATAGCCCTCGCGGCGCGACGCCTGCACATAGGGGTCGCGCTCGTGCTGGCGCAGCCAGCGCCGGCTACTGCTGTTCTTCGATTTCGCCATGATCGCGTCTGCTACAATCGCCGCCCCCTGCGGAGCCTATGACATGAGCCTGGACAGCGACGGCAAAAAACATCTGCGCCGCATCGGTCACGGGCTGACGCCGGCCGTGACCGTAGCCAGCAAGGGGTTCACCGATCCTGTCCGGGCGGAAATCGAGCGCGCACTGACCGATCACGAGCTGATCAAGGTCCGGATATCCGTACCGGAACGTGACCAGCGTCGCGAGTTGATCGAAGCCATCACGGCGGCCACCGGCGCGGAACTGGTACAGGCCGTGGGTCGGGTGATCCTGCTGTTTCGCAAAACCGCACAACCCGACCCGCGCCTCTCCAACCTGCTGCGTCACGGCGGCTAAGCCCGGTCCCGGACCGGGCATCGCAACGGCCGAACCTTCAACCGGCCTTGGCCGAGGGGAACTTCGCCGGGCGTTTTTCTTTCACGGCGGCCACGCCCTCGGCGGCGTCGGGACTCAGGAAGCACTGCATCTCCATGCGCAGCGAGTTCTCGAAGATGGGCGCAGCCTGCTTGATCCAGCCGTTCAGCGTGGTCTTGGTGCCGCGAATCGCCTGTTGGGCGCCGGAAGCAAGCTGATCCGCCACCGCCAGGGCGCGCGGCAACACCTGATCCTGGGGACAGCACAGACTCACCAGACCGATGCGCTCGGCTTCCTTGCCGTCGATGAACTCGGCGGTCATCAGGTAATACTTGGCTTTCGCCATGCCACACAGGATGGGCCACACAATGGCGGCATGGTCGCCGGCGCCGACGCCAAGCTTGACGTGGCCGTCGGTGATTTTCGCGGTCTCGGACATGATGCTGATGTCCGCCATGATGGCCACCGCCAATCCGGCGCCCACGGCAACCCCGTTGATGGCCGAGATGATGGGTTTTTCCAGGTCCAGCATGCGGTAGACGATATCGGCCGCCTCCTTCTGGATACGCTGCACCGCATCGGCCTTGCCCACGACGCCCTCGATCCAGGTCAGGTCGCCACCGGCGGAAAATGCCTTGCCGGCACCGGTGATGACCACGACATTGGTCGCATCGTCGCGGGCAACCGTATCCCACACCTGGGTGAGCTCCCAGTGCAGGCGGCCGTTGGTCGCATTCATCACTTCGGGACGGTTGATGGTTATCAGCAGCACGCCCTTGGGTTTGTGCTCGAACAACAGGTGCTGGTAATCGGCATAGTTCATGGTGACTCCCGGGTAGCTTGTGAATGAAAAAGTGGTGGTGGCAGCCTCTGCTATTTGCAGAGCTGCGGATCCAGCGTCATGCCTTCGTCGAGCTGCACGCCGCAGGTATTGAGCGCCATGGACACCAGGTTGTACTGGCCCACGGTGAACACGATATCCAGCAACTGCTCGGTGGAATAGAACTCGGCGAGACCCTTCCAGGTCGCATCGGTGATAAAGGCATCCGCATGGAGCTCGTCGGTCGCGCGCAGCAACAGGCTCTCCGCGCGCGTCCAGCCGGGCGCATCCGCGCCTTGCTTGATGCGCTCGATTTCGGCTGCATCGAGATTGCATTCCAGCCCGATCAGCACATGCTGGCCCCACTCGTAGCCGGATTTGCAGAGCCAGCCGATGCGCAGAATCAGGATCTCGCGATCACGCAGGCTGAGGCTGGACTTGCCCATGATGTGATTGGCAAACACCAGCCAGCGCTTGGCGAGCTTGGGATGATTGGCCAGGGTTTTGAAAATATTGAGAACGCGGCCGTTGACGCGCAGGTCACCGATCACCGAACGCTGTTCCTCGGTCCAGTTTTCCGGTGGCACCGGCGCTACGCGGGGAGTTTTCATTCGCATGTCGGATTCCTCTCAGAACAATGAATTTTCCGGTGAAGCGGCTCACGCAATGCACTGATGCATCAATAGCCATGCGGGTGGGTACCCGGCCTAGCCCCGAATGCCACCCTGCTCAGATGTACGCCACCTGGTCGATCTCGTAGCTCACTGTACCCGAGGGGGTCTGCACCGCAACCTCGTCGCCCACCCGCTTGCCGATCAGGGCGCGCGCGATCGGCGACTGGTAGGAAATCCGGCCCGCCTTCACATCGGCCTCGTCGTCGCCGACGATGCGGTAGACCCGGGTTTCGTCGCTGTCCAGGTTGATCACCGTGACGGTGGCGCCAAAAATCACCTTGTCGTCCGGCGGCAGGCGGGTGATGTCGATGATCTGGGCGCGACTGAGCTTGCTTTCGATTTCCTGAATCCGCCCTTCGGCGAAACTCTGCTGTTCTCGCGCGGCATGGTACTCGGCGTTCTCTTTGAGGTCGCCGTGGGCGCGCGCCTCCGCGATCGCGCGCACGATGCGCGGCCGCTCGACCCGCTTCAGATGCTCCAGCTCGGCGCGCAGCTTCTCGGCGCCGGCTTCGGTCATCGGTACCCGACTCACTGGACCATCCCCGCATGCAGTTCCTGCAGGCTGCGCACGGTGCGCGCCTGCCCGTGTCGCAGCGCGGTACACACTGCATTGCCGCCCGCGAGCGTGGTGGTGTAGTAGACGTTCTTGCTCTCGGCGCTGGCCCGGATGGCAGCGGAATCGGCGATGGCCTTGCGTCCTTCGGTGGTATTGACGATCAGGTCGATCTGGCCGTTCTTGATCATGTCCACGATATGGGGCCGGCCCTCCTTAACCTTGTTCACCACCTCGACCGGGATACCGGCGGCAGCGACCAGCGCGGCGGTACCCCGGGTACAGACCAGCCGGAAACCCAGGGCATGGAGCTCGCGCGCCACTTCCACGACACCGGGTCGATCGCGCTCCCGCACGCTCACGAAGGCGGTACCTCTGGTCGGAATCTCGTCGCCCGCGCCCAGTTGCGCCTTGGCATAGGCTTCGGCGAAGGTGGCGCCGACACCCATCACTTCGCCGGTCGACTTCATCTCCGGCCCCAGAATGGGATCGATGCCGGGGAACTTGTTGAACGGGAATACCGCTTCCTTGACGCAGAAATACGGCGGGATGATTTCCCGGGTGAAACCCTGTTCGACCAGCGTTTTGCCGGCCATGCAGCGCGCGGCGATCTTGGCCAGGGACGCGCCGATGCACTTGGACACGAAGGGCACGGTGCGCGAGGCGCGCGGATTCACTTCAATCACATAGATCTCGCCATCCTGCCAGGCGAGCTGCACATTCATCAGGCCGCGCACGTCAAGCTCCCGCGCCATGGCCACCACGACAGCGCGCATCCGCTCCTGCACGTCTTCCGGCAGGCTGTAGGGCGGCAGCGAACAGGCGGAATCGCCGGAGTGAATGCCGGCCTGCTCGATGTGCTGCATGATCGCGCCGATCACCACATCCGTGCCGTCGGACACCACGTCGATATCCACTTCCACCGCTGCCGCCAGAAAATAATCCAGCAGCACGGGCGCATCGTCGGACACCGCCACGGCGTTGCGCATGTAGCGGTTGAGTTCGTCCTCGCCGTAGACGATTTCCATGGCACGACCGCCCAGCACATAGGAGGGCCGCACCACCAGCGGATAGCCGATGGTGGCCGCGGCGGCGACGGCGGCGGCGACCGATCTCACGGTGGCGTTGGGTGGTTGCAGCAGGCCCAGCTTGACGATCATCTGCTGGAAACGCTCGCGATCCTCGGCGCGGTCGATGGCATCCGGCGTGGTGCCGATGATGGGCACTCCCGCCGCTTCCAGGGCGCGCGCGAGCTTCAGCGGCGTCTGCCCACCGAACTGCACGATCACTCCTTCAGGCCGCTCGATGCGGACGATTTCCAGCACGTCTTCCAGAGTCAGGGGCTCGAAGTAAAGGCGGTCGGAAATATCGTAATCCGTGGACACGGTCTCGGGATTGCAGTTGACCATGATGGTCTCGAAGCCGTCTTCGCGCATTGCGAGCGCGGCGTGCACGCAGCAATAATCGAATTCGATGCCCTGGCCGATGCGGTTGGGACCGCCGCCCAGTACCATGATCTTGCGCCGGCCGGTCGGGGCCGCTTCGCATTCCTCCTCGTAGGTGGAATACAGGTAGGCTGTGTCGGTGGCAAACTCGGCGGCGCAGGTATCGACCCGCTTGTACACCGGATGCAGGTCGAGCGCGGCGCGCCGCGCGCGCACTTCGGCCTCGGCGCAACCCAGCAGGCGCGCGAGGCGCGCGTCGGCAAAACCCTTGCGTTTGAGCCGCCGCAGCCAGTCGCGATCCAGATCGGCAAGGCGGTGACCGGCAAGCATTTGCTCTTCGTGGACCAGATCTTCAATCTGCACCAGAAACCAGGGGTCGATCGCGGTGGCGCGATGAATCTCGTCGCGACCGATACCGGCGCGAAAGGCATCGGCGATGTACCAGAGCCGCTCGCTTCCGGACCCGGCCAGCTGCTCGCGAATCACCGCCATGCCATCGCTGGTGCTACCGTCTGCCTTGGGGTCGAACCCGGCGACATCCACTTCGAGTCCGCGCAGGGCTTTTTGCAGCGATTCCTGAAAGGTGCGCCCGATGGCCATCACCTCACCCACGGATTTCATCTGGGTGGTGAGGCGTGCGTCCGCCTGGGTGAATTTCTCGAACGCAAAGCGCGGTATCTTGGTGACCACGTAATCGATGCTGGGCTCGAAGGACGCCGGCGTGGCGCCGCCGGTGATCTCGTTGCGCAATTCATCGAGGGTGTAACCCACGGCCAGCTTGGCCGCCACCCGGGCGATGGGGAAACCCGTGGCCTTGGACGCCAGCGCCGAGGAACGCGACACGCGCGGATTCATCTCGATCACCACCAGGCGACCATCCGCCGGGTCCACCGCGAACTGCACGTTCGAGCCGCCGGTTTCCACACCGATCTCGCGCAGCACCGCGATGGCGGCGTCGCGCATGATCTGGTATTCCTTGTCGGTGAGCGTCTGCGCGGGCGCCACCGTAACGGAGTCGCCGGTATGAATGCCCATCGGATCGAGGTTTTCGATGGTACAGACGATGATGCAGTTGTCGTTGCGATCCCGCACCACTTCCATTTCGAATTCTTTCCAGCCAATCAGGGACTCGTCGATCAGCAGCTCCCGCGTGGGCGATAACTCGAGTCCCCGTTTGCAGATTTCCTCGAATTCTTCGCGATTGTAGGCGATGCCGCCGCCGGAACCGCCCATGGTGAAGGACGGCCGGATCACGCAGGGAAATCCGAACCGGTCGAGCGCCTGCAACGCTTCCTCCAGACTGTGGGCGATCATCGAGCGCGGCGTGGCGAGCCCGATGGACTTCATCGCCTTGTCGAAGCGCTCGCGGTCCTCGGCCTTGTCGATGGCGTCGCGCGTCGCACCGATCATCTCCACGCCCCATTTTTCGAGCACGCCTTCACGCGCCAGATCCAGCGCGCAGTTCAGCGCGGTCTGCCCGCCCATGGTGGGCAGCAGGGCATCGGGACGTTCCTTTTCGATGATCGCCGCCACCGTGCGCCATTCCACCGGCTCGATGTAGGTGGCATCCGCCATGCTGGGGTCGGTCATGATGGTGGCGGGGTTGGAGTTGACCAGAATGACCCGGTACCCCTCCTCCCGCAGTGCCTTGCACGCCTGCGCGCCGGAGTAATCGAACTCGCAGGCCTGGCCGATCACGATCGGTCCGGCGCCGAGGATCAGGATGCTGTGGATGTCTTCGCGTTTGGGCATGTGTGTCTCGGTCGGGTACCCCGGCTAGCCGGATCGTTGCTGCGCCATGAGATCGATAAAGTGATCAAACAGGGGCGCCACATCGTTGGGACCGGGGCTCGCCTCGGGATGACCCTGGAAGCTGAAGGCGGGACAGTCGGTGCGCCGCATCCCCTGCAAGGTGCCGTCGAACAGCGAGCGGTGAGTGGCGCGCAGGTGGGGCGGCAGACTGGCCTCATCGACCGCAAAACCGTGGTTCTGGCTGCTGATCATCACGCGCCCGGTGGCCAGATCCTGCACCGGATGATTGGCGCCGTGGTGGCCGAATTTCATTTTGACGGTGCGCGCGCCGGAGGCGAGTGCGAGCAACTGATGACCGAGACAGATCCCGAACACCGGAATTCCGGTGCCGAGGATTTCCCGGATCGCGGCAATGGCGTAAGCGCAGGGCTCGGGATCGCCAGGGCCGTTGGACAGGAACACGCCATCGGGCCGCAACGCCAGCACGGCGGCGGCGGGCGTCTGGGCCGGCACCACGGTGAGTTCGCAGCCGCGTTCGACGAGGAGGCGGAGAATATTGCGCTTGATCCCGAAGTCGTAGGCCACCACCCGGTAACTGCCGGGCGCGTCCGGCTCGCGATGGCCGGAGCCCAATTCCCAGGCGCCGGAACGCCATTCATAGGGCTCGGTCACCGAGACCTCGCGGGCGAGATCCAGCCCCTGCAACCCCCCGAACGCGCGGGCCGCGGCGAGCGCCGTATCGGTATCCACCGCGCCCGCCATCAGGCAGCCATTCTGGGCGCCGTGCTCGCGCAGGTGGCGGGTCAGGCGGCGGGTGTCGATGTCCGCGATGCCGACCACGCCATGGCGGCGCAGGTAATCATCGAGATTTTCCGCGCTGCGGAAATTGCTGGCGAGCAGGGGTAGGTCGCGAATCACCAGACCGGCCGCCCAAATCCCGCGCGATTCTTCATCCTCGGCGTTGACACCGACGTTGCCGATATGGGGGTAGGTGAGCGTGACGATCTGGCGGGCATAGGAGGGATCGGTGAGGATTTCCTGGTAACCCGTCATTGCCGTATTGAACACCACCTCGCCGCTCGCCAGGCCCTCGGCCCCGATGGCGGTACCGACGAACTCGGTGCCGTCTGCAAGAACCAGAAGCGCGGGCGGACGACGGGGCTGAGTAGTCAAGCGCTTCTCCGGTTGCTAACACTGATAACGGTACGCGATGGCCGCGACACGAACCTGTCGTCGGCAAATCTATCGACGGTAACTCTTTCAACAACAATTCTTTCGATTGCAACGCTTCACAGCGCAAAATTCGGGCTGCAAAAAAGCGAGATGAAGGCGGGCTTCATCTCGCTCATTTGGCTCCTGTTTGCGGCTGCCGGTGGAGGTTCTCCGATCAGCGAAAAATTCGCGCAAATTCTAGGCCATGACCCCCGCGGAGTCCAGCGTAATCGCCCGCCCCTACGCAGCACACTGGGGTTTCAGAAAGGGCACGAGCCGCGCCACAACGCCATCGAGGTCGTGCCAGTGCGGGTGATGGCGCCCGCCCGGCAACACCTCCAGCGTGCGGTAGTGCGCGGGCACGGTACGCTCGATCAGGTCGAGATTGGGCTGATAGCCGTATTCATCGCCATCGCCCACCAGCACATGGACCGGCCGGCGGATGGCGCGCAACAAGGCTTCATAGCGCGCCTGGATCGTCGCGTCGCCGATTTCCGAGATCCAGCCCTGAAACAGCCGCTCGGTATTGGCGCCGTGGTATTTCTCCAGGCTGCGACCGAGCTTGCCCGATTCCCAGGCCGCCACCGCCCGCGCGAGGCCTTCTTGTGCCGCCGGATGCATCACCAGTTGGGGCGCAATCGCAACGGCGGCCTTGATCCGTTCCGGGTGCAGCGCCGTCGCGAGCAGCGCCAGACAGCCACCGTAACTGTGGCCCACCAGCAGCGCGGAGCGGATGTCGAAGGCTTGCAGCAGTTCCGCCAGCGTCGGTCCGGCCTCGTTGAGGCGGTGCTCCGCGACCTTGGGGAGGATCAACGGATCCGACTGCCCGTGCCCCCAGCGCTCATACACCAATGCGGGCCGGCCGGTCGCCGCCACCAGCGCCTCGGGCAGGCCGCGCCACAGGGGGATACAGTCCAGTCCACCGTGGAGGAACACCAGCGTCGGCTGTGCCGGGACGATGTCTCCCAGCACCCGGGTATTGAGGCGATGGCCGCCCGCCACCACGAAGCGGTCCGTGGTTTTCACCGCCGGTGGTTCCGCCACGCTCAATCCCGCAACCCCAGCACATCGCGCATGTCATAACGCCCGCCGGGCTGTCCGGCGAGCCATACGGCCGCGCGCACCGCGCCGCGCGCGAAAGCCATGCGGCTCGAGGCCTTGTGGGTGATTTCCACGCGCTCGCCATCGGCGGCAAATGTCACGGTATGGTCGCCGACGATATCGCCGGCGCGCACCGAGGCAAAACCGATGGTCTTGGGATCGCGAGCGCCGGTCTGGCCCTCGCGACTGTAGACCGCCACCTGCCGCAGGTCCCGCCCCAGGGCCGCGGCCACCACTTCGCCCATGCTGAGCGCGGTGCCCGATGGCGCATCCACCTTGTGGCGATGGTGGGCCTCGTAAATCTCGATATCGGACTCTTCGCCCAGTACCCGGGCCGCAAGCTCGAGGAGTTTGAAACAGACATTGACGCCGGTGCTGAAGTTGGAGGCCATGCACAGCGGCACTCCCGCCGTAGCCGCAGCGAGCTGCGCTTGCTGAGCCGCGTCAAACCCCGTGGTGCCTATCACCAACGCCTTGTGATGCGCGGCGCATACCCGCGCGTTGGCGATGGTCGCCGCCGGGGCCGTGAAATCGATCAGCACGTCGAAGGCATCGGCAACCGCGGCCAGATCGTCGACGAGGCGTACGCCATTGGCGGTCACCCCGGCCAGGGTACCGGCATCGGCGCCGAGAAACTCCGATCCCGGCCGCTCCAGGGCAACACCCAGGCGCGTTTCCGGGTGGCTCGCAACCGCCTCGACGAGGGTTCTGCCCATGCGGCCCGCGGCGCCGGCAATGGCGATCCGGATCATGCTGTTGTCCTGCTTTGGGGAGTCGTTAGCTTAACAGCTTGTTGAAAAACCACTGCGGCAGCCCGTTGCCCGACGCGCCTAGGCAATGGCGCATCGCCATGATTTCAGCGCGCGAAACCTTCAAAAAATTTCTTGGCCGCATCGAACCAGGAAGTTCCCCGGGGCGAATGTTTGCCGCCTTCAAGGCTCGCATGGAATGCTTTGAGCAGATCTTTCTGCTCCGTCGAAAGATTGACGGGGGTTTCGATCACGACCTTGCACAACAGATCGCCGGGACCGCCGCCGCGCACCGGCACGATGCCCTTGCCCCGCATGCGGAACAGGCGCCCGGTCTGGGTTTCGGCGGGGATTTTCAGATTGACCCGGCCGGTCAGGGTCGGCACTTCCAACTCACCCCCAAGCACTGCATCGACGAAGGAGATCGGCACCTCGCAGTAAAGATCGGCACCGTCGCGCTGGAAGATGGCATGCGGCTTGACCACCACCTGCACATAGAGATCCCCGGCCAAGCCCGGTTCCTGCCCAGCCTCACCCTCGCCGGTGAGCCGGATGCGGTCGCCGGTGTCGACACCGGCCGGGATCTTGACCGATAGCGTGCGACTCTCCTCCACGCGACCACGCCCATAACAGCTGGGGCAGGGATCGGAGATCACCCGGCCGCGACCGCGACAGGTCGGGCACGGCTGCTGCACCGAGAAAAAACCCTGAGAACGGCGGATCTGACCCTGGCCCTGACAGGTTCCACACAGGATCGGCGCCGTGCCCTTGCGGGCGCCGCTGCCATCACAGGTCGTGCAGTTGACCAGCGACGGCACCCGAATCTTGGTAGTGGTGCCCTGGGCTGCTTCTTCGAGGGTCAATTCCAGTTCATAGCGCAGATCGGCGCCGCGCGCCGGCCCCGCACGGCGCCCGCCGCCAAAGATATCGCCGAATACGTCGCCGAACACGTCGCTGAAGCTGGCACCGCCACCGCGCGGCCCGGCGCCGCCGCTGCCGTCCACCGCCGCGTGACCGTACTGGTCATAGGCGGCGCGCTTGGTACTGTCGGTCAGTATTTCGTAGGCTTCCGTGGCTTCCTTGAAACGCGTTTCGGCACTCGGATCGTCCGGATTGCGGTCCGGGTGGTGCTTCATCGCGACCCGACGATAGGCTTTCTTGATCTCGGCCTCGCCGGCGCCACGCGCCACACCCAGTACTTCGTAGTAATCCCGCTTCGCCATGGAATCTGTCGCTCGCCTCATTCGCAGTTCTGGAGTTCGGGCAGCGCCCGCTCATACACCACCCACAGCAAGAACGCAGGCACTGATACCTGCGTCCTGCGCCGAGCAGAGACGCCCCGCAAAGGGCGCCGGGGCTCTCTTACTTCTTCTTGCCGGTCTCGTCCACTTCCTCGAACTCCGCATCCACGACATCGCCTTTCTCGGCACCGCTTTCCGCGCCGTCATTTGCCTGCTGGCTCGCGGTGGCCGCATCGGCGTACATTTTCTCGGCCAGCGCGGCCGATGCCTCGGACAATTTCGCGGCAGCCGCGTCGATGGCGTCCTTGTCATCGCCCTTGAGTGCCGCTTCGACGCCCTCAATGGCGCTCTCGATCGCCGCCTTCTGCTCGGGGCTGGCCTTGTCACCGGCATCGGCAAGCGTCTTGCGGGCGGCGTGCGCCAGACCGTCGGCCTGATTGCGCGCCTGCACCAGAGCCTCGAACTTGCGATCCGCCTCGGCGTTGGCTTCGGCGTCCTTGATCATCTGCGCGACTTCCGCTTCGCTGAGACCGGAGGAGGCCTTGATCACGATGGACTGTTCTTTCCCGGTGGCCTTGTCTTTCGCCGACACATTGAGAATGCCGTTGGCGTCGATGTCGAAGGACACCTCGATCTGCGGCATGCCGCGTGGCGCCGGCGGAATATCGGCGAGATCGAAGCGGCCCAGGGATTTGTTCTGCGCCGCCTGTTTGCGCTCACCCTGCACCACATGGATGGTCACCGCCGTCTGGTTGTCGTCGGCGGTAGAGAAGGTCTGCGACTTCTTGGTGGGGATCGTCGTGTTCTTCTCGATCAGCGGCGTCGCCACGCCACCCATGGTCTCGATGCCCAGGGTGAGCGGGGTCACGTCCAGCAGCAGCACGTCGGTGACATGGCCGGACAGCACGGCGCCCTGCAATGCCGCGCCCACCGCGACCGCTTCATCAGGATTGACGTCCTTGCGCGGCTTCTTGCCGAAAAAGTCGGTGACTTTTTGCTGCACCAGCGGCATGCGGGTCTGACCACCCACCAGGATCACTTCGTCGATGTCCTTGGCGCTCTTGCCGGCATCGGCGAGCGCGGTGCGCACCGGACCCATGGTGCGCTCCACCAGGGATTCGACCAGGGATTCGAGCTTGGCACGGGTCAGCTTCACCACCAGGTGCTTGGGTCCGGTGGCATCGGCGGTGATATAGGGCAGGTTGACCTCGGTCTGTTCGCTCGACGACAGCTCGATCTTGGCTTTTTCAGCGGCCTCCTTGAGGCGTTGCATGGCGAGCGGATCGCCCTTGAGGTTGATGCCGTTGTCCTTCTGGAACGCATCCGCCAGGTAGTTGATCAGGTGCAGGTCGAAATCTTCGCCGCCCAGGAAGGTGTCGCCATTGGTGGACAGCACTTCGAACTGGGTTTCGCCGTCTACATCGGCGATTTCGATAATGGAAATATCGAAGGTGCCGCCGCCCAGGTCATACACCGCCACCACGCGGTCGCCCTTGCCGGAGCGGTCCAGCCCATAGGCCAGCGCTGCCGCCGTCGGTTCGTTGATGATGCGTTTCACATCTAGGCCGGCAATGCGTCCCGCGTCCTTGGTGGCCTGGCGCTGGGAATCGTTGAAATAGGCCGGCACCGTGATCACCGCCTCGGTGACTTTCTCACCAAGATAATCCTCGGCGGTCTTCTTCATTTTCTTGAGAATTTCCGCGGAAATCTGTGGGGGCGCCATCTTTTTGCCCTTGCACTCGACCCAGGCGTCGCCGTTGTCCGCCTTGATGATCTTGTAGGGCACCATTTCGATGTCCTTCTGCACCACGCCGTCCTCGTATCGACGGCCAATCAGGCGCTTGATGGCAAACAGGGTGTTGGTGGGATTGGTGACGGCCTGGCGCTTGGCAGCCTGACCCACGAGGATTTCCCCGTCCTCGGCATAGGCAACCACGGACGGCGTGGTACGCGCGCCCTCGGCGTTTTCGATTACCTTGGGCTTGTCGCCCTCCATGACGGCCACACAGGAGTTCGTGGTGCCGAGGTCAATACCAATAATCCTACCCATTGCGGTTCTCCCACCTGCCGACTGGCAGTTCGTTAACTGTTCGCGCTCGTATATGCGGCTGGGCCGGGGAATTTCAACCCTGACCGCCGGTACCGGGAACGCCCTGTGACACCACTACCATGGCCGGACGCACCAGGCGTTCGCTCAGGGTGTAGCCCTTTTGTAACACTTCAACCACCTGATTTGCCGCCAATTCCGGATGGGGCACCATGGCTACCGCCTGATGCAGCGCCGGATCAAAACCCTGCCCCGCCGGGTCGACGATCTGGACGCCATGCTGGCGCAACACATCGAGCAGGCTCTTGTGCGTCAGCTCGACGCCCTCGCCCAGCGGGCGCACCACCGCGTTGTCGGGATCGATCGCGGCCAGCGCCCGTTCGAGGTTGTCGACCACCGGCAACAAGGCCGCAACGAATTTTTCCAGCGCGTACTTGTGGGCAGTTTCGATATCCCGCTCGGCGCGGCGGCGCAGATTCTGCATTTCCGCGGCGGCGCGCAGACCCTGATCGCGGGCGCTGTCCAGCGCCTGCTGCAATTCATCGATCCGGCGCTGCAACGCTTCCGGGTCGGTCGCGGTCGCCCCGGCAGCTGCGGCATCGTCCCGCGCCCCGGATTGACCTTCCGGATCTGTACTGGTCTGGTCTTCGGTCGTCACACCGGTTTCCTCGCTGCCTGGCTCCAGCGCCCTTTTATTGGGCCTGCGCTCCCGCTTTCAAGACGCCGATTGCGTCCGGCCGACGGGATTGGTTATAACAGCCGCCACCCAGACCGATCGGCGGCGCCGTGCTCACCAGTCTCAACGTCACCGACTACAGCCTCGCCGAACAACTCGAGGTCGAGTTCGCCGCCGGCATGACCGCGATCACCGGCGAGACCGGTGCCGGCAAATCCCTGGTGGTGGATGCCCTGGGCATGGCGCTGGGCGACCGCGGCGATATCGACCGCATCCGCACCGGCGCCGAACGCTGCGAAGTCGCCGCCCGTTTCGAGGTCGCCGGCAACGCCGCCGTCCGGGACTGGCTCCAGGGTCAGGATTATCCGGTCGAGCCCGAGTGCCTGCTGCGCCGGATCTTCACCCGCGACGGCCGTTCGCGGGGCTACATCAACGGCCAGACGGCCACCATGCAGCAATTGCAGACGCTCGGCGAACTGCTCATCGACATCCACAGCCAGCACGAACATCAGTCGCTGTTGCGCCGCGAAACCCACGGCCAGCTGCTCGACGATCATGGCGATCACGGCGCCCTGCTCGCCGCCGTGGCCGAACCCTGCCGCTCCTGGCGGGAGCTCAACACCCGCCTGCACCAGCGGGAGAGCGACCGCGAGGGCCTGGCGGCGCGCCGCGAGCTGCTGGCTTTCCAGGTGGCGGAACTCGACCGCCTAGCGCCGGTCACCGGGGAACTCGCCGCGCTGGAACGGGAACAGAAGCTGCTCGCCAACGCCGGGCAGGTGCTCGACGACTGCCGCGCACTGCTGGCGCTGGGCGGTGGCGACGGCGACGGCAGTGACGTGCGCGCCATGCTCTACCGGGCGCAACAACTGGCGCAGGGCCTGGTCGTGGTCGGCGCCGAAGTCGCGAGTTGTGCCGAGCTGTTCGATTCCGCCCGCATCCAGGTCGACGAGGCACTGCGGGAGATCGAGGCCTTCGCCACCGGGGTCGAGGTCGATCCCGCGCGCCTGCAAGCCGTGGATGAGCGCCTCGACAGCTACTATCGCCTGGCGCGCAAGCACGGTTCCGAGCCCGGCGCCCTGTCCGAACTGCACCAGCGGCTGGCCGCGGAACTCGCCGAACTGAGCGGCGACGGCGAGGATCTGGCTGCCCTGCGCGTCACACTGGAGCGCCATGAGAAGGCGTATCGCAGTGCGGCGGCGGCACTCTCGCGGGCCCGGGAAAAGACCGCGGCCAGCTTCTCGGCGGCGGTCAATGCGCAGCTTGCCGCGCTCGGCATGGCATCCGCCCGCTTCAGCGTGGCGATCCAGGCCCGGCGGGACAACGATCCCCATCCACTGGGCGCCGAGACCCTCGAATTCCTGATCAGCACCAATCCCGGACAGCCGCCGCGCCCCCTGGCGAAGGTCGCCTCCGGTGGAGAACTGTCGCGCATCAGCCTCGCCATCCAGGTGGTGGCGGCGGCGCAAACGCGCATCCCGGTGCTGGTGTTCGACGAAGTGGATGTGGGCATCGGCGGCGCTACCGCAGCAGTGGTGGGACAACTCCTGCGCCGCCTGGGCGAGCGGGGGCAGGTGATCGCCATCACCCACCTGCCCCAGGTGGCGAGCTGCGCCCACCACCACCTCGCCGTGAGCAAGGTCGCCACCGGCGAGCGCACCCTCACCCAATTGCAGATGCTGGCTGCCCCCGCGCGTGTCGACGAGATCGCCCGCATGCTGGGCGGCGCCCGCATTACCCAGAAAACCGTGGCACACGCCCGCGATCTGCTGGCCCAGGGCGCGGCGGGCTGCTGATCAGACTGGCGGTCAATCCGCCGCGGGTTTGCGGACTCCCGCCGGCCATGCCGGGGATCGCGCGGAAATTTCGGCACCCCGGGGTCCATGACCACCCAGGACTGGGCGGCTTCCACCCAGCAATGGAGTTCCGGGCGAAAGGTTTCCGGCCGATCCAGGGGACAAAACCCCGTGCAGGGATTTCTTGCCTACGACGGCCTGGACTAAACTACTCGTGAAAGGGCGTTTATTCTTCCTATACCCCCTGTGTACGATCAACGCCGTGGAACCGACCGCCTCGACCACGGAGAGGCCGCGGAGAGACTCGTCGGAGCCCGTATCGCGCGTCGAGAGGAAGTGAGATGAGAAAGATCATTCCGTTGGGATTCACACTGATTGTGGGATGCCTGGGCGGGCTCGCGCTCGCCTGGACGGGCGTCCTCGCAGCGCCCAACTCGCACTCGGAAGCAAAGCCGATCGAGCTCGCCCCCGTGCCGAACATCAAGGGCGGGATCTCGCCGGAGGACGTCGTCGGCGACGGCAGCGGTCATTCACGCTTCGCCTTGCTGGCACAGCAGGCGACGGCGGGCGTCGTCAACGTCCACACCTCGAAGACGGTCACCCAGACCCTTCCGAACTTCGGCGACCTCTTCGGGCAGTTCTTCGGCGACCCCTTCGGCAACATGCAGCCGCGCGGCGGCCCCGGCGAGCCCCAGCAGCGGCAGTACACAGTGCCGGCCCTGGGGACCGGGTTCGTGATCTCCAGGGAAGGCCTGATCGTCACCAACAACCATGTCGTCGACGGTGTCGACGACATCGAGATCGTCTTCTCCGACGGCACCCGATCGAAGGGAGAGATCGTCGGGACCGATCCGAAGACCGACATCGCGCTGATCCGCGCCAAGGAGAAGCGCGACTACTACCCGCTCGCCCTGGGCGACTCCGATGCCCTGCTCCCCGGCGACTGGGTCATCGCGATCGGCAACCCCTTCGGCCTCGACCACACCGTGACCGCCGGCATCGTGAGTGCCACGGGGCGTGACATCGGCGAGGGTCCCTACGACGACTTCATCCAGACCGACGCCGCGATCAACCCCGGCAACTCCGGCGGCCCGCTCCTCAACCTGAAAGGCGAGGTCGTGGGAATCAACACGGCCATCAACCCCCAGGCCAATACGATCGGCTTCGCCGTGCCGAGCAACATGGCCAAGGACATCCTCCCGCAGCTCGAGAAGAACGGCCACATGACACGCGGCTGGCTCGGCGTGGTCGTCCAGCCGATGACGCCGGATCTCGCCGAGGCGCTCGGCCTCGATACCCAGGAGGGCGCACTCGTCGCGCAGGTGACGCCTGGAAGCCCGGCCGAATCCGGAGGCCTCGAGCGCGGTGACGTCATCGTGAAGTTCGGCTCGCAGGAGATCAAGCGCATGCGCGAGCTGCCCCGTGCGGTGGCCTCGACCGATCCCGGTACCAAGGTCGACATCGTCGTGCTGCGCAAGGGCAAGCAGGTGACGAAGAAAGTGAAGATCGCCGAGCTGACCGAGCAGCCGGAGAAAGCCACGAGCCCCGAGACGAAGGACAACGAGCGCGGCTCCACCGACTTCGGCTTCGACATCTCCGACGTGCCGAACGAGTTGCAACAGAAGCTCGGCCTCGGGCGGAACGAAGGCGCCGCGGTGACCCGCGTCTATCCCGGCGGGTCGGCGGAGAACGCCGGGCTGCGACCGGGGGACGTGGTCGTCGAGGTGGACCACAGCAAGGTGAAGGGCGGCCTCGACCTCGAGAACAAGCTCACGAAGGCCGGAGACCGCGTCCTGCTGCTCGTGCGCCGAGGCGACTCGACGCTCTTTGCGGCCGTCCGCCGCACGGCGCACTAGGCGACCCGCGCGGGCTGAGCCGCGGGACAAGCCGGAGCGACGCTGCTGTGCGCCAGGTGTTGCTCAGCAGCCTGAGCCAGCCGGCGCTCTTCTGAGGCCGCCCCCCCTTGCGGGCGGCCGCGTCAGCCGGGCAGCCGGAGCAGCGCCTTGGCGAGAATGTTGCGCTGCACCTCGCTGCTGCCGCCGTAAATGGTGGCGGGCCGCGACAGGTAATAGGGATTCACCGGTTTCAGGCTGGAACCGTCGGCCAGGGGCAGCACCGCGTCCGTGCCGCCGTATTCGCCCGCCGCTTCCAGCATCAGATCGGTGACCTGCTGGAACAGCTCGGTGACGGCCAGCTTGAGGACCGACACCTCTTCGCCGAGCACCGCACCGCGCCGCAGCACTTCCAGCAGCCGCACATAGAGGGCGACCATGTCCTCGACCTCCATCGCCAGACGCACGAAGCGCGCCCGGAACACCGGTTCGTCGAGCAGACCGAAGGTGCGCGCCAGCTCTTCCAGCCGCTGCAACGGGAACTTGGCGAGCTTGGGACTGCCCAGCAGGATACGCTCGGCGCCGAGCAGCGCCTTGGCCATGGTCCAGCCCTGGTTGACCTCACCCACCATCGCGGTGCGCGGCACCCGCACATTGTCGAAGAACACCTCGGCAAATTCCGAGTAGCCGCCGATGTTGTCGATGGGTCGCACCGTGATGCCGGGGCTGTCCATGGGCACCAGCAGGAAACTGATGCCGTTCTGCTTCTTGACGGTTTTGTCGGTGCGCACCAGCAAAAAAATGCGGTTGGCCTGCTGCGCCATGGTGGTCCAGATCTTCTGGCCGTTGATCACCCAGTCATCGCCATCGGGCTCGGCGCTGGTGCGCAGGCTGGCGAGGTCGGACCCGGCGCCCGGCTCGGAATAGCCCTGACACCAGAGATCCTCCCCGGAGAGGATGCGCGGCAGGTAGTAGGCCTTCTGCTCCGCCGTGCCGAAGCGGAGCAACAGCGGCCCCAGCATGGTGATGCCGAAATTGGGGATCACCACCACTCCCGCGCGGTCCAGTTCCTCGGAAAATATCACCTGCTGATAGGCGCTGAGGCCCATGCCGCCGTATTCCCTGGGCCAGCCCGGCGCCACCCAGCCCTGGGCGGCGAGCGTGCGGTGCCAGGCCATGGCCTGGCGGAAATCCAGACGCCGCGTGGGAAAGCGCAGTTCAGCCGGGAAATTGGCGGCGAGCCATTCCCGCACCTGCAAGCGAAATTCCTGGTCGTTGGCGGGCAGCGCGTCCATCAGCCGGGCAACCCCAGCGCGGCCTTGGCGAGGATGTTGCGCTGCACTTCGTTGCTGCCGCCGTAAATCGTGGTGGGCCGCGAGCCGATGAATTCGCCCGCCGGGCGCACCAGACCGTCCGCCGTATCCACCCCACCCCAGACGCCGGCACTCTCGCCGGCGGCGTCGAGCATCAGGTCGGTGATGCGCTGCTGGGTCTCGGTATTCCAGATTTTCAGCAGGGACACCTCGGCGCCGATATGGCCGCCGCGCTTGAGCACCGCCACGAAACGCCGGTAGGCCGCGCCCAGATCCTCGACATCGAGCTTCAACGCCGTATAGCGCGCGACGAAATTCGGATCGGCGAACAGGCCCACCGCTTCCGCCAGCGCCTTGAGCCGGTACATGGCGAGGGTGGCAAACTTGGGACTGCCGATGAAGATGCGCTCATGGCCGAGCAGCGCCTTGGCGATGGTCCAGCCATTGTTCTCGCCGCCCACCACATTGGCGACCGGCACCCGCACATTGTCGAAGAACACTTCGGCGAACTCGTCGTGCATGCCGAGATTGACGATCGGCCGCACGGTAATGCCGGGGGTTTCCAGGGGCACCAGCAGAAAGGTGATGCCCTCCTGCTTCTTGCCGGTATTTTGCGTGCGCACCAGCATGAAGATCATGTTGGCGTCCATGGCCAGCGTGGTCCAGATCTTGTGGCCGTTGACCACATAGTGATCGCCGTCGCGCACCGCCGAGGTGCGCAGGCTGGCGAGATCCGAGCCCGCGCCGGGCTCGGAATAACCCTGACACCAGATATGCTCGCCGGCGAGGATTTTCGGCAGGTAATAAGCTTTTTGCTCCGCGCTGCCGTGCTGGATCAACAGCGGCCCCACCATGGTCATGCCCTGGTCCGGGGTGCGGCCGACGCCATAGGACTCGCACACATCCATGAAGATCAGCAGCTTGTTGGCGTCGAGCCCCATGCCGCCGTATTCGCGCGGCCAGCCGGGCGCGAGCCAGCCCCGTGCAGCGAGTTTCATATACCAGCCGCCGCACTGGTCCCAGTGCATGCGCTCGGGCGGAAAGCGCAGCTCCTCGGGATAATTGGCCACCATCCAGTCGTGAACCAGACGGCGGAACTCGCCATCGTCCAGGGCGTTGTAGTCGATCAGGTCGGTCATTGCACGGCTCCCAGGGTCAGATCGGCGTAGCGCGCGCGGTGGGCGCTGGCGCTGCCGAGCCAGGAGGCCAAATACATGGCCTTCTTCAGATAGAGACCGATGTTGCATTCGTCGGTGTAGCCGATGCCGCCGTGGAGCTGAATCGCGTCCTTGCCGATCTTGAGCGCGGCATCCGAGCAGCGCGCCTTGACCTGACTCGCGGCGACAGCGCGCTGAGTGGCATCGGCATCGCCATCGAACAGGGCAGTGGTCTGCAACAGCACCGAGCGGGAAATCTCGCTCAGAATGAACAGATCGACGGTCTTGTGCTGAAGCGCCTGAAAGCTGCCGATGGGTTTGTCGAACTGCACCCGCTGCTTGAGGTAATCGACACTGATTTCCAGCGCCCGCGTCATCACCCCGAGCAGTTCGGCGCTGGCGGCGACGCGACCCTCATCGAGCACGGCGGCAAGCAACGCCTCGCTCCGCTCCGGCCCGGCGACCTGCGCTTCCACCGGCGTGTCGGCAAAATTCAGATGGCCGTAAAAACCGCCGTCGACCCGCTGCTCGAATTCCAGGGTCAGACCGGGCGCGCCCTTGTCCACCAGATACAGCGCGGTGCCTCCGGATACCGCAGCGGAAACGATAAAGGCATCGGCGCCGCCCGCATCGGGCACAAAAACCTTGCGCCCGTTGAGCTTGCCGTTGGCGCAGACCACTTGCCGCGCTTTCACATCCAGACTCGCGCGCGCCTCCTGCCAGGCCAGTGCGGGCAGCCAGGCGCCGGCGACCAGTTGCGGCAGGCGCTCGGCGCGCAACGCCGCGTTGTCGCTGCCCGCCAGGGTCCGCGCGGCCAGCACCGCGGTGGCCACGAAGGGTGCCGGCACCAGGCCTTTACCCAACTGGATCAGCACCAGGGCGAGATCGGCGAAGCCCAGGCCGACACCGCCGTATTCCTCCGGAACCACGAAGCCCAACCAGCCGGCTTCCGCCATCTCACGCCAGCCGGCGCGATCAAAGCCGGGCTGCACGAAGCGGTTTGCGCGTACGCGCTTGAGCTCTTCGTCACCGGCGACAAAGGCGACGGCGCTGTCCTGGATCAGCACCTGCTGCTCCGTCAGGACATCGATCTTCGACTGCAAACTGATATCTTCCACATTGGCTCCTGGTGTCTGGGCGTGGGCAAAACAAGGGGTCAGCCGGAGCTGGCCCGGGACCGATCAATACAACTGCTCAAGCGATTTTCTTCTCGACGGGCCTGACATAGAGCACCAGACTGTGCCCGATCAGTTCGTAGCCCGCGTCGGCTGCGATCTTGCGCTGGATACGCTCGATTTCGTCACTGCGAAATTCGGTGACCTCGCCGGTGACCATGCACACCATATGATCGTGATGATCGCCGCGATTGATTTCATAGTGCGCGGCCCCATCGTCGAACGCGTGCTTCTCCACCAGGCCCACGGCCTCGAACTGGGTCAACACCCGGTACACGGTGGCAATTCCGACATCTTCGCCGGCATCGGCGAGCGTTCGGTACACCTCGTCCGCCGTCATGTGTTTATGATCCGATTGCTCAAGGAGCTGGAGGATCCTCACCCGGGGGTGAGTGACCTTGAGGCCGGCATTGCGTATCTCTCGGTCTTCGCCCGACATCGGATGCGCCCCTTCTAACGGCATGGCGGTTTGAGTATTATCCCCCGCCTCTCCCTGTAACGGAAACCCCGTGATGCCGCACCCCCGCTCGCTCGCGCTGGTCCTGGCCGTAGCGTTGCTCACCGGTTGTGCATCATCGACCCAAAAACCGGCAGTGACCGAAACGCCGGCAGCGACCGAAAAATCGGGCTTCCGAATCCTGCCCCGCGTGTTCAGGTTCCCGATCCAGCAGGGAAACATCATCACCCAGGACATGGTCGACAAATTGCAGCCGGGCATGACGCGCTCCCAGGTGCGCTTCATCATGGGCACGCCGCTGATCGCCGATACCTTCAACCAGAATCGCTGGGATTATCTCTACACCCTGAAACTACCGTCCGGAAAGGAATTGCGCGAACAGATGACCATCCTGTTCGAAGGCGATCGTCTGGTCGGCATCAGTGGAGACTACATGCCCGGCGGTGCCGCTGGCGGCGAAACCGTTCAGGAAGCGCAGTCCGGGACGGCGGCGGGCGCTCCCACGCCGGAGGCGATTACACCCGAGCCGGAGGCGGAACCGGGTGAGTCGAACAATGTGATTGAAGCCCACGGCATCGGCGACTGAGCAAAAAAACAGGCTCAGCGCGCCGCGCGGCGACGTCTCGCTTCTTTTGGATCGGCAACCAGCGGCCGATAAATCTCCACCCGATCGCCGGGACACAGGGCATAGCGATCCGCAGACGGCAAACCCCGGGTGCCCAGCAAGCGCCCGAAAATCCCCAGGCGCGCCGGATCGATAGACACCTCGGGAAACAACGCCGAGATGCCGGACATCGCCACGGCCGCGAGTGCCGTGGTGCCGCGCGGCACCCTGATCGCCAGGATGTGCTGACGCTCGGGAAGTGCGCAGGCCACCTCTATCTCGATCAGATCCGGCGCCTCGATCCGATCAGCTCCGGTCGCGACTGGCGCCGGGGCCAGCGCTGAATCCGCATCGCTCACGGAGCGCCGCCCCGCACCGTCACGCCAGTGGGCGCCCCATGCGTCGCGGCACGTTCCACCAGAGCCTGCACCAGATTGTTGGCGACCCGCGTAAACAGTTTTTCGGCCGGCTTGCTCAGCAGGCGATGATTCATTTCAAAACGCAGATCCAGACTCACCTTGCAGCCCAGCTCGCCGAGGCGGACAAAGCGCCAGTCGCCGTGAAACTGTTTGAACGGTCCTTCTTCGAGCAATAACTCGATGTGCGCCGGGAAATGCAGCAGGTTGCGGGTGACGAAGCTGTAACGCAGTCCGGCCTTGCCGAGATCGAGCCGGGCGCGCATCTCGGTGGCGCTGCGGCTGTAGACTTCAGCACCGATACAGCCGTCCATGTACTCGGGGTAATCCTCTACCGCGCATACCAGCCGAAACAGGTCGGCGGCGTCCCGGGGCACCAGGGCACTGCGCTGAATGCGGGCCTCGCTCACCGCCGCGCCGCCACGGGAATTGCGTGCTCCACCACCATGTCACCCCTCAAAAATCGCCCAGTTCGGGAGACGCAGTTTAGCCTCAGTGGCGCCGCCGCCGAAATTGGCAGCCACAGGCCGCAGCCAAGTCCCTATAATCGCGGCCATGAGCAAAGCCAACAAGGGTGCCAAATCCGGCGCCGCCCCCTCGACCATTGCCCTCAACAAGCGCGCCCGCCATGACTACAGCCTGGAGGATCGCCTGGAAGCAGGTATGGTCCTGGAAGGCTGGGAAGTCAAAAGCCTGCGGGCCGGCAAGGCCCAGCTCGTGGACAGCTATGTGCTGTTCAAGGATGGCGAGGCTTTTCTGCTGGGCGCCTTGATCACGCCGCTTCCCTCAGCCGCCACGCATTTCGTCACCGACCCGACCCGCTCCCGCAAGCTGCTGCTCAACCGGCGCGAACTCGACCGCTTCGCGGGCGCCGTGCAGCAGAAGGGGTACACCTGCGTGGCCACCGCGCTCTACTGGAGCCAGCATCGGGTCAAATGCGAGATCGCGCTCGCCAAGGGCAAGGCCGACTACGACAAGCGCGAGACCGAAAAAAGCCGCGACTGGCAGCGCCAGAAGCAGCGCATGATGCGCCACTCGGTCTAGCCCTTGGCGCCCCCGGGAACGCCGGGTTGTACTCGGCAACAATGCCCCGCCGGAGTGCCGATCCCCGCCGCTCACCGCGCTAACGCTCAGGACGCACAGAGGTGTAGGGCGGATAAGCAGGGCGCATCCGCCGAGATTGCCGCACGATGCCAGTTCAAGCCACGGTGGTCTGTTGGTGGGTGCGCTATCGCTTACCCACCCTACGCCGCTAGCTCTTTTGGGTACCGGCCTCCGCCGCCGCCACATGGCGTTTCACGGTGGCAAAGCTGTCCGGCGTGACCGACATAGAATCGATACCGCACTCCACCAGAAACTGCGCGAACTCCGGATGATCGCTGGGCGCCTGCCCGCACAGGCCGACCTTGGCGCCGGCAATGTGAGCGTCCCGGATGACGGTGCGAATCATCCACTGCACCGCCGGGTCCCGCTCGCTGAACAAGGGCGCCAGCAGTTCCGAGTCGCGCTCGACACCCAGGGTCAACTGGGTCAGATCGTTGGAGCCGATGGAAAAGCCGTCGAAGCGCGCGGCGAATTCCGCGGCCAGAATGACGTTCGAGGGAATCTCGCACATCACATAGACCTGGAGTCCCCGCTCGCCCCGCACCAGACCGTTCTCCGCCATCACCGCGAGCACCTGGTCCGCCTCGCCCGGCGTGCGGCAGAAGGGCACCATCACCACCACGTTGGTAAAGCCCATCTCTTCGCGCAAGCGGCGCAACGCCTGACATTCCAGGTCGAAGCCCTCGCGATAGCGCGGCGAGTAATAACGTGAAGCACCGCGAAAACCCAGCATGGGGTTCTCCTCGCGAGGCTCGAACTGGGTGCCACCGAGCAGGTGGGCGTATTCGTTGGTCTTGAAGTCCGAGAGCCGCACGATCACCGGGTTCGGGTATTGCACCGCGGCGATGCGCGCGAGCCCGCGCGCCAGGCGATCGACAAAATAATCCGTGCGTTTGGCGTAGCTCTTGGTGAGCGCCGCAATCTCCGCCTTGGCCGCGGCATCGGTCAGTTCATCGAAATGCACCAGCGCCATGGGGTGAACCTTGATCGCGTGGTCGATGACGAACTCCATGCGCGCGAGTCCGACTCCGTCCGCCGGCAGGCGCCACCAGCGCAGCGCAGCGCCCGGGTCGGCCAGATTGAGCATGATCTTGGTGCGGGTTGCGGGCAGTTCGGCAAGTGCGAGCTCGTCGATCCGGATGCTGGCCCGGCCACTGTACACAAAGCCCTGATCGCCCTCGGCGCAGGACACCGTGACCTCGGCGCCATCGACCAGCGTGCGAGTCCCGGAGCCGGTGCCGATCACCGCCGGCACCCCCAGCTCGCGGCTGACGATCGCAGCGTGGGAGGTACGCCCACCGTGATTGGTGACGATGGCCGCCGCGCGCTTCATGATCGGCACCCAGTCCGGGCTCGTGGTCTCCGCCACCAGAATGGCGCCGTCGACGAAGCGGTCGATGTCGCGGGGATCGTCGATCCGGCACACCCGGCCCACCACGGCCGCCTCGCCGATGGCGAGTCCGCGCGCCAGCACCTCGCCCTTGTCCGTGACCGCGTAGGTGCGCAGGGTGTCCGCCGCGGTCTGCGAATGCACCGTCTCCGGCCGCGCCTGCACGATATAGAGCGCCCCGTTACGCCCGTCGCGGGCCCACTCGATATCCATGGGCGTGCCGTAATGGGCCTCGATGGCGCAGGCCCAGCGCGCGAGTTGCAGGATCTCGGCATCGGTCAGCACCAGCGCCGCCCGCTCCGCCTCGGTGGTGTGGATATTGAGGGTGGAGCGCCCGCCCTCGGTTGAGTAGATCATCTTCTGCGCCTTGCCGCCGCAGCGCTTCTCGATGATGGGCACCAGCGCGGCATCGGCCAGCAGCGGCTTGAACACCAGATACTCGTCCGGGTCCACATCGCCCTGCACCACGTTCTCGCCCAGACCGTAGGCCGCATTGATCACCACCACGCGGTCGCAGCCGGTCTCGGTATCCAGGGTGAACATCACCCCGGCGCCGCCCAGATCGCTGCGCACCATCTGCTGCACACCCACCGAGAGCGCCACCTTGTCGTGCGGGAAACCCTTGGCTTCCCGGTAGCTGATGGCGCGGGCGGTAAACAGCGAGGCGTAGCAGCGCCGGCAGGCATCGAGCAGCGCCGCCTCGCCGCGAATATTGAGGAAGGTCTCCTGCTGGCCGGCAAAGCTCGCATCCGGCAGATCCTCGGCGGTGGCGCTGGAGCGCACCGCGACATCCACATCCGCCATCCCGGTGCGGGCGCAAAGATCCCGGTAACCCGCAGTGATCGCCGCCGCCAGTTCCGCCGGCCAGGGCGCGCGCTCGAACGCCGCGCGGATATCGGCCGCCGCCGCGCCCAGCGACACCTCGGCCGCACGAGCGGCGGCCATGGCATCGCCGATCTGTCGATCCAGCCCGCTGGCGGTCAAAAACAACCGGTAGGCATCCGCGGTGGTGGCAAAGCCCGGCGGCACCGCAATACCGCTGGCGGACAACTGCGACAGCATCTCGCCGAGGGACGCGTTCTTGCCGCCGACCTGGGCGACGTCGTCGCGCCGGACCTGGTCCAGATCGACCACATACCTTGAATCCTGAGCCATCGATTTCTCCGAGTGGATAGAGCCCCAATTACGCCTGGTGTTTATTGCACCACAATAACCACACGCCGGGGCAAAACCATCTCGTCCCTCGGTTGCGCCGGGTCAAGCCGATCCCTGCTGTGCTAGAATCCGCGCGCTTCCGGCCTATCCAGCAATACGACCGGGGAACTATGGGGCGGCTCGATTTGTCCCATGAATACTTCAAGCTTTGGGGGCGTTTTGGATTCGACGCCGGTTACAAAGCCTGTGGTGCATGCCGAGAGGGCGATCAATCTCGTTAATCCAAAATCGCAAACTTTAGTTGCCAACGACGACAACTACGCACTCGCTGCTTAATACCCAGTAGGGTGCCGTCTGACTGAAGCCGTGCTTGTGCGTTCAGGTTCCAGGCGTCGACTCTCACAAGATCGCGGGGAAGCTCGTCCGGGGCGGAACCGCTAAAACCTTACCGGAATCGCTACATCGCGCGCCCTGTCGGCCGGGTTGTGATGGGCTAAACATAAAGACCGAATAAGCATGTAGAGCTACCGGTAGCGGACTGACGGACGCGGGTTCAATTCCCGCCGCCTCCACCATCCACAAGGGCTCGGATAGTCTCCGGGCCCTTTTTTCTTTGCGCGAATCCCCGCGCCACGCGGGGTTCCGGCCATCCGTGCTGCGGGTGGCGCCTCGCCAGAACGCCTGAAAACGCCTGTTTTCACTCGCTCCTAGCGATTCCTCGCTCCCATCTCACTCCCCGGAACTGGCCGGAAGTCCGCAAAGACCACAAGCCAGCCACGCCGACGGCGGTGCTGGTACTGCAGACGCTGTATTACCGCGTCATTGCAGCCGGGGATTCCCATAACGACACCACCATGCTCGCCGAGGCCGATGCCGGCATCCTGTTTTCGGCGCCGGCCAATGTGGTGGCGGAATTTCCCCAGTTTCCTGCGGTGGACACCTACGCCGAACTCAAGGTTGCCTGCGTCGAGGCCAGCGCGTGTTCGCTGACCCTGTAGCAGCCCCGCTCCGCACCCGGGCGCGCCTGTGGCGGTGGGCCTGGGCCATCACTCCTCGTCGGGATGAATGCTCACGCCCGCCACGGTATTGGAGACGATCGCCAGGCCGAAGTCGGCCGCGCCTTCCAGCTTCTTGACCAGCACATCTTCGCCGTCGTCGCGTTCGACATGGTAGGCCTCGGGCGGCAACTGGGCCTGCAGCCCCAGTGTCACGGCCTGGGCGACTCCGTTTTCGTCGGTGTCGTTCGGGATGGTCACCACGGCGTCGATGGGCACGCCCCCCGTGGGGGTAATCCGGAAAATGATCTCGCCGCCCGACTCGGCGTCGCCGCTGAACTCGAGCCGCCATTTGTTGGCAACATCGGCGAGCGCTGCGTTCGATAGCACCAGCAATCCGGCGGCACCGGCTTTGATGGCGATCAACCAATTGGGGACAGGGGGCTTCTGCTTCACGATGGACTCTCCTTTGCGGCCAGTGGTCGTCGAGTGAGGGCGATCAGCCCCGAGGCCCGGTTGAATGAAGCATCCGGGGTATCTCGGGCACATAACCCCGATTCGAAGTTTGAGAGTGCGTGCCAGGTGATTGGTTCATCGCTCGGTGCATGCCGCGCTGTCAGGCCGCGGCAGGGTGCATCCATGCACCTCGTGGCAATGCAGCGGTAAACCATACCGAGCACACCGGTCAGGACGTCAGGGCGGCTTGCGAAGCAGTGTGACTGCCGCCGCCTCCACCATCCACAAGGGCTCGGATAGTCTCCGGGCCCTTTTTCTTTGCGCGAAATCCCCGCACGGCATTCCCGGCCAAAACCGTTCCCGGACCGGGGTGGGAACGCGCCGCCCCGCCACCGCCTGAGTGCAAACCGAGGTTTGCAGGGTTTGCGGTTTGCACTGGCCATGTGCCGAAATGGGAGCCTCCCGCCGATCTGCCCTGCAAGGCAGGCAAATGGGGTAATCTTCAGATAATTGGGGTAGTTCAGTAGCTCAATACCCCTTTATGAAATACGATTACCCCATTTCCGCCACCAGCGACGAGTCCTTGCACTCTCTCTCGCCCGACTACCTTGCCGGACTGCGCTTCGACGCCCAGCAACTGGCGACATTGCGCGCCCTTGGGGAGTACCGGGGCAAACAGCGCCTGTACATCGCCCAGTCGCCAGAGGTGCTGAGCGATCTGCGCCAGGTCGCCGTGGTCGAGTCCACCGAGTCCTCCAACCGCCTCGAAGGGGTGGTGGTCGCAGCCGCCCGCCTGAAATCGCTGGTGCTCAAGAACGCCGCGCCCAAGAGCCGTTCCGAACAGGAGGTGGCTGGCTACCGCGACGCGCTGGGTCTCATCCATGAAAGCGGTGAACGGATGCCCTTCTCCGCGGGCGCGGTGCTCCAGCTGCACGGCATCCTGTACCGCTACATGCCGCAACCCGGCGGCCACTGGAAGGCCACCAACAACGACATCGTCGAACGCCACCCGGACGGCAGCGCCCGCATCCGCTTCCGCCCAGTGGCCGCGCATCTCACGCCGATGGCGATGACGGACCTGATCGCGCGTTATCGCGCCGCGCTGGATCGGCATCTGGCCGACCCGCTGGTGCTGGTGCCGCTGGCCATTCTCGACTTCCTGTGCATCCATCCTTTCCCGGATGGCAACGGCCGCATGGCGCGGCTGCTCACGCTGCAACTGCTCTACCACTTCGACTACGCCGTGGGCCGCTTCATCAGTCTGGAACGCATTTTCGAGGAATCGAAAGAAAGCTACTACGAAACACTGGAAGCCAGTTCCCAGGGCTGGCACGAGGCAGCGCACGACATTGCGCCCTGGCTGGACTACTTCTGGGGCGCCCTGCTGCGCGCCTACAAGGAATTTGAAGAACGCGTCGGCACCATCGAGCGCGGGCGTGGCGCCAAGGGCGACCGGGTGCGTGCCGAAATCCTCAAGCGCAACCTGCCCTTCTCAATCTCCGAGATCGAAGAAGCCTGCCCCGGCATCAGCCGCGATATGGTGCGATTGGTATTGCGTGCAATGAAAACGGAAGGGCTTATCGCTCCGACGGGCAAGGGGCGCGGGGCCAAATGGATCGGCCTCGGCCAACGACCGCCAACACAAGAATAGAAACATCCTCGGGAACGCGAATGCCTACATTGAACTGGATCGGCAAAGAAGCCGTCGTCAAACACCACAAAGAAGTGCCGTTCCGCCTGCTGGAGCCGGCGCCCGAGCTGTCCTGCGGCGATGCCGACGGCGGCAACCTGATCGTGCAGGGCGACAACCTGCACGCGCTCAAGGCGCTGCTGCCGCGCTATGCCGGCCAGGTGAAGTGCATCTACATCGACCCGCCCTACAATACCGGCAACGAGGGCTGGGTCTACAACGACAACGTCAACAGCCCGGAGATTCGCAAGTGGCTGGGTGAGGTGGTGGGCAAGGAAGGCGAAACGCTGGACCGCCACGACCGCTGGCTGTGCATGATGTACCCGCGCCTGGTGCTGCTGAAGCAATTCCTATCGGACGACGGCGCCATCTTTATTTCCATCGACGACAACGAAGTGGCGGCGCTGCGGTTGTTGATGGATGAGATTTTCGGGGCGAGGAACTTTGTGGCGACCGTGCTGTGGCAGAAAGTCTATTCGCCCAAGAACTCGGCACGTCATCTCTCCGAAGATCACGACTACATCGTCATCTATGCTGCAAAGGCCGATAGCTGGAAGCCCAATCTCTTGCCGCGTACCGATGAGCAGAACGCCGCTTACAAGAACCCAGACAAAGATCCGCGAGGCGTTTGGAAGACCAGTGACTTGTCAGCACGCAACTATTACTCAGCAGGAACGTACTCAATTACGTGCCCCTCCGGTCGAATCATCGAAGCTCCGCCGAAGGGCATGTACTGGCGTGTCTCCAAGGAAAAGTTTGAAGAACTGGATCGGGACAACCGAATTTGGTGGGGCAAGGACGGTGGCGCAATTCCACAGATAAAGCGATTTCTGCACGAAGTGAAAGACGGCCGGGTCCCTCAAACCATGTGGTTCTACGGCGAAGTCGGCCATACACAGGAAGCAAAGAAGGAGCTACTCGAACTGGTCGATTTCGATACCTCCGACGACGTATTCATCACGCCGAAGCCCACTCGCTTGATTCAGCGCATCCTCCAGATCGCCACGGACAAAGACTCCATCGTCCTCGACAGCTTTGCCGGTTCCGGCACCACCGGCCATGCGGTGCTCAAGCAAAACGCCGAGGACGGCGGCAACCGTCGCTTCATCCTGGTCGAGATGGACGACAACATCGCCCGCACCGTCACCGCCGAGCGCGTCAAGCGCGTCGCCAGCGGCTACAGCAAAGGCGCCCTCTCCCCCGGCCCCTCTCCCGCAGGCGGGCGAGGGGAGAAGGTGGTCGAGGGCCTCGGCGGCGGCTTCCAGTTCTGCCGCCTGTCCACTGAGCCGTTGTTCGATGCCGACGGCCAGATCCGCGGCGACGTGCGCTTTGCCCAACTGGCCGAGTTCGTCTGGTTCGCCGAGACCGGTACCGGTCTGTCACCCGCAAAACGCGGCCAGGCCGATTCGTCACTGATCGGCGTGCACGAAGGCCGGGCCATCTACCTGCTCTACAACGGCATCCTCAAGGACCGCTCGGCCGCCGGCGGCAACGTGCTCACCGGCCCGGTGTTCGACCTGTTGCCCCGGTTCACCGGCCCGAAAGTGATCTACGCCGCCGCCAACCGCATGGGCGGGCGCGCCGCGCGCGAGGGCATCACCTTCAAGCAGACCCCGTACGCGCTGGAGGTGTAAGCGATGAATGATGGTCGATGCCTGAGCGCTCTACGACAACTCGGGCGATCTGCCAGGACTGATGGATTGGAGGGACAACGTATGACGACACCCAAGCCCATAGAGCAATCCGCCAATCCGGATTTGCGGGGTTCCTGGCCAGCTCTGCTGCGGGCTGCGCAGCGCGCCCGTGCGCTGGCAATCCAAACCGGTACAGCCATTGTCGTGTGCCGAAACGGTGTCATCGAGCACATCCGCCCTGAGCCGGAGCCGGCAAGCTCGCCAGTGCAGGAGCCGTCGGCGCCCTATGGTGACAAAGCATGACGACCTTTGCGCCCAAGGTTTACCAGCAGCAGGTACTGGACAGCGTCGAGGCCTACTTCAAGGCCTGCCACGAGCTGCCATCGCCTTCGATTGCCTTCACCGCCACCACCGAACGCCTGTGGGGCCGTGGCAATCCCTACCACCCGCTGGCGGGCTTTCCGGCCGACATGCCGTACTTCTGCCTGCGCGTGCCGACCGGCGGCGGCAAGACCTGGCTGGCCGCCAGGAGCGTTCAGCTTGCCAACACTCACCTGCTGCGCTGCGAGCACAGCGTGATCCTGTGGCTGGTGCCCAGCAAACCGATCCGCGAACAGACCCTGCGCGCCCTGCGCGACCGCCTGCACCCCTATCACAGGGCGCTGCGCGAGGCAGGGCCGGTCACGGTGCTGGATCTGGACGAGGCCAAGAGCATCACCCGCGCCACGCTGGATACCTCCACCACGGTGATCGTCGCCACCCGGCAGGCCTTTCAGGTGGAGGACGAGGAATCGCGCAAGGTGTACCAGAACAGCGGCGCGCTGATGCACCACTTCGACAACCTGTCGCCCAGCCAGCGCGATGTGTTGTTGAGCGAGGGCGAAGGCGCCGAGCACACCACGCCCTGCTCGCTGGCCAACGTGCTGCGCCTGCGCCGGCCCTTCGTGGTGGTGGACGAGGCGCACAACAGCCGCACGGAACTCGCCTTCGACATGCTGGCGCGCTTTCGCCCCAGCGGCGTGCTGGAACTGACCGCCACTCCGGACCTGGAACGCACGCCGAGCAACGTGCTGCACAGCGTCTCGGCCGCCGAGCTGAAGGCGGAGGAGATGATCAAGCTGCCGGTGATGCTGGAAACCGAGCCGAACTGGCAGCAGTGTCTGGCCGACGCCATCGGCCGGCGCGAGGCGCTGCACAGGCTGGCGGATGAGGAACGCCGCGCCGGCGCGGATTACCTGCGGCCGATCGTACTGATTCAATCCGAGCCGCGCCGCGCCGGCGTGGACACGCTGGATTTCGAGCGGGTACGCAACGAGCTGATAACCAACCACGGCATCCCGGCCAGCGAGATCGTCGTCGCCACCGGCGAGGAAAAGGGCCTGGAACAGATCGAGGCCGACTACAAACTGGGCATTGCCGACCCGGCCTGCCCGGTGAAGTTCGTCATCACGCAGAAGGCGCTGGCCGAGGGCTGGGACTGCCCCTTCGCCTACATCCTGGTCAGCATGGCCTCGCTGTCGTCGGCCACGGCGGTGGAGCAGTTGCTCGGACGGGTGTTGCGGCAACCGGGCGCCAGTCACCGCCAGGCCAGGGCGCTGAATCAGTCCTATGCCTTCGTGGTGTCGCGCAACTTTGCCGAGACGGCGGGCGCGCTGCGTGACCGCCTGGTAACGGGCGCCGGCTTCGAGCGGCGCGAGGTGGCGGAGTTCGTCACCGCCGCCAAGGCCGAGCAGGCGCGGCTGGATCTGGAAGGTCACGCCGGGCGCGTCGTCGTTCGGCCGGTGGCGATCACCTTGACCGAGAAGCCCGACCTCAAGAGCGTGCCCAAGCCGGTGCGCGACAAGGTGAGCTGGGACGGCAAACTCAACACGCTGACCATCAATACGCCGCTGACCGAGGACGAAACCGAAGTCCTCAAAGCCTCGGTCACATCGGAAACCGCAGCGGCGGCGATCGTGGAAGCCGCCGAGATCAGCCGCACCGCGGCTATCGAGTTCTTCCAGACGCCCGCCGAACTGGGCGAGCGCTTTCGCGTGCCGCAACTTGCCTTGCGCGTGCAAGGCCCCAGCGGTTCAGAACAGTTGCAATTGTTCGATGACCCGGAGGTGCTGGAGTACCCATGGGATTTATCCACCTACGACGCTACACCGACGCATGATGAAGTGACCGCACTGGGTGTCGGCCTGAAAGTGTCCGAAGGCGGCGAAATCGATGTCGACGACGAAAGCGGCAAGATCGTTTCACGCTTCCTGCCCGATCTGCAACGCGATCTGGGACTGGTCTATCAGCCCGAGAACTGGGACGCAGTGCGCCTTGCCACCTGGCTCTGTCGCAACCTGCCGGAACCTTCACTCACTCACGCCAGCAAGCAGGCCTTCGTCGCCGCGTGGCTGGGCGAACTGCCGCGCCGGGATGGCTTCACGTTGGCGCGAGCCAATTTGCAGAAATTCCTGATCCGCAATCGGCTGGAAGCGCGCATCCGCGATCTGCGTCGCCAGGCGGTCGGCAAGGCTTTCCAGCAGGCGCTATTCGGTGACGATGCAGCCTCGCGCGTGGCGGTGGCCGATCAATACACCTTCGAGTTTCACGCCCAGGCCTATGCGCCCAGCCGCGACTACGACGGCCGTTTCGGGCATTTCGATTTCCGCAAGCATTTTTATGGTCGCATGGGCGACTTCGACAGCAAGGAAGAATTCGAGTGTGCCTGCTGGCTGGACATTCAGGCCCAGCAGGGGCGCATCCGGTTCTGGGTGCGCAATCTCGTGCGGCGCGAAGGCAGTTCGTTCTTCCTGCAGAAAGCCGATGGCCGCTTCTACCCGGACTTTTTGTGCCAGCTGCCCGGTGCGGGTGACGAGCCGGGCCCGATCCTGGCCATCGAGTACAAGGGCGCGGACCGCTGGGCGGGAGCCGAAGACGACCGCCTGATCGGCGGCCTGTGGGCAAACCTGTCCGAAGGGCGCTGCCGGTTCGTGATGGTCAAGGACAAGCGCTGGGAGTGGATCGAGGAGCATCTGAAATGACACGGTAATCCCCCTAAAAACCACTGGGCTCAAACGTAGAACATCCTCGTAATAGGACCCGCAGAGGTTCTACACGCACAAATCGAAGTTTACCGGCAGCCAGATCAGGGCGATCCTGAAGCGCCGGCTGCTCGGGAAACACCTTGTCGACCAGCAGCGCGGCGCTCTCGGCATTGCTCCTGCATTGCGCTACCCCCCGCGTCGCAGCCGGGGCGAGCCCGGTACGACACGCGCGGTATCCCTATCAGCCTCGGGCGGGGTATCGCTGGGAGCATTGCAGACGTTCAGCAACCTGACCGAGCACCGGTAGAACTCAGCGCCTCTTGGCGCCGAAGATGCCGCCCAGCACCCCGCGCAGGATCTCGCGGCCCACCGTGGTGCCCATGGTGCGCACCGCCGACTTGGCCATGGTCTGGGCCAGGCCATCGCGCTTGCCACCGCGCGGGCCGGTGGAACCGAACAGGATCTCGTTGAGGCTGCCCATTATCCCGCCGTCCTCCTGCGCCGGTACGCCGGGCGCGCCCGGCCTGCCCGCGGGCGGCGCGTCGGGTGCGGAGGCCGCACGGCTCTTGAGGATCTCGTAGGCGGACGCGCGGTCCATCACCTTCTCGTAGACGCCCGCGACCAGTGAACCCGC